>CAZFGT010000016.1:0-46295 GCA_964518505.1 uncultured Anaerolineaceae bacterium | reverse complement strand
CCTGACGCTGCGGGGCGCCGATCGACAGGCCTCCCGAAACGCGGACCAGCGTCCGTCCACTTCTATGAACCGAATAGGTTGCTAACGACCGGCATAGCCGGGTTCCGCGGCGCCATGAACACCATGTGCACCACCCGACAGCGGAGACCCGCCGATTCGGCCACGGGGGATGTCTTCCGTTGTCCTTAGCAACCTTTCGTGTGCATGCGGGCGGGCCCACGGCGAGCCTTTAGAGCAGCACGATCCCGTTGGCGCCAGGATCTCGGCCTGCTCGAAGCGTGGTCATCACCGCTCGGGTGTCGAGCGGGAAGTCGGAGCGCAGGAGCTCGCGCGCCTCGCGCAGGACGATGCGGTTGTGGCGCGTATCGGCGAGCACGAGGATGACTCGGTCGGCGCGGCCGTCCGCGCTTTTGGCGAGGATGCGACGCACCTGGGCCTGGACGTCGTAGAGACGCGTCTCAGCCTCGAAGGCGATGGCCACGCGGCCGAGCACGGCCATCGCATCCCAAGATCGTTGGTCCGGTAGACCGACCACGGGCACCTCCAGCCGCCAGCGCCATACCGGCGCGAGGCGCGCGCGCAGCCGACCCAGCAAGGCCACGTGGCCGGCGTCGCGAATCGGCGGCCCGTCCGGGTAAGCGCGGATCGCGAGCGTGAGGCCGACCGCCGCCATCGCTCGACCAAGGGTGAGTGCGTCGAACCGTTTCAGCCGTCCGCGCTCGAGACGGCCGATCTGCTGCCCGGTTACGCCCGCCGCCCGCGCCACCTGCGCCAGCGTGAGCCCCGCCGTCAGCCGTGCCGTCCGCATCTCCCGGCCGAGCGCCGAGAGCTGACGAACCACGTGGCGCGCGGCGCGCTCGCTTGAGGACTCCCGTGCCGGCATGCGTGGATGGTGCCGGCCGCCGCTTAGCGCTGGCTCACCGCCGAGCGCTGGGGGTATCCCGCCAGCCCGACGCTGGATGGGCCGTACCCCTCGAACACGCGGTCGCCGTGGGCCCGCCCGCATGCACACGAAAGGTTGCTAAGGACAACGGAAGACATCCCCCGTGGCCGAATCGGCGGGTCTCCGCTGTCGGGTGGTGCACATGGTGTTCATGGCGCCGCGGAACCCGGCTATGCCGGTCGTTAGCAACCTTTGCGGTTCATGAGGGAGGAGCACGCGCGAGAAGGGGTTGGGGCGCCCCGCTGGGCTCAGGTCATCAGGACGGGTCGCGGCCGGCGGCGGTGATGGTGTCGGCGGCGGCCGCGGGGGAGTCCGCGGCGGCCTGGGCCATGCGGACGACGGCCATGCGGTCGGCGTAGGTGCGGCGGACCACATTGAGCTCGGACATGGTGAAGCCCAACTCGTCGGAGATCTCGCGGATGGTGCGGTTCTCCTCGAAGGAGATCGTCTCGTCCCCGGGCGCGGCGACCGCGAACAGGCAGTGCAGCAGCTGCTCCAGCTCCTCCGGTGTGGCCAGGGCCCGGACGCGCTGCGTGACGTAGAAGTCGTCCGTGCCGGCGCCGGCCATCGCCTCGTGCACAGCAAGGTCCACGATGAGCTGCGCCTCCTCCGCCGGCACCGCGGCGAACGCCTCGACCTGCTTCACCATCTCCGCGCGCTCCGAGTCGGTGACGTCCAGGTCGGCGGCCACCACACGCGCCAGGCTGTAGCCCACCCCGGCCAGGAAGGCCGCCCGGAGCGGATCCAGCTCGGACAGGCGTCCGGCGATGCGGCGAACGGTCTCCGGCTCGGCGGCACCGCCGCTCAAGGTGGGTCGCGGGGCCTGGGCGGTGCCATCGGGGTCGTGCTGCAGGAAGTGGATGAAGGACATCGGGTTTCTCGAGGCTCCTGGTGCGCGCGGGGTGGGTATGACGAGGGCGGCGGGGGCTCCCGCGGTCAGTCGATCTTCAGGCCAAGGACCTTTCGACCGATGACCAGGCGCTGGACCTGGCTGGTGCCCTCGCCGATCTCGGTCAGCTTGGCGTCGCGCAGGTAGCGCTCCACCTTGAACTCTTCGACGTAGCCGTAGCCGCCGTGGATCTGGACGGCGTTGTTGGTGGCCCGCTGGCTGACCTCCGAGGCGAACAGCTTGGCCTGGGCCGCGGCGAGGGCGTAGTCCCGGCCCTGGTCCTTGAGCCACGCGGCCCGGTAGACCATGGCCCGGGCCGCCTCGATCTCGGTGGCCATGTCGGCGACCATGAAGGCGACCCCCTGGAACGCCCCGATCGGCCGCCCGAACTGCTTGCGCTCGCGGGCGTAGGGCACGCTGGCATCCAGCGCCGCCTGGGCCAGGCCAAGGGCCATGGCGCCGATGGAGATGCGGCCGCCATCGAGCGTCTGCAGGAAGATCTTCCAGCCGTCACCGCGCCCGCCCAGCATCTGGTCGGCGGGGACCCGGCAGCCCTCGAAGAGCAGCTCGCCGGTGGCGCTCGCGTGGAGGCCCATCTTCTCTTCCAGGCGGCCCACGCTGAAGCCCGGTGTGTCCGCCGCCACGATGAAGGCACTGATCTCCGGCGACCCGTCGTGGCGCGCCCCGGTGCGGGCCGTCACGACGTACGTCCCCGCCTGGCCGGCGTTGGTGATGAAGCGTTTGCGCCCGTCGATGACCCAGGTGCCACCATCCGGACCCGTTTCGTGGCGCGCCGTCGTTCGCGTGCCGCCCGAATCGGAGCCGGCCTCCGGCTCGGTGAGGCCGAACGCCCCGATCACCCGCCCCTGCGCCATCGGCACGAGCCAGCGGTCCTTCTGGGCCGGCGTGGCGGCGATGTGCAGCGGGCCGCAGCCCAGGCTGGTGTGGGCGGCGACGATGATGCCGAGCGAGCCCCAGGCCCGCGACAGCTCCTCCACGGCGATGGCATAGGCGAGCGTGTCCAGGCCGGCCCCGCCCTCGTCCTCCGGATAGGGCACGCCAAGGAGGCCCATCGGGCCCAGCATGGCCACGACGTCACCGGGGAAGCGGCGCTCGTGCTCGTGCTCGTCGATGACGGGCTCCGCCTCGCGGCGCGCGAAGTCGCGCACGGTCTGGCGCAGCAGGACGTGCTCCGGGGAAAGGTCAAGATCCATGGGCGGGCAGGGTAGCACCGGCGCCACCGGGGACGAGCCGGCGAGCCCCGCGCTATCTGGGCCGGGGCTCCGAGGCCGCCTCACGGATGGCGGCGAGCGCCCGGGGATCCTCCAGGGCGGAGGTGTCGCCCGGGTCCTGGCCCAGGAAGGCGGCGCGGGCGACGCGGCGCATGATCTTGCCGCTGCGGGTCTTGGGCAGGGTCGGCACGATCACGATGGCGTCGGGCTTGAGGGCCTTGCCCATCTCCGCCACGACCCGGGCGGCGATATCGGCTCGCAGGTCGGGTCCGTCCACCGCGCCGGGGCGCAGGACGCAGAAGACGACGATCACTTCGCCCTTGACCTCGTGCGGCACGCCCACGGCCGCCGCCTCGATCACGTCGGGATGGGCGACCGCGGCCGACTCGACCTCCGCCGGGCCGACGCGCTTGCCGGCGACCTTGAGCGTGTCGTCGGAGCGGCCCTGGATGAACCAGTGGCCATCCGGGTCGATGACGGCCCAGTCGCCGTGGACCCACGTCCCCGGCACGCGGCGCCAGTAGGCGTCCAGGTAGCGTTCGCGGTCGTGCCAGAAGCCGCGCGTCATGCCCGGCAGGGGAGCCCGGACGGCCAGCTCACCGACCACGCCGCGGACGCTGTCGCCGTCCGGCCCGATCACATCGGCGGCCGTGCCGATGCTGGGTCCGCCGAAGCCGCACGGCTTGATGGGCGTCAGGAGGTTGCCACTGACGATGCCACCCGAGACCTCGGTCCCGCCGCTGTAGTTGATGATCGGGCAGCGGCCCTCGCCGACCTCGCGGAAGTACCACCACCACGGTTCGGGGTTCCACGGCTCACCGGTCGAGCCAAGGACCCGCAGACTGGAGCGGTCGTGGGCGCGCACCGGGTCCGGCCCATGGGCCATGAGGGCCCGGATGACGGTCGGTGAGAGGCCCAGGTGGGTGACCCGATGGCGCTCGACCAGGGCCCACAGGCGGTCAGGCCCGGGGTAGTCCGGCACCCCCTCGTAGAGCACGAGCGTGGCCCCGAGCAGCAGGGCCCCCGAGATGGCCCACGGACCCATCATCCAGCCCAGGTCGGTGAACCAGCACAGGACGTCACCCACTCCCAGGTCGAACGAGTGGGCCAGGTCCTGCGCGCCCTTGATGGGGAAGCCGCCGTGGACGTGGACGGCACCCTTCGGACGACCCGTGGTGCCCGACGTGTAGATCAGCATGTAGGGCGTTTCGGGATCCGTCGGGCCGACCGGCTCGAGTCGACCGATCGATGGGTCGGCCAGCGCCTCATCCCACCAGATGTCGCGGCCGGGCGTCCAGGGCACCGAGCCGGCGCGGTCACCCAGGCGGCGCACGACGAGCACCTGGCGCACCGTGGGCGCCTCGGCGACCGCGGCGTCGGCGGTCTCCTTGAGGCGGACGGCAGCGCCACGGCGCAGGAACCCATCGGCCGTGATGAGGACCGATGCCTCCGCGTCGCGCAGCCGGGCCGCCACGGCGGGCGCGCCGTAGCCGGAGAAGATCGGCGTGTAGATGGCCTCGAGCAGGCCAAGGGCGAGCACGGCGACGACCGTCTCGGGGAGCAGCGGAAGCAGGATCCCCACGCGGTCGCCGGCCTTCACCCCGCGCGCGGACAGCATCGCCGCGGCTCGGTGGGCGGCCGTGCTGAGTTCGGCGTTGGTGAGGCGGCGCACGTCGCCGTCGTCGCCCTCCCAGACCATCGCCGGGCCATCGGGATCGCGGGCGAGGCGAGGCTCGAGGGCCGCCGCGGCGTAGTTGAAGGCCCCGCCGGTCCACCAGCGGGCGAACTCGAGCCCGCCGCTGAGATCCAGGACGCTCCGCGGCCGACGCTGCCAGGGGAGGGCCAGATCATCCGCGGCGGCGCCCCAGAACCATCCTGGGTCGGCCACCGCGTGCCGCTGCAACTCGGTCAGGTCGGCGTGGCCGGTCGTGCGCAGGAACCGGGCCAGCCGGGTGTCGGCGAGGTCGGCGGGGCCCGGCCGCCACGCCACGTCGGCGGCATCACGGCCAAAGATGGGCCAGTCGGAGAGGGAGGCCGGCGACGCCACGAGGCCATCGTAGCGCGGGCCCCGCGCCGCCCGCCCGGGCGACCCGGACGACTAGGGCTTGGGAACCTCGACGAAGCGCACGAAGATCCGCCACTGGCTCTGCGCGCCCAGGCAGGTCTGCAGCGTCAGGGAGCTGACCGCCTGCGGGTCCCAGGCCCAGTGCGAGCTGGCCAGCGGGGCGGTGACCTTGACCCACTCGAGCCGGTAGTAGTGGACGTGGCCCGCACTGTCAGCGTAGATGGCCAGCATGCCGGCCTTGAGCCGTCCGGCCACATACGCGTCGTGCAGCGGGCCGAACTTGCCGCCCGCATGGGCCAGCAGGTAGACGTTGTTGGTGCCCGCGCAGCCCCAGCGGTAGACCTGCGGTCCTGGCGGGGCGCTGCTGTCGCAGGCGTAGCCGTAAACAGCCTGGTTGATGCCGAGGGAGGGGAACCAGAAATGGTTGCGGCCGGCATACACGACCGGGCCGGCATGGGTCGCCGGCGCGGCGGCCTTGGGCTTTGGCGTGGCCGCCTTGGGGGCGGGTGCGACCTTGGCCGGCGCGACCACCGTGGTCTCGGCCGCCAAGGCCCGGCTGCGGCCGGAGGTGCCGGCATCGGCGTAGGCGGTCATCGGGGTGACCGGAGCCGTGACGGCCGCCGCGACCGGGAGGATGGGCAGTGAGGCGGCGCCCGGCGCATCGGCGGCTGCGGCGACGCTCGTGGTGAGGATCGCGGCGATACCGAAGGCGAGCCAGACGCGGAGCGCGAAGCTGCGAGTCGTGCGGACGGGGCGCATGCAAGGAGCCTCGCCGCACGCACCCTCAGCGTCCCTGCCCCGGTGGTCCCCCCTTGGTTGACCCAGGTGTACTTAGGTGCTATTGGTCCTCGCCCGGCGGCTGCAGGCCGCCGTTGCCGGCGGCGGCTGTCAGGGCCGCCGTGAGGCTTGCCCGGAGGTCGGCCGACCACCCGTCGCCGAAGACCCGCCAGGGGCTGATGTCAAGCCGTGTCACCGCGCCGCCGAAGCGCGTCTGGCTGGCCGTGAACTCGGCCTGGCAGGCGTCCACCTCCGAGGCAGCCGCCAGGAATGCGGCGCGATCCAGGAATCGGAAGATGTACACGTCACGGGCGGCCGCGTCGGTCGAGGCCATGACGCGCCAGTGGACGGCATTGGCCACCACGCCCGGTTCGCTGCAGCCCGGATCCCCGCTGGTCTGGCTGACCACGATGAGGCCATGCTGGGCCATCGTCTGGACCAGGCCCACGTTGTTCTGCGGCGTGGCGAGTGCCGGGTCCGGCTGGCCGCATGCGGCCGCCAGCAGGACTCCCGCGACGAGCAGCCCGATGGCGCGCATCAGGGCAGGCAACGGGGACCGAGTAGACACATCGGCAAGGCTAGCGCAGCCACCGCGGCACGGCCCGGGGGCCTCGGGTAGGATGCGGCCGTGCCCATCGTCTCCCCGTTTCGCGGTTGGCGCTACGCGCCCGCCGCGGGTGAGCTGGCCGACCTGATCAGCCCGCCGTACGACGTCATCGGCCCCGCCCAGGCCGATCGCCTTGCCGCCCGAAACCCCCACAACTCCGTGCGCCTGGATCTGCCGCAGCCCGTCCCCGGCGAAGCGGCGGACCTCCGCTACGCGCGTG
Organism: uncultured Anaerolineaceae bacterium; assembly: GCA_964518505.1. Classification (GTDB taxonomy): domain Bacteria; phylum Chloroflexota; class Limnocylindria; order Limnocylindrales; family CSP1-4; genus DASPUH01. Next base: position 39,562 of record CAZFGT010000016.1, on the reverse strand, counting down.
CGGCGGCGACGCTGCACGCCTGGCAGGCGGAGGGGCTGCTGGTCCACGACGACCGCCCGGCCGTCTACGCGTATGAGCAGTGCTGGACGCCAAGGGCCGGCGCGGAGCGGCACAGCCAGCGCGGCTTCGTGGCCCGCCTGGGTCTCGAGCCGTTCCGCGCCGGCGGGCCCGTACGACCGCACGAGCGGACCCTTGGTGGCCCGCGGGCCGACCGCCTCGCCCTGCTGCGGGCCACCGAGGCCAACCTCAGCCCGATCATCGGTCTGTATCGCACCGTCGGGCCGGCTGCGGGCGTCGTCCTGGATGCCCTGATGGCCGTGCCACCCGACACCGCCGTGGTCGACGACGGGGCGGTCGAGCATCGCCTGTGGGTCGTGCCGGTGGACGATCCGGCGCGCGGTGCGGCGGCCCGGACCCTGCTGGCTGGCGCGTCGGGCGGGCCGATCACGATCGCGGACGGCCATCATCGGTACGAGACGGCCCTGCTGTTCCACGGCGAGCGGTCCCAGGCGGCCACGATCATGACCCTGCTGTTCGACCTGGCCGCGACGCACGTCACCACCCTGCCGACCCACCGCCTCGTCCACGGCCGGCCCGCCGGCGCGGCCCTCCTGGACGCCGCCGCGCGGCTCTTCCGCGTCGATCGTTGCCCCTCCGCCGAGGCACTCATGCAGGCCATGGCCCAGCCACGGCCGGCGCCACGGCTGGGGGTCTGCACGGGCGACGCCGCGGCCATCCTCACGCCGCGGCCGGCCGCCCTGGCGCCACTGCTCGACGAGCACGGCTCGCAGACGTTGCGCTGGCTGGACGTGTCGGTCCTCTCGGTCGCGCTGCACGAGCTCCTCGGCCTCGGCGAGGATGCCGCGGATGGCGGGGCCATCGGCTACACCAGCGATGCCGCCGAGGCCGTCGCGGCGGTCCGGCGAGGCGAGGCCGACACGGCCTTCCTGCTCGATCCCACGCCCGTCGAGGCCGTGCTGGCCGTGGCGGAGGCGGGCGAGCTGATGCCCCAGAAGTCGACCTACTTCGCCCCCAAGCCGGCCACCGGCCTGGTGTTCGATATGGGAGGGTCCTGAGCCGATGGCCGACGAACCGATCACCCTGCCCGTCGCCCATTCGCCGCTGGAGCGCGCGCAGCCCGCCAGGCCCATCCGCAAGGATGAGATCGACCTGCTGGAGCGCGGCGTGCACATCGAGTCGTGGCTGCCCGAGCGCCGCTCGCGCCGGCGGCCGCTGCTGCTGGTCCATGGCGAACTCGGCGGTTCGTGGGTCTGGCACCGCTACCAGGAGTACTTCGCCACCCGGGGCTGGGAGGCGCACGCGGTCAACCTGCGGGCGCACTACTGGTCCGACAACGCCGACTTCGAGGAGCTGGGCTTCAGCACCTACCTGGGCGACGTGGAGGCCGCCCACCGGCGCCTGGGCGGCGACGCCGTCGTGGTCGGCCATGGGCTCGGCGGCCTATTGGCCCTCAAGCTGGCCGAGCGCCAGGCGATGGCCGGCCTCGTCCTCATCAGCCCGGCCCTGCCCCAGGAACTGCGCCCCCCGGCCAAGCTCCATCAGCTGCGCGAGGTGCCGGCTCTCTTCCGCCGCGATCTCATCGGCTGGCAGGGGCTGCCCGAGCAGATCCGCCGGCAGAACCCCGACCTGTCGATCGGCGACGTGCTGCGGATCCAGCACATGATGGGCGCCGAGTCGGGCGCCGCCCGGCGCGACGTCCTGGCGGGCATCCCCATCGAGCCGCTGGAGTTGCAGGTCAGCCCCCGGCTGGTCATCGGCGGGGGGCTCGATCGGCTCTACCCCGAGCCCGACTCCGAGCGCCTGGCCGAATGGATCGAGGCCGAGTACCTGCCCTTTGGCGCCCACTCGCACTACGGCCTGGTGGCCGGCGACGAGAGTCACACCCAGGTGGCCGCGGCGCTCAAGGGCTTCCTCGAGGCACACCACCTGTAGGACGCGGGACGCGGCGGGGAGCCTTTGCTAGACTGGCCCGCGCCTCGCCGCATTCGTCTAGAGGCCCAGGACACCGCCCTCTCAAGGCGGAGATCATCGGTTCGAATCCGATATGCGGTACCAACTCCCTGCTGCTAGGCCAGCCCGCGGGTCGCCCAGGCCACGGCGGTGACCACGAATGGGGCGACGGGGAGCATGGCGCGGCAGTGTTCGCGAAGCTCCGCCTGCCGGTCCGCGCTCAGGCTGGCCACGTAGGAGCCCGCGGGGCCGACGCCGCCGCTGAACGGCTCCCACCATCCTTCGAAGGTCGCGTGCTCGAGGGCAGCCGTGAGCGCCGTCTCCTCGACCTGTCTGAGCCCCGCGGCCTCGAACAGGGTGGCGAGGTGGCCGGCGCGGACGCCGGCCAGCTGTGACTCGTCATGCACCTCGGGGTCGAGCTCGCGCGCGGCCTGCCAGAAGAGACTGAGGGGGCCCTGGCCGCCCCCGTGGTCCCACACGCATGCGGCGACGACGCCGTCGCGCCGGGTCACGCGGGCCATCTCGGTCAGGCCGCCGACCGGGTCCGCCATGAAGTGGACGACGAGCTGGGCAAGGGCCGCGTCGAACATCCCGTCCGGGAACGGCAATCGCTCTGCCGACGCCCGTCGCACGTCGACCTCGGGGTAGCGGGCCCGGACGGCCGCCACGAACGGCTCCGAGGGGTCGACGGCCGCCACGGCGACGGGCCCCAGCCGCGTGACCAATTCGGCCGTGAGGGCGCCGGGGCCACAGCCGACGTCGAGCACCCGTTGCCCGGCGTGTACCCCGGCGAGGTCCGCCAGCTGGGGCGACAGGAGCCGCGAGTACCGGCCCATGAAGCGGTCGTAGGCGTCCGCGGCGACGTCGAAGCTCACCAGCGCAATCTACTCTCCACGGCCGCGCAGCCGGTAGACTCGCCACCGTGGACCCGCAAGCGACGCCGCGCCGTCTGGCGATCCTCGCCGAGGGCCATTTCAACCCCCATGGCGGCAAGACCGCGCGCGGCGTCATCCGCTACGGGCGCGATGTCATCGTCGCCGTGATCGACTCCACGCGTGTCCCCGGCAACGTCCGCGACGACATGGGCGAGGGCTTCGACATCCCCATCGTGGCCAGCCTGGATGAGGCCCTCCCGCGCCACCCCGACACCCTGCTCATCGGCATCGCGCCGACCGGCGGCCGCCTCCCGCCGGCCTGGCGCGCCATGATCCTCCACGCCATCGACCAGGGGCTGGACATCCACTCGGGCCTCCACACGATGCTGGGCGACGACCCCGAGTTCGCCGCGGCGGCCCGGGCTCATGGTGTCTCGATCGTCGACTTCCGCCGCGCCCCGGACCAGACGGCGACCGCCGTGGGCCGGCGCCACCTGCCGGGCAAGAAGATCATCCTCACCGTGGGCACCGACTGCGCCATCGGCAAGATGAGCGTCGCGCTCGAGCTGACACGGGCAGCTCAGCAGGCCGGCCTGGCAAGTGTGTTCGTGCCCACCGGGCAGACCGGCATGATGATCGCCGGCTGGGGTGTGACCGTCGACCGGGTCATCAGCGACTTCCTCAACGGCGCCTGCGAGTCCCTGGTCGAGCAGGGCGAGGCGCTCGGCGACTGGGTCTTCGTGGAAGGACAGGGGTCGCTCGACCACCCCGCCTACAGCTCGGTCACGCTCGGTCTGATCCACGGCACCACACCGCACGCGATGGTGATGGTCCATCGGGTGGGCCTGGAGCGGCACGACTTCGACCACCTGCCCGAGGCGTCCTTCCCGCTCCAGCCGCTGCCCGAGTTCATCCGGCTGCACGAGCAGGTGGCCGCCCTCGTCGCCCCGTCGGTCGTCGCCGCGGTGGCTCTCAACACCTCGACGCTGAGCGAGGCACACGCCCGGCGGGCCATCGCGGAGACCGCCGACCTGACCGGTCTGCCCACCGACGACCCCTACCGCTTCGGTGGGGAGCGGCTCATGGACGCGCTCCGCGAGCGCCTGTCGTGAGCGAGGGCGCGCGGGCCGGCCGCTGGCAGCTGCGCTGGCGCGTCCACGAGATCCCCTTCAAGGACCCCTTCCGCATCGCAAGGTCGGTCGACGACCGGGTCGCCACCACGCTGATCGCGGAGCTCGAGGAGGCCGGTGGTCCGACCGGGCTCGGCGAGGGCTTCCCCGACCCGTTCTACGGCGAGACGGTCGCCACCATGGCGGTCGTCCTGCCGCTCCTCCTGGAGGCGCTGGTGCCGCTGGGCCCGATGCCCGACGAGCTCGAGTCGGTGAGGGCCTGGCTACGGTCGGCCGACGAGGCGATGGAGGACGGCATCCGTCACCACGGAGCGGCCAAGTGCGCCCTCGACATCGCGCTCCACGACCTGGCCGGGCAGCGCCTCGCGCTGGGCCTGCCGGAGCTCCTTGGCACACCGCGCCACGTGCCGCCCACCGATTTCACGATCGGCCTGGATGAGCCGGCGGTGGTGGCCCAGCGGGCGGCCCGGGCCTCGCACTTCCCAGCCCTCAAGATCAAGGTTGGTGGGCCGCGCGACCTGGCCACCCTCGAGGCCGTGCGAGCCGTCTACGGCGGGCCGATCCGCGTCGATGCCAACACGGGCTGGAGCCTCGCCGACGGTGAGCGCCTGGTGCCCGAGTTGGTCCGCCTTGGCGTGGAACTCATCGAGCAGCCGTTCCTCGCCCATCGCCTGGCCGACCTGGCAGCCCTCCAGCGTGTGAGTCCGCTGCCGGTCGTGGCCGACGAGAGCGCGGTGGTGGCCACCGACCTGGATGCCCTGGTCGGCGTGGTCCAGGGCGTCAACGTCAAGCTGGCCAAGGTCGGCGGCGTCGGCCCGGCGAAACGCATGATCGAGCAGGCCCGGGCGGCGGGCTTCCGCATCTTCCTCGGCTGCATGGAGGAGACGACCGTCGGCGTGGCGGCCTCCGTGGCGGTCGCGGGGCTCGTCGACTGGGTCGACCTTGACGGCAACCTGCTGCTCGCCGACGACCCCTACGAGGGCCTGGAGCTCGACGCGGCCTGCCGCTGGCACCTGTCCGACCGGCCCGGCCTGGGGGTCCGCCGGCGCCCCGCCTGACCCCTGTGGACAACTTGGTGGACAACTTGGTGGACAGATCCCTACCCGCGAAACGCCTCGCGGAGGTACCATAGCCAAGCACTCATCACGGGCAGGTCCCCCCGGGTCGCCCCACGCGACCACCGTGCGGTGATCGGTCCGTTCTGGCCTCGGCACGCGCTCAGACCCGGTCCTCGCGCGCCCGCCGCCAGCAGGGAAGATAGTCGTGACGAAAGGTCCTGCCCTGACCATGCAAGCACGCCTCGCCAGGTCCGTCATCCCTGCCGGCGCCGCCCCTGGCGCCGCGGGCGAGGCGGGCGACGAGGCCGTCGAGTTCGTCCGCTTCTGCCGCCGCCGGCGGCGCGTGGCGTGGCCCGAGCTCTACGACGAGATGTGTGCCGTGGCCGCCCACCGGGCGTACCGCGACTGGGGCTTCGCCGAGCTGTCGGACCACGGCATCCGCTTCACCCTTGGGGAGATGCCGGGCCTGGCCGCGCTGGTGCGCGAGGTGATCGGCGAGGAACGGACCGCGAGCTGAATCTCAGGCGCGGATGCGGCGCCTCGCCATCTCGCCTTCGATCTGCCGCTCCGCCTCCACGTACCGGTCGATCTCATCCCGCAGCTGGTTCGCCTCGGGCACGTACAGATGGACCTGCCCCTGCAGCACGTAGCTGAGGCGGCGGCTGGTCATCCGCACGTGGTCCAGGTTCTTCATGAGGACGAGCGGATCCATCGCCGCCAGGTCGTCGGGGTGGTAGAAGGGGCGCATCGGGACGAGTGTACCGTTCCGGCGGACCCGCTCGGGTGGGCCTAGCCCAGGCGCGTCCGGCTCGGCGGCGGCCAGGTCCAGTCGACCGGCAGCGTCGCCCCGGCCAGGGCCCGCCGGCGCCCCAGCTCCGTAGGCGAGATGACCAGCACGCGGTCGGTCGTGGTGGCCCGCCCGGCCTCCGCGCCCCAGATGCGGGTGAGCTTGCGATGGGCCGCGATGTCGTCGACGACGAGGCCGGCCAGGCGGTAGCCGGCGGGCTCCGCGGCCTGCTCCCAGACCGTCTCGGCCAGCCCGAAGCCGCCGCTGAAGGCGCGCCCGCGGTCCATCGCCACGTCGCCGATGACGAGGGCCACCACGGCGTCATCCGCCAGCACGCCGGTCAGGTCGCCCAGGACCTGGCGCAGGAAGTCGACGTAGGCGGGCAGGCGGTGGGCATCGTCGAGCTCCGCGTCGACGGCGGCCGGATCGACCCCCAGGAACCACAGCCGCAGCCAGTTGTAGTAGCCGTACTTGACGACGCGCATGTACGGCGGGCTGGTGATGACCAGTCGGGCGCGCTCGGGCAGGGCGCGGGCCCGCAGGGCCGCCCGCACCGGCGCCGCGGCAGTCCGGGCGTCGCCTCGCAGGGCCACGCCACGCACCGGCGGCACGCCCTGGCGGTAGAGGCGCCGCAGCTTGGCCTCGATGCAGCCGAACGTGTCGCGTTCGGCCGCCCGGAAGCCCGTCCGGGCCACGAACTCGCGCACGTACCGCGGCGCCATGCTGAACGAATTGGGCATCAGGTCGGACAGGTAGGTCGCGCTGCGCCCGTGGAGGATGCCCAGCACGGCCCCGGCGATGAACCGGTCGCGCCGGTCGGCCAGGGCTGCCGGCCCGTCCAGGGCGTGCAGTTCGTGGCGCAGGAACAGGAGCTCGGCCAGGGTCCGCGGATGGAAGGCCAGAGCCACTTCGGGCGGCAGCGGGGTCGAGTCAGCACCCCCACTCGCCGCTGGCACGGGCGCCCCGCCACGGCCGGGTGCCGCGAGGGCGGCGTCGGCCAGCGCCTGCCACGTCAGCCGCTCGTCCAGGAAGCGCAGGTGGAGCTGGCCCAGGCGGGCGCTGACATCCGCCTGGGTCGGAGCGTCGACCTTCGCCGCCGTGAGCAGGGCGGCCATGGGGTTGAGATCGACGCCTACCCCCAGCCGGCCCTCCGCGCAGGCCTGGAGCGGCGTGGTCCCGCGGCCGCTGAAGGGATCAAGGACGACGTCGCCGGGCCGCGAGTAGCGAGCGATGAAGGCATGGGCCAGGCCGGCCGGGAACATCGCCAGGTAGCTGCACATGGGGTGGAACGCATGGCCCCACAGCCGCTGCTGGAGCTTCCACTCGGGTTCCAGCGGCAGCGACGGGAGCGAGATCGCTTCGGGAACGAGCCCCAGCGAGGTCTGGCCAAGTCGCGGTCGTGCCCGAGCGACGGGCGTGACGGCGGGCGTGGGGCGAGGCGTTGGCACGCGGGGAGAGCCTCGTAGCTGCGCGTGGCGCGGAGGGTGCGCGCGGGGCGGCGATGCTAGCACGCACGTTCGAGCCGGTCCAGCCTCATGGCAGGTCGCGCAGCAGGTCCACGAACGTCGCCTCAGCGTCCAGGCGCAGGCCGCGGTTGCCGAACCAGGTCGCCACGTTGACCACGTCGCGGTGCAGGAGATCGGCTGCGGCGGGGTTGGTGATGGCGTGGACGGCTTGCGGGAAATCGATGACCACCACCCGGCCCTTCCACCACAGGAGGTTGTAGACCGACAGGTCGGCATGGACGACGCCCGCCCGGGTCAGGCGTCGCAGGTCACCGAGTAGCTGCTGCCAGGCCTGGCCAAGGGCGGCGCGATCCAGGGCGGCGTTCACGAGGCGCGGCGCCGCGACCAGGGACTCGTCGCCGATGAACTCCATGAGCAGGCCATCCTCCGTCCGCTCCACCGGGTAGGGGACGTTGGCGCCCGCCGCCCAGGCCCGGCCGAGCATCGCCAGCTCGTTGGAAGGCCACATGCCGGCCGTGACGTCACGGCCGTGGTCCGTGCCACGGTCGACCGCCCGCTGGTCGCGGGTGCGCAGATGCCAGCCGCGGCGATAGACGGCATCGTTCCGATAGACGGTGCCCTTGGAGAAGCCCAGCTCCTCCAGCTCACCCTTCCCGGGATCGCGCGGGCGGTACCGCTTGTGGGCGAGCAGGCAGGTCCGCTCGGGCGAGCTGCGCTCGACCAGGAAGACCTCGGCCTCCTTGCCGGACTTCAGGACGCCAAGTCGCCGGTCCTGGTAGCCGGCTTCGATGAGCCACGCGGGGGTCGGTCGCTGTGGCGAGGGCGCCATCGTAGGCGCGGAGAAGACTGGTTCGTGCACGCAGAAGACTCCAGATGCGTCGGGGGGTTAGGTGACCCCGACGGTCGGAGTGGTTCAGCGCGGGGCGAGGCCCTCGGCGAGATCGGACCGGCGGGGAGAGGGGAGGGCTGTCGTCGTCTGCATGGCGCCCCTCCTCATCTACTCGCGGCCGGTCCATTCGGCTGCAGCGCGCACTGTACCGTCAGCCGTGCGACGCCGCAAGCACCGCTCCCCCGCGCTCCCCGCGGCCCTGGCCCCGTCCTACTCAGCGCGGTTTGCATGCAGCGGCGACAACGACGGAGGAACGCCCCTTCCCCCGCCGGATCTTGCGCCGCACGCAACGAACGACGGTGGAGCGAGCCCGAATGACGGTTCCGGACGTCCTCCTCCGTCGTTGTCGCCGCCAGGTGCAAAGCGTGCGGCTCCACAGCGCGCCGGGTCACCGATGAAGTCATTCAGCCTGTGTCCGCGGGTAGACTGGCCGCGGGTCCCCGTAGCTCAGTGGACAGAGCAGCCGCCTTCTAAGCGGGAGGTCGTGGGTTCGAATCCCACCGGGGGCTCCACTTCGTGCCGATTCCGTGGCCCGCGGATGGCCGAGGCGGCTGACACAGCAAATGCCACAGCCGCGAGCCGCTAGGTCGGCCGTGGCCCCACTCTGGGTGCGGCGCGTGCGGGCCTCGATGCCCGCCCGACCGACGTCGTTGCGCTCTTGACCCTAAGGCAAACGGCGGGCCCGTCGGCCGCTTGATGGGCTGCCGGACCATGGGACGGGCCGACGCCAGCATCGCCAGCGCGATAGCCGGCGACCTGCGAGACGCGGCATCCCGCTGGCACGATTCGAGCTTGCCCGATCAGCGCCCCGCGCCGTCGCCCGCGTGGCCGGCGCCGATCATGGAGGCTGAAGGCCCCTGATGACGGGCGCATCGGCCCTCGGGGCGCGGTTCGCCAAGTGTCACCCTACTGAGACAGCACCCCTTACGTATAAGCGGCAGGTAGATGACCAGAGCAGATAAACCCAGCAGCCCACCCGATGACCGCGAGACCGTCGGGTTCGGCGGCCTCGGTACCAAGCTGAATTGGCTCCGCGCGGCGGTTCTCGGCGCCAATGACGGCGTGGTGTCAGGAGCCGGCATCACCATCGGGGTGGCGGCGGCCGACCCCACAAACCTGCACGCCATCATGCTCGCTGGGGTGGCCGGACTTCTGGCAGGTGCCTCGGCGATGGCCATGGGCGAGTACGTCTCGGTGTCAAGTCAGCGCGATACCGAAGAAGCATTGATCTCCAAGGAGCGGCGCGACCTGGAGCTGACCCCGCAAGAGGAGTTCGACGAGCTTGTCGAGGTCTACCAAGATCAGGGCCTCTCGGAGGCCACGGCGCGGACTGTCGTGAAGGAGCTCACGGCACACAACACGCTCGCGGCCCACCTTCGCGCCGAGTACGGCGTGCACCAGCACGAGCTGACCACCCCGTGGCACGCGGCGATCGCGTCCGCGGTGTCATTCACCGCCGGGTTCGCGCTGCCACTCGCGGCCATCCTACTCAGCCCCAGCGAGTGGCGGATCCCCGCCACGGTCACGCTGGGGCTTATCGGGCTGTTGCTCACCGGGTGGACGAGCGCGGTGATCTCCGGGTCGCCCTGGACTCGTCCGATCGTGCGCAACGTTGTGGGCGGCTCGATGGCTATGCTCCTCACCTGGGGCATCAGCCGGTTCTTCGGCATCGGAGCGGGCTAGCCCTTCGGCGGTCGAAGTCCGGCGGCTAACACCCGCGTCGTGCACTGACTTGCCGAGGATCACCTCCGCGACAGGCGCGGTTGGATCGCCACCCCGTAAGACACAACGGCCCCGGTGATGCACGTCGAGGATGTATAGCACTGTTCGATCAGTGGCCGATTCGCATCGTCACCCTGCTGACAGGTGCCCTGGCGCACCCTAACCGACCTGCAGCGCCCTCGGACGTGCCCATCGGCCACTGATCCCACCCTCCCATTGAGGGTCGGGCGAGTCGGCGCGCCCGCCGCTCGCCGATGACAGTGCGGCTTGGGCGACCCTGGGCTGCACACGGGGAAGGCTTGCGGGCCCCGCCGGCAGCTTGGGACGCACTCGTCGCCTCCCGCGACCTCGGCTCGTACCTTCAGACCACGGCATGGGCGACGGTCAAGGCCGCCAACCGCTGGCAGGCGGAGCGCCTCGTCGCAGGGACCGGCGACACCGCCGTCGCGGCGCAGGTCCTGACCATCGTCCGTCGTCCGCTCCCGTGGCGATTCGACTATGTGCCTCGCGGTCCCGTGGCCGCAACCTGGCCACCCGAAACCATCCTCGCCGTGACCACCACGCTCAGCTACGACCCCGCACTCGCCCGCCAGCGGGTATCCCCCGTCCGTATCGACCCCCCCGTCGAGGACGCCGGCGCTTCCGCTGAAGCCGTAGTGCGAACGCTCGCGGCCTTCGGATGGCGACGCGCGCCATCGGTCCAGCCGGCTTCAACGCGCCTCATCGACCTCACCGCCGACGAAGCTGCCTTGTGGGGTGAACTGCGCGGTAAGTGGCGGCAGTACATCACCCGAGCCAGACGAAACCGCATATGGGTCGTCGAGGCCGAGGGCGATCGATTGGGCGCCTTCTACCGGATCTACCGGGAAACGGCTGCCAGGACGGACCTGCTGATCAGGACCGAGCAGGCCTATCGCGATGTCTGGAGCGCCTTCCGTCCTTCCGGTATGGCACGGCTTCTGCTGGCCGAGGATGCTGACGACCAGCCAGTTGCGGCCCTGCTCGTCGTTCGCTGTGGCGGGCGGGTGGTCGAGCTGTACTGGGGGATGACCGCGGCAGGGGCGGCCACCCGCGCCAACTACCTCTTGAGGTGGGAGGCGATGCGCGCCTCACGGCTCGCGGGTGCCACGACCTACCACATGTGGGGCTTGGTCAACCCAGGGATCGACCAGGTCAAGGCGGGCTTCGGCGGCCGTGAGGTGCACGACATCGGGGCGTGGGACCTCGCCTTGAACCCTGTCGGGTATCGAGTCATCGAGGTGGCCACCGGCGTGCGATCGGCGTATGTCGATCGGACGCGACGGCGCGGCAGCCGTGGTGCGACGGCTGACGGTGCGAGCGTGGCCAGGGCGCCGGCACTGTGAGCAGCCAAAGGCGACGCGCCCGGCGTAGCCGGTCGCCCGGCCAGTCGGTCGCGCCATCCTCGCTTGACACCACGCCTGCCGATCGTCGCCTCGGGCTCGCCATGCTGCCGCTGCGGCTGTTCCTGGGCGGCACGTTCGTCTACGCCGGCCTAGACAAGCTCTGGTTCGACCCGACATTCCTTGACTCGAGCTCGCCCACCTCACTGGCCGCGCAGCTAGCAGGTTTCGCTCATACGTCGCCCCTCGCGCCGCTCATCGGGACGCTGGGCGAACCGCTGGCCGTACCGCTGGGCGTCTTGATCGCCCTCGCCGAGATCGCCATCGGGCTCGGTGCCCTGACCGGCCTGCTGGGGCGTTGGTGTGCCTGGGGCGGCGCGGCCATGGCGGCGCTCCTATGGCTCACGGCCTCATGGGCGGTGCATCCGTATTACCTCGGCCCGGACCTCCCGTACCTGGCGGGATGGCTGACGCTCGGGCTTGTCGGCGACGGCGGGATCCTGTCCCTGGCTGGCGTCATTCGGCGGTGGGCTATCGCACGAGGTTGGCTCGACGGGTCACGCGGCGCAGTGTTGCCCCGGGCCTGGGCGGACGAGGCTGAGGCGGCCGACCTCGAGCGCAGGCGCTTTCTGGAAGGGGCGCTGCTCGCCGCGCTGACAGTGGCCTTCGGTGGTGGGGCAGCCCTCCTCGGTTGGCACAGCCGACGTGCCGGGGCGGTCGCAGGCGTCACGCGCCCGGCTGGCGCCACCGCGCGCGCCACGGCCACCGCCGGCGCTGCCCAGGGCACCGGGCCCACCGTCGGCGATCTGGCCACGGTAACTCGACTGGGTAGCCAGCCGTTCCAGGACCCTGCGACCGGTGACCCCTCCGTCCTTGTCCACTTGTCGGACGGTCGTGTGCTCGCCTTCGATGCGGTCTGCACCCATGCCGGGTGTACGGTCGAATTCGACAGTGGCCAGGATGTCTTCCTGTGCCCGTGTCATGGCGCCGCGTTCGACGCCCGGGCGCGGGGCGCCGTCCTGCGGGGGCCCGCTGCTCTGCCGCTTACGGAGCTCCCCATCAGCATCAACGCTGCGACCGGGGTGATCCGACTCGCCAGCTGACTCGACGGGCTTGTCATCCGGTCGACGCCTGGTCTGCTCCATGACCGACCACGCGGGCACGTGATTAAGAAGCCTTACGACGGACTGCGGGGGATGTGTTTCCGATCGTCACGCTTTGGACAGGCGGCGCCAGTGAACATGGCCCTGTGGTCGGATCGGCAGGCCGTGGTTCCGGACGCCGCCGTAGGGTGGACGGCTGACCGTGCCGAGCCATGTCCTGACCCACAGGTGACGCCCCGAGAGCCCCGCTCCGACGGCCGACACATGGCTCGCCGCGTCGGTGCCCCCCCTGGGCGACGGCGGATCCGTTGGCGCCTCGCGGCCGCAGGCGCGGGGGGTGCAGTGGTCCTGCTCGCGGCCGCCCTCCTGAGTGGCCAGCGTGCCACGCCGCCCGCCGACCGGACGTATGGCGCTGCTGGTTCAGCCTCGGCCGGGCCGTCCTTCGTCGCCCTGGCGCCTGCTCTGGTGGTCAGTCCGTCACCGTCCATCTCGCAACAGTCGCCAGTGCCGATCCCCCGCGGGGCGTTCGCGGGCGACCTGCTGATCGCGGACCGCGGGAATGGCCGGATCCTGATCGTGGACGCGCAGAGGCAGATCCTGTGGCGCTTTCCGGTGGCTGGCAGCCTCCCGCCCGGCCAGTCGTTCAGCGCCGATGACGCCTTCCTGTCGCCCGACGGCCGGACCATCTCCGCCAACGAGGAGATGCGCCAGGTGCTCGTGCGGATCGACATCGCGACCCACCGCATCGTGTGGGAATACGGCCACTACGGGCGTGCCGGCGCCGGCGCTGGCTACCTGAACACCCCGGACGACGCCTACCCCCTGCCGAACGGCGATGTGACCGTTGCCGACATCTTCAACTGCCGCGTCCTGGAGATCGCGCCCGATAAGCAGGTGGTCCGCCAGTGGGGCCACACCGGGGTGTGTCGGGATGCCCCGCCGTACAGCTACGACGAACCGAATGGCGACACGCCCCTCGCGGATGGCGGGCTGCTCATCACCGAGATCCGGGGCTCCCGGGTCGTGCGGCTCGACGCGGCAGGTCGTGTGGTGTTCGACATCCACGTGCCCGTCAGCTATCCGTCCGACGCGCAGCTCGACGGCGCGGGTAACGTCATCGTGGCCGACTACGCGGCCCCGGGTGGGATCGTGAAGGTGTCGCCGACCGGCCACCTCCTCTGGCGCTATACGCCGGCTTCGGGCGCAGGGCGATTGGACCACCCGAGCCTTGCGGTGCCACTCTCCGATGGGACGATCCTGCTGAACGACGACTTCCGCCATCGCGTGATCATCATCGACCCGCGCACGGACACGATCGTGTGGCAGTACGGCCGGACCGACGTGCCCGCCCGGTCGGCCGGGCAGCTGAACACGCCCGACGGCATCAACCTTGTGCCCGCCGGCAGCATCGTGGGCATCTAGCCAAGCCCGTCAGACCCCGGTTGGGCCCGCACAGCCGGGTCGTTGACCCCTCAGACGCGCGGGACGAGCAACTCATCGAGGGCGGTCGTCCACGTCGCCTGTTCGTCGGTGTCGATGCCGTAGGCACCGTAGCCGGGATGGGCGGCCACCCAGGCAAGGCCGCGGCGACCCATCGCAAACGCCGCCGTGGCGTACACGTCGGCGTACGTGAGGCTCGGCCCCACGACGGTGACGCTCGCCCAGTCGGCCGCAGGCGTGCCCGTGTGCGGGTCCCAGATGTGGTCACCTCGCTCGTAGGACCCCGATGTGGCCACCGCCAGGTCGCGCACCTCGAGCGCCCTGGCGAGCCGCGACGCGTCACCGGGGTGGCGGATGCCGACCCGCCATCCTCGGCCTTGTTCGGGGCCCCCTCGCGCGATGACATCCCCACCCACGTTGAGGCAATAGCTGTGCAGGCCGGCCGCGTCGAGGACATGGGCCGCCTTCTCGGTTGCCCAGCCTTTGACCAGGCCGGATGGGTCGAGCCGACCGTCTGGTCGATGGTGGCGGACGTCGAAGTAACCGTCGCTCGTGCGGCAGAGGTCGTCGGCCAGCGCCAACACGTGGCGCAACTCGGCGCTGCATTCGCGTTCTTCCAGCTCACCTCTGGCGAGTCGACTGAGCTCGCTGTCGGCCAGGTAGGGGCTGTACCGCGTGTCCGCGTCACGCAAGACGTTGACGGCACCTTCCAGCGTGGCGGCGGATGCAGGACCGCGAACGTCCAGGCTGACGATGGTGCCCATGACGGAGTCGACGCGGCGCGTGCCTTCAAACGGAGCGGAGCCGTGGTCGATCAAGCGTCGCACGACATCGGGTCCGATCTCATCTTCCACCGACGAGCCCAGGTCTGCGGGCAGCATCTGCCCCTGCAGCCACCCTAGGCGCGCCACCCCTCAACGTCAATCGGTCGCGACGTGTCATTGAGAAGCCTTCATCAGGCCTTACGGGTCTGCGGGTCCCCTCGTCATGTGTTGGACAGGCGACGGCCGCCACAGTTCGCAAATGGTCGCCGTACCATCCCATGCCCGCTCCGCTGCTGCGCCAACCCGGACGACCATCGGGCCGCTGGACCTGACGCTCCTCGCCGTGGCCAACGGTCTGCTGGTGGTGGGGATGTGGGTCCGCCACGGTGGCCTACAGGAGTTGGCGACCACGGCTGGCCGATTCACAGCGGAGGGTCAGCTCACAGCGCTCCTCGGCACGTACCTCATCCTGATCCAGCTCATCTTGATGGCGCGCAGCCCCTGGTTGGAGCAGCGGTTCGGCATGGACGGCCTGGCCAAGGCGCACAAATGGGTCGGTTTCAGTGCGGTGTGGCTGCTCGTCGGACACGGCGTCCTGACCACGATCGGCTACGCCATGGGGGATCAGCAGTCGTTCATCGGCGAGGCTTGGACGTTGCTGACGACCTATCCGTACGTGCTCATGGCTACCGCAGGGATGGCCCTCTTCGTTGCGGTCGGCGTCAGCTCGGTCCGCGCGGTGCGTCGTCGGGTGAGCTACGAGACGTGGTACGGCATCCATCTATACGCGTACCTGGCCGTAGCTTTGGCCTTCGCCCACCAACTTGCCGTCGGCACCGACTTCTCCAGCGACCCGCTCGCCCGCATCTACTGGATCACCCTGTACGCCGTTACGGCGCTGCTGATCCTGACGTTCCGTGTAGGCCAGCCCATCAGGGTCAACCTGCGCCATCGCCTGCGCGTGGCCCAGGTCGTACAGGAGTCGCCGGATGTGTTGTCGGTGTATGTCACCGGCCGTGAGCTCGGACGGCTGCCCGTTCGCGCTGGGCAGTACTTCACCTGGCGTTTCCTGGCGCGTGACGGCTGGTGGCGGGCCCATCCGTACTCGCTTTCGGCAGCTCCCAATGGGCAATTCCTGCGGCTCACCGTGAAGGCCCTCGGCGACGGCTCAAGCGCGATGTGGGACCTGACGCCAGGCACGCGGATCTTCGTGGAGGGTCCGTATGGTGTCCTCACCGGGGCGCGCCGCACGCGACAGCGGAGCCTCCTCATCGCGGGCGGCATCGGCATCACCCCGCTGCGGGCCCTGTTGGAGGAACTCCCGGCCCCGCCGAACGGCCTCACCCTGCTGTACCGCGCCAGCAGCTGGGACGACGTGGTGTTCGGGGCTGAACTCGACGAGCTCATGGCACAGCGCGGCGCGGCCGTCCACTACCTCGTGGGGCGGCGGGGCAGCGCGGAGTTGCCGGAAGACCCGTTGGCGCCTGACATGCTGCTGGGCCTAGTGCCCGACGTCCGGCGGCGTGACGTCTTCCTGTGCGGTCCGGCTCCGATGATGGCTGCCGCCGTGGCCAGCTTGGCAGCGCTCGGTGTGCCCCCCGCGCAGGTGCACGCCGAGCGCTTCGAGTACTGAGCCGGAGGTCACGTCATGGCGCCTCGCCGCGGCCTCATCGCCCTCGTACTGACGGCCATCGCCCTGGTGCTCCTCCTCAACTTCAAGACGCCCCAGATGACGGTCGGCTTCGGTCCAACCGCAGTGGTCGCAGCGCCACCGACTGCTGGTCTTGCGCCGACCGCTCCAAGCTCACCACCGCCGACTGCCGGACCGACCACGACGCCGGCGGTCGCAGGCGCCTCGGTTCCGCCGCCGGCGTCATCGAGCACCCCTCGCTCCCCGGCGGCGGCCTCCGGGCAGGCGACGGGCCAGGTCTCTGAAACGCCGTTCGGGCCGGTGCAGGTCCGGATCTCATACGCCAACGGCAAGATCACCGATGTGATTGCGGTGCAGGTGCCATCCGACCGCTTCCGCTCGCAGGCGATCGCGGCCTACGCAGTACCCATCCTGCGCGGCGAGGCGCTGCAGGCCCAGAGCGCTCAGATCGACACCGTGTCAGGCGCCACGTACACCAGCGAGGGCTATGCGATGTCGCTCCAGTCGGCGCTCGATCAGGCTCACCTATAGGACGCCGCTCAGGCGGACTCGGCATCCTCCGGCAAGCTGGTCACTTCCGCTGCGGGCTGCGTCGCTCCCGCCAGTGCCCGTGGCCATGTCACGGCCAGGCGCGCGCCGCCACCCGGGGCGTCGCCGACGGTCCAGCGGCCGCCGGTCGCACGGACGACGGCGTCGGCGATGGCCAGGCCGAGGCCAGCGCCGCCTTGCTCATCGGTGGCGCGATGGAACCGATCGAAGATGCGGGCCCGCTGCTCGAGCGGGATGCCGGGCCCCGTGTCGTCGACGACGAGTCGCACCCGGCCACCGCCCGCGGCGACGCGCACGGCGACCGCGCCACCAGGTGGCGCGTACTTGGTCGCGTTGTCCACGAGGACCCCCACGAGGCGCACCAGCCACTCCGGTGGCGCGATGATGACCGTGCTGTCGGGCCCCTGGATCTCGCTGGTGAGCGTGAGGCTGCGTTGCTCACATACGGCCCGGAAGCGCTGGGCGGTCGCCGTCGCGAGCGTCCCGAGGTCGACCGGGGCCGCCTCGGGCGGCCGTGGGGCCGCATCGAAGCGGGCGAGCCAGAGCATGTCGCCGACCAGCTCGCGCAGGTGAAGGCTCTCGTCGTGGACGCGCACGAAGGTCTGTCGATCAGCTTCTGGGTCACGCGCCGAAACGAGCGCCAAAGACGTCTCGGCCTCGATGACCGTCAGCGGCGTGCGCAGCTCATGCGATGCATCGGCTGTGAAGTCGAGCTGCCGGCGCCGGGCCCGCTCCAGCGGAGCGGCCACGCGCCGCCCCACGATCAGCGCACCCACGAAGACGAGGACCAGCAGGAAGGGCGCCACGACCATCTCCGCCAGCACCACCGTACTGACTGCGCTGGCGATCGGGGCGGTCGACTCGCCGACGACCAACCACCCATCTGGCATCGGCCCGCCGGAAAGCCGCACCGCGGTTCCCGCCATCGTGGCGCTGGTCGGCTGGCTGACTCGCACCAAGGCAGCGGGCAGCGGCGGTGCGAGCGAATCGCCCATGATCGAGCCGCTGGGGGCTATGAGCCAGACCAATAACGGCGCGTCGAAGCGACGGCTGTCGTCCGTGTCCGCCGGGTCCTGGCCCGGCACGAACGTGGCAGCGTCCGCGCGGTGCTGCGTGGTCGCGATCTCGGTGGCGAGGCGCTGATCGACCTCGACGACCAGGCTGCGCTGCACGATCGCCACGACCGCGACCGCCAACAGGACGTACAGGGCGGCGACGATCAAGGTCGCCGCGGCCGCGACCCGCGTCGGGCGCTCGCGCAACACCGCGGCAACGCGCCGCTTCATGAAGCGATCAGCCGGTAGCCGGCCCCGCGGACGGTCTCGATCCGGGTATCGGTGCCGGCCAACTTGGCCCGCAGGCGTGCCATGCGCACGTCGATGACGTTGGACCCGAGCGGCACCGTTTCGTCCTTCCAGGCGTGCTGGGCGATCTGCGCGCGCTCGACTACAGCCGGAGCGCGCAACATCAACAGCTCGAGGATGGCAAACTCGGTCCGGGTCAGGTGGACCGGCCCGTCGCGCGACGCGACCTCGCGGGTGGCCGGGTCGAGGCTGAGGCCGCCACGTCGCAGCTGACGCGCGTCGGGACTGCCCGGTCGGCGCAAGAGGGCCCGGACGCGGGCTACCAACTCCTCGAAGTCGAAGGGCTTGACGAGGTAGTCATCGGCCCCGGCATCGAGACCGGCCACGCGGTCCGCTGGCGCATCGCGAGCCGTGAGCATGAGGACGGCCGTAGCGCGACCCTGGGCCCGCAGGCGGGCGACCACTTCGACGCCGGTAAGGCCAGGCATCCGCCAGTCAAGGATGATCACGGCGGGGTCATAGAAGCGCAGGTACTCGAGCGCCTCGGGGCCCGTGGTCACGGCATCCACGACGTACCCGTGCGCCTCAAGCCCCCGCGTCAGGACTGACCGAAGGCGAAGGTCGTCCTCAGCGAGAAGCAGGCGCACGAGGCGTTCGCCGAGCGGAGTCCACTCGCCGAGTCTAATGACGCCACCTGACAACGCGATGACGACATCGCGGCTGAGGCATGACGGGACCATGACCGTGCGCTGCGGGCCGATGTCTGCCCAGCGGGCCCCCGGCGCTGCCTACGAGATCGGTTGACCCGCCAGCGCCGCCGCGATGAGGGGCGCGGCCACGGCGATCGGGATGGCGAAGGAGATGCCCTGAGCATCGGCCGAGGTCGCCGTGTTGACGCCGATGACCTGCCCGGCCGCGTCGAGCAAGGGACCGCCGCTGTTGCCGGGATTGATGGCCGCATCGGTCTGGATGAGCCCCGTCAGGTGCTCGTTCTGGACGTCGATGGTGCGGTCGAGGCCGGACACGACGCCGGTCGTGACAGTGTTGGTGTACTGGCCCAACGGGCTGCCGATGGCGATGACCGTCTGGCCGACGACGAGGTCGCTCGAGGTCCCGATCGTGGCCGCCGTGAGCCCCGAGGCGGTGATCTTGACGATGGCCAGATCGGTCGCGGACGCGACGCCGTACACGGTGGCGGGGAAGGTGCGCCCGTCGGCCAGCTGGACGCTGACGGTGGTCGCGCCATCGACCACGTGGCGATTGGTCAGGATCCAGCCGGCGGTACTGAAGAGGGTGCCCGAGCCGACGCCCACCGCGCCGCCCTGTTGGTCGAAGCTCGAGGTGATGGTCACGACCGCCGGGTCGGTCGCCGCGAAAGCCCGCTCGATGGCCGTATTCGGTTCGACAGCCGTCCCGGTGATCGACGCTTGGATGCCGGTCACGGCGCTGCTTGTTGCCGGTGTCAGCGTGGCCGGTGCGCGCCCGACCTCGATCGCCGCGAACGTCCCGCCGGTGGCCAGCATGGCGCCGATGAGCGACGCGGCCAGGAGACCAGCGACGGCCGGCTTGCGTCGGGGCGCAGGTGGCACCGGGCCACCCGGCTCGACAGGCCCATCGGCGGCGAGGCGTTGTACGGTCCACGGACCCATCGCTGGGACCGGGTCAGCCTCCCAGCTCGGCGGGGCGAGCGGCGGCCCAGGCGTCGCTGCCGGGGCGCCCGGTGAGGCGCCGGCCTCAGGATGTGCGGGGGTCAATGGGTCGTTCGGATCGGAGTCCATGGATCGTTCCTTGGCGGTCGGCTTAGATCGGCTTGAAGCGCGGTCCCGGCGACGTGGCGCGAGTGTCCTTGGTCACACCTTGCGAAGCGGTTACGAGCCATGCGCCTCGACCATCCCAAGACCCGGCCTATCGGGTCGGCGTATCTGCTGACGTCGAGGAAGGGGTCGAACGTCTTGTCCGGCGCTCACCCGACGCGCGGCCCGCGCGAGAGACCGTGGGGCAGCCGGCGACAGCGGCACGCTGGTCGCATCGGGCCGGTAGTCCAGCCTGGAGGCTACCCGACACAGAAAGAGCCCCGGCCTGCCGTAGGTCGGGGCTCCGTTCTTCGCCGCCCGAAGCGGCCGAGGCTACTTCTCGATGTGGGCGATGATCGGCTGGATGACCCCGTGCCGCCGCATCCCCTCCGCCAGCTCAGGTGGGGGCGAAGCGAGACCCGCCTGGATGGGGCCCATATCAGCGACGTCCATGCTGACGGCGACGTTCTTGCTGCCATCGGCGGCGACGTGGTCGACGACGTTCGTGGCGCCCATCGCCCCGATGCTCGCGGCCCGCTCGCCCTTGAACGACAGCCATCGCTCGACGTCCTCGACGGCGTGGGTCAGGACAACGTGTGTCATACGAGTCTCCCTTTGGCATGCCTGAGGGCGGCTCGCGGCTGGGACGCCGACCGGTTCAGGGGACAGCAGTATGCGCGTTCGCAGGGATGGGGCACGACTTGGGATGCTCGACCTATGCCACGGTCGGTTCCGCGCGCGCATGATGGCCGACGCCTTACCCGCCGTCTCCTTCGTGCCGTTCGGCGGCCGATGGGGCCGGGCGGCCCCATGGGACGGGACGTTGGGCCCATCCCTCTGGGCGCCACCGCCGTCAGGATGCCGGCCATGACCCCTGCGAGATACGCGCCGAGCGAGCAGCGCCCGGACGACGATGGTGCTCCCGATGGTGGACGCCATGTCGACGGCATCGCCCGCCTCCATCTCGCCCTGCCCGTGCACCCCGACCTGACGCATATCCAGGACCTGCTCGGCAGCGCCGAGGCCGAGTGGCTGGGAGAACGGGTGGAGGAGTCCTCAGGTCCGATGCGCGAGTACGCCTGCGACCTCGAGTTGCCGGCCGGGGACATGGGCCCGATCCTGTTCCGCAAGTCGGCCATCGTCGGGATGGGGGACCCGGTCCAGGACGGCGCGGTCTGGCGCGTTCCGATCGACTGGCACGCCGCCACCTTCAAGCCCCTCTTCCCCGTGTTCGCCGGCACGCTCACGGTCACTGACCGCCAGGTCGTGCTGGACGGCCACTACGCGCCGCCCGGCGGCCGGCTGGGAGCGGTGCTGGACGTCGCCCTGCTGAACGTCGCCGCCCGCGGCGCCGGCCGCTGGTTCCTCCGCAAGGTGGCCGCCGCCCTCGGCAGCTGACCGGAAGCGGCCACTTCGGCCGCCACTCGCGGGCCGCCACTCGTCACCTCCGGGAGAACAGTCTGCCTAGGACGTCGCGCAACGACATCCGTTGCGCCACCCGAGCACCTGCGCTACGATGGGGCACCAGAACACGGAGGTGCCCCATGCCCGTCCAGTCTGCGCGGCGGATCGAAGCGCTGGTCGATGACTTCGGGGGCCGCGCTGCGGTCGCCAGGGCGCTCCAGGTGGACCGCAGCCAGGTGACGCGATGGCTCGACCGGGGCCAGGAACCCGACGCCACGAACCTTCGCAAGGTGGAAGCCACGGAGCTGGCCATGACGCGCCTGCTGCGGCTGTACGACCAGGCGACGGCGCGCATCTGGCTGGCAGGCACCAACGCGCACCTGGGGGACCGCCGACCCATCGACCTGCTGGCCCGCGGCCGGCTGGCGGAGGTCCTGGCAGCCATCGATGCCGAAGAGGCGGGCACGTTCGCGTAACGAGCGGCAGGCACCTGACGAGCCTCAGGCCGACCGACGGTCAGGGCCGTGCTCTACCGGGTCTTCGCCGACGCACCGGACAAGCGCGCCGATCCGTTCAACGTCCCGCGCCACTTCCAGGGCGGCGGGCGGCATGACAACCCCGATCACTACACGGCGCTCTACCTGGCCCGTGAGCCGATCTCGGCCGTGGCCGAACGGATCCAGGGGTTCCGGGGCCAGCGCCTGATCGAGGGCGTCTTCACCCGCCCGGACGGTCGCGTGGATGCCCTGGCCGAGATCGACGACACGGCGTGGCCGGAGCTGGTCGACCTGGACGACCCGCAGGTCCTGGCGGCCCGGAGCATCCGGCCTTCTCGGGTGGCCACCGGTGACCGGCCGACGACCCAGCGCCTGGCCCTGGACCTGTTCCTCGGCGGGGCCACCGGCCTGGCCTGGTGGTCCACCCTGGAGGCCTCCTGGACCAACGTCACGGTCTTCGAGGAACGCCTGACGGGCGGCCTCCGGCGCGTCGTGGCTGTGGAGCCCCTGACCACGGTCCATCCCCTCGTCCGCGAGGCGGCCGACCATCTGCTCATCGACATCGCGCGACCCCGCCTCCGCCGCGTCGGGGCCTGACGTCGGCCGGACATACGAAAGCGGCCGTCGCTCGTTGCGACGGCCGCTTGGGATTCGACGGGCGGCGACTAGGCGGGAGTCGCCACGCGCGTCGTCGTCTGGTGCGCGCCGGGGATCTTGGCGCCCCACGGGACACCGAGCCTCGGCAGGAGGTAGCGATCGACGCCGTAGTACCCGGCGACCTTCCACGCCAGCATCACGCCGACGCTGAGGGCGAACATGACCGGGTTGACCGACGACGAGCCGGCCAGCAGGTAGGACATGTTCATGGTCACACCGAAGAACGCGGCGATACCGGTGAGGATGCCCAGGATGAGCCCGATCCCGACCGCCAACTCGCCGAGGGCGATCAGCCAGCCGAACCAGCTCTGGGCGCCGTTGTCGATGAGGAGCTGCAGGAAGCTGCGGTACCACTCGAAGGTGATGGCCGCATGGCCCGTGGTGGGGATCGCCACGGCGCCCTTCCAGTAGCCAAGCAGCGCCGAACCGCCGTCGGTCCAGCCGGTGCCGGTCAGCTTCTCATAGCCGGCCGTCGCCCACTCGAAACCCAGGAAGAGGCGGATGGGCAGCCAGATCAGGCCGGCCCGCGTATTGCTGAACAGGTACCGCGCGAAGGCCGGGCCCTCCACGTCGACCGTCTGCGCCTCGGGCGCGTTGCGGTCGGTGAAGAGCAGTACCAGCACGACGATCATGAGGACCCAGAACGCGACCGAGGCGATGCCTCGTTCGGTCGAGCCCGCGGCTGGGAAGAACCACGGATTGACCAGGTAGAACAGCACCACGGCCGCCACCACGGCCAAGGGCACAGCCAAGCTGCGATAGCGAGCAAGCATGCGACACCATCCTTCGTTGCCGTACGGGTCGCCCGGCTGGAGCCGGCCGCCTTGTCCCGTTGGCCGTCAGACTGGGGTACGCCACGCGCTCTCCGCAGGGCCGAAAGTCCCAAAGGGGTGGGACGGACGGGCCTCGCTGCCGGTCCCGCACAGCATAGGGGTACGGGTCAAACGGCAGGGTCGCGGGCGACCTCGAGCACGGCACGCAGGGCCTGGACCATGCCGGGGATGTCCCGGCCGGCGAGTCGGGCGGGGGTGAAGATGTCGGGACCCACGCCCACGGCGGCCGCCCCGGCGGCGAACCAGCGGCGCAGCGTCGCCGCGTCGGAGGGGCAGCCGGTGGGCACCAGGCGGGACCAGGGCATCGGTCGCAGGACGGATTCCAGCCACGCCGGGCCATCGATCGCCGCCTGCGGGAAGAGCTTGATCAGCTCACAGCCCAGCGCCTGGGCCTCCGACACCTCGGTGGGCGTGAAGCAGCCCGGCAGGTAGGGCACGGCCCGCCGGTTGCAGATCGCGGCGACCTCCCCGGACAGCGTGGGGGCCACGATGAAGTCGCTGTCGGCGGCGATGAACAGGGCCGCCGTGGGACCGTCCAGGATCGTGCCGGCGCCGAGCATGACGTCGGGCCGCGCGGTCGCCACGTGGGCCGACAGGGCCCGGAAGACTTCGTACGCACCCGGGCCGCGGTTGGTGTACTCGACGACCCGTGCGCCGGCCTGCGCACATGCCTCCACCACGGCGATGGCGCTGGCCGCATCGGCGGCGTTGAAGATGGGCAGGATCCGTTGCTCGAGGGCCGCCGACAGCACCTCCAGGCGGCTGTGTCGCGCCACGCGCTTCCTCCTGATGACGGGCCGGACCAAAGTACGGCTTGGCGCGTCCCTCGCGGAACGTCAGCATTCGCCCCGGTAGTCCTGCTCACCACACCACACCCATCCGGTCGTGGATGGGTCTGGCCAGCAGGTCGAAGCGGATCGCCACACCATAGCGCGAGGGATGACGAGCAGATGGCCTCCATGGCGGTTCAGGAGATCGGCCCGATGATGACGGCCAGTGAAGTGGCCGAGTTGCTGCATCTCCACGTCAATACGGTCAAACGCCTCGGCGACCGAGGCGAGCTGCCCTTCTACCGCGTCTGCAAGCGGGGCGACCGACGCTTCCGCTACGACGACGTCCTGGCCTTCCTCGCCCGCAACAGGTAGCGCCCGCTCCGCGCATCTGCCCCGACCTCGAACGCTCCTCAACGCTGACGCCGCCGGGGCCCTCCTCCCGACGGCGTCCGCGTATCCGGGTCGTCGCCACGCTGCCAGAATGGACGCGTGGATCTTGAGCTGACCCAGGAGAACCGCCTCGTCCAGGACGCCGCGCGGTCCTTCGCCGAAGGCGAGATCGCCCCTCACATCCGTGAGTGGGACGAGGCCCACCACGTCGACCTGCCCACGTTCCGCCGGATGGGCGAGCTGGGCTTCCTGGGCGCGCCGATCCCCGAGGCCTACGGCGGGTCGGGCATGGACTACGTCAGCCTGGGCCTCGTGTGCGAGGAGCTGGAGCGCGTCGACAGCGCCTTCCGCGTGATCATGAGCGTCCATGTCGGCCTCAACAGCCTGACGCTCCTGCAGTGGGGCACGGAGGACCAGAAGCAGCGCTTCCTGGTGCCGCAGGCGCGCGGCGAGCGGTTCGCGACCTTCGCCCTGACCGAGCCCGGCGTGGGCACCGACGCGGCCAACCTGGCCACCACCGCCCGCCGCGACGGCGACGCGTACATCCTCAACGGCAGCAAGATCTGGATCAGCCTGGCCGACGTGGCCGACCACTTCCTGGTCTTCGCCACGCTCGACCGCTCCAAGGGCCACCGGGCTATCACGGCCTTCATCGTCGAGCGCGGCATGGACGGCCTGAGCACCGGCACGCTCGAGGGCAAGCTGGGCATCCGGGCCGGCAACACCGGCACGCTCTTCTTCGACGGGGTGCGCGTGCCGGCGACCAACCGGGTGGGCGAGGAAGGGGAGGGCTTCATCGTCGCCATGAGCGCCATCGACCAGGGGCGCTACACCGTGGCCACCGGCGCCGTGGGCCTGGCGCGGGCCTGCCTGGAGTCGAGCGTCAGGTACGCCCACGAGCGCTCCACCTTCGGCCGGGAGATCGGCCAGCACCAGCTGGTCAAGCAGCTCATCGCCCAGATGGGGCGAGGTATCGAGGCCGGCCGCCTCCTGTGCCTCCAGGCGGCCTGGCGCAAGAACCACGGCCTGCGCAACACGCGCGAGACCAGCCTCGCCAAGTGGTTCTGCACCGAGCATGCCGTGCAGTCCGCCCTCGACGCCATCCAGGTCCACGGCGCGTACGGCTACTCGACCGAGTACCCCGTGGAGCGCTACCTGCGCAACGCCAAGGCGTCGGTCATCTACGAGGGCACCAGCCAGCTCCACACGCTGATCCAGGCCGACTACCTGCTGGGCTACCGCGAGGACCGCCCGCTCCGCTGCCCCCAGCCCCCGGCCCCCGGCTTCGAAGCCGCCTGAGGGCCCCGTGCCACTCGTGGTGCGGCCCGCCCTGCCACCTCCGGGTTGGTCGGCCGGTGAGCTGGCCACGCTGGCCGCGGTCTTCGCCACCGTCGCGCCGGGTGACGCGCCGCGGCAGGCCAACCTGGCCGCCGCCGCCCTCTCGCAGGCCACGGACCCGGCCGCCCTGACCCAGCTGCGGCTCGTGCTGCGGGCCCTGGATTCGGCTGTGGTCAACACGCTGACGGCCGGTGTTCCCCACCCGTTCCGGTCCGCCGACCCCGCCGCGCGCGAGGCCATCCTGCGCCGCTGGGCCCGCAGTCCCGTCGCCATGCGTCGCACGGCGTTCCAGGCTTTCAAGCGGCTTGGCGCCTTCTTCGCCTACGCCGACGCCGGCGCCGACGGCACCAACCCCACGTGGCCGCTCATGGGCTACGAGCTGGTGCGCGAGCCGGTGACCACGGATCCGCCGACCGTCGTGCCGCTGGCCGATGACGGCGGGTCCCAGCCGCTCGAGCTGGACGCGGACGTGGTGGTGGTGGGCAGCGGCGCCGGCGGGGGGGTCGTGGCGGCCCGTCTGGCCGAGGCCGGGCGGGCGGTCCTGGTCGTCGAGGCCGGGTCCTACGTGCCCGAGCCGGAGCTGTCGGCCAACGAGCTGGATGGCTTCGACCGCCTGTACCTGGACCACGGGCTGGTCGCCACGGCCGACCTGTCGATCGCGATCCTGGCGGGAGGCACGCTCGGCGGCGGGACGACGGTCAACTGGATGACGTCGATCGCGCTGCCCGATCGCGTCCGCCATCGCTGGGCGGTCGAGTTCGGTCTCGACGGCCTGGACGGGGCCGAGGCGGATGCCGACCTGGCCCGCCTGCGGACCGAGCTGGGTTTCGTGGCCCCCGTGAACACGCCGCCCAAGGACCAGCTGATCCTGGACGGCGCCCATGCCCTGGGCTGGGAGGCGGCCCCTACCGAGCGCGACGCATGGGCCTGCGGCGACTGCGGCGCGTGCGGCTTCGGCTGTCCGCGCGCCGCCAAGCGGTCCGGGCCGCGGTTGCACCTCGCCGCCGCCGCGGCGGCAGGCGCCCGCATCCTGGTCGACGCGCCCGTGGAACGACTGATCCTGGAGGGCGGCCGCGCGGTCGGCGCGACCGGGCACATCACGCGGCCGGACGGCACGCGGCGCCCCTTCACCGCGCGAGCCCGGCAGATCGTGGTGGCGGCCGGAGCCCTGCGAACGCCGGCCATCCTCGCCCGCAGCGGGGTGGCTCACCCGGCGGTCGGCGACTATCTGCGCCTGCATCCCGTGCCGGTCCTGAGCGCCCGCATGGCCGAGCCGGTGCAGATGTGGCGCGGCGTCCTCCAGGCGGCGCGCTCGATCGAGTTCGCCGAGCCTGGGCCGGCCTCCCCGGACGGCCTCGGGCCGGCGCACGGCGGCTTCCTCATCGAGTCGGCGCCGGCCCACCCCGGCCTCATCGCCCTGGCCTTCCCCTGGGAGGGCCGCGCGGCCAGTGATGCCCTGCTGGCCGGCATCGGCCACCACGCGCCGCTCATCGGCATCACCGCGGACCGCGGCCACGGACGGGTGCGCCTGAGCCGCCACGGGGTGCCGCTCATCCACTACCGCCTCGCCCCAGAGGACGCCTCGACGTGCCGGCGGGCCCTGGTCGAGATGGCCCGGTTGGCACGTGCCGGGGGCGCCGCTGAACTCCTGGCGGTCGGCACCCCGCCGGCCTGGCTGCGCGAGGGCGCCGACGAGGGCGCGTTCAGGGCCTTCCTCGAGCGGCTGACAGATTTTGACTTCCGGCCCAACCGCGGCTCGCTCTTCTCCGCCCACCAGATGGGGACGGCCCGCGCCGGGCGCGATCCGCGGACGACGGCCTGCGACCCGCGCGGCCGGGTGCGGGCCGACACGACCGGCGGCCTGATCGGCGGCTGCTACGTCGCCGACACGTCGCTCTTCCCCACCGCCGCGGGCGTCAACCCCATGGTCAGCGCGATGCAGCTCGCGGCGCGGACCGCCCGTACGGTGCTCGCCGAGGCCTGACTCAGGTCCCCTGCGGCGCGGCCTGCAGGGCGTATTCGACCGCCTCGTCCAGGCTCATCGCCCGTCCTTCAGCGACGAGCCGATCCGCGTCATCCGAGCTCAAGGCTGCGCGGTAGCGCTCACGACGCATGACTTCCTCGGTGGCGGCCGCCAGGCCGGTGCCGGTCGCATCCTCGAGGGCTCTGCCCGCCCCGATGAGGCGAAGTGCCCGCGGGATGTCGCCGGTCGCGGCGGCATGGTCGGCGAAGTCGTCCAGCACCAGCACCAACCCCGTCGTCTCGCCGGCCGCCCGCATGTTGACGAGGGCTCCCCGGATATGGCCCAGGGCCGACTCCAGTTGGCCGAGGCGGATCTCCGTCGTGCCCAGCTGGTGGAGTACCCAGCCCTGCATGAAGTCGTCATCGCCGGCGCTCAGCGCTTCCTCGGCGGCCCTGAACGTATCGACCGCGACGGGCCAGTCCTCGCTGAAGTACTGGGCCGTCCCCAGGCCCCACAGGGCGCGCGCCGCGCCCAGCGGGTCGTCGGTCTCCCGGTAGAGCCGGATGGCCTGGTTGAGCATCTCCATGCTCTGCTCCACGATCTCGGGCGGGTTGACCTCCAGCACGTTGCGCACCATCGCCGCGTTGTAGAGCCCGTCGGCGATGAGGTGCTGGTCGCCGATCTCCCTGGCGAGGCCCAGGGCCTCGTCGTAGTAGCGGCGCCCGGCGTCCAGGTCGCCGCGCCAGTAGGCGATGCCGCCGCCGGCCTCCAGGGCCCGCGCCCGCAGCTCCGTGTGCAGCTCGTCGGTCGGGATGGCCAGCACGGTGGCGGTGCGCTCCGCGCCTTCCTGCAGGTGCGCGCGGCTCTGCCAGAATCGCCACAGGGCGTAGACCAGGCGCATGCCCAGGTGGGCGTCGCCCGTTTCGATGGCGAACGTGATGGCGGCGCGCAGGTTGTCATGGTCGTCCTGGACGCGGTCGAGCCAGGCGGGGCGATCCTTGGCCGTGAGATGGGGCATCGCCGTCTCGGCGAAGTCCGCGAAGTACTCGGCATGCCGTCGCCGGATCTCCAGCGCCTGGCCGTCGGCTTCCAGCCGCTCGAAGGCGAACGAGCGGATCGTCTCCAGCATCACGAACCGCGGGTGGGTGTGCTGCGGGTCCTGGCGCAGGAGGCTCTGGTCGACGAGGCTCGACAGACCGTCGAGCACGTCGAGAGATGCGCCACCACCCGGCTCCGACCGGCAGATCGCCTCGGCGGCCTCGAGCTCGAAGCCGCCCACGAACACGGCGATCGTCGCGAAGAGGCGCTGGATGGCCGGGTCCAGGAGGTCGTAGCTCCAGGCGATCGCGCCGCGCAGCGTCTGCTGTCGGGCGGGGAGGTCGCGGGCCCCGCCACCCAGCAGGTCGAGCCGGCCCTGCAGCCGCTCCAGGATGCCGTCCGGCGAGAGGACCTTGATGCGGGCGGCCGCCAGCTCGATGGCCAGGGGCAGGCCGTCCAGGGCGGCCACGAGCCGGGCCACCGCCGGCGCATTGGCCTCCGTCAGGCGAAAGTCGGGGCGGGCCGTGCGGGCCCGCTCCACGAACAGGGCCACGCCGTCGACCTGGATCAGGGCCTCCAGCGGCGGCAGATGGGCCGGGTCGGGGACCCCCAGGGTCGGCACCGGGTACTCCTGCTCCCCGTAGACGTGGAGGGCGGCTCGCGAGGTGACGATGCAGGTCAGGCCCGGCGCGGCCCGCAGCAGGTCGCCCAGGAACGGCGCCGCGCCCGTGACCTGTTCCATGTTGTCGAGCACGAGGAGCACCGTGCGGTTGCGCAGGTGATCGCGCAGGCGGTCCTCCACCGAGGAGCCGCCCACGTCCTGCACGCCCACGGCCATGGCGATCGTGGAGGGCACGAGGGCCGGATCGCTGATGGGCTCCAGGGCCACGAAGTACAGGCCGTCGGGGAAGCGCTCCGCGACGTCAGCCGCCAGCTGCAGCGAGAGGCGCGTCTTGCCCGTGCCGCCGGGCCCGGTCAGGGTCAGCAGGCGGGTGCCCTCCAGCAGGCGGTGGGCCTCGGCCAGCACCGCCTCGCGCCCGATGAAGTCGGTCAGCATGAGCGGCAGGTTGTTGGGCGTCGCATCAAGGGTGCGCAGCGGCGGGAACGCGTCGGGCACGCCGCTGATGACGAGCTGGCTGATGCGTTCGGGCCGCGAGAGGTCCTTCAGGCGGTGCTCGCCGAGGTCGCGCAGGGTAGCCCCGTCGGGCAGGGCCCCGGCCACCAGGGCGCGCGTCGTGTCGGACAGCACGACCTGGCCGCCGTGGGCCGCGCTGGCCACCCGCGCCGCGCGGTGGACGTCCAGGCCCACGTAGTCGGCGTCGGGGGCGACGACGCCCTCGCCCGTGTGCAGGCCCATGCGCACCCGCACGGCCGCATCGGCGGGCCAGTCGTGCGCGTAGAGCCCCCGCTGCATGGCCACCGCGGCGCTGACCGCCGTCTCGGCACTGGTGAAGACGGCGAAGAACGAATCGCCCTCGGTCTTGACCTCGACCCCTGTCGCCGCCGCGAGTGCTCCCCGGATGATCGACTGGTGGGCCTCCAGCAGGGCCGTCCAGGCGGCCGTGCCGAGACGCTCCACCAGCTTGGTCGAGCCCTCGATATCGGTGAACAGGAAGGTGACGGTGCCGGTCGGGAGCGCCGCGCCCGCGGCCGGGGCATCACGCCCGGTTGGGGTCTGCACGGGCCGATGGTGGGGCCCCTGCCGGGGGCGCGTCAATCGGTCGCCGCGGACTCCACCCTGGTCGGGGCAAGGGCCTGCTGGGTGGGACCGGTGGGCTGGACCAGGAAGATCCAGATGTCCCACGTCACGTGGCTCACGAGCAGGGCGCCGAGCGGCATGCCCGCTGCGTACAGCGCGCACCACTCCGCCCCCGCCACGGTCGCGGCGCCGAACAGGGTGAAGTTGCCGGTCACGAGGTGGACGCCGCCGTAGGCCATCGCCGCGGCCGCGGCGCCCGGCCAACGGCCCAGCCGCGCCATGAGGGCGTCCTGGATGAAGCCCCGCCAGAACACCTCCTCCGCCGGCCCGATGACCGTCGCCAGGCGGGCCGCGATCTCCGACGCCGGCCGCAGGCCGCGCAGCTCGTAGATGTCGGCGATGTCGCGCTCCCCGGACGGCACGAAGCGGCGGGCGAACCGGTCGCCGATGGCGAACGTGGCGTAGAGGCTGCCCGCCGCGGCCAACCCCAGGACGGCCTCGCGCGGCCCCACGCGGATCCGTCGCGGCAGATCCGGTCGCGCGGCGAGCGCATACGCCCCCAGGCCAAGGCCGGTCATCGTCATGCGCGACCAGAACCGCTGGCGCGGGCCGCGGAACGTGGCCGCGAAGGCGGCCTGGGCGAGCCCCAGGCCGAGGGCCAGGCGAGGACCGGAGACGGCCACGCCGGCTACAGCCGCCAGCCGGCGAGCAGGACGCCGGCCACCAGCAGCAGCCCGAAGACGAAGTGCAGCCGAGCGGTCTCGAGATCGATCATGGCGATGGCCCGGACCTGCCCGGTCGCCCCCAGGTCGGCGTCATGCAGCACCTGGGCCAGGAACGGGAGGGCCAGCACGGCCAGCATCGTCGTCGCCGGCAGCCAGCCGACCGCGACCCCCACCCCGAGGGTCACGTACGCGCCGAGGATCAGGCTCATGTAGCCCAGGTAGGCGGCGTCCTTGCCGAACCGCGAGGAGAGCGTGACGATGCCGGCGCGGGCATCCTCGCTGATGTCGCGCCACTCGTTGCCGTGGACGATGGCCGTCACCAGCAGGCCGACCGGCACCGCCAGGGCCAGCGCGGTCAGGCTCCACGTCCCGGTCACGGCAAAGTAGGCGCCCTCGAGCATGAGCGGCCCGAACATGACGAAGACGAGCGGCACGCCGAGGGCGCGGTACTTGAAGGCGAACGGCGGAGCGGTGTAGAAGTAGCCGCTCGCCAGGCCGACGAGGCCAAGGGCCACGATGGGCCACCCGCGCACCGCGACGAGGACCACGCCGATGGCGATGGCGATGGCGAACGCGGCGTAGGCCAGCCACAGCGCACCCCGCTCGGTCAGGCGGCCCTTGAGCACCGCGTGGCTGGCCCGCGGCGAGGTGATCGTGTCGATGCCCTTGCGCACGTCGTAGACCTCGTTGACCACGTTCGTGCCGGAGTGCAGCAGCACGCCGCCGGCCAGGGCCAGCAGGAAGAGCGGCCAGCTGAAACGCCCGTCGGTGGCGGCCAACGCCCCGCCCGCCGCGATGGGCACGACCGTGGCCGTGAAGGCAAACGGGCGCAGGACCTCCCACGCCGCGCCGACCGCGCGCCGGGACCGGCCGATCGGCCCCAGCTCACGATCGCTCGCCAGCGTCGTGGCGACGCGACGGGCCCCGGCCGTGGCCCGCCCGGTGCCGTACAGCGTGGCCGCGTCCAGGATCGCCTCCACCTGTTCCGCCTCCTGCACGACCGGCTGGAGCAGCGGCAGGTCCAGGCCGGCCTCGTCGTGGAAGCGCTGCGCGCCGGCCGCCACATCCTCGCGCGTGCCGCACAGCATGAACGCGTCGAGCAGGTCGTCGGGGATGAGCTTGCCGGCCTCGTGGAACTCCTCCGCGCGCCAGGCCGCGGCGATGCGGTCGCGCAGGTCGGCCTCGAAGCCGGCCCGCTGGAGGGAGACGTCGCCCAGGATCGACATCATGTAGATGACGAACGGCTCGCGCTTGGCGCGGTTGAGCGCCTCGCGGCGGGTGTCGTCGACGAGCGTCAGGAGGTAGCCGGCTCGCTCGATGGCCGCCGGGTCCCGCCCAGCCGCGACGGCGGCGGCGGAGAGCCGCTCCAGGATGCCCTTGAGGGAGGGGATCGACTCGGCGGGACGGGCCAGGTAGCCATCGGCCTTCTGGCCGGCGAGGGCCACGAATTCGCGCCGGTAGGCGGCGATGAAGAGGGGGATGCGGTGGGGCGGGGCGAACATCGGCTGGATCGGCGGCAGCCCCGGCGTCGCGGATGGCAGGCGCTCGCCAGCCCACAGGAGGCGCATCTGGTCCATCGCCCGGCTGACGCCCTCGAGCGCGGCGTCCGGCATGTAGGGCAGGCCCATCTGCTTCAGGCGGAGCGGCAGCCCCGTGCCAAGGCCCATGACGATGCGCCCGGGCGCCATCTCGTCCAGGGCCGAACCGGTCATGGCGAGGACCACGGGGTGGCGCGTGTTGGGGTTGACCGCGCCCAGGGCCAGGCGGAACCCGTCGCCCGGTCCTGGCTCGCCCAGCCGGGCGGCCACGGCGCTGCCGAAGCTGACCGCGTCCCGCTCGAAGTACGAGTCGTGGATCCACAGCGAATCCAGGCCCCGCTCGCGGGCCTCGACGGCCCAGCCGACCACGTCCGCGACCTCGCCCCTGGCGGCCACCCCCAGGCCGACGCGCCGCGCGAACCGTTCCATCTTCTCGTTCCTTTCCGGGCGACCCCTCGAACTACCTACGCAGACCCCGTGGCGAGCGGATGGTCCAGGCGTGCGGGCCGCTGTTGCTTGCTAACAGATAGTAGCACATAAGCCGCCTGGGACCAGGCCGGGTCTGTCCGATCGGCCCCGTGGCCGGGCACTTGCATGCCATGACGCATCCGACGTCGGAAGCGCCGCTGGCGGGAGGCTCGCACCTCGATCGTTGCATGGGACGTCGCGACCGACGCCGGAGCTCGCCCTCGTCCGTCGGGTCTGTCATGCCGTGCAGACCGCACGGGCGGTCCCGGCCGGCGCGGGCTATGCCCCCGAGGTGGTGACGCGGCGCACCACGATGCTTGACGCCGGGTGGTAGCGTCCGCGCGTGACTCGACCCGTCGCCGGGGAGGCCACGACACGCTCCCACGAGACGCTGCTCCTCACCCTCGGCGGGCTGCTGCTCGCGCGGGGGGTGTTGGGTCTGCTCGACATGTGGACGCTCGCTCGCTCCGGCATCCGCTTCGTGCCGGTCGGCGCCGGCGCCATCGTGGGTGGCTCGCCCGTGTGGGCCGGCCTATGGGCGGCCGTCTGCCTTGCCGCGGCGGTGCTGCTCGTGCGGCGCCAGGCGATCGGCTGGGTGCTCGCAGCCGGCGCCTGTGCGGCATACCTCGTGATGGGCCTGGGTGACGCGGCGCTCTTCGACGCGGTGGCCACGGTCCCGGCCGGCGCGTGGGTCCTCTTCCTGATCGACGTCGCCGGGCCCGCGCTCGTGCTGGCCCTCCTGATCTCGATCCGCCCGTGGTTCCTGGCCGGCGCCCGGGGCCCGGGCCGCCTGCGCACCTGACGCTGCCGCCGACGACCGACCATCTGCCCTGGGAGGGCGCGCCGATGCGGGCCGTCCTCGAGCGGTACGAGCCGCGTCTGGGCCCGCTCGCCGAGGCCGACGTGATCGCCCTCGGCGTCGCCACGGTGGACCGCGAGCGGGCCGCCGCGGAGCTGCCCGGGCTCGCCTTCCGGGCGGTGTCCGACGATGAGCTGCTCGGCGCCTACGTCCTCACCGCGCCCCTGCCTTCTGGCCGCACGCTGCTGCTCCTGGAGCCCAGCCGCGAGGGCCGCCTGACGGCCTTCCTGGCCCGCCACGGCGAGGGCCTGGCGGCCCTCTACGTCGCGAACCATGCCCGGGGCGGCGCTGCCCGGCTCGCCCACGGCGAAGCGGCCGATGAACCCGTGATCGTGCTCGTCGCGTCGCCGGCGGTGGCGGCCGGTACCATCCGTCCATGACCGAGACCGATACCCAGCTGCGCGTCCGCCCCGCCACATCGGCCGACGCCGAGACCATCGCCAGCCTCTTCACCGAGGAGGGCTACCCGGCCGGCACGAGCGACATCGTCGAGCGCCTGGAGCGCTTCGACTCGCCCTATTCGGCCGTGCGGGTGGCCGTCATCGGCCCGGACATCGTGGGCTTCGTGGCCGTGCACGTCCTGCCGCGCTTCGAGCACAGCGATCGCATCGCGCGTGTCCTGGCCCTCGTCGTGGATGCCGGCGCCCGTGAGCGGGGGGTCGGGCACGCCTTGATGACCGAGGCCGAGCAGGTCGCGCGCGAGACCGGCTGTGCCTTCATCGAGGTGACCGCCGGGCGCCATCGGGCTGACGCCCTCCAGCTATACGAGGCGCTGGGCTACGACCCCAACGTGGCCACCTACCTGCGCAAGCGGGTCTGACGCGGGGCGGCCATGGCCACCCGTAAGGAGCTGATCACCGTCGCGGGACGCGAGGTGACGATCAGCAACCCCGACAAGGTCTACTTCCCCGAGGCCGGCTACACCAAGCGCGACCTCGTCAGCTACTACCTGGCCGTGGCCGATGGGGCCCTGCGTGGCGTGGCCGGGCGGCCCATGGCCCTCAAGCGATTCGTGGAGGGCGCCGCGGGCGACTTCTTCTTCCAGAAGCGGGCGCCCACGTCCCGGCCGGAGTGGATCGAGACCGTGGAGCTGTCGTTCCCCTCGGGCCGCACGGCCGATGAGGTCGTGGTCCGGGACGCGGCGCAGCTGCTGTGGGTGGTCAACCTGGGCTGCATCGACCTCAATCCCCACCCCGTCCGCGCGGAGGACCTGGATCACCCCGACGAGCTGCGGGTCGACCTTGACCCGGTGCCCGGCGTGCCCTGGGACCACATCCGGCAGGTGGCCCTGGTGACCCGCGAGGCGCTGGCCGACCTGGGGCTGGTCGGCTGGCCCAAGACCTCCGGCTCGCGCGGCATCCACATCAACGTCCGCATCAGGCCCGAGTGGACGTTCCCCGAGGTGCGCCGCGCGGCGCTGGCGCTGGCCCGGGACGTGGAGCGCCGCGTGCCCACCCTGGCCACCAGCAAGTGGTGGAAGGAGGAGCGGCACGGCGTCTTCCTGGACTACAACCAGAACGCCAAGGACCGCACGGTCGCGTCCGCCTATTCCGTGCGCCCCACCCCTGATGCGCGCGTCTCGGCGCCCCTCACCTGGGACGAGGTGCCGGTGGCCGAACTGGCGGACTTCACGCTGGCCACCGTGCCGGCCCGCTTCGCCGCCATCGGCGATCCCGGGGCGGGCATCGACGACGCCGTCGGGTCCCTGGAGTCGCTGCTGGAGCTGTCGGCGCGGCACGAGACGGAAGGGCTCGGTGACGCCCCCTGGCCGCCCAACTACGCCCGCACCCTGGACGAGCCGCCGCGCGTCCAGCCGTCGAAGCGCCGCATGTCGAGTAAGCCGCTCATCGAGATCGGCCGCGCGGCCAAGCAGGCGGAAGCGATGGAGGGCCTCAAGCGCTGGAAGGCGCGCCACCCCGACGTCTGGCCGCACCTGGAGCCGGCCGACGTCCTGGTCGACGCCATGCGCGGCCGGTACACGACCTGGACGCGCATCCGCCTCAACCTGGAGCACGTCCCGGCGGAGATCCGGCCGCCTCAGGAAGCCCTGGACCCCGACTATGACCCCTGGGCCGGCATGACCTGGCCGGGCCGCCCGGGAGCTGGCTAGACAGCCGTCCCCTCGCGCACCAGCCCGCGTGGTGCTACGCGCATGCGGAGGACTGCATCCGGCCCCGCCCAAGGGTTGGCGGCTCGGGCCGAGCGTGATGCTGGCCTCCGCCAGGCGTCCGCATACGGTCGCGGCCAAACCTGGAGGCACATACCACCAGCCCCGTTGGTGACTGATGGGGCGGCCAGATCGAGCGGCCGTGACGTGCCGGTCGCGCTATCCGGGCACGCTCGCCCGGATCGGACCCGTGGCGGCAAAGATGGCGATGGAGCCGACGGTCTCGAGTTCCACCTGGTGGAATGAGGCGCCCAGGATGTCCCGGAGACCCTGCTCGGAGTCGGCGAGGTTGTCGAAGGCGTGGCGTCGGTTGAAGAGGTCAAGCACCCGCCGTGACAGCCAGGTATGCGGCGCCGAGGTTCCCAGGACGGACGCACCGAAGAGCACGCCGGTCGGGGCCATGACGGCGGCGACGTGAGCGACGGCCGCGGCCTTACGCGTCATCGGTCCCGGCAGACAGTGGATCACCAGGTGCAGCACGGCCGAGTCGAAGGGTCCCTCGACCGGGAGTGGCTTGAGGACATCGGCCTGGACGCCGGTGACGTCCAGGCGGCGCAGGCGCCGGGAGGCATGCTCGAGGACGTTGGCGTTGGGGTCCACGATCGTGACCCGGCTGCCATCGGGCAGGCCGGACCGTTCCAGGAAGTAGCCCGTGCCCGGCCCGACATCGAGATGCCGGTCGCGGATGTGCTCGCGGTAGCCCGCGATCAGCCGGCTCGTCGGACAGCGCCAGACCACGCTGGCGAAGGCGCCGAGGACCACCGGGTCGTACAGCGTGAGCAGCGGCCGGGTGTAGTCACGCTGACCCCAGCACGCAGGATCGTCACGATCCATCGCGTGCGCGCGCCCTCGGTCAGGGCGTCGGCGCTGTGCGGGCCAGGTGGGCGTAGAACTCGGCGCGGGTCCGGTCGCGGGTGCGGAAGAGGCCCAGGACCGAGGCGGTGGTCATGATCGTGCCCGGCTTGCGCACGCCGCGCATCACCGCGCAGAGGTGGGTCGCCTCCACGACCACGCCCACGCCCTGCGGGGCGAGGTGCTCCTGCAGGAACTCGGCGATCTCCTGGGTCAGGCGCTCCTGGACCTGCAGGCGGCGGGCGTACATCTCCACGATGCGCGGGATCTTGGACAGCCCGATGACCCGCCCGCGGGGGATGTAGGCCACCGCCGCGGTGCCGAAGAACGGCAGCAGGTGGTGCTCGCAGAGCGAGTAGAACGGGATGTCCTTGACCACCACCATCTCGCTGTAGGCCACGTCGAAGACGGCGCCATTGATCAGCTTCGCCGGATCGACGTGGTAGCCGGCGGTCAGCTCGCCGTACATGCGGTGGACGCGCTCGGGCGTGCGCACCAGGCCCTGGCGGTCGGGGTCCTCGCCGATCTCCTCCAGGATGCGGCGGACCGCCTCCTCCACGGGGCCGTGCCCGGCGCCGTCCTCGCCCATCTCCGTCTCGATCTCGTCGACGAGCGCATGCACGTGGTCGGGCAGGTCGTGCGGGCGTGACGCGGACGGGTCCATGGCGCCCATCGTACCGCCCGGGCTAGACTCGCCGGCCATGGACGAGCAGCAGGCGGTGCAGGAGCGCTACGCCCCGCATTCGGTGTGCTACGGCTGTGGGCCGGCCAACCCCGACGGCCTTCACCTGCGCAGCTTCGAGGCTGGCGACGAACTGGTGGCCGACTGGCAGCCGACCTCCGCCCTTGAGGCGTTCGCCGGCGTGCTGAATGGCGGCATCTGCGGCCTGCTCCTGGATTGCCACGCCAACTGGGCCGCGACCCTGGGCCTGATGCGAGCCAGCGGCGTGGATCGGCCGCCGGCCACCGTCACGGCGAACTACGAGGTCCAGTTGCTGCGCCCCACGCCGACCGACCGACCCCTTCGGCTGCGGGCCCGGGTCCGGTCCGTCGACGGCCGCCGGGCGGTGGCGGAGGCCGAGATCGTGGCCGGCCACGAGGTCACGGCGACGTTCCGCGGGACGTTCGCGGCGGTCGGCCCGGGGCACCCGGCCTTCCACCGCTGGGACCCCTAAAGGCCGAGCGGCCCCAGGAAGTCGAGCAGCACCACCCGGTCGAACTCGGCGGGACACTCCATGTTGGGCAGGTGGGCCGCGTCCGGGAAGTGGTGGACCTTGGCGCCCCGGATGCCGGCGGCCAGGGTCTCCAGGGTCGCCAGGCAGGGTGGCGTATCGAGATCGCCGATGAGCAACAGGGTCGGGGCGGCCACCTCGCCGAGCCGTCGGCCGGCGGGGGGTCGCAAGGGGAGGTGGTCGGCTGACGGATGCTGCGCCTGGTGGTGATCCAGGTCCATCGCGCGGACCAGCTCACGGACGGCGGCGGGGGCTCGGCCCGCGGGCTGGCCGACCCCATCCACCCACGTCCGCACGTCGAAGTCGGCCAGGCCCGCCCAATCCTGGGCCGTCACCAGGCCTTGCTCCTCGGCGTCCAGCGCAGCCTCCTGGGGCCAGTCCGGTGTCTCCAGGCCGGCCACGCCAGGCGCGATCAGCACGAGCGCGGCGACGCGATGCGGATGCTCGACCGCGAAGCTCAGGGTCACGCCTCCGCCGATCGAGCAACCGACCAGGGTGGCGCGTTCGAGCCCCACGTGGTCCAGGACCGCGAGCAGATCGGCCCGCGTCGAATACGGCGTGGCGTCGCTCGTCGACCGGCCGAAGGTGCGCATGTCCCAGCGGACCACGCGATGGCTAGCGCTGAAGGCCCCCAGCTGGGCGTCCCACATGCGGTGGTCGGCGATCCCGGCGTGGGTGCAGACGATCGCCGGCCCGGCGCCTCGGTCGTCGAACCACAGCCGCGCGCCGGGCACGGTCACGAACCCGGTGCGGACGGCGGTCATGCGCCGCGTCCGGCCACGGCCGTCGCCTCCAGCAGGGCGAGGAGATCATGCGCCAGTTCGTCCGGCCGGTAGCGCATGAGGTTGTGGCCGACGCCCGGATAGCGCCGCACGATCGCCGCCGGCAGTCCGGCCGATTCGCGGCGGCGAAGTTCATCCTCCAGGCCCAGGCGGCGTTCCCGCGCGGCCATGTCGTCCGCCCCACCCGCCTCGGCCACCGTCACCAGCAGCGGGCCGGGATAGACCCCGATCACGGCGCCCGGCCGGTACTCGAACATGGCCCGCACGCTGCCCGACAGGGCGAAGCGCCGCACGACCGGCGTCACCCGGCCCTGGTGTTTCTCATCGACGGCGGCCCGGGCTGCGCGCTCCTGGTCGGCGTCCCAGGTCGCGGGGTCGTAGTCGCGGCGGTCGGCCAGGTAGACCTCCATGGAGGCGAGCACCTCGGGAGGGTCGGCCAGGCTGCGCAGCATCTCGTCGGCGTCCATGCCCGTCGCCTCGCCGA
>CAZFGT010000015.1:0-47715 GCA_964518505.1 uncultured Anaerolineaceae bacterium | reverse complement strand
ACCTCGTCGATCGCCTGCGAGGGCTTCCGGCCGGCGTCACGTCAGTAGCCCTCGGTCCGATCGCGCTCCGCGGCAAGGGAGAGCCGCTGGAGTTGTGCGCTATCGAGCGGGTCGCGTCAACGGAATGACGATCGCCCGACCAACCGTCCGGATGCGCGGGAAGCCTCCGAGCTCGGGGGCGAGGCTCGGAGGCGTTCCCGGACGAACGGCCAAGGTTCGCGAGGCGGGAACACGATGGTCATGAGGTGGCCACCGCGCGCTCCTCAGGAAGGCGACGGGCTCGCGCCTGAAGGGCCAGGACCACCGGGCAGAAGGTGCATCGTCGAGAGGTAGGCCTCGAGGAGCCGCGAGACTCCGCCCGGGATCCAGTCTTCGGCCTGCCAGATCGCGACGACGTAGATCCGGCCGTTGACGAGGAAGAACGCCTGGGTGTCTTGGGTGAACCGCACGAGCGAGCCAGCGTGGCCATCCATACTCGCCGCGACGGTGCGGCCCGGCATCGTCGTGCAATCCGAGGGCACGGAGGACTCGGCAAGCGCGCAGTAGGCCTGGATCCAGGCATCGAGCGTGGTGCCGGACTTGACGGCGACCGACCAGGCAGCCGCGGCGATGGAGCTGTCCCCGTTGACGAAGGTCTCCAGGGCCGTGCTGTACATGTCCACCGTCGCGTCCGCCGGATAGGTCCAGTCGCGGGTCGCGGTGGTGTGCACGAACCAATCCGCGGGGTGGCTGATGCTGAAGCCATAACGCGCCGACGTGTAGGTCGTCCACGTCGCCGTGTCGATCGAGTAGGGAGTCGGCTGGGCGCTCGGCGATGCTGCGAGAGCCGACGGCGACGCCGTGGGTGACGGGCTCGACGGGCTCGGGGAGCCGCCGCCTCCGACGGCCCCCGACGTCGGTCTGAGGCTGAAGGCGACGACGGCGATGACAAGCAGGGCCAGGACGGCCAGGGTGACGAGGCGCATGAGGTTGGACATGGGGGTGGTCCTCCACGGGATCCGAAGATCCCGTTCCTGTGGCGTGGTTCGGACCGCGAGGAGGACGGCATCGATCGTGGCGGCCCGGGTCCGGTCGGGCCCGTCCTCGAGGAACGCTCGAGTGGCTTGGTCGAAGGCTTGATCGTCGTTCATGCCAGCCGTCCCTCGCGGAGATGGTCTTGCGCCCGGGATGCCTCGAAGGCGGCCCGGAGCGCGCGCGTTGCGTAGTGGAGTCGTGAGCGTGCCGTGCCGCCCGGGATACCGAGCACCTCGGCCACCGCCACGAGGGGCAAGCCCGCGTGGTGATGGAGGACGAACACGGCCCGTTGGTCGAGCGGAACACGGCGGAAGGCCTGCTCCAGCTCGTCGCGATCGGCGAGCGCTTGGTATTCGTCCGAGTCGTTCTCCCGATCGATCGGGAGAACGCGCACGGTCGATGCCCATCGGCGGTTGTGCGGCGCGTCCGCGTAGCAAGCGTTGACAAGGATCCGGTAGGCCCACGCCTCGAAGCGGTCTGGCTCCCGCAGATGCGGCAGCTTCCGCCAGATGGTCACGAGGGCGTTCTGCAGGACGTCCTCGGCGAGGCCGGGATCGCGCAGGATGCGTCGCGCGATCCCGAGCAGCGTGTCGCTGACCTGATGCACCAGATCCGCGAATGCCGCCTGGTCGCCCGAGCGTGCCCGCTCGACGAGGTCTCGGTCCATGGGTCTCCGACGATGGGCCGCGATCGAGATGACCGCGGTCTATCGAGCATGAGGGTAGGGCCCGCCGGAAACGTTCACCGCAGGGAGGATGCGCGCTCGCCGGGCTACCATTGACCGGC
Source organism: uncultured Anaerolineaceae bacterium (assembly GCA_964518505.1). Lineage (GTDB taxonomy): Bacteria > Chloroflexota > Limnocylindria > Limnocylindrales > CSP1-4 > DASPUH01. Next base: position 45,915 of record CAZFGT010000015.1, on the reverse strand, counting down.
CCGTGACGATCGCTCCCAACGACTTCACCCACCTCCACGTCCACACGGAGTTCAGCCTGCTCGACGGGCTGGGGCGCATCGACGACCTGGTCGGGCAGGCCAGCGCCCAGGGGTTCGACAGCCTGGCCATCACCGACCACGGCGCGCTGTACGGGGCGGTGGCCTTCTACCAGGCGTGCCGGGCGCGGGAGATCAAGCCCCTCATCGGGGTCGAGACGTACGTCGCGCGGCGGTCGATGGCCGACCGCGAGGGCAAGGCCGACGCTCAGCCCTACCACCTCATCCTGCTGGCGCGCGACTGGACCGGCTACCAGAACCTCTGCCGCATCGTCACCGATGCCCATCTCGACGGCTACTACTACAAGCCGCGCATCGACCGTGAGTACCTGGCGCGCCACGCGCAGGGCCTCGTGGGGCTGTCGGCGTGTCTCAACGGCGAGATCCCGCGTGCCCTCGAGGTGGACGACTGGGAGCTCGCCCGCAACCTGGCCGGCGAGTACCGCGACATCCTGGGCGCGGACAACTTCTTCCTGGAGGTCCAGGACCACGGCCTGCCGGAGCAGCGGCGCCTGACCGAGCAGCTCGTCCGCTTGGGCCCGGAGGTCGGGATCCCGCTGGTCGGCACCAACGACCTGCACTACGTCCATCGCGCGCAGGCCGAGGCCCACGACGTGCTGCTGTGCATCGGCACGGCGTCCAACCTCGACACGCCCAATCGCATGCGCTTCGAGACCCAGGAGTTCTACCTGAAGTCCGCCGCCGAGATGGGGGCGCTCTTCGAGGGCATCCCGGGGGCCGTCAGCAACACGCGACGGGTGGCGGAGATGTGCGACGTGACGCTGCCCCTGGGGCAGCTGCATATCCCGCACTTTCCCGTGCCGGAGGGCCACAGCGTCGAGAGCTGGCTGCGCGCCGAGTGCGAGCGCGGTCTGGCCCAGCGCTACGGTACCGTCACGCCCGAGCTCCATGAACGCCTGGAGTACGAGCTGGGCGTCATCCTGGCCATGGGCTACGCGGGCTACTTCCTCATCGTGGCCGACTTCACCCGCTTCGCCCGCGAGCAGGGCATCGCCACGACGTGCCGCGGCAGCGCCCCGGGGTCGATCGTGACCTACACGCTGGGCATCACCCCGGTCGATCCGATCAAGTACGACCTGCCGTTCGAGCGCTTCCTCAACCCCGACCGGGTGACGATGCCCGACATCGACATGGACTTCGAGGACAGCCGGCGTGACGAGGTGATCGCCTACGTCACCCACAAGTACGGCGCCGACCACGTGGCCCAGATCATCACCTTCGGCACGATGCTGGCCCGGGCGGCGATCCGCGACGTGGGACGGGTCCTGGGCTTCGGCTACGGCGAGGTCGACCGCATCGCCAAGGCGGTCCCCAACCAGCTGGGCATCAAGCTCGACGAGGCGCTGGAGACGTCGCCTGACCTGCGGGCCCAGGTGGACGCCGACCCCCGCGTGGACCGCCTGATCGGCCTGGCCAAGCAGGTCGAAGGCGTCGCCCGCAACGCCTCCACCCATGCCGCCGGCGTGGTCATCAGCCGCGAGCCGCTGACGGACCTCATGCCGCTCCAGCGGGCCACCAACTCGGACTCGTTGATGACCCAGATCGAGATGCACGGCGTGGAGGCCCTGGGCCTCCTCAAGTTCGACTTCCTGGGCCTGAGCAACCTGACCATCCTGCGCCAGGCGGTGGACCTCATCGCCCAGCAGCGCGGCGAACGCATCGACCTGGAGCACATCCCGCTCGACGACACGCGGACGTTCGACCTGCTGGCGTCGGGCGAGACGACCGGCGTGTTCCAGCTGGAGTCACCCGGCATGCGGCGCTACGTCAAGGACCTGCGCCCGACGTCGGTGCTCGATCTGGCCGCCATGGTCGCCCTCTACCGCCCCGGCCCCATGGACAACATCCCCGCGTACATCCGCCGCAAGCACGGCCTGGAGGCCGTGACCTACCTCCATCCGTTGCTCGAGCCGTACCTGGAGAAGACGTACGGCATCTTCGTCTACCAGGAAGACATCATGTCGGCGGCCCGCGCGCTGGGCGGCTTCACCGGCCCCGAGGCGGACACCCTGGGCTACGCCATCCGCAAGAAGAAGTCGTCGGTCCTGCGGGCGCAGAAGGAGCGCTTCGTGACGCGGGCCGCCGAGCGCGGCGTCTCCCCGACCGTCATCGACGCGGTCTTCAAGGCCTTCGAGCCATTCGAGCGATACGGCTTCAACAAGGCCCACGCCACGTGCTACGGCCTCATCGCCTACCAGACCGCCTACCTGAAGGCCAACTACACCGTCGAGTACATGGCCAGCGTGCTCACCGCCGTGCGTGACACGGCCGAGCGCGTGGCCGCGGCCATCGCCGAGTGCCGCCGCCTGGGCATCGAAGTGCTGCCGCCCGACGTGGAGCATTCGGAGCTCGACTTCACCGTCGAGGGCGACGCCATCCGCTTCGGCCTGCAGGCGGTGAAGAACGTGGGGCAGGGGGCCATCGAATCGATCATCGCGACCCGCGCCGCCGATGGACCGTTCCGTTCGCTGGCCGACCTCTGCGCGCGCGTCGACCTGCGGCTGGTGAACCGGCGCGTGCTGGAGTCGCTGGTCAAGGTGGGCGCACTGGAGCGGCTGGGCCACCCCGCGCAGCTCCTGGACGCTCTCGACGACGCGCTGGCCGCCGGGCAGGCCACGCAGCGCGACCGGCTCACCGGGCAGACGTCGCTCTTCGACCTGGCCGCCGACTCGGTGGAGCTGGAGAAGCCGCTGCCGGTCCGCAGCGAGGCGCCGCTGCGGGAGCGGCTGCGCTGGGAGAAGGAGCTGCTGGGCCTGTACCTGTCGGATCACCCGCTCGGCGAGATCGCCGAACCGCTCGGCCGGTTCGTGACCGCCTACAGCGGGGAGCTGAACGAGGAGCTGGACCAGCAGCGGGTCGTCCTGGGCGGGATCGTGACCGGCATGCGCACGGTCATCACCAAGTCCAAGTCGACCATGGGGGTGGCCATGCTGGAGGACCTCCAGGGCAGCCTGGAGGTGGTCGTCTTCCCCAAGGTCCTGGAGCAGACGTCGGCCTCATGGCGCACCGAGGCGATCGTCCTCGTGTCCGGCCGGGTCGACCACAAGGGCGAGTCGGTCGTCCTTCTGGCGGACGCCGTGTGGGACTGGGACCAGGCTCTGGCCATCGGCCCGGAGGCGTTCGCCCGGCTGGTGGCGGCCGGGGAGCGTGGTCGCGGCGGGGGCCGCGGGCATGGCCGCCCGGATACGAACGGCAACGGGAACGGGAACGGGAACGGGAACGGCCACGCCGGCGCCAGCCGGCCGCCGGTCAGCCACGGCGTGCCGGTGATGGGGGAGGGCACCCCGGCGCGGCGTATCCCGTGGGTCTCGCCCCTGCGCGAGGGCGGAGTGCGCGGCGAGCTGGAGTGGCGCCTGGGCGCCCCGGCGCGACCGGTCGCGGTCGCCGTGGGCGGCGGCGATGGCGAGGCCGCCGCGGTGGCCGTGATGGACGCGGCCATGGCCGCCCCGGGCCCGGGCGACGGGCTGCCAGAGCCTGAGAGCCTGAACGGCCTGGGTGAGTCGGACGAGCCGCCTTTCCCGGCCGAGGCATGGCAACCGGGCGCTCGATCGGCCGTCGCCGCGACCAACACGTCGGTCGCGCGGCATGACCAGGCCCTCCACGTGCGCTTCGTCAGCGGCGCGCCGGACACCCTCGCGGCGGCCTTCGAGTCGCTCAAGGTGATCCTGCGCGAGCACCCCGGCGAGACCGCGGTCGTCGTCGAGCTGCCGTCAGCCCGAGGCGCCAGCCAGGCCATGCCGCTGCGTTCGGGCGTCGCCTACGACAGCGAGCTGCTGGCGGCCATCGAACGCCGCCTCGGCGCGGGCCTGGTGCGCGTGGAGCTGCTGCCCGCCTGAGGCCGGAGGGCGCCCGCCAGTGTCCGCCTAGCCGAGTTGCTCCTCCGGTCCCTGGTCCAGCGCTTCCGCATCCGCCTGGAGGGCGTTGATGTGGTCGGCCAGGGCCGCCGCCCGCTCCGGCCACGGGTCGGCCCGCCAGGCGTCGCAGGCCATGCGCGTCTCCCACAGCCGCTCCGTGATCTCCTGGAGCAGATCGGACGTGCCGGGGAACTCGACGGTCGCCGCGTCCACGGCCCGGCAGGTCGGCTCGAAGTCCTGCCCCTGCAACTGCTCGGCGGCGGTGCGGATCGGCTGCAGCAGCGATCGCGCGCGAGCCATCGCGCGCGCCTCGTCCGAGTCCGGATCCTGGGTCATCGTCAGGCGCGGCGCGTATCGCGGCGGAAAAGGACCATGGCCGCCGCGGCAAACACCGCCGTCCAGGCCACCACGCTGAGGAGCCACGTCGGATCGAAGGCGCCTCCCACGAGCGGGAAGCGGGCGATGGAGACGACGCCATAGGTCGGCATGTAAGGGGCGATCTCCTGCATCGCCGCGGGCAGCAGGCTGACGGGCACGAACAGGCCGCCGAGGAGAGAGAAGACCGCCAGGACCGGGCCGATCACCTGCATCACGTTCTCGGACGGTAGCAGGTAGCCCATGAACAGCCCGAAGGCCGCGAAGACCAGCGAGGCAGCCCACGCGAGGACGCCCGTGAGCACCCATTGCGAAGGTGTCATCTGCTGACCGCTGAGGATGCCGTATCCGTATACGACGGTCACCGAGGCCAGCCCCAGGAGCATCGCCACGATGAGCTTGATGGCCACGTAGGCGGCCGGGCGCAGGGGGGTGAGCCGCAGTTGGCGGCTCCAGCCCAACGACCGCTCGATCGACACCATCGCGCCGCCGGATGTCGCGGCGAGCATCGCCCCGTACACGGCGATGCCGATCATGGTCGTCGCCACGGGCAGACCGATCTTGCTCAAGGCCTGGATCGACTTGTTCTGGCTGAAGAGTAGGGACAAGACGACGGGCACGATGAGCGTCACGACGACCGTGCGCCGGTTGCGCAGGAGGCGGCGGATCTCGATGGAGAGGAAGGTCAGGTTGAAGCCGCCGAGTGGCACCGCCTTGCGCGCCAGGAGGACCGACGGGGCTGGCACCGTGTCGTTCACGCCGCGGGCTCCTGCTCGTCGGAGGTCAGGGCGAGGAACGCTTCCTCCAGGTTGTGGGCCACGATCTCGACGTCGCGTGCGGCCGTGGACGTCAGCAGGTACCGCGCGACCGCGTCGGAGTCCATGGTCTGGATCAGCACCCGGTCGCCGCGGATCTCGACCGAGCGGACCCCCGGTAGACGCGAAAGGGTCGCCTGATCGGCGTCGGCCAGGCTCGCTCGGACGGATCGGCCGCTGGACAGGTTGCGGACCTCGGAGGCCGTCCCGTCGGCCACGATCTTGCCCTGGCGCAGGAGGATGATCCGGTCGGCGTAGGCGTCGGCCTCCTCCAGGTAGTGGGTGGCGAAGAGCACCGTCCGGCCCTGCTCGGCATCGCGGCGGATGGCGGACCAGAAGTCGCGGCGCCCTTCCACATCCATGCCGGCCGTGGGCTCGTCGAGGGCCATCAGGGCCGGATCGGGCAGGAGGGCCAGGGCGAAGCGGAGACGCTGCTGCTCGCCGCCCGAGCACTTGCCCACCAGCCGGTCGGCGAGGTTGGAGATGCCGGCCCGCTCGAGCACCTCGTCGACCGGCCGCGACGAGGCGTACAGGGAGGCCGTCAGCCGCAGGGTCTCGCGCACGGTGAGGTCCTTCAGCAGGCCGCCCGTCTGCAGGACTGCCGCGACCAGGCCCCGGGACACGGCTGCCGCCGGCGGCATGCCCAGGACCTGGACCGTGCCCGAGTCGGGGTGACCGAGGCCCAGGATCATATCGATCGTGGTCGTCTTGCCGGCGCCGTTGGGGCCGAGCAGCGCGGCGATCTCGCCGAGCGCAAGCCGCAGATCGATGCCGTCGACGGCATGCACCTGGCCGAACGACCGATGGACGTCGTGCAGCTCGATCGCGGCTGGGGAGGATGGGGCGCCGACCAAGTCGCGAGTCTACGGCGGTCGCTCCGTGCGCGCTGACGAGGGCATACTGCGCCGACCGACGCACGTGAGGGAGAAGGCATGATCGGGAACGCGCAGAGCCAGGCCCCGGGCGCCAGCCCGTCACTCGCCGGCGGGGGGTCGTGGACCGCTCGTGTCGGCGGCTACGTGCCGCTGTTCCTGCGGGCCGACGCCGTGGCGACCTTCATCGCCGGTGTCGCTGCGTACGGCACCCTCGGCGGACCGTGGCTGCTGCTCGTGCCGCTCCTCCTCGTGCCCGACGTGGCGATGGTCGGGTACCTGCGGGATGCGCGCCTGGGTTCGCTGACCTACAACCTTGGCCACAACCTCGCCACAGCGGGCGTCGCGCTTGGGCTGGGCCTATGGCTGGGCGTCGGCTGGCTGGCGGTGGCCGGGGCCGTCGTGGTCGCGCACATCGGGATGGACCGCATCCTCGGGTACGGTCTGAAGTACCCGACGGTGTTCAAGGACACCCACCTGCAGCACGTCTGACCGCTGTAGCGCGCCGCTGGCCTGAGGCGCGCCCGAGCTGGCACGGGCCGCGGCCTACCCTGACGGCCATGGATGGCTGGGCACTCCCTCCGGGCTCCCGCACGTGGCACGCCTATGCCGGGGCGTGGTCACTGTGCCGCCGTCAATCCCCGGCGCCGGCCGGCCTGCGGCTGGAGCCGGGCGAGCCCATGTGCCTGGCCTGCCGCAAGGCCGCCATCATGCGGCGGGCGATGATCGGCGTGGATCGGGTCGAGTTGCGTGAGCGCGCCGAGGCCCCGGCGTGGACCCCGCCGGCGACCCAGCGGCCACCGCGCGGGCGTCGCGGCGGGCGGTAGGGTCAGCTGCCCCCGACGGTCGCGGCCACGAAGACGAGCGACATGATGACCAGGACGACCGTCAGCGCCCACCCGAGGACGGCCAGCCTCCACCCGCTGCGCAGCGGACCCATGAGCGTCTCGTCGCGAGCCAGCAGCATCACGAACACGAGGATGAAGGGCAGCAGGAGCCCGTTCAGGACCGCCGCCAGGAACATCACGGTCAGCAGCGGCAGCCCCGGGGTGAGGACGAACAGCGCCCCACCACCCACGAACACGGCCAGCAGGCCATAGAAGGCGGGCGCTTCCCGCCAGCGCCACTCGATGCCGGCTTCCCAGCCAAAGGCTTCGCAGACCGTGTAGGCGCTCGACAGGGGCACGATGCCCAGGCCGAGCAGAGACGCGGCCAGCAGGCCGAAGGCGAAGAGGGCGGTCGCCTGGGGGCCGGCCAACGGACCGAGCGCCCGCGCTACCCCGGCGGCATCGGTCACCGTCGTCTGCCCCGTCGCCCACAGGGCGGCGGCACAGGCGACCACGATGAACCCGGCCACCACGTTGGTGATGCCCGAGCCCAGGGCGACGTCCAGGCGCGAGCCGCGCAGGTCCTCAGGGCGCAGCCCCTTATCCACGACGTACGCCTGGATGAAGGCCTGGCCCCACGGCGTGATCGTCGTGCCGACCGTGCCCACGACGGCCAGCCAGTACGCCGGCGACACGGCCAGGTGCGGGATGACGAGGTTTGCCGCGGCCGCGCCCCAGTCCGGCTTGGCCAGGAAGGCCGACAGGATGTACGCCGCCGAGATGACCGCCCCGACCGCGATGAACAGGTACTGGACCTTGTTGAAGCTGCCCTTGGAGATGAGCAACACCATCACGATGGCGGCGGCGACCGCGCTGATCGGCAGGGGCACGCCGAAGAGTTCCAGGGCTGCCCCGATGCCCGCGTACTCGGCCAGTGTCGTGCCGAAGTTGGCCACCAGCATCGTGACCGCCACGAAGGCCGCCCAGCGCACGCCGAAGCGATCGCGCACGAGCCCGGTCAGGCCCTGACCCGTGGCCAGGCCCAGCCGGGCCCCGACCTCCTGGGTGAAGAAGAGGACGACCTGGCTGGCCAGGATCACCCACAGGAGCGTGTAGCCGAAGTGGACCCCGGCCAGGGAGTAGGTCGTGATACCGCTGGCGTCGTTGTCGGCAAAGCCGCTGACGAGACCCGGTCCCACGATGGCGAGGATGCCGACCAGGCCCAGGCGGGCGACCGCTGCCGTGCGGAAGCCGCGCAGGGCTCGTACGTCGATGTGGGGAAGCACCCCGCTACGCTACCGTCATCCTCGCCATCGCGGGTGCTCTGCAGCGCAAGCGCCGCCGCGACGGTGAGCCGGTCAGGACCCCGCGAAGTAGCGCGGAACGACCGCGAATGACGCCTTCGGCTCCCAGGGCATGTCGGGATAGACGGTGCCATGGCGCCCGCTTGGCAATGCCTTCACGAGGGACATCGGGTCCATGTCGAGGTCGTAGAGAGATCAAACGTGGTGCCCGGGGCGAGAGTCGAACTCGCACGCCCTTGCGAGCGGCAGATTTTGAGTCTGCTGTGTCTGCCATTCCACCACCCGGGCCTGCGGCCGAGTGTACGGCAGGTGCAGGTGGTCGCTCCGGGCCGCCCCTGAGCCGATGCTAGACTCGGCGCGCTCCGCGACCGCCGCCACAGGAGGACGCCCGCGCGACGGTGGACCACGCTCGAACCCAGCTTGACGGGGCGACCGCGCCCAGCGCGACCCAGGTCCGTGACGAGGCGCTCATGGCGCAGGCCGCGGCCGGTGACCTGGCCGCGTTCAATGAGATCGTGGTGGCCTACCAGGACTTCCTGTTCGCCATCGTCGTGCGCGTGGTCGGGGACCGCGAGGCGGCCGCGGACGCGGTCCAGGACGCCTTCCTTAACGCGTGGCGCAACGTCCGTTCGTATCACGGCGGCCTAGTCCGCGGCTGGCTGGCCCGTATCGCCCTGAACGCCGCGACCGACGTGCTGCGGCGTCGCAAGCGCCGGCCGTCGGAGCCCTACCCGGAGTGGGAGGACGACGACTGGCAGCCGCCATCGGGTCCGGCCACCGACCCCGACCACGAGGTCACGCGTCGCGCCCGGGGGCGCGCCCTGGCGGCGGCCCTGCTGACGATCACGGAGGACCAACGCCGGGCCATCGTGCTGTACGACGTCGAAGGCTTCGACTATCCCGAGATCGCCCAGATGACGGGCGTGTCGCTGGGCACTGTCAAGTCCCGCATCCATCGCGGACGCCTGGCCCTGCGTGAATGCCTGGCCGATCAGCTGGAACTGTTCCGTGATTGAGGACGTCTGATGGGCATGACCGATGTCCGAGGAGGCCGGCTCACGGCCGACCATGCCGCCCACGACCCGCTGCTGATCGCGCGGGCCGCCTCCGATGATGCCCTGACGCCAACCGAACAGGCGACGGTCACGGACCGCCTGGCGACCTGTCCCGACTGCGCCCTGCTGCACGCCGATCTCCTGGCCATGAGCGCCGGGCTGCGGACCGACCTGCCCCTGCCCCGCCGCCCGCGCGACTTCCGCATCTCGCCCGACGTCGCCGTGCGTGGCCCCTCCTGGCGTGAGCGCCTGAGCCGCGGCCTGGCCGGACCGGCGCTGCGCCCCGTGGCCGCCACGATCTGCGCCTTCGGGCTGCTCCTGGCCGTGACCGGCGCGGTGCTGCCACGGGCTGCCAGCACGGCGGCGCCGCAGTCCAACGTCGGCAGCGCGGTCACCGACCAGGGTGTGCCCGCCGCACAGCCGGGAGCGGGCGGGGCTGGAGCGACGCCCGCCGCCACGGACGACGGGAACCGCTCCACCGACGTTAGCGGGCCCGGCCCATCGGCGGTCGGGGTCGAACTGGGTTCGCCCCAGCCGCACCCGTCAGTCCCGGCCGGCGTGTTCGGCCAGGCACCGAGCGGCGGCGCCGGCGACCTGTCGGGTGGAGGCGTCCCGCCGGCCGGCTCCAAGAGCGCCGCTGCGCCGGGCCCGGACGCGGGGGACGTCTTGATCGGCGGGGGCCTGCTCATGTTCGCGGTCGGCGGCGGGGCGGTCCTGGTCCTCAGGCGGCGCCCGACCTAGCCGGCCGCCCCCGACCGAGCGGGTACACTCGGCCGGTGGAGCGGCTGATGTTGCTGGACGCGAACGGCCTCATCTACCGCGCCTATTTCGCCCTCTTCAACACGCCCCTCACGACCAGCAAGGGCCAGCTCGTCAACGCCATCTTCGGCTTCTGGAGCATCGTCCTGCGGGGCTACCAGGACGTGCACCCCGACTACGTGATCGCCTGCTTCGACCTGGCCGGCCCGACGTTCCGCCACGAGCAGTACGAGGGCTACAAAGCCACGCGGCGGCCCATGCCCGACGACCTGCGCGAGCAGTTCCCGCGGGTCCGGGAGCTGATCCAGGCCTTCGGGATCCCCATCTACGAGCTGCAGGGCTTCGAGGCCGACGACCTCATCGGCACGCTTACTCTCCAGGCGGAGGCGCGGCCGCTGGCCACCACGATCGTCTCCGGCGACCTGGACATGCTCCAGCTGGTGACCGACCTGACGCACGTCATGACCACCCGGGGCGGCGTCCAGCAGACGGTGACCTACGAACCGTCCACGGTCTTCGAGCGCTACGGGCTCACGCCGGGCCAGATGATCGACTTCAAGGCCCTCAAGGGCGACACGACCGACAACGTGCCAGGCATCCCCGGCGTCGGCGAGAAGACGGCCGCCAAACTGCTCCAGGACTACGGCGACCTGGATGCCGTGTATGCCGACCCCGACCGCGTCCAGCCGGAGAAGTTGCGCCTCAAGCTGCTCGAGCACCGCGACCAGGTGATGGCCTCGCGGTCCCTTGTGACGATCCATCGCGACCTGCCGGTGACGCTCGACCTGAGCGGCGCCGGCCCCGGCGACTACGACCGGACGGAGGTCATGCGCCTGTTCCGCGAGTACGAGTTCCGTTCGCTCGTGGAGCGCCTGCCGCCGCTGCGCGGTGAGGCGCCCCGGGCGCCCGGCGACCGGCTCCGTGAGGAGGACGAGGCCGGAGCGGTGCCCGCGGCCGTGGTTCCCGGCCGATCGCCATCCACGCGGGGGGAGGGGAGCGGGCTGCAACTGACCCTGGACTTCGATGCCTTGACGGCCCCGACTTCTCCCCAGCCGCTGGCGCAGGCACCCGAGCGCAGTGCGCCGGCCGTCATCCCCGTCACGACCGACCCGGGCGAGCGGCTCACCCGCGTCCTCGCCGACCCGGGCGCGACCGAGACCTTCGGCGAGGGCGACGATGCGACTGCCTGGCTGGCCGCCCAGGAGTACCTGACCGTGGGCCTGGCGGTGGACGACCCGCGGCCGCGGCGCGGCACGCTGCTCGGCCTGGCCGTGGCGGGCGCCGACGGCCGGCTGCTCACGGCAGACGCCACGCAGGCGCCACGCCTGCTCGCGCTGATGGCCGATGCCGGTCGCCCGGTGGCCGGTCACGACGTCAAGCGGCTCCTGGTGGCCGAACGCGCCCGCCGCGACCCCGACGGCCGCGACCGCGCCGCCGCGGCATATCCGCTGCCGGAGGCCGCCTTCGACACCCAGATCGCGGCCTACATCCTGAATGCCGCCCTCCGCTCGCAGTCGCTGGCCGACATCGCCAACGAGCGGCTGGGGGTCGAGTTGCCCAAGCCGGGCACGCTCAACGGCCCGCAGCACGCGGCGGTGGAGGCGGCCGCGGTCGGCGCCACCCGGGCCGTCCTGGCGCCCCAGCTTGCCGAGGCGGGCCTGGAGCGCCTCTACCGCGAGCTGGAGCTGCCGCTCATCCCCGTCCTCGCCGACATGGAGGCGACCGGCGTGGCGGTCGACCGGGAAGCCCTCGCCGGGCTGGGCGCGTCGTTCGCCACGGAGATCGGCCGGCTGGAGATTGAGATCTACGCCGCCGTGGGCCACGAGTTCAATCTGGGCAGCCCCAAGCAGCTCGAGCAGGTGCTCTTCTACGAGCTCGACCTGCCCCGCGGCCGACGCACCAAGACCGGCTACTCGACCGACGCGACCGTCCTGGAGGAGCTGCGACCGGCCCACCCGGCCATCGGCATGCTGCTCGACTGGCGCGTCTACACCAAGCTCAAGAGCACCTACGTCGACGCCCTGCCGCTGATGCTGGACCCGCGGACCGGGCGCCTCCACACGACCTTCCACCAGGCGGTCGCCGCCACCGGGCGCCTCAGCTCGTCCGACCCCAACCTGCAGAACATCCCCATCCGCACCGACCTGGGACGCAGCATCCGCCGCACCTTCGTGGCCGGCGAGCCGGGCACGACCCTCCTGGCGGCCGACTACAGCCAGATCGAGCTGCGCGTCCTGGCCCATGTCTCCGGCGACGCGGCGCTGCGCGACGCCTTCGCCCGCCATGCCGACGTCCATCGCGACACCGCCGCCCTGGTGCTCCACAAGGACCCCGCCGACGTGACCGCCGACGAGCGGTCGATGGCCAAGATGGTCAACTTCGGCATCGCCTACGGCATGAGCGACTTCGGCCTCTCCTCGCGGGCCAACATCCCGCGCGCCGAGGCGCAGGAGTTCATCAGCCGCTACTTCGCCACCTATAGCGGTATCAGCTACTACATGCTCCACATCAAGGACCAGGCCCGCCAGCAGGGCTACGTGACGACCCTGCTCGGCCGGCGGCGCTCGATCCCCGAGCTCCAGCAGCGCAATCCGAACCTGCGCGCCGCGGGCGAGCGGATGGCCATCAACATGCCCATCCAGGGCACCGCCGCGGACATCATGAAGATCGCCATGATCCGGCTGCGTGAGCGGCTGCGGCGCGAAGGATCGGCCGCCCGCCTGCTCCTCCAGGTGCACGACGAGCTGGTCCTGGAAGTGCCCCGCGGCGAGGTGGCGACCCTTGCGCCGCTCGTCCGCGAGACGATGGCCACGGCCATGCCCCTCGACGTGCCGCTGGACGTGGACGTCAAGGTGGGCGACGACTGGGAGCGGATGACGCCGGTCCCGGCGAAGGCGTAGGCGGCCATGCCCGAGCTGCCCGAAGTGGAGACGATCGCGCGTGAGCTGCGCCCGCTGGTGCGGGACGCGGTCGTGGCCGAGGTATGGACCGACTGGCCGCGCGCCATCCGCCACCCAGAGCCGGCTGCCTTCGGGGCGGGCCTGGTGGGCCGCCGCGTCGTCGACGTCGGGCGGCGCGCCAAGTGGCTCGTCGTGACGCTCGACGGCGGGGCCATGCTGGTCATCCAGGTCAAGATGACGGGCCAGCTGTTCGTGGTGGACGCCGCCACGCCGCGCGACCGGCATGTCCACGTCGCGTGGCGCCTGGCCGACGGGCGTGAGCTGCGGCTGCGCGACACCCGCAAGTTCGCCCGGGTCGGCCTCTACCGGGCCGGTGACGATGGCCTGCCGCTCGATGCCGCGGAGACCGGCGCCCTGTTCGCCGGCCACGGCCCCGAACCGCTCGAGCCGTCGTTCACGCTGGCCGACTTCCGGCGGCGGTTGCGGGCGCGCCGCGGCCGCCTCAAGCCGATGCTCCTCGACCAGGCGTTCCTCGCCGGCGTCGGCAACATCTATGCCGACGAGGCGCTATGGCGGGCCCGTCTCCATCCGTTGCGGACGGCGGCCTCGTTGCGGCGCCCCGACGAGGCCCGCCTCTTCGCCGCCACCCGCGGCGTACTGACCGAAGCCATCGAGCGGCGCGGCAGCTCGGTCGACGACTACACCGCGCCTGAGGGCGACGGTGAGATGCAGGAGCACCTTGACGTCTACCAGCGCACCGGCCTGCCCTGCCACCGTTGCGGCCGGCCCATCCGCCGCATCCTCGTCGGCGGGCGGGGCACGCACTTCTGCTCGTGGTGCCAGCGCCTGCCACCAGGCCAGCGGACGCCCGCCATCGAGCGGCTCCTGCGGGCCGCCCGGACGCAGGCCCGGCGGGGCCGCATGTGGGACGAGCTGCCGCTCGGCGAGGGCTCGGTCGGCGCGCGCTGGACCAGGGCGGCGCGCCGGTCCAGGTCGGGGCCCGCCTGATGGCGATCCTGCGCTTCGAGGCGGTCCGCCGCGAGATCGGCACGTTCGTCATCCTCGACGACGTCTCGGCCGCCGTGGCCCACGGCGAGCGCATCGGCCTGGTCGGGGTCAACGGGGCGGGCAAGACGACGCTGCTGCGCCTGGCCGTCGGCACGGACAGCCCCGATGGCGGGCGCGTCGTGCGCAAGGCCGGTCTCACCGTCGGCCTCCTCAGCCAGGAGGCGAACCTGGACGCCGCGTTCGCCGCCGCGCCCGACCTCCGCACCGCGGTGCGTGGTGGAGCCGCGGACCTGGAAGCCGACGAGCGCGAGCTGGCCCGCCTGGAAGCGGCCGGTGCGGAAGGGGTCGCCTCCGCGGCGTACGCCGAGGTGCGCCACCGCTTCGAGGCTCGCGACGGCTACGGCCTGGACCAGCGCGTTGAGGCGACGCTCTCCGGCCTGGGGTTCGAGACCGCCGACATGGACCGGCTCCCGACGAGCCTGTCGGGCGGAGAACAGACGAGGGCGGCGCTGGCCCGCCTGCTGATCGCCGACCCCGACCTGCTGCTCCTCGACGAGCCCACCAACCACCTCGACGTGGCGGCCATCGAGTGGCTTGAGCAGGCCCTCGCCCGACGCGATCGCGCCGTCATCGTGGCCTCGCACGACCGGGCCTTCCTTGACGCCGTCGTGCAGCGGATCTGGGAACTGCGGGACCGCCACCTGCGCATGTTCCGCGGTGCCTTCTCCGCCTACCTGACGCAACGTGAGGCGGCCGACGCACGGGCGCACAAGGACGCCGAGTCCCACGCCGACGCCATCGCCCGGGAGCAGGAGCTCGTGCAGCGGTACCGCAGCCACCGCAAGTACGCCAAGATGCATGAGCACGAACGGCGGCTGGAGGCGCTCCGGGAGACGCCCGTCGAGGCGCCCAAGCGGCGGGCGTCGCTGGCGCTCTCGAGCCGGGGCCTGGGTGGCGACGGCGCGGTGCGGTCGGGCGACCTGGTGGTCAGTGTGCGCGACGTCGTGGTCGGCTTCCCGGCCGGGCCTGAGCGTGATCCCATCGCCATCGCCCGGGCGCCGCGGCTGGAGGCGCAGCGCGGCGAGCGCATCGGCATCGTGGGGCCCAACGGGGCCGGTAAGACGACCCTCCTGCGGACGATCGCAGGCGACCTCGCGCCCCTGGAGGGCATCGTGCGGCTGGGCGCGGCGGTCCAGCCGGGCTACCTGGCCCAGCTGCGCCAGGCCGCCTTCGCCGGCCAGACCGTGCTGGACGCGCTGGTCGACTCGGCCCCCGTCGAGCCGGGCGAGGCGCGCTCGTACCTGGCCCGCTTCCTGTTCCGCGGCGACGACGCGTTCAAGCCCGTGACCGAGCTGTCGGGCGGCGAGCGGTCGCGCCTCGAGCTGGCCGTCCTGGGCGTCAGCGCGGCCAACCTGCTGCTCCTCGATGAGCCCACCAACCACCTGGACATCCCCGCCCGCGAGGCCCTGGAGGCGTTCCTCCGCCAGGCCAGCGCCACGCTCCTCATCGTGTCGCACGACCGCCGCCTCCTGGAGAGTGTCTGCCAGCGCCTGTGGGTCGTGGAGGCCGGACGGGCGGGCGAACCGGGCTGGATCGTGCCGTTCGACGGCGGTTGGCGAGCGTGGCGCGCGGCGGTCGCGGACGGCTGGACCGTGGCCGGTGAGCTGGAGCTGCAGGCGCGCCGGCTCGACGGCGGACGCGCCGTGAGCGGTGGGGAGGGGCCCCGTACGGTCGCCCCCAAGCCGGTGCCGCAGCCCGTGGCGGTGGCGGCCCGGGCAGGACGTCGGGAGCCGCTCTCCAAGGACGCCTACCGGCGCCAGCGGGCGGTGGTCGACGCTGATCTGACGCGGCTGGGCCTGCGCAAGTCGCAGCTGGAACTGGCCCTTGGCCGACCCGACACGCAGGCCAACTTCGTCGAGCTGCGCCGGGTGGCCAGCGAGCTGGCCGACGTGGACGCGGCCCTGGCCATGGCGGAGGACGCCTGGCTGGCCCTCGAAGAGCGGGCGCCACGATGACCGGGGCAGGCACACCGCGTCGCACGGTGCGGATCGGCCTGACCGGGCCGATCGGCTGCGGCAAGTCCACGGTCGCCGCCTGGCTGGCGGCGCGCGGCGCGGTCGTGATCGACGCCGATGCCATCGCCCGCCAGGTCACCGACGAGCCAACGGTGCGGGCCGCCATCGCCGCCGCCTTCGGGCCGGCCGTGGTCGGTCCGGATGGGGGGCTGGACAGGGGAGCGCTCGCCGCGACGGTCTTCGGTGACTCCGACGCCCTGGCCAGGCTGGAGGCCCTGACCCACCCCCACGTCCGTGGGCCGATCGAAGCCGAGATGGCAGCCGCCGAGGCCCAGGGTGCGCCGGCCGTCGTGATCGAGGCCATCAAGCTCGTCGAGGGCGGCCTGGCCGCGGCGTGCGACGAGGTCTGGCTGGTGACCTGTGACCCGGCATCCCAGGCTGCCCGGCTGGCCGGTCGAGGCGTCCCCGCCGCCGATGCGGCGCGCCGTGTAGCCGCCCAGGGCGACATCCGCGAGCGCCTGGCCCCCGAAGCGACTCGCGTCCTCGTCACCGACGGCGCGCCCGACGACGTGCGGGCGGCCGCGCTCGAAGCGTATGAGGAAGCGCTCGCCGGCTTCCGCGGCTAGACAGAACAGGTGTTCTGTTCCGGGTCTTCGATGCTAGAATCAGGTCGTGCCGGACTTCCAGCTCGTCGCTCCCTTCCAGCCGACCGGTGACCAGCCGCGCGCCATCGAGCGCCTGTCAGCCGGGCTCGGGCGCGGCCTGAAGGACCAGGTCCTCCTCGGAGCCACCGGCACCGGGAAGACGTTTTCGATCGCCTCGGTCATCCAGGAGCACCAGAAACCGACCCTGGTGCTGGCCCACAACAAGACGCTGGCGGCCCAGCTGTACAGCGAGTTCCGCGACTTCTTCCCCCACAACGCGGTCGAGTACTTCGTCAGCTACTTCGACTACTACCAGCCCGAGGCGTACCTGCCCCGTAGCGACACCTACATCGAGAAGGACTCGTCGCGCAACGACGAGATCGACAAGCTGCGCCACGCGGCGACGCACGCCCTCTTCGAGCGCCGCGACGTGATCATCGTGGCCAGCGTCAGCTGTATCTACGGCCTCGGCGCGCCGGTCGACTACGGCGCCACCGTCATCCGCCTGCGGGTCGGCGGGCGGTACCGCCGCGACGGCGTGCTGCGCCAGCTGGTGGACCTGCAGTACCAGCGCAACGACCAGGCCCTCAGCCGGGCCCGCTTCCGGGTCCGCGGCGACACCCTGGAGGTGCAGCCGGCGTACGACGACTTCATCGTCCGGGTGCAGTTCTTCGGTGATGAGATCGAGCGCATCACGGAGCTCGACCCGCTGACCGGCGAGATGCTGGCCGAGCGTGCCGAGCTCAACGTCTACCCCGCCAGTCACTACGTCACGCCGGCCGACAAGCTCAAGAAGGCCATCGTCGACATCGACGCGGAGATGGAGGAGCGGACCGCCCAGCTGGAGGCCAAGGGCATGGTCCTGGAGGCGGCGCGCCTGCGCCAGCGGACCACCTTCGACCTGGAGATGATGCGCGAGCTGGGCTTCTGCTCGGGCATCGAGAACTACTCGCGGCACCTCGCCGGTCGCGAGGCCGGGTCGCGGCCGTGGACCCTGCTCGACTACTTCCCGCCGGACTGGCTGCTCGTCGTGGACGAGAGCCACATGACCATCCCCCAGGTCGTGGGCATGTACAAGAACGACCGGACCCGCAAGGAGATCCTGGTCGAGTACGGCTTCCGCCTGCCCTCGGCGCTCGACAACCGGCCGCTGACCTTCGAGGAGTTCCAGGACCACCTCAATCAGGTCGTCTACATGTCGGCGACCCCGGGCGCCTACGAGCTGGAACGGTCCAAGCAGCTCGTCGAGCAGCTCATCCGGCCTACCGGCATCGTCGACCCGACCGTCCAGGTGCAGCCCACCGAGGGCCAGATCGACGACCTCCTGGAGCGGATCCGCGAGCGGACCCTGCGCGGTGAGCGGGTCCTGGTCACGACCCTCACCAAGCGCATGGCGGAGGACCTGACCGATTACCTCAAGGAGCTGGGGGTCAAGGTCAACTACCTCCATAGCGAGGTCGACACGCTCGAGCGGGTGCAGATCCTGCGCGACCTCCGGCTTGGCGTGTACGACGTGCTGGTCGGCATCAACCTGCTGCGCGAGGGCATCGACCTGCCCGAGGTCACCCTGGTGGCCATCCTCGACGCCGACAAGGAGGGCTTCCTGCGGTCGGCCTGGTCGCTCATCCAGGTCTCCGGCCGGGCCGCTCGAAACACCGGCGGCGAGGTCGTCATGTACGCCGACACCATCACCGAGTCGATGCGCGTCGCGATCGACGAGACGAACCGCCGGCGCGGCATCCAGGAGGCTTACAACACCGAGCACGGCATCGAGCCGGCGACGATCATCAAGGAGATCCGGGACATCAACGACCGCCTGCGCGCGGTAGCCGACCGCCCCGGCAGCTATGCCTCGGGCGAGGCGTCGGGGGACCTGAGCGAGTTGTCGCGCGAGCAGATCGCCCAGTATGTGGCCCAGCTCGAGGCCAACATGAAGGAGGCCGCCCGCAACCTCGAGTTCGAGCGTGCCGCGGCGCTGCGCGACCAGGTCCAGGAGATCCGCCTGCGCGTCCTGGAGGAGGACGCCTCGGTCACCGTGGCCCGCGCCGCGGAGGCCGCCGCGGGCGACACCGGGCGACCATCGCGCGGCCGGCGAGGCGCACGGGCGTCCACCGATACGCCCGCCGGCGTCGTCGAGGTGACGGCGGTGGAGGTGCTGCCGAGCGGGGAGGAGCCCGTCGAGCCGGCCAATCCGGACGACGGCACGGCCGCCGACTGGCTGCCCGGCATCCGCGACGAACACGAGGACGACGGCGGCTGGCAGGCGCGCTGGCTGGATCGGCCGACGTGGGACCGGCGCGTCACCCCCAACGTCATCAAGCGCACCGGCACGCGTCCACGCCGCCGGCGCTAGGTCGTCCTCCGGAGCGCTCACCGAGCCCTCAGATGCCGCTCATGTGCCTCTCATCGAGGGTGCCCAAGCTCGGCCTCATGCGTCCGACCTCGCGCCTGATCCTCGTCCTCGCCGCCGCCGCCGCGCTGGCCGGCTGTCGCGCGGGCGCCTCACCGACCGCGACCGTGGCCGGCTCGCCGGTCATGACCGTCCAGTCGGCGGTGGCCATGGTGGAGGCCAAGCAGTTCGACCAGCTGTCGACCCTGGCCTGCACGGCGCGCCAGGCGGAGGTGGAGGCGCGCCTGGACCTCGTGCCGGACATCGCGGCGGCCCTGCCACCGGAGATCTCGACCGCCCAGGGCCTGTCGGCGCTGAAGGTCGACTTCGACCAGGGTGAACTCGACCAGTCGTCCCGGCTGGGTGACCTGGCCATGGTGCGTCTGGTGGGCACGCTGCGGGTCGCGGTCGACCGCGTCCAGGTGCGCCAGCTCATCCAGCAGGTGGGTCGGGCAAGAGGCACCCCGGTCTCCGATGCGGTCGCCGCCGCGCTGGCCGACGCCTTCGCCGCCCGGGTGCAGGCGCGCCAGGTGGTGGACGCCACGATCCCCCTCGCCGTGCAGCAGGGACGCTGGCTGATCTGCTGGTAGCGGGACAGAACGTCTGTTCCAAACGCTCCACAGCCGCTACAATCGTTACGTGCCCCAGGACCAGCTCATCGTGCGCGGCGCGCGCGAGCACAACCTCAAGGACATCACGGTCGCCCTGCCCCGCGATCGCCTGATCGTCATCACCGGCCTGTCCGGCAGCGGCAAGAGCAGCCTCGCCTTCGACACCATCTACGCCGAGGGCCAGCGCCGTTACGTGGAAAGCCTGTCGGCGTACGCCCGGCAGTTCCTGGGCCAGATGGAGAAGCCGGACGTCGACCAGATCGACGGCCTGAGCCCGGCCATCTCCATCGACCAGAAGGGGAGCAGCCGCAATCCCCGGTCGACCGTCGGCACGGTGACCGAGATCTACGACTACCTGCGCCTGCTGTTCGCGCGCGTCGGCCACCCCCACTGCCCGGCCTGTGGCCGTGAGGTCGCGCGGCAGAGCGCCAGCCAGATCGTGGAGCGCATCCAAGCCCTGCCCGACGGGACGCGGCTGCTGGTCCTGGGTCCGCTGGTGAAGGACCGCAAGACGGAAGGTGAGCGGGTCTTCGAGGCCGCCCGCCGGCAGGGTTTCGTCCGGGTCCGGGTGGACCGCGAGCTGCGCGACCTCGACGACGTCCCGACGCTGGACAAGTACAAGCGCCACACCATCGAGGTGGTCGTCGACCGGCTGGTGGTGCACCACGCCGACGACGAGGGTCGCCCGTACGACCGTGACCACCCCAACCCCGACGGCGCCCGCCTGGCCGATTCGGTCGAGACGGCCCTCCGGCTGGGCGAAGGCGTCATGGTCGTGGCCCCGGCCGACGCCGACGCGTTCGAGGAGCTGCGCTACAGCGAGCACTACACGTGCCCCTATGACGGCACCCAGATCGAGGACCTGGAGCCCCGCAGCTTCAGCTTCAACTCGCCGCACGGCGCCTGCCCCACCTGCACCGGGCTCGGCATCCGCCTGGAGATCGACCCGCAGCGGGTCGTGCCCGACCGGTCCCTGTCGATCGCGCAGGGCGCCCTCATGCGGCCCTTCGCCCGGATGCCCATGGCCGACTCGTGGTACGGCAAGGTCACCGAGGCGGTGGCCCGGGCCCACGGCTGGGACCCCACGGTGCCGCTCGACCAGCTGCCGCCCGCAGCGCTGGAGCACCTCCTGTGGGCGCCCCGTGGCGAGCAGGTGCGGATCAGCTACCACCACGACCGCGGCGACAGCAGCTACGCCGCGACGTTCGAGGGCCTCATCCCCAACCTGGAGCGACGCTACAAGGAGACCGACTCCGAGTACGTCAAGTCCGAGCTGGAACGCTTCATGGTCGAGCGCCCCTGCCCGGCCTGTAGCGGCAAGCGGCTCAAGCCGGCGGCCCTCGGGGTGACCGTGGCCGACCTGGACATCTCGGCCGTCGCCGCCCTCGCCGTGAGCGAGACGATGGTCTGGGCGGGCGACCTGCACCAGCGGCTCACGGAGCGCGAGCAGACCATCGCCCGCCAGGTCCTCAAGGAGATCACGGCCCGCCTGGGCTTCCTCGTCGACGTGGGCCTGGACTACCTGACCGTCGACCGCACCAGCAACACGCTGTCGGGCGGCGAGGCCCAGCGCATCCGGCTGGCGACGCAGATCGGCTCGAGCCTGATGGGCGTCCTGTACATCCTCGACGAGCCCTCGATCGGTCTGCACCAGCGCGACAACGCCAAGCTCATCGCCACCCTCACCCGGCTGCGCGACCTGGGCAACACGCTGCTCGTGGTGGAGCACGACGAGGAGACGATCCGCACCGCCGACTGGATCGTGGACGTGGGTCCCGGGGCGGGCGAGCACGGTGGCGAGGTTGTCGCGGAGGGGCCGCTGGAGGCGATCCTGGCCGAGCCCCGCTCCATCACCGGCGCCTACCTGCGGGGCGACCGCAGCGTGCCCATCCCGGCGCGACGCCGGACGGGTAGCGGGCGGGCCCTGGAGGTGATCGGCGCGCGGGCCCACAACCTGCGCGACCTCGACGTGCGCTTCCCGCTGGGGACCTTCACCGCCGTGACCGGCGTCTCCGGCTCGGGCAAGAGCACCCTCGTCACCGACATCCTCTACCGCGCCCTGGCGCGGGCCCTCTTCGGCGCGCGAGAGGACCCCGGCGCCCATGACCGGGTGGAGGGGCTCGACGCGGTCGACAAGGTCATCGAGATCGACCAGAGCCCCATCGGCCGCACCCCGCGCTCCAACCCCGCCACGTACACGGGCATGTTCGGGCCGATCCGCGACCTCTTCGCCGCCACGCCCGACGCCCGCCTGCGGGGCTACAAGAGCGGCCGCTTCAGCTTCAACGTCAAGGGCGGCCGCTGCGAGGCATGCAAGGGCGACGGCATCATCAAGATCGAGATGCAGTTCCTGCCGGACGTGTACGTGCCGTGCGAGGTGTGCGGCGGCAAGCGGTACAACCGGGAGGCGCTGGAGGTCCTCTACCGCGGCCGCTCCATCGCCGACGTGCTGGAGATGACGGTCGCCGAGGCGCTCGACCTCTTCGAGGCCGTGCCCGCCATCCGCACCAAGCTCCAGACGCTCTACGACGTGGGCCTGGGGTACATCCATCTGGGCCAGCCGGCGACGACCCTCTCGGGCGGCGAGGCCCAGCGCGTCAAGCTGGCGACCGAGCTCTCGCGTCGGGCCACCGGCCGCACGCTGTACGTCCTCGACGAGCCCACCACCGGCCTCCATTTCGCCGACGTGGAGAAGCTCCTGGAGGTGCTCCACCGCCTGGTCGACACGGGCAACACGGTCATCGTCATCGAGCACAACCTGGACGTCATCAAGACCGCCGACTGGATCATCGACCTGGGCCCGGAGGGCGGCGCGCGGGGCGGTCAGGTCATCGCCAGCGGCACCCCCGAGCAAGTGGCGCGCGTCGCCGGCTCGGCCACCGGGGAGTACCTGGGGCGGGTCCTGCGGGGCGAGCCGCTGGTGCCGCTCAGCGACGTGTCCTTCGCCGAGGCGGCCGGCCGGCCCGGCCCCAGGCGTGTTCGTGACGGCCGCGCGGCGCGACCGGTCGCCCGTCGGGCGGCGGCCGTCGGGAGATGAGGCCGACCGGCACCTGACGGCAGGCCGTAGACTCTGCGGCCGTGCTCGCTTTCATCGACCAGCTCGTCATCCCCTTCCTGACCAGCCTCTACGGCGCCGTCGGGTACCTCGGCGTGGTCGTCGCCATGACCATCGAGTCGGCCATGGTGCCCCTGCCGAGCGAGCTGACGCTGCCCTTCGGCGGGTTCCTGGTCTCTGATCCGAGCCAGCTGGAGCCGCTGACCCGTCAGCCGTGGGCGTTCTGGCTGGTCGTGCTGGCGGCCGTCGTCGGCAACACCCTGGGCTCACTCATCGCGTACGCCATCGGCGCCTGGGGCGGCCGCCCGCTGCTGGAGCGGTACGGGCGGTACCTGCTCATCCGGACCGAGGAGATCGACCGGGCGGACGACTTCTTCGCCCGTCACGGCCGGTCCACGGTCTTCGTCGGCCGTCTGTTGCCGGTGGTGCGGACGTTCATCAGCTTCCCGGCCGGCGTCACGCGCATGCCGCTGGTCCCGTTCATCGCCTACTCGACGCTCGGGGCGGTGCTGTGGAGCACGCTGCTCGTCTTCGCCGGGCTCCAGCTGGGCGTCCACTGGGAGGACATCCGCCACGCCCTCCAGCCGTTCGATCTGCTGCTGGCCGTGCTGGCCGTCGTGGCCGTCGTCCTCTTCGTGTGGTGGCGCCTGGGGCGCCCGGGGTGGCGCCGACCAGCCGCCTGAGGGGCTCAGCAGGCGGCCCTGGAGCTGGGCGATGCGGCGACGCTGGGCGGCCTCGTCGGCGGTCGGCACGGGCATCCCGTCGAGGCGGTCGAAGGCCCATACCTGGAGCGCGTCGATGAGCTCGGTCGTGGCCGGCGTGCGCCACCGCTCGAGGCCCCGGACGCGTGCCCGCAGGGCATCCAGGTGGGCTGGCGTGATGTTGGACAGGGGTGCACCCACGATGTCGAGCAGCACCTCCGTCTCCGCCCGCAAGTGCGGCGCGGCCTGCGAACCGCCGGCGGAGCGGATGAGCGGGTCGGGCCAGACGGTCACGACCGCGGCCGGGATCGAAGCCACCCAGGCGACCCACACCGGCACGGGCGCCTCCAGGACCATGACCCACGCCAGGGCCGCCACGAGGTAGGTCGCCAGCGCGGTCCAGGCGGCACCGCGTGGCGCGTCGCGCGCCGCCAGTTCGCGGCGCAGGCCGAACCACAGGGCGAGTGCGATGGCCACGCCGACCGGGAGCGCCAGGAACTGGAGGATGGTCACCCCGTGCGAGCGTAGCGGGCGGGGCCGCTTGATACCATCCCCGCGTGACCGAACGCACTCGTGACGACGCGTGGCGCCTCCTGACGGAGTGGACCGCCAGCGCGTCGCTGCGCAAGCACGCGCAGGCCGTGGAGGCCGCCGTGGCCTGGTATGGCGAGCAGCGCTTCGGGCTCACGGGTGCCGCCCTGGAGCAGTGGCGGATGGCCGGCTTGCTGCACGATTTCGACTACGAGCGCTACCCGGAGACGCATCCGCGCCAGGGCGCCGAGGAACTCCGGCGACTGGGCTACGGCGAAGAGATCGTGGATGCGGTCCTGGGCCACGGCGATCACACCGGCGTGCCACGGACCACGCTGCTGGCGCACGTCGTCTACGCCTGTGACGAGATGAGCGGCTTCGTCGTGGCGGTGGCCTACGTGCGGCCCAACCGGTCGCTCGACGAGGTCGACGTGCGATCGGTCGCCAAGAAGATGCGCGACAAGGGCTTCGCCCGGCAGGTGCCCCGCGACCAGCTGGAGAAGGGCGCGACCGAGCTCGACCTCCCGCTGGAGGAGCACATCGCCAATGTCATCGCCGGCCTCGCCCCGGTGCGGGAGGCGCTCGGCATCTAGGCGCGTCGCCCATGACGCGGCGCGATCTCCAGGGTTCCCGCAGCGTCCGCCCGGCGCAATTCGCGGTCATGGAAGGCCTCGCGGATGAAGGCCGACGGGCCGCCCGGGTCGTAGACCAGCTCGAGCGTGCGCCTGGCCCGCGTCCATGCCACGTAGGCGAGTCGCCGCTCCTCCTCCAGGTGTCGAGCCGGCTCGTCCGTCGCCTGGAGGGCGCGGACGTTGGGGAAGCGGCCGTCATCCAGGCCGACGCACGCCACGGCCTCGAACTCCAGGCCCTTGGTGGCGTGGACCGTGGCCAGCTGGAGGGGCGCGTCCCGGCGCCGCAGCTCGGCTCGCCGGGCTCGGGCAGACGCGAGCGCCGGCCGCAGCGCCAGCGGCGAGGTCGCCGTGCCCTCCAACGGCAACCCGAAGGCCCAGCCGGGGATCGACGACCGGTCGCCCGGGTCGAACGAAAGATCGTCGCGCTCGGCCCAGTAGGGGAGGCCCAGCTCCAGGGCGATCGCGGCGTACGGCGCGAGCTCGGCCGTCGTGCGGGCCAGGATGGCGTGCGAGGGCCCAGCGAGCGGCGCAGTACGGAGCTCGTGCGCCCATCGACCGAGCAGCTGACGGGCCCGGGCCACGTCATCGCCGGGATCCGCCACGAGGATCAAGGCGCCACCGCCGTCCGGCCCGGCCCGGACGTGCTTGGCCAGCCGCTCCTGGTTGTGGGCCACGAGCTGGGCGGCTCGCTCGACGACCGCCGCCGGGCAGCGATAGTTCGTGTGGAGGTCGATCCGTCGCACCCCCGGCAGCTCCGCCGCCAGGCCCAGCATCCGGCGCGCGTCGGCGAGGCGCCACGCGTAGATGGTCTGGTCGTCGTCGCCGACCAGGAACAGGTCGTCGCGTGGGCTCGACAGCAGCCGCGCGAGGCGCCACTGGGCGTGGTCCAGGTCCTGGACCTCATCGACCAGCAGGGCGGCGCATCGCTCGCGCCATCGGTCGCGCAGGGCCGGTTCGCTCGTCAGCAGCCCGATGGCTTCGCTGATGAGGTCGTCGTGGTCGATCGCGCCGGCCTCGGCAAGCACCCGCTGGTACGCGCCCAGCGAGCCGCGTGGCACGGTCCTGGCGCCCGGATCCAGCTTGGCCCGCCCGATGGCGTCGTCGAGTCGTCGCAACGACGCCGGGGCCAGCCGGCCCCCGGTCATGTGCCGGAGCACTGCCTGCCGATCCACTACCTGCCGGTCGGGGCGGCCGGCGTCGGAAAGGATCTCGCGGCCGAGAGCGTGGAAGGTCCGCACCCGGACGGCGTCCGGAGCCAGGCCCTGCTCGGCCAGCAGCGGCGCGAGGCGCGCCCGCAGGTTCGTCGCCGCGCGGCGGTTGAACGTCACCGCGCACGTGCGATCGGGCGCGGTCCCATGGGCGAGGCGCCACGCGAGGCGGGCCACCAGCGTCGTGGTCTTGCCGCTGCCCGCCGGGGCGACGCACAGGAGGGGCCCCGGCGGCGCGGTCGTGGCCGCCTGCTGGTCCGCCGCCAGGGACCCGAGCAGCTCGAGCAGCCGGCCGAAGGTGGGCATAGGACGGCCATGGTGCTCGTCAGCGCTTGGCCGCCAGTTGCGGCCCGAGCGCGGATCGGAGGCTATCATCGGCTCGATGAGCGGCATCTCGGCGGCCCGGGCAGCGCGGCGGGC
Organism: uncultured Anaerolineaceae bacterium; assembly: GCA_964518505.1. Taxonomy (GTDB): domain Bacteria; phylum Chloroflexota; class Limnocylindria; order Limnocylindrales; family CSP1-4; genus DASPUH01. The sequence goes on along the minus strand of CAZFGT010000015.1, from coordinate 19,862 downwards.
CGCGGGGGCCGCCCTCCTGGTCGGGCTGGTCCTCGCGGCGCCGGTGGCCGCCGCCAGCAGCTCGGCCACCGTCACGCTGAGCGCCTCGGTGGCCGACCCGGGCGACACCATCACGGTCACGGCAGCCGGCCTCGGCGGACCGGGCCAGGTGCCCATCCTGCTGGCCGGGCCGGGCACGAGCGTGCAGCTGGGGTCCGCCCAGGCAACCAGCGCCGGCGGCTTCCACGCGACGGTCATCATCCCCGCCGACACGGCCGACGGCGACTACGACGTGATCGTCTATGACACGGCCGAGGAGATCGTCCAGGCGCCGCTCCACGTCGGCCCACCGACGACCTCCGACGCGACCGCCACCGACACGTCCGACCTCGGGCAGGACACCGCGACCCCGCCGGACGATCTCGGCGCCACGCCGACCGCGGCGCCGGCCGACCCGTACCCCGTCCCGGAGGGGATCCGCGACATCGCCTTCATCCTCCTGGTCGGCGGCAGCCTCGCCCTTGCCGCGTGGGGGGCCGGACCGGGCCGCCGGCCGTGACCGCGCCCGCCGGGGCACTCGCCGCCACGCTGGCCAAGCTGCCCGATCACCCTGGCGTCTACCTCATGCGCGACGCGCGGGGGACGGTGCTCTATGTCGGCAAGGCCCAGAGTCTGCGGCACCGCGTGCGCAGCTACTGGCAGCGGCGCGGGGCCGCCGAGCCGCCCCTGCGCATCGAGTCCTCGCTCGATCGGGTGGCCGACGTCGAGTACACCCTGACCGACACGGTCAGCGAGGCCCTCCTGCTCGAAGCCAACCTCATCAAGCGCTACCAGCCGCGCTTCAACGTCCGCCTCAAGGACGACAAGAGCTACCCCTTCATCAAGGTCACCCTGGCCGACGACTTCCCGCGCATCGAGCGGACCCGCAAGCTGCCGGCCGACGGGAGCCGCTACTTCGGGCCGTACGCCTCGGCCACCAGCGTCGACGAGGCGATGAACCTCATCCGGCGGCTCTTCCCGTTCCGCACCTGCACCATCGACATCCACGAGGGCCAGCGGGCCCTGGCCCGGCCCTGTCTGCTGTACCACATCAAGCGCTGCCAGGGCCCGTGCATCGAGGCCATCTCCCGTGAGGCGTATGCCAGCGACATCGAGCAGGTGATGCTCTTCCTGGAGGGGCGCCAGGAGCTCCTGGCGCGGGCGCTGCGCCAGGAGATGGCCGCCGCCAGCGCGGGCATGGCCTACGAGCGGGCGGCCGCGCTGCGCGACAAGCTGCGCTCGATCGAGCGCACGATGGAAAGCCAGAAGATGGCCGCCAGGAGTGACGCGGAGGCGGACCTGATGGGCCTCGCCCGCGAGGCCAACGACGCCGCGGTGCAGCTCTTCGTGGTGCGCGAGGGCAAGCTCGTGGGCCGCGACGTGTTCCTGCTCACTGACGTGGCCGGCGAGACGGACGCGACCGTCATCGGCGCATTCATCAAGCAGTACTACGCCACCGCCGGTTCCGTGCCGCGGCGCGTCCTCACGCCGGTCCAGCCGGTGGAGGCGGACGAGTTGGCGACGATGCTCGGCGAGCGGCGAGGCGGGCGCGTCGAGCTGGCCGTGCCGCAGCGGGGCCGCAACCGCCAGCTCCTGGAACTCGCCGCGCGCAACGCGGCCGAGACGCTCGCCCGCGAGCAGGCTCGCTGGCTGGCCGACGCGGGGAAGACGCTGGCCGCCCTGGAGGAGCTGGCCGAGGCCCTCGGCCTGGCCGCCCCGCCGACCCGCATCGAGTGCTACGACATCAGCAACATCCAGGGCAGCAACACGGTCGGCAGCATGGTCGTCTTCGAGGACGGCCGGCCACGGAGCGGCGAGTACCGGCGCTTCCGGGTCCGGAACGTCCAGGGCCCCAACGACTTCGCCAGCCACCAGGAGGTCCTGCGGCGGCGCTTCGGCCACGCCCTGCGCCTGGAAGAAGGGGCCGTGGAGGAGGCGCGGTGGCGCCTGCCGGACCTCGTCATCATCGACGGGGGCAAGGGCCAGGTGAGCGCCGCCCGCGAGGTCCTTGACGCGCTCGGCCTGCACGACCTGCCGCTGGCCGGCCTGGCCAAGGAGCGCGAGGAGCTGTTCCTGCCCCACCGGTCCGATCCGGTGCTGCTCCCACCAAGCTCCCCGGCCCTCTACCTCGTGCAGCGCCTGCGCGACGAGGCGCACCGCTTCGCCATCACCTACCACCGCCAGCTGCGGGCCAAGGCCCAGGTCCGCTCGGTGCTCGACGACCTGCCCGGCATCGGCCCGGCGCGCAAGCGCGCCCTGCTGCGGGTCTTCGGTTCGGCACGTGGCATCCGCGAGGCCACGGCGTCGCAGGTGGCGGCGGTGCCCGGCATCGGCCCACGTCTGGCGGCCACCATCAAGGCGACCCTGGACGCCTGAGCACCCCGCCCCTGATATAGTCCCGGCCGATGCGCCGTCTCTTCCCCTTCCTCATCGTGGCCGTCGGCCTGGCCGCGCTCGCCCTCGATTTCGTGCCCAACCTGTCACGCCCGGGCACCAATGGCGACGTCAAGATCGAGACCCGGCTCGGGCTCGACCTCCAGGGTGGCATCTCGGTGGAGTACCAGGCCGTCACCACCAACGGCGCGGGGCCGGGACCCGGCGACATGAGCACGATCCAGACGATCATCGAGAACCGCGTCAACTCGACCGGCGTCTCTGAGCCGCTGGTGCAGATCCTGGGCGCCGACAAGGTCATCGTCGAGGTCCCGGGGGCGGCCGATCCGGACGAGATCCGCAAGCTCGTGGGCACGACCGGCCGCCTGGACTTCGTGGACCTTCCGGCCGCCACGTACGGCACCGGCGGCTCGACCCCCACGACCGGCACGAAAGCGGTGCCGCAGCAGGGCGAGGCCATCGACCCGACCCTGCCGGTGCTGTTCAGCGGTGACCAGATCGACCCCAGCGGGGTGGCCCCCGGCATCGACCCCTCGACGAACCAGCGGGTCGTGCAGTTCAAGCTCAAGTCGGACGCCGCTTCCAAGTTCGCCACGTACACCGCCAACAACATCGGCCACTACTTCGCCATCGTCCTGGACGGCAGCGTCGTCTCGGCCCCCGTCATCATCGGGGCGATCCCCAACGGCTCAGGCCAGATCAGTGGCGACTTCACCGTCGCCGACATGAACAACCTGGTGACCGTCCTCAAGTACGGTGCCCTGCCGGTCCAGCTGCGCGAGATCAGCGAGTCACAGGTGAGCGCCACGCTGGGCGCCGACTTCCTGCGCCAGACGCTGCTCGCCGGGGCGATCGGCATCCTGCTGGTCTTCTTCTTCATGCTCGTCTACTACCGCCTGCCGGGCCTCGTGGCCTGCATCGCCCTGCTCTACTACGCGGTGGTGGTGTACGCCTTGTTCCGTCTCATCCCGGTCACGCTCACGCTCGCCGGCATCGCCGGCTTCGTGCTCTCGGTGGGCATGGCGGTGGACGCCAACATCCTGATCTTCGAGCGCACCAAGGAGGAGCTGCGGTCCGGCAAGCCGGTCACGCAGGCCATCGAGGCGGGCTTCAACCGGGCCTGGAACTCCATCCTGGACTCGAACGTCTCGAGCCTCATCACGGCCTCCATCCTCTACCTGGTCGGCTCATCCACCATCCGCGGCTTCGCCCTCGTGCTGATCATCGGCGTTCTCGTGTCGATGTTCACCGCCATCTCCCTCAGCCGCACCGTGCTGCGCTGGGTCGTGCGCCAGCCGTGGGCGCGCCAGGCGCGCCTCTTCGGCGTGCACGAGGACGAGTTCGTGACGACGGCCCCGGCCCGTCGGGCCCGCCCGGCTGGTGCGCGTGTTTGACCTGATCGGCCGCCGCCGCTGGTTCTTCCTCTTCAGCGGACTCATCACCATCCCGGGCCTGATCTTCATCCTCCTCACGCCCCTCACGGCGGGCAAGGTCGGCATCCAGTTCTCCATCGACTACACCGGCGGCACGGTGTGGGAGATCCACTTCAAGAACGGCACGCCGACCACCGACCAAGTGAAGCAGGTCCTCGACGCGCAGGGCCTCAGCGACTCCTCGGTCACGACGAGCACGCAGAACGGGCTGACGTACATCCTCATGCGCCTGCCCGTCGTGGGCCTGCAGACCCCCGAGCCCACCCCCACGCCGCCGCCATCGGCATCCGCGAGCCCGTCGACCTCCGCGTCGGCGACGGCATCCGCCAGCCCGACAGCGTCGCCCAGCCCGACCCCTACGCCGAGCCCCAGCGGGTCGGCCAGCGCCTCGGGCTCGCCGTCGCCCTCGCCCAGCCCCAGCCCCACGCCGAGTCCGACCCCCAGTCCCAGTCCAAGCCCATCCCCGTCGCCCTCGCCGAGCCCCAGCCCCTCACCCAGCCCCTCGACCGGCATCTCGGCCAGCTATCAGCCGCCCACCGGTGGCCAGCTGGGGGCCCTCGCCACGGCCCTGCAGGCGCGTTTCGGGCCGATCGACGGGGAGATCAGCCGCAACTCCATCAGCGGCATCGTCAGCAGCGACCTGATCCAGCAGGCCTTCTACCTGATCATCCTGGGGTCGATCGGCATCCTCGCCTGGATCACCCTCCGCTTCCATGACTTCCGCATGGGCGCGACGGCGCTCATCGCCCTGCTGCACGACGTCATCGTCGTGGTCGGCACGTTCGCCATCCTGGGCACGCTCCTTGGCTTGCAGGTGGACGCCCTGTTCGTGACCGCGGTCCTGACCGTCATCGGCTTCAGCGTGCACGACACGATCGTGGTCTTCGACCGCATCCGTGAGAATCGCGCCCGCCACGCCGGCGAGCCGTTCGACGCGATCGTCAACCACAGCCTGTTGCAGACCATGGGCCGCTCCATCAACACGTCCCTGACGGTCATCATCACGCTCACCGCGCTGCTCCTCTTCGGGGGCGAATCGATCCGCGTCTTCGTCCTGGCGCTGCTCATCGGGATCGTCTCGGGGACCTACTCGTCGATCTTCAACGCCAGCCCGCTGCTCGTCGTATGGCACGCCTGGGACGATCGGCGGCGGGCCCGCGCGGCGGCCCTCGTGCGTGCCGGCCGCTGACCGGTAAGGCGCCGCCAACCGCCATGGAGCAGGCTGGCCCGATGCAAGGACCTCGGCCCGCCTTCGAATGGATCGTCCGCCCGGCCGCGACCGTGTCGCCGGAGCTGGCGGAAGCCGCCCGCATCGCCGGGCTCTCCGAACGCGCCACGCGGCTGCTGGCCGGTCGCGGGGTGGGTCGGCCCGTCGATCTCGCGGCGCACCTCGGCGATCCCCGGGCCGCCTTGCACGATCCCCGGGACCTGCCCGACGCCGCCGCGCTCCAGGCCCGCATCGCCCGGGCGCGGGCGGCCCACGAGCGCGTGCTCGTGCTGGGCGACTTCGACGCCGATGGGCTGACGGGCCTGGCCATCCTGGTGACCGCGCTCCGCCGGCTGGGCCTGGACGTGGGCTGGCATGTGCCGGCGCGCGAGGCGGAGGGCCACGGCCTTTCCGTGGCCGCCATCGAGCACGCCGCCGCCGAAGGGCGCAGCCTGATCATCACCGTGGACACGGGTTCGAGCAGCGTCGCCGAGGTCGCCCTTGCGGCGTCGCAGGGCATCGACGTCATCGTCACCGACCACCATCACGTGCCGCCGGTCCCACCCGCCGCGGTGGCGCTGGTCAACCCGCATCGGGACGACAGTGTCTACCCCGACGACCGCCTCGCCGGCAGCGGCGTCGCCTTCAAGGTGGCCCAGCTGCTGCTGGCCGATGAGCCCGGCGGCCCGGCCGCCGCCCTGGACCTGGCCGACCTGGCCATCATCGGCACGATCGCCGACGTGGCCCCCATCGCCGGCGAGAACCTCGCCATCGCCCGCCTGGGGTTGGCACGCTTGCGCACCTCCCCCCGGCCCGGCATCGCGGCCCTGCTCGGCGCGGCCGGCGTGGCGCCCCAGCGGGTGGACCTGGAGCGCATCGGCTTCGGGCTCGCGCCGCGCCTGAACGCCGGCGGCCGGATGGGCGATGTGGCCACCGCGGCGAACCTGCTGCTGGCGACGGACGCGGCGTCCGCCGACGTGCTCGCGGCGCGGCTCGAGGCGTCCAATCGTGAGCGGCGCGACCTGACCGCGACGGTCCTCGACGAGGCGCACACCGCGGTCGCCGACCTGCCGCCCGGACCGGTGATCATCAGCGGGGCATGGCCGGTCGGCATCATCGGCCTGGTCGCCGGCCGCCTCGCGGAAGACCGGGGAGCCCCGGCCATCGTGATCGCCACCGGCGCCGAGCCCTGGCGCGCCTCGGGCCGGGGCCCGGCGGGCAGCCAGCTGGCGGCGGCCTTCGAGGCGTGCGCGGATCTCCTCGAGCGCCACGGCGGCCACCCGCAAGCCGCCGGCTGCCAGTTCGCGGCCGCGGCCTACCCCGCCCTGCGGGAGCGTCTCCTGCCGCTCCTCACCATCGCCGCCGGCGACGCGCCGCCCGCGGCCGCTGGTGCCAAGACGTTGCTCCTTGACCTGGCCGTCGATGCCAGTGAGGTCGACTACCGTCTCTTGCGCGACTTCGACCCCCTCGGGCCCATCGCGCCGGGGGACCCTGACGCCCTGGTGGGCATCCGCGGCCTGACTGTCGGCCGGGTCCGGGCGGCCGCCGGCGGCCACACCTCCCTTGTGCTGCGCCGGGGCCGCGAAGTGCTCGATGGCATCGCCTTCGGGCGCGATGACCTCGCCGTCAGCCTGGCCGAGGGCGACGTCATCGATGTCGCCGCGCGCCTGGACAGCCGCCGGTTCGGCGGCTTCGAGACGCTCCAGCTGGAGGTGCGGGACGTGGCGCCGGCCGGGCACCTCGCCCGCCTGGCGGGCGCGACGGCGGCGGCCGAGCGCGTCGCAGCCGTGGCAGCGGGGCCGCTGGTCGGATGAGCCTGCCCGCCTCCCGGCCCCCCACCCGCGGCTACGGCCGGCCGCCCTTCCCGTTCGGCCCGGTCATCGCCACTGCCGGCCTCGTCCTGGCCTTCGGGCTCAGCCTGGTCCTCGTCCTGGGCCGCCTCGACCTCGTCACGAACGTGGCCCCGGGGCATCCGACCCCGCAGCCGACGGTCAACCCGTCGGTCGTCTTCACGCCGCCGCCGTCGGCGGCCCTGGGCTACCAGATGAAGGGCACCATCCTGTTCGCCAAGAACGGCGACATCTGGTCCCTCACGGCCCAGAGCGTCCAGCGCCTGACGTCCGGAGGCACCGAGTCAGAGCCCACCTGGGGGCCTGGCGGGAGCTCGATCTACTACCTCGAGACCCGCGTGCTGGACTCGCTGACCCCGCCGCAGATCGGCGGCCGATATGACCTGTACTACCCGGTGATCACCCGCATGGCGGCCGATGGCAGCGGCGCCAAGGTCATCAAGAGCGGCCTCCTCACCTTCACCGGGGGGACCCACTTCTTCGACTGGTACCTCCAGCCGGACGTCAGCCCCGACGGCAAGACGATCGCCCTCATCACGAACTACCCCACCCCGTTCGGGCTGTTCCTTGGTCCGCACCTCGGGTTCCTGCCGGCCGGGGGCGGAACGCCCTCGGTGCCGACCCTCGCCCAATTCAATCCGCTCGGCCACAACGATCCGGCCTGGAGTCCCGATGGCAGGCTGGTCGCCTTCACCTACAACCAGCGCTCGGGCGCGGTCGGTGATCCGCGCATCGCCATCTACACCGTGGCCACCAAGCGGATGCGGTTCCTCAGTGCCGCCGGTTACGCCCGCCCGTCCTGGTCACCCGACGGCAAGTGGATCGCCGCCGAGAAGACCGACGGCAAGGGCCGCGATGTGGTCATCCTCAGCGCCTCGACCGGCGCGGAGGTCGCCCGCCTGACCAACGACGGCGCGTCCTTCTCCCCGACGTGGTCGCCGGACGGCACCGCCGTCGCGTTCCTCCACGCGCAGGGGACCGGCATCGACCTGGACCTGGCCGTCCTGGGCCCGGGCAGCCCGTTCGCCACAGCCCAGATCATCGCCCTGACCGAGTCGAGCCTGCTCGACGGGACCTCGCGGCCGGCCTGGTTCATCCCGGCGTCGGAGCTGCCCACGCCGGTGCCCACCGCGCCTCCGGCCAGCGCCCCAGCGTCGAACGGGCCGTCGCCAAGCGGGCCGTGACCCCGGCGGTCGGTCGGCCCGACGGGCCGGAAGAGGACTACGCGGCACTCCTCGAGGCGCGCGTGCGCCGCACGGGGACGCTCCTGTGCCTGGGTCTGGACCCGGATCCGGCGGCCTTCCCGCGCGGCTTTGCCGCCGACGCGTCAGGGGCCGAGCGGTTCAGCCGCCTGCTGCTCGATGCGGCGCTGCCGTACGCCGCGGCCGTGAAGGCGAATCTGGCTTTTTTCGAGGCCTTTGGGTCGGCCGGCCTGGCCGCGTTGGAGCGGGTGCGAGCGAGCCTGCCCGCCGATGTGCCGTTCATCGCCGATGCCAAGCGCGGCGACATCGGCAGCACGACGGCCCATCACGCGGCGGCCCTGTTCGACGGCCTTGGCGCCCACGCCGTGACCGTCGCCCCGTACGTCGGGGCCATGGCCCTGGCGCCCCTGCTGGAGCGGACGGGACGGTGCGTGTACGTCCTCTGCCGCACCTCGAACCCGGGCGCCGGGGAGCTGCAGGACCTGGCCGTCGGCCCTGACCCCGCGAGTGCTGCCCCGGGCGAGCCGCTCTATCTGCGGGTGGCGCGGCTGGCGATGCTCTGGCAGGCCACGTACGCGACGGTCGGCCTGGTCGTCGGGGCGACCGCGCCGGCCGAGCTGGCGGCCGTCCGCCGCATCGCCCCCGGCCTGCCATTCCTCGTCCCTGGGGTGGGGGCGCAGGGCGGCGACGCCGCCACCGTGCGTGACCTGGCGGCGGCCACCGACGGGCCGCTGGCGGGCGCGTCGGGGCGGGGTGTCCTGATCAACGTCTCGCGCGGCATCGCCGCCGCGGCACTCGGCGTGGGTGACCCGGGAGCCGCCGTCGAAGCGGCCGCCGCGGACTGGGCGACGCGCCTGCGGTGCTACGATGTCGACCTGCCGCAGCGGACGCCGCTGGAGGATCTTTCATCACATGCCTGACATCGGTGCCCCGGAGCTCATCATCGTCCTGGTCGTGGCGCTCATCGTGCTCGGCCCGAAGCGCCTGCCGGAGATGGGCCAGTCGCTGGGCCGCTCGCTCCGCGAGTTCCGCCACGCCATCAGCGAGACCACCGACGCGGTGAAGATCGGCGCCGCGCCAACGGCCGCCACCAGTCCGACGGTCGCGCCGCCCGCGCCGCCGCAGCCCGCGCCGGCCGTAGCCGCGAGCGTGCCCGCGGCCGCCCCTGCCGCCCCCGCGGAGCCGGCGGGGCCCTCCGAGCCGAGCGGCCCCGGCGCGTAGCCGGCCCGCGCGCGCCGCGATGGCCGAGATCGAACTGCGCGACGTCCCGCCCGGCGGGTCGCTCGGCGCGCCCGCCCTGACGCCGTCCCCGGCCGTGGAGCCGGAGGGCGCCGTGATGAGCCTGATCGACCACCTGTCGGAGCTCCGGCGGCGCCTCTTCGTCTCCGCCGTGGCCCTCGTCATCGGCTCGGCCATCGGCTACGTCTTCGGCGGTCGCGTGCTGACCCTGCTGGCCGCGCCCATCCATCAGCCGCTCCAGATCATCACCGTCGGGGGTGGCTTCTTCATCCAGCTCAAGCTGGCCTTCATCGTCGGCTTCGCCATCGCCCTGCCGGTCTTCCTGTTCGAGCTGTGGCGTTTCATCGCACCGGGCCTGACGGCCCGCGAACGGGCGGTGGCGCGTCCCTGGATCCCCCTCGCCGGCGTCTTCTTCGCCGTGGGCCTCGTGGTGGCCTACTTCGTGCTGCCGTTCGCCATCGCCTTCCTGGAGGGCTTCACGACGCCGGGCATCAGCATCAACGCCTGGACGCTCGAGTCGTACTTCGGCTTCGTGACGCTGCTCTTCCTGGCCTTCGGGGTGGTCATGGAGTTCCCCATGATCCTGGTCCTGCTCGTGCGCCTGCACGTGCTGCCCCTGGAGCTGCTGCGGCGCAACCGCCGCTACGCCATCCTCGCCATCGTCATCTTCGCCGTGATCATCACGCCCGGCGGCGACCCCGTCAGCCCCACCATCATGAGCATCACGATGTACATCCTCTTCGAGATCACCATCCAGCTCCTGGCCCGCTCGGACCGCCAGGCGGCGCGGGCCGCGGCCGACGACGCGCGTCGGGCCGGCGGTGGCTGAGCCGGCCGAGTCAGCGCGACGGCAGCACGTGGCCGTCATCAGCGGCCTTTCGGGCGCCGGCAAGACGGCCACCAGCAAGCTGTTCGAGGACCTGGGCTACCTCGTCGTCGACAATCTGCCCGCGGAGCTGCTGCCGGAGATGGCCGAGCTCGTGGCCTCCGACCCCGAACGCTTCGCCCGGGTCGCCCTCGTGCTGGATGTCCGTTCGGGCGATGCGGCCGTCGCCTTCGGCGCGGTGATGGGCGCCCTGGAGGGCCGCTCGATCGTCCCGCAGGTGCTGTTCCTGGATGCCCGCGACGAGGTCCTCATCCGGCGCTACAGCGAGACCCGCCACCGCCACCCCCTGGAAGGCCACGGCTCGATCGCCGCCTCCATCGCCGCCGAGCGGGCGATGCTGCAGGAGGTGCACGACCAGGCCGACGTGGTCATCGACACGTCCGACCTGTCGGGCCGGCAGCTGCGCGAGCGCATCTTCGCCACCCTCCAGCCCGACGAGGAGGGTGACCGCATCGCCATCCAGCTCATCAGCTTCGGCTACAAGTACGGCCTGCCGCTGGAGGCCGACCTGGTCTTCGATGTGCGGTTCATGGTCAACCCGTACTACGAGCCCGAGCTGCGCGCCCAGTCGGGCCTGGCCGAGCCCGTGCGAACCTTCGTCCTGGGCCAGCCCGCGGCGCAGCGGTTCCTGGCCTTCACCCACGACTTCCTTGCCTTCGCCATCCCGGCCTACGAGAGCGAAGGCAAGAACCGGCTCACGATCGCCATCGGCTGCACGGGCGGCTACCACCGCTCGATCACCATCGCCGAGGCCATGGCGGAGGACCTGCGGGCGGCGGGATACGGTCCGGTGAGCGTCTGGCACCGCGAGCTGGACAAGGCGTGACCGCGCCCGAGACCCGCTGGGGCCGCTACCGGCGCTGGCTGCGCCCTGGCATGGGCCTCAAGCGCTGGCTGGTGGCGGTGTTCGTCGGCGAGGCCCTGGTGGCCTTCGCGGGCGCGCTCATCCTGCGCCAGGTCTACCGCGACCTGGCCCCCGACGATCCCTCCCAGGCGCCCGTGCTGTGGTGGCTGACCCTCCAATTCCTGCCGGTGGCGGTCCGGCCGGTCGTCCTCGTGGGGGGCGGCGTGCTCATCTTCGCCGTCGGCCTGTGGGGCCTCCTGCGGGCGGTCCTGGCGCCGTTCCAGCAGCGTCGTGAGCCGCTCGTCGAGCTGATCTACCAGAAGCGGTCGTTGGCCCGCGGCCCGCGGGTCGTGGCCATCGGCGGGGGGACCGGCCTGTCGACCCTGCTTCGCGGCCTGAAGGCCTACACCAGCAACATCACCGCGGTGGTCGCCATGGCCGACGACGGCGGCTCGTCCGGCCGCCTGCGCCACGAGCTGGGCATCGCCCCGGTGGGCGACATCCGCAACTGCATCGCCGCCCTGGCCGACGCCGAGCCGGTCATGACGCGCCTCCTGCAGTACCGCTTCCCCAGCACCCCGTCGGGCTCGGAGCGGGTCACCGGCCACGCCTTCGGAAACCTCCTCATCGCCGCCCTCAGCGACATCGAGGGCGACTTCGAGGAGGGGGTGCGGCAGTCCAACCGCGTCCTCGCCGTACGGGGCCAGGTCGTGCCTGGGGCGCCCGTGCCCCTCACCCTGCACGCCGAGCTGGCCGACGGGTCGCGCCTGGACGGGCAGTCGCTCATCGGCGCCGCCCGCGGCATCCGGCGCGTGTGGATCACCCCGGCGGACGTCCACGCCACGGCCGAAGCCACCGAGGCCATCAGCAGCGCCGACCTGGTCGTGCTGGGCCCGGGCAGTCTCTACACCAGCCTCCTGCCCAACCTGCTCATCCCCGAGATCCGCAACGCGCTCCTGGCGACCCGGGCGGTGCGCGCGTACGTCGTCAACGTGGCCACCCAGCAGGGCGAGACGGAGGGGTTCGCCCTCTCCGACCACCTCCGGGCGCTGGACGCCCACGGCATCCTCGGCGCGGTCGATGTCGTCGTGGCGAACGACACGCCAGAGACGCGGGCCCCCGAGGGCTGGCCGGTCGCGCCGGTCAGGGTGGACGTGACCGCCACCAGTGAGGATCGCCCGCGGCTCGTCCTGGCCGACGTGGTGGACCATCGCAACGGCCATCACCACGACCCCGACCACCTCTCCACGGCCCTCCTGGCGCTGCTCGAGGCCGGCGCCTTCGCCACCCCGGCGGGCGTGGCCCGGAGCGCCTGAGGGGCGTGCCGGCGCCGCATCGGACGCGGGATCGTCCTTCGCGCGACCTCGTGGCAGCGCTACGAGGAGAGCTGGCGGCCGTGGAACCCACGCGTGCCTGCTGCCGCGCGGCGGAGCGCGAGGGCCTTGGTCCGGCCGCCCGGGGCGAAGCGCCCACGGCCGCCGTGGCCCGCCTGGCGGTGCGCCTGGAGCATGGCCCGCGGGTCGACTTCACATGGGACGGGGCGGCCGCTCACTGCCGCATGGCCTACCTGCGGGGCCTGTTCCTGGCTCGCGGCTCGCTGAGCCTCGCGGCGGGGCGTCAGCACCTCGAGTTCGTGGTCCCCGCGGCGGAGGCGGAGGGCCTGGCCGCCCGTCTGGCGGCGGTCGACCTGCCCGCCGCATGGCGCGTCCGGCGGGGCGCCGGCGTGGTGACGTGGAAACGGACGGAGACGATCGTGCGCTTCCTCGGGTCGGCCGGGGCGTCCGCGGCCGTGCTGGAGCTCGAGAGCCGACTCGTCGCGCGCTCCCTGCGCGGCCAGCTCAACCGCGCCCTCAACGCCGAGACGGCGAACCTGGGCCGCGTGGCGGCGGCCGCCACGCGCCAGGTGCGGGCCATCGAGCTGGTGGACGGCGTGGGCCGGCTCGCCACCCAGGCCGCGCAGGTCCGGACCGTCGCCCAGGCCCGCCGGGCCTCACCGGAGGCCTCCCTGGCCGAGCTGGCGGCCGAAACGGGCCTCTCGCGGCCGGCCGTCCAGCGGGCGCTGGAGCGCCTCGTGGCCCTCGCCGAGGTGGCGGGCGGCGCATAACCGGCCGCGCTGCCATGATGGGCCCGATGCGACCAGTGATCATCGCCGGCAACTGGAAGATGCACACCACGCCGGCCGATGCCGGGAGCCTCGCCACCGCCCTCGCCGACGCGACGGCACAGGCGGCCGTGGTACGGGTCATCTGTCCACCGTTCGTGGCCCTCGCCGCCGTGCGTGACGCGCTGGCCGGCCGCGACGTCGCCGTCGGCGCCCAGAACGTGCACCACGAGGCCGCCGGGGCCTACACGGGGGAGGTCGCCGCGGCCATGCTGGCCGGGCTCGCCACGTGGGCCATCGTGGGCCACTCCGAGCGCCGCCGGGACGCCGGCGAGACCGACGCCCAGATCGGGCAGAAGCTGCGGCGCTGCCTGGAGGCCGGCCTGCGGCCCATCCTCTGCGTAGGGGAGGGGCTGGAGGATCGTGATGCCGGCCGGGCCGACGCGGTCGTGCGCGACCAGCTCGACGGCGCCTGGGCCAGCTTCGCGGCCGTCTCCCCGGGCGGGTCCGGTCACGGCACGGGACTGGCCTCCCGCCTCGTCGTCGCGTATGAGCCGGTGTGGGCCATCGGCACCGGGCGCACCGCCCGGGGCGCCGATGCGGCCGCCATCGCACGGGTGATCCGCGCCACCCTGATCGGGTGGGGCTGGCCGCGGACGGCCGCCGAGGCCGTACCGGTGCTCTACGGCGGGAGCGTCACGAGCGCCACCATCGACGCCTTCATGGCCGAGCCCGAGCTCGACGGCGCCCTGGTCGGCGGGGCCAGCCTCAAGGTGGAGGAGATGGCCGGCATCGTCGCGCGCGCCGCGCTCACAGCGCACGCACGCGCCGCCACCTCGTGACCGAGGGGCGTCCCCGTCCGATCGTCCTGCTCGTGCTCGACGGCTTCGGCATCGGCAGCCGGCCGGAGGCGGACGCCATCGCCGCGGCGAGGATGCCCGCCTGGCGCGCGCTCCTGGAGGCGTGGCCCCACAGCCGCTTGGAGGCCTCCGGCGAGGCGGTCGGGCTGCCGGCAGGCCAGATGGGCAACAGCGAGGTCGGCCACCTGAACCTGGGCGCCGGCCGGCCCGTGCTCCAGGATCTGCCCCGTATCGACGCCGCGATCGCCGACGGCTCCTTCGCCGCCAACGAGGTCCTGCTGGCCGCCTGCCGCCGCGCGGCTGGACCTGGGCGTCGCCTCCACCTGGTGAGCCTGATCGGCCCGGGGGGCGTCCACGCCATCGACCGCCACCTGGTGGCGATGGCCGAGCTGGCCGGTCGCAACGGCGTGCGCGACGTGGTGGTGCACGCCATCCTCGACGGCCGCGACACGCCACCGCGCTCGGCGGCGGGCTTCATGCGCGACCTCCTGGGGCGCCTCGCGGAGGCCTGCCCGACGGCACGCGTGGGGACCGTCGCGGGCCGCTACTTCACCATGGACCGCGACCACCGCTGGGACCGCACTGGCCGCGGCTATGACGCGATCGTCCACGGCGAGGGACTCCCGGCGGCCGACCCTGTGGCCGCCATCGAGGAGGCCTACGCCCGCGGCGAGGATGACGAGTTCGTCCAGCCCACGGTCATCGGAGGCGTCGACGGGCGGGTGCGCGACGGCGACGCCGTGGTGTACATGAACTTCCGCGCCGACCGCGCCCGCCAGCTGACCCACGCGCTGGTTGACGAGACCTTCGAGGGCTTCGACCGGGGCGCTCGGCCAGCCGACCTCCTGGTGACCACGCTGACCGAGTACGAGGGCGGCCTGGCCGTGGCGGTGGCCTTCCCACCGCTCGTCGTGCCCAGCCTCGCCGAGCGCTTCTCCGAGCTTGGCTGGCGCCAGTTCCACGTGGCGGAAACGGAGAAGTACGCCCACGTGACGTACTTCTTCAACGGCGGCACGGAGGCCGCGTGGCCCGGCGAGGAGCGCGAACTGGTCCCCAGCGCGCACGTCGCCACCTACGACCTGGAACCGGCCATGCGCGCCGCGGAGATCGCCGACGCGCTGCTGGCGGCCCTGGCTACCGGCCGTTTCGACTTCCTCGTGGCCAACTTCGCCAACGCCGACATGGTCGGTCACACCGGCCACTTCGCCGCCGCGGTCACGGCCGTGGAGGCGCTCGACGTGGCCGTCGGCCGGGTGGCTCAGGCGGTCCTGGCCCTCGATGCGGCGGAGCCCGACCGGGGGGCGCTCCTCGCCATCACCGCCGACCACGGCAACGCCGATGAGATGAGCGATGCCGCCGGGCATCCCCTGACCGCTCATTCGCTCAACCCCGTGCCGCTGCTCCTGGCCGGGCGCTGCGTGCGCGGCGCTCGGTTGCGGGATGGCGTGCTCGCCGACGTGGCGCCGACGCTGCTCGCGCGGGCCGGCCTTGATCCGGCGCCCGGCATGACAGGCCGCGACCTCCTGGAGCCGCCCGCCGCGGGTTGAGCCGAGGCCCGTGCTATCCTGCGCGGGCTTCAACCATCGGAGGATCGTCAGAGCCGTGGACCCGTTCCTTGCCCTCGGGCAGATCGCACTGAGCCTCGGGGTCGTGGCCTCGATCCTGCTCCAGTCGCGCGGGGCGGGCATGGGCTCGGCCTTCGGTGGCGACTCGGCGGTCTACCGCAGCCGTCGCGGCATCGAGAAGATCCTGTACCGCTTCACGATCATCATCACGGTCGTGTGGATCGTCTTCTCCTTCGCCGCCTACGCGCTGACGTTGCCGGCGACCACTGGCGCCTAGCGCTCCCCGCCTCCCGCCGGCACCGGCCGCCTGGCCGAGCCGCCGGGACCGCATGGTCGTCGGCTCGGGCATCCTGCTCCTGAGCCTCCTTCTCGCGGCGCAGGTGGCCGCCCCGCCCGCGACCGATCACCCCTCGGCCTCGCCGACGCCCGCCCCGAGTGGTGCGGCGCCAGCCGGCCTCCGCCTTGGCGTGGTGGGGCTCCTGGACACCCTGGACCCGCTCTACGCCGCGCTGCCGGCGGAGCGTGACATCGACGCCCTGGTCTTCCGCGGCCTGACGCGTGCGGGCGCCGGCGGGGCCCTCGTGGGCGACCTGGCGTCGAGCTGGCAGGTCACGAGCAACGGGCACACGTACACCTTCCACCTGCGGACGGACGCGGCCTGGGCCGACGGCCAGCCGGTCACCGCGGCCGATGTGGCCTACACCATCCGCGTGCTCCAGGACCCGGCCTACGACGGGCCCAACGGCGCCGCGTGGCGTGGCGTCACGGTGACGACGCCCGACGCGGGCACGGTCGTCATGGCCCTCAAGGACGCCGCGGCCTCGTTCCTCGACGTGACGACCCAGCCCGTGGTGCCGGCCCATCTCCTGGAGGCCACGCCTGTGGGCGAGCTGCCAGCCCTGGGCTTCGAGTCGCAGCCGGTCGGCGATGGGCCGTACCAGGTGGCCGGGCGGGATGGCGATACGGTCCACCTGGTCCTGGCCCCGCACCAGGCTGCGGGGCAGGCCGCCACGATCGCGGCGGGTGCCGTGCCGGCCATCACGTTCCAGCTGTATCCCGACGCCGCCGCCCTGGCCGCGGCCTACCGCGACGGCGATCTCGACAGCGCCGACGGGCTCCTGCCCGACGATGCCGCCTCCATCGTGGCGCAGGCAGGGTCGCGCGCCCTCGACTACCCGCAGGCCATGCTCATGGCCGCGGTGATGAACGTCCGGGTCGGCCAGCCTCTGTTCAGGGACGCCCGCGTGCGCGCTGCCCTGCTGCGGGCCATCGACCGGCCCGCCCTGGTGCAGACGGTCTTCCACGGGGCCGCGACGGTGGCCACCACGCCGTTCCCGCCCTCGACGGTGGGGCTGCCCCGACCCACGGCCACCGCGCCGCCCTTCAGCACGACCGCTGCCGCGGCGGCTCTCACTGCGGCCGGCTGGAAGCATGGGCCGGGTGGGTGGACCGCGCCCGGCGTCAAGGGCGTGGTGACGTTCGAGGTCGTGACCGTCGAGGCGAGCGCCAACCCCGCCCTCAACGCCGTGGCCCGGGCGGTCGTGGGCGCGTGGACCAGCCTGGGCCTGCACGTGACGCTGGCAGAGCTGCCGCCGACCGAGCTCATCCAGCAGCGCCTGCTGCAGCACGACTTCAGCGTCGCCCTCATCGAGATGGACCTGGGCCGTGTGCCGGACCTGCAGCCGCTGCTGATCTCCACCCAGGCCGTCAAGGGCGGCACGAACCTGGCAGGCTTCGAGAACACCTCATTCGACGCGCTGCTCGCCGCGGCCCACGGGTACGCCACGCCGGCGATCCATACTCAGCGCGTGGCGGCTCTCACGACGGCCTTCGCCGCCCAGACGCCCTTCCTGCCGCTGGTCTTCCCGGCGCGCGTCGTGGTGTACCGCGACGCCGTCACCGGGCCGGGCATCGTGCCCCTCGGGAATCCCTCAGATCGCTTCTGGGACATCCTCGATTGGCGCCTCGCGCCCTGAACGGCGACCGTGCTACCATGCGGGCTCGCCGGAGCGCCGTGAGCGAAGACGCGCGCGGCCTGGTCCGTCGGCGCCGAGGTGGCGGAATAGGCAGACGCGCTAGGTTCAGGACCTAGTGACCGCAAGGTCGTGTGGGTTCAAGTCCCTCCCTCGGTACCAACCCTGACCGGTCGAAGCTCCGCTCATCACCTGCCCAGGTGGCGGAATTGGTATACGCGTACGTTTGAGGGGCGTATGACGCAAGTCATCCGGGTTCAAGTCCCGGCCTGGGCACCACCTTCCTCGAGCCGCGGCGACGGCGCACCCTGCTAGCATCGCCGGGGGCGGTTAGCTCAGTGGGTCAGAGCGCCTCGCTTACACCGAGGAGGTTCGCTGGTTCGAGCCCAGCACCGCCCACCATCCCGCCGGCACGGTCCGCCGGCCTATACTGGCCTGGCCATCTCGGCGCCACGCGGAGGCATCCATGGGTCCCCTGCTGATCCTCATCGTCATCATCGTCATCATCGCGGTGGTCGTGGTCCTGCTCTACAACGGGCTGGTCCAGCGGCGCCTGCGTATCGATGAGGCGTACGCCCAGATCCAGGTCCAGCTCAAGCGGCGCTGGGACCTCATCCCGAACCTGGTCAACGCCGTCAAGGGGTACATGGGCTTCGAGCAGTCCGTGCTGACCCAGGTGACCAACGCCCGCGCCTCGGCCGTCACGGCCGGCGCCCAGGGCCCGGCCGCCTCCGCGGCCGCCGAGAACGCCCTCACCTCGTCCCTGCGCTCGCTGTTCGCGGTGGTGGAGAACTACCCGCAGCTCAAGGCCAACGAGAACGTCATGAACCTGCAGGAGCAGCTGACCACGACGGAGAACCAGATCAGCTTCTCCCGGCAGCACTACAACGCCACCGTGCTGGACTACAACACGGCCATCCAGACGCTCCCGGCGGCCCTGCTGGCCGGCCCCCTGGGCTTCACCAAGCGCGAGTTCTTCGAGGCCGAGGAGGCCGCCCAGGCGACCCCGACGGTGGACCTTGGCTCGTATGCCACCCCGCCCGCGGCAGCCGCCCCGTCGATCGACCTGACGACGCCGCCGGCCCCGCCGGCCGCGCCCCCGGCCGATCCCACCGCGCCGCCCGACGCGCCGACCGCCTGAGTCCGGGCGGCTACCTGACCGCCCATGAGCCTGGCGCCGACCCAGACCTTCTATAGCGAGATCGCCCAGAACCGACGGCAGTCGGTGCTGCTGGTGCTCATCCTCATGGTCATCCTGGGCGTCCTCGGCCTGGCCATCGGCTATGGCCTGACCGGCGACGTGCCGAGCGGCCTGCTCGTGATGGCCGGCGGCATCATCCTGGCCGGCCTGCTCAGCCTGGGTTCGTACTTCGGCGGTGACAGCCTCGTCCTTGGCGCCTCCCAGGCCCAGGAGGTGGACGACCAGAGCGCGCCGCAGCTGATGAACGTGGTGCGCGAGCTGGCCGTCGCCGCCAACCTGCCGATGCCCCGCGTCTACATCATCAACGACCCCTCGCCGAACGCGTTCGCCACCGGGCGCGACCCGCAGCATGCCTCCGTGGCCATCACGATGGGCCTCCTCCAGAAGCTCGACCGCGAGCAGCTCCAGGGCGTCATCGGCCACGAGATGTCGCACGTGCGAAACCTGGACATCCGCTTCGCCCTCCTCGTCGGTGTGCTGGTGGGCGGCATCGCCCTCATCGCCGACGTCTTCCTGCGCTTCACCTTCTGGGGCGGCCTGTCCGGCGGAGGCCGCCGCAATGACTCGAGCGGGGGAGGGGGCGGGGCGCAGGCCCTCATCCTCATCCTGGCCCTCGTGCTGGCCATCGTCGCCCCCATCTTCGGGGCCCTGGTCCAGCTGGCCGTGAGCCGCCAGCGCGAGTACCTGGCCGACGCCTCGAGCGTGGAGCTGACGCGCAACCCCACAGGGCTGGAGGAGGCCCTGGCCAAGATCGCCGCCGACCCGGAGCCCCTCGCCGTGGCCAACCGGGCGACCCAGCACCTCTACATCGTCAACCCGCTGAAGAAGCACTCCGAGGTCCAGAACCTCATGTCGACCCACCCGCCGATCCTGGAGCGCATCAACCGGCTACGGGCGTTGTCAGGCCAGCCGCCGCTCGATTCGGTCGCCTCGGCGCCGCTGGCCGGCCTTGAATGACGAGCGCCCGTGCTATCCTTCCTGCCGCCGGCGGACCGCCGTTGCCCGTCAAGTGCTCGGGCCGAGATAGCTCAGTTGGTAGAGCACGCGACTGAAAATCGCGGTGTCGCCAGTTCGATCCTGGCTCTCGGC
>CAZFGT010000014.1:0-50895 GCA_964518505.1 uncultured Anaerolineaceae bacterium | reverse complement strand
TCGGCGCCAGCGCCTCGATGGAGCCGACCGTGATGGGGTCCAGCACGAGCTGGACGTGGCCCACGCCCATGGCCGCGTACTGGCGCAGGACGGCCGCCAGGGCCGTCGGGTCGCTGCTCAGGGGCGACGGGGTGCCGTGACCCGGATCGCCTCCATCGCGGCCGATCGCGCCGGGGAAAGCGACCAGGGCGGTCACCGTACGCTCGATGGAGCCCGTGGCTCGTCCGGCTGCCGTCTCCGCCTCGGCGACGCTGGCGAGGAGCGGCGGCAGGCCGGCCGCGCCGTTGCCGAACCAGTCGTGCCACGCGTTCCAGGCGTCCACGTGCGGGGCGGTCAGGCGCAGCATCCGGGCGCCGATCGAGCCGATCATGAGGGGCGGGCCGTCGGGCCGCGGCCCGCGTGGCAGCAGCTCGCAGTCGCGCGCGCTGTAGAAGCGGCCCTCGAAGTCGATCCGGCCCTCGCGCAGGAGCGTGCGGACGATGGTGAACGCCTCCTCGAAGCGCGCGACGCGCTGGTCGAAGGGGAAGCCGAAGGCGCGGTACTCGGTCTCGTTCCAGCCCGCGCCAAGGCCCAGGATGAGGCGGCCGCCGCTGATCTCATCGACCGTCGTGGCCATCTTGGCCAGCAGGGCCGGCGCCCGGAAGCTGGTGGCGGCGACGAGCGGCCCCAGCTGGATCCGCTGGGTGGCCGCGGCAAGTGCGGCCAGGACCGAAAACGCTTCCCATGGTCCGCGCGCGGGGCGGCCGGCCGAGCGGTAGAGGAGGTGGTCGCCGACCCACAGCGAGTCCAGCCCGATGGCCTCGGCGGCGCGGGCCATGGCCAGCGTTTCCGGCCAGCGGACCTCGCGCTCGACCTCCGGCAGCTGCACGCCGACCCGGAGCGGCCGGCGACGGTCGGACATGCGACACCTCCACCATCGCGTGCGCCCGACGGGGCGACGTTTGACCGTTCCTGGGCGAGCGGCTAGGATTGTAGGTCGCGGGGTGGAGCAGCGGCAGCTCGTCGGGCTCATAACCCGAAGGTCGGCGGTTCGAATCCGTCCCCCGCAACCAATCCGCATATTGACCTCGACGACCCTGGGCCCCGCCCCCAGGGTCGTCCCCTTTTCCGGGCCGCTTCAGCCCTCGTCGACGCGGAACGTGGCGAGGGTCGCGACTAGCAGCGCGACCGTCCATCCACCCAGCGCGAGCGCCTCTCCCGGTCCGGCGGCCGCTCCCGGGGTCAGCGCGCCGCGGACCAGATCGGCCATCAGGGCGGGCGGCAGGGCGCCGGCGAGGGTCGCGACGGGGCCGGGCAGCTGGGCCAGCGGGACGATGACGCCACCCAGCAGCAGGATCAGCAGGTACAGGGCGTTGGCCAGGGCGAGCGTCGCCTCCGGCCGCAGCAGGCCCGCCAGCAGCAGCCCCGCGGCCGCGCTGCAGATGGTGCCCAGGATGAGCCACGGGCTGGCCGATAGCAGGGCCACGAGCGGACCGCCGGCCGGCGCCCAGCCCAGGAGCGTCCCCATCGCGCCGAGCACCACCACCTGCACCACGACGGTGGACAGGACGGCACCGGTCTTGGCCGCGACGAGGGCCCAGCGTGGCAACGGCGAGCTGGCCAGCCGCTTGAGCGTGCCGTTGCCACGCTCGAAGGCGGTGGCGATGCCCAGGGATACGAGGCCGGTGGAGATGAGGGCCAGGCACAGGATGCCCGGCACGAGCTGGTCCAGGCGTGACGACCCGCCGGCGCCGTTGCCGAGCAGCTCCACGTTGGCGAGGAAGACCAGCAGCAGGAGCGGGATGCCGAGCGTCACGACGAGGTTCTCGCCTCGGCGCATGGTGAGCCGCAGCTCCATCGCCAGCTGGGCGACAAGCGCGTGCATCAGCGGTCCGCCTCGGCCTCGCCGGTCAGGCGCAGGAAGACCTCCTCGAGCGAGGGAGCGCCGTACCGCAGGGCCAGGGGCACGATCCGCCGCGCCTCGAGCCAGGTGGCCACCTCCCGCAGGGTGGCGCCGGGGTCGTCCGTCGGCAGGAGGTAGACCCCGGGCCGTCCCGACGCTGCGGGCGGCGCGCCGGTCGCGACGACCGACGGGAGGGCCACCAGATCGGCCTCCGCCTGCGCCTCCAGGGGCGTCCGCAGGGCCACCTCCAGGCGCGGGCGTTCGCCGGGCCCGCCGGCGCGCAGCTCGGCCGGCGTGCCGGCGGCCAGCAGGCGGCCGCGATCGATGATCGCCACGCGGTCGGCCAGCAGCTCGGCCTCCTCCAGCAGGTGGGTCGTCAGCAGCACGCTCGCGCCGTCGTCGCGTGAGCGGCGCAGGAGGTCCCACGTGGTCCGCCTGGCCGTGACGTCCATGGACGCCGTCGGCTCGTCCAGGATGGCCAGGTCCGGCCGGCCCACGATGGCGAGGGCGAGGGCCAGCCGCTGGCGCTCCCCGCCCGAGAGGGTGCGATAGCGGGCGCCGCGGCGCTCCCCGAGCCCCACCTGCTCGAGCACCTGGCCCGGGTCCAGGGCATGGGGGTAGAACGCGGCGAAGAGGCGCACGGCCTCGATGACTCGCGCCTGGTTCCACAGGTCGGCACGCTGCAGCATCACGCCACACCGGGCCCGGATGCGCGCCGCGTCTCGCCGCGGATCCAGGCCGAACACGCGCACGGAGCCCGCGTCAGGGCGCCGGTGGCCCTCGATCGTCTCCACGGTCGTCGTCTTGCCCGCCCCGTTCGGGCCAAGCAACGCCACGATCTCGCCCGGCGCCACGGCGAGGTCGAGGCCGTCGACGACCGCGCGGCCGCCGTACCGCTTGACCAGGTCGCGGACCTCGATGACGGGCGAAGCGGGGCCGCTCACGGCGCGCTGCCGCTGGCGGCCGGGGACGGCGACGGCAGGATCTGCCCGACGAGGGCGTCGATGCCGCTGGCCGGCGGCGGCCCGAAGCTCAGCGTGCGCACCACGCCCGACGGATCGATGTAGAAGCTCTCGGGCACCGCCAGCACGCCGTACGCCGTGGCGGCCGCCTTGGCCGGGTCGAGCAGCATCGGCCAGGTCGCGCCTTCGGTCGCCATGAAGGCGGCGGCCGCGCTTGACGAGTCCTGGTAGACGATGCCCAGCACTTCCAGGCCCTGCGCCGCGTACCGCACGCGGGCGGCGGCGAGGAGCGGGAACTCCTCCTTGCAGGGGCCGCACCACGAGGCCCAGAAGTTGACGATGACCGGGCGGCCACGGTAATCGGCCAGGCTGACCGGATGCCCGGACCCGTCGAGCAGTGCGATCGCCGGCGCGGGCTTGCCCTGCAGGGGCCCGCCGCCCACCACGGACGTGCTGGCGATGGCCCCCGGTGAGCCCGCGGGCGCGGCCGGGGCAGCGCCAAGGCCCAGGTCCAGGGCGACCAGCAGGAGCGCCAGGAGGCTCATCGTCACGGTGCCGGCCAGCGCCACACGGCGCGGGTCAAGGATGGAGCCCGTGGCGACCTACTTGACGGTCAGCGTACCGGTCATCTGCGTGGGATGGACGATGCAGATGAAGGTGTACGTGCCGGCGGGCAGGGCGGGGACGCTGTAGTCGGTGGTCTGCCCGCCCTGCGTCAGCGGCTGGCCGTTGAACAGGAAGTCGCTCGGGCCGCCGCCGGGCTTGAGGATGGCGAAGTTGTGGGGCACGGTGTCGTGATTGGTCAGCGTCACCGTGAAGCCCTGGCCCGCCTTCGCGCTCAGGGTGGTCTGATCGAACTTCACGTTCTGGGCGGCGAGCGCGATCGAGCCAGCGCCGCCCCCGCCGCTCGCGGCGGCGGTCGGTGAGGCGCTCGGCTGGGCAGTGGCGTAGGTCAGGATCGACGGCGTCGCGGCCAGCATGACGCTCACCAGGGCGATGGCGACGTACGTGCCGGCGAGGGCCTTGGGGAAGGCCCGCTCGGGATCCCGGGTGCGCGGCTCGGGCGGGCTGCCGGCGGCCACGAACTCGTATTCATGGCGCGCGTCCAGGTACCAGCCCACGATGGCCAGGACGGCCATCAGGATGCCGCCGCCCACGAGGGCCGGGCTCAGGATGAGCCCCAGCAGGGCGAACGCCGCTCCGACCGGCACGAAGAGGGGCCACGGGCTGGGGCCGGGCAGGTGCACGCCGGGCGGCAGGGTCAGCTCGGCCGGCGACGTGGGAGATGCCTCTTCCGGTTCGAGGTGGCCCTGGTCGACCCGCACCCACTCGTGGCGGGCGTCGCGATACCAGCCGATGATCCCCACCACGACCACGAGCAGGCCCAGCAGGAGCACCGGCAGGTTGAACAACTCGGTCACGCCGGGGGTCTGGCCCAGCTTGATGGCGCCGGTCGTCGGGTCGACCGTGGGGGGCTCGACGCGCCCGGTCTTCCACACCAGGCCAAGGAGCATGATGGCCGCCCCGACCGGCGCCACGAAGGGCCACGGCGACGGGCCGGGCATGTGGGTCCCCGCAGGAGGCGGAGGGGCGGTGAGGCGGCGCGGCAGCCGCGAGGCGGTCCACACCCGGTTGGTCGTCCAGCGCAGGACGAGGAAGGCGACGCCCACGAGGACGAGCAGCGCCAGGAGGTAGGGCACCCAGCTGATGACCGCGCCCCAGTCGGGCGAGATGATCTGGCCGATCAGCGTGATGAGGTTGTTCCACAGGCCCTGGATGTCCTGGATCATCGGTCGCGGCGCACCCGGTG
Source organism: uncultured Anaerolineaceae bacterium (assembly GCA_964518505.1). Taxonomy (GTDB): domain Bacteria; phylum Chloroflexota; class Limnocylindria; order Limnocylindrales; family CSP1-4; genus DASPUH01. The sequence continues at coordinate 46,241 of CAZFGT010000014.1, read as the reverse complement.
GCGGCTAGAGATCGTCCGAGTTCTTGAGCAGGATCCAGAACCCGAAGACCATCGCCACGGCGAGGGCGATGAGCATGGCCGGCCCGCCCAGGTCGGCGCCGTTGGTGCCGTGATTGAGCACGAGATAGAGGATCCCGGCCCCGGCGAAGAGCACCCCCAGGACCCACGCCGCCCGGCCGGTGCGCAGGAGGGTGGCGAGGATGCCGCCGTCGTCCGACTCGTCGTGCACCGTCGCTTACCTCAGGAAGTAGAGCGTGAAGAAGAGGGCGATCCAGACCACGTCGACGAAGTGCCAGTACCAGTGGACGGCTTCCACCGCCACATGGTGCTCCTTGGAGAACTGGCCCGAGACGCCACGCGACAGGACCACGAAGATGCCGATGGCGCCGCCCAGGACGTGTGCACCGTGGAAGCCGGTCATGGTGAAGAAGAGCGAGCCGTAGACGCCGCTGCGGATGCTGAAGGGCAGGTTGGAGTAGTCGTACAGCTGGCCGGCCAGGAAGATCAGGCCCAGCAGCAGCGTCACGGCGAGGGCCCGGTTCATGGCCGTGCGGTCGCCGCGCCGGATGGCGATGGTGGCGTACTGCATGGTGAACGAGCTGGCCACCAGGATCACGGTCAGGATCGCCGGCAGGGGGAATGGGTCGACCTCGAAGCCCTGCGGCGGCCACACCTGGGCCTGCCCGCGGAAGGTGAAGTAGGCGCCGAAGAGGCCGGCGAAGAACATGATCTCGCTGGCGATGAACAGCATCATGCCCATCAGGGCGGTGTCCATGCCCTTCTGGGCGTGGCCGTGGGCCGCGGCCGTCACCTGGGGCGTCGTGGCGGCCATCAGTGTCCGCTTCCGGGGCTGACCACGACCGCGGCGGCCGTCGCCGGCTTGCGCAACTCGGGGTGCTTGAGGTCGAAGAGCGGCCGCTCGCTGCGGACCTCAGGCAGCCGCTCGAAGTTGTAGGGCGGCGGCGGGCTCGAAGTGGCCCATTCGAGCGTGTTGGCGTCCCACGGGTCGTCGGGCGCGTCGGCCGGGCGACGCAGGGCGGTGAACATGTTCCACAGGAACGGCAGCATGCTGGCGGCGATGGTGAAGGCCCCGATGGTGGCCACCACGTTGAGCGGCTGCCACACGGTGGGCGCGTACTCGGCGATGCGTCGCGGCATGCCGGCCAGCCCCAGCAGGTGCATGGGGAAGAACGTCAGCTGGAGGCCCACGAACATGAGCGTGAAGTGGACCTTGCCAAGGCGCTCATCGAGCATCCGCCCGACCATCTTGGGGAACCAGTAGTAGGTCCCTGCCATGATCGCCATGGCCGAGCCGCCGAACAGCACGTAGTGCAGGTGCGAGACGACCCAGTAGGTGTCGGTGATGTCGAAGTCGACCGGCGTGGACGCGGCGAAGGCGCCGTCCAGGCCGCCGATGAGGAACGAGATGAGGAACCCGACGGCGAACAGCATGGAGGTCGTGAAGCGCAGCTTGCCGCGCCACATGGTGGCCACCCAGTTGAACATCTTGACCCCGGTGGGCACCGAGATGAGGAAGGTGGCAGCGGAGAAGAAGGGCAGGTAGACGGCGCCGGTGGCGAACATGTGGTGGGCCCACACGCCGAAGCCCAGCACGCCGATGGAGACGGTCGCCAGCACGAAGGCCTTGTAGCCAAAGAGCGGCTTGCGGCTGAAGACCGGCAGCACCTCGCTGATGATCCCGAAGGCCGGCAGGATCATGATGTAGACCTCGGGGTGGCCGAAGAACCAGAACACGTTCTGCCACAGGATGGCGTCGCCCCCGGCCGCCGGGTCGAAGAAGCTGCCGCCGTAGTTGCGGTCGATGAAGAGCATCACCAGGCCGCTGGCGAGGACCGGCACGGCGAAGACCAGCAGCACGGCCGTGACCAGGACGGTCCACACGAAGATGGGCAGACGCAGCATCGTCATGCCCGGCGCGCGCAGCTTGAAGATCGTCACCAGCATGTTGATGGCGCCCAGGATCGAGCTCATGCCGTTGAGCAGGAGGGCCAGGATCCACAGGTCCTGCCCGATGCCCGAGTACTTGGCCTCGGCCAGCGGCGAGTAGGAGGTCCAGCCGGCCGACGCGGCGCCGCCGAAGGCGAAACCGCTGAAGAGCAGCAGGCCACTCACCGGGATGATCCAGAAGGAGAGGGCGTTGATGCGCGGGAAGGCCATGTCGGCCGCCCCGATCATGAGCGGCATGGCGTAGTTGGCGAAGCCCGCCAGCATGGGCATGACGAAGAAGAAGATCATCGTCGTGCCGTGCATCGTGAACAGCTGGTTGTACAGCGCGTTGGGGATCAGCGTGTCGTTGGGCACCGCCAGCTGGGTGCGGATGCCCAGGGCCAGGAGACCGCCCAGGCACATGAAGAAGTAGCTGCTGGCCACGTACATGATGCCGATCTTCTTGTGGTCGGTCGTCGTCAGCCACTCGTAGGCCCGCGAACGGGAATAGGTGGTGGCGCGCGGCAGCACGGTGGTGGCCATCGATGCTCCTACTTGACCGTCAACGTGCCTGTCATGTTGGGGTGGACGATACAGATGAAGGTGTACGTGCCGGCGGCCAGGGCGGGCACGCTGTAGGTCACCGTCTGGCCCGCCTGCGCCAGCGGCTGGCCGGTGAACAGCAGGTTGCTGCTGCCGGCCGGGTCCTTGATCGCGAAGTCATGGGGCGGTCCGCCCGCGGCCTCGTTGTTGGTGAAGACCACGGCGAACGGCTGGCCGGCCGTGGCCGAGAGGGTCGACTCGTCGAAGGCGGTCGTGGTGGAGGCGCTCAGGGTCAGGCTCTGCGCGCCGCTCGGCAGCGGCGACGGCGTGGCCTTGGCGGCCTCCTGCTCCTTGGCCACCCAGGCCGAGAAGTCGGCCGGTGAGACCGCCTGAACGGTGAAGCGCATGTCGGCATGGCCGAGGCCGCAGAACTCGGCGCACTGGCCGGTGTAGGTGCCGGTCTGGTCCAGGGTCAGGTCGAACTCGTTGGTCCGCCCCGGCACGACGTCCTTCTTGAAGAAGAAGCCGGGCACGTAGAACGAGTGGATGACGTCGTTGGAGTGGAGCCGGAAGTGGACGTCCTCGCCGACCGGCAGGACCATCGTGGGGCCGTCCGTGCCCTGGCCGGTGAAGCTCAGCCCCTGGGCCTTGTAGTCGAACGTCCATTGCCACTGGAAGCCGGTCACGTCCACCGTCAAGGGCGGGTTCGGCGTGCTGGCGTCCACCTTCTGCTGGGTGTTCTCCGAGAGGATGAACAGGGCCACCACGATGATGAAGGGCACGATCGTCCAGGCCAGCTCGAAACCCATCGAGCCGTGCGTCTGGACGGGCAGCTCGTCATCCCCCTTGCGCCGCCGGTAGCGGAGCACGGCGAAGATGATGAGGCCCTCCACCAGGACGAAGATGGCGACGGCGATCCAGAAGATGAAGGCGTAGAGGCTCTCGCTCGCCTGGCCCTGGTCGGTGATGGCCGGGGCGGGGAAGAAGTTGGGCACCTGGTTGCCTGGGGTGGCTTCCGCGCAGGCGCCGACGACGAGCGCGAGGACGGCCAGGGCCAACAGCGATCGGGTCCAGGCGATGGCGGCGCGTCGCACGCGGCGTGGCTCTCCCTGAAGGCGGTCCGGGGTCGAGGGCGCATATGATACGGCCCGATGCGCCCGCTCGTCCGCAGCCTTGTGCTCACGGGTGGCGCGGTCGGAGCGGCGGGGGTCAGCCTGGGTGCCGCGCCGGTGGCGCTGGCCCATGTGAGCGGCGACCTTGCCAGCCTGGCGCCCCTCAGTCCGTTGACCGCGCTCACGACGTGGTCGTTCGACCCGCTCGTGACGATCGCCATCCTGGTGCCGCTGGTGGCCTACCTGGCGGCCGTCCGCCGGGTCGACGCGGCGCACCCCTCCAACCCCGTCCCCCGGCGCCGCGTGGCGGCCTGGGTCGGCGGCCTGGCGGTCCTGGCCATCGCCCTGTGCTCGTCCGTGGACGTGTACTCGGAGGTGCTCTTCAGCGTCCACATGGTGCAGCACATGCTGCTCGTGTTCGTCGTGGCGCCGCTGCTGTGCCTCGGCGCGCCGATGACGCTGCTGCTGCGGGTGGCGTCCCACGAGCAGCGCACGGGCCTGATCTTGCCCGTGCTGCGCTCGCGCCCCCTGCGGGCGCTGACCCACCCGGTGGTCGATTGGATCCTGTTCACCACCGTCATGTGGGTGACCCACTTCAGCCCGCTGTTCGAGCTGGCCCTGGAGAACGGGTGGGTCCACGTCCTCGAGCACGCCCTGTTCCTGGGGGCCGGCTTCCTCTTCTGGTGGCCCGTGGTGGGCGCCGACCCGGGCCCGCGCCCGCTGAGCTACCCCGTGCGGCTGGGCTACGTGATGCTGCAGATGCCGCAGAACGCCTTCCTTGGCCTGACCCTCTTCACCGCCAGCCAGGCGCTGTACCCGTTCTACAGCTCGCTGACCCTGCCATGGCTGCCCGACGCGCTGAGCGACCAGCACCTGGGCGGTGGCCTGATGTGGGTGGCCGGGGACCTGCTGTTCCTGGTGCCGGTCCTGCTCGTCGTGGTCGGCTGGCTACGTGACGAGGAGCGGCGCGGTCGCCTCTACGACGAGCAGCTGGACCGCCAGCGGGCCGCCGCGGTCAGCCGATCGGGATCCGGATGACCACCAGCGTGTCGACTGCGACGGCCACGAAGAGCAGGCTCAGGTAGGCGATCGAATAGTGGTACAGGCGGATGGCCTGGGCCAGTGAGGCCTCAGGCGAGAGGGCCTGACGCCGCAGAAGGAGCGCCCGCCAGATGAAGATGCCACCCAGGGCGAGCGCCGACACGAGGTAGATGGCGCCCATGTGGGCGACGACGAAGAAGACCAGGGTCAGGGCCACCAGCACCAGGGTGTAGCGCAGGATCTGGCGGGTGGTCTCCGGCACGCCGCGCACGACCGGCAGCATCGGCACGCCGGCCGCCCGGTAGTCCTTGGCCAGCCGCAGGGCGAGGGCCCAGAAATGCGGCGGCGTCCAGTAGAAGACGATGGCGAAGAGGACCAGTGCGGGCAGCGTGATGTCGCCCGTCACGGCCGCCACGCCGATGACCGGCGGCAAGGCTCCGGCGGCGCCCCCGATGACGATGTTCTGGGGCGTGGTCCGCTTGAGCAACATGGTGTAGACGACGACGTAGAAACCGATCGCCAGCAGGGCCAGGAAGGCCGCCAGCAGGTTGACCAGGAGGGTCAGCTCGGCAAAGGCGACCACCCCCAGGGCGAAGCCGAAGACGAGGGCGTTCTCGGGCGTGACGGCGTGCGCGGGCAGCGGACGGCGGCGGGTGCGGGTCATCAGCGCGTCGATGTCGCGGTCCAGGTACTGGTTGATGGCGTTGGCCGAGCCCGCGGCCAGCGAACCGCCGACGAGCGTCGCCACGATGAGGCCCAGCGGCGGCATGCCGTGCGCCGCGAGGATCATGGCCGGCACGGTCGTGACCAGGAGCAGCTCGATGATGCGGGGCTTGGTGAGGGCGACGTAGGCACGCACGATCTCGCCGCGGGTGGGCGGACGAGGATCGCTGACGGCCATGGCCGCGCCGCCCGGCTGGGCCAGGCGCGCCGGGGCGTCGTCACGCCGGTCGCCGGGAAGGCCGCGCGGCGTCCCATCCGCGGGCGCACCGGCAGGGCGCCGCGCCTCGCACCAGGCGTAGACCGTGGCCGCCACGAGCAGGCCCCAGATGGCCGCGCCGAGGCCCACGTGGAGGGCCTCCGCCCAGGCCGCCAGGTCGGTGAAGATCTGCGCCGCGCCGACGATGCTCTGGATGAGGAAGAGGGCCGCGGCCGACCCCACGAGGAGCAGCAGCGTGGGCCGGGCGGCGGGCGGGCCCCAGGCGTGGCGTTCGTACCGGCGCCACGCGACCCAGGCAGTCCACAGCACGACCAGGCCGGCCACCAGGGCCACCAGCCGGTGCAGGAACTGCAGGACCTGCATCTGCGCGATCGTCGCGTCGGGCGAGAGGGTCGGCACGAGCTGGCCGTTGAAGAGCGGCCAGTCGGAGAAGACCAGCGCCGCGCCGTTGCCGCGCACCTCCGCTCCGAACAGGAGCAGGGCGTAGACGCACGCGGCGGTGAACGCGGCCAGCACCGTGAAGCGCTGGCTGGCCAGGCCCGAGCCAAGGCCGGCCGGGTACTGGACCCGGATGGCGATCGTGATCAGGACGCCGAACAGGAGCATCGCCGTGGCGAGGTGCGCCGTCACCGAGGATGAGCTGTTGCCCGACGCGACCGTGATCTGGCCCAGCCACGCCTGGATGAGGGCGATGACGAAGGCCGCCGCGGCCAGCACGACCACCGAGCGGTGCGCCCGGTAGCGCAGCACGGCGACGATCAGCAGCGCTACGACGAGGAGGCCAAGGGCCAGCGCCAAGGCGCGATGCCACCACTCGATCCAGGCCTGCGTGTCGCTCAGCGCCGGGAGCAGGCCGTGGCAGAGGGGCCAGTCCGTGCCGCAGCCCATGCCCGAGTCGGTGCTGCGCGTGACCGCACCCATGACGACGACGGCGAACGTCACGAGGGCAGTGATGAGGGTGAGTCGCTGGAAGCGCGTCATGAGATGAGCCGCGATTGTAGCGCTGTGGAGGGCGCGTTCCGCGGGGCCCGGATAGAGTGAGGGGCCATGCGCCTGCCGGCCGCTCCGCGCGCCGCCTCCCTGCTCATCCTCGCCGCGCTGGCGGTCGGGCTGGGCGCCTGTGGTGGGTCCGTCGGAGCGGCGCCCACACCGGGCGCCCCGAGCCCCATGGGGTCAGGGGGGTACCCGGGCTGGCCCGTGGGGCCCGTCAGTGGCGCCACGGTCGTGCCGCTGCTCATCAACCAGCAACTGGCGGTCGGTCCCAACCGCTTCCTGTTCACCCTGTACGACGCCGTCGACGAGACGAAGATCGTGGCGGCGTCCGATGTGACGACGAGCCTCGCCTTCTACGACCTCGCCAAGGACCCCGCGGCGGTCGCCGTGACGGTCTCCGGCACGTTCATCAAGGTCGCCCCGCCGCCCGATCCGCGCGGCCTCTACCACGCCTCGGTGACGTTCGCGGAGGCAGGTGACTGGGGCGTCCAGATCACCGTCCAGCAGCCGGGCAAGCCGGCCACGACCTCGCGGGTGCAGTTCAGCGTCATGCCGGCGACCACGACGCCGGCCATCGGGGCGGCCGCGCCCGCCTCGCAGACGCCGACGGCCACGACGGCTGCCGCCATCGCCGCCATCTCGACCGATACGTCGCCCGATCCGGCCTTCTATCGCACGTCGGTGGCCGACGCGCTCGCTGCCCACAAGCCGTTCGTGGTGGTGTTCGCCACGCCGCAGTTCTGCCAGAGCCAGATCTGCGGCCCCACCCTCGACACGGTCAAGGCGGCGGCGGCACCGTTCGAATCGACGGTCGACTTCATCCACGTCGAGCCGTACGTCCTGCAGCCGGCCTCCGGTGGCGGCCTGCAGCCGGTCCTCGACACGGCCGGGCAGCTGCAGCTCGTGCCCGCCGCGGTGCAGTGGGGCCTGCCCGACGAGCCGTGGATCTTCGTGGTCGACGCGAGCGGCAAGGTCACCGCCAAGTTCGAGGGCGCGGTCGGCTCCGACGAACTGACCCAGGCCATCCAGGCGGTGGCGGGCGGGTAGCCGACGGGGGCGCTGCCCGCTCCACGGCCGATACCGGCGAGGGCGAGCGGTCCGGCCTGCCGGCCGGCCGTCGATGTGGTCAGTCGTGATTCCGGGGCACGTTAGGGCAGGTCATGACGCGACCTGCCGCCCGAGCGGCACCCTGTGACCCGGATCCAGCCGAGGGTCACGCTCACAGATGCGTCCGCCCCGTCGGGTGCTCCTCGAGGATCGCCGCCAGGATCGCCCTCACGTGCCCCCGGGTCAGATATGACCACCTACGGCCGACGGACGCGGTGGGCTCCTCGGATCGCCCTGCGCTTCAGAGCCCGCTCGAACCGGGCGCCTCCACGGGCAGGCCGGCGGCACAGGCCGGGCAGGTCGGCGTGCCCGGCTCGTAGGTCGGCAGGTCAAGGACCCACAGCGCCGTCACCGGGTAGGAGCGCCCGCTGGCGGCCGAGGTGACCGATGTCGTGCCGCCGGCCCGATCCACCAGCACGACCGCACGCGTCAGCTCCGCGCCGGCCGCCTCGATCGGCGGCAGCATCGCCAGGAGGGATCCACCCGTGGTCAGGATGTCGTCGACCAGCAGCACGCGCTGGCCGGGCAGGAGGCGGAACCCGCGGCGGAAGGCCCGGTGGGTGCCTCCGTGCGCGTCGCGCACCTCCTCGGCGAAGAAGCCGGGCAGGCCGAGCTGCCGCGCCGTCTCGAAGGCGAGGATCACGCCGCCGGTCGTAGGGCCCACCACGACGTCGACCGTCGGGCGGCCTTCGTCGTCCGCGACGGTGGCGGCGACCATGGCGCACAGCTCGCTGACCGCGGCCGGATGCTGCAGGACCTGGAACTTCTCCAGGTAGCTCGTCCCGTGCCGCCCGCTCTTCAGCTGGAAGTGTCCCTCGCGCAGTGCGCCGGACGAGCGGAAGAGCGCCTCCACGCGACCCGAGTCGGCCGCGGTCACGGCCGGTACTCCACGCCCTTGACGCTGGGCCGGTCCTTGCCGTGGACGCCCTTGCGAGCCCCGGCCGGCAGGGCCGCCCCGATGATCTCGCGGTGGCTGCTCATCCCCTGCGCCGCGCACCAGACCGCCAGCTCATCGACGAGGCGCAGGGGCAGCCCGGGGTCGGCGAAGATGGCCGTGCCGACCTGCACGGCGCTGGCGCCGGCGAACAGGAAGTCCAGCACGTCGTCCAGCGCGGCCACCCCGCCGATGGCCACGACCGGGATACGCACGACCTGGGCCACCTCGTAGACGACCCGCAGCGCCACCGGCTTGATGGCCGGCCCGGAGAGGCCTCCGTACGTGTTGCCCAGCAGCGGCCGGCGGCGGGCCCGATCGATGGCCATGCCCGACAGCGTATTGATGGCGCTGATGGCGTCCGCGCCGGCCGCCTCGATGGCCTGGGCGATGGCCCGCACGTCGGCCACGTTGGGCGAGAGCTTGACCATCAGGGGCAGGTCGGTGGCGCGGCGCACGGCGGCCGTGACTGCGCCGGCGGCCTCGCGGTCGACGGCGAACTGGAGGCCGCCCTTGCCCACGTTGGGACAGCTGATGTTCAGCTCGATGCCCGCCACCCCGGGTACGCCGTCCAGGCGGCGCACCACGCCGACGTAGTCCTCGATCGATTCGCCGGCCACGTTGACGATGACCGGCACCTGCCAGGTGGCCCACAGGGCGGCGTACTTGTCGATGACGGCCTCCACACCGGGGTTCTGCAGGCCGATCGAATTGAGCATGCCGGCGGGCGTCTCGGTCACCCGCGGCGGCTGGTTGCCGACGCGCGGCTTGAGGGTGGTGCCCTTGCAGCAGATCGCCCCAAGGCCCTGCACGTCGACCACGTCGCCGTACTCGATCCCGTAGCCGAAGGTGCCGCTGGCGACCAGGATCGGGTTGCGCAGGTGCAAGCCGTCCGGGCGCCCGGGCGCGAGGTCGACGGTCAGGTCGACGGCGTCGACGGACAGGGCCGGCCGTCCCGAGGCTGCGGCGGCGGGACCCGTCGGGCGGGCACTCGGCGTCGCAGGACGCGGGGCGGCTCCCAGGGCCGAGCGACGCCGCGGTGTCGGGTACGGCTCGACCGCCCGGGCGCGCGAGGGCACCACGCGCCGGCGGGGCTTCATACCGAGGCGCCTTCCCAGACGATCTCGTCGGCGGCAAAGACCGGGCCTTCCCGACAGACCCGCTGCGGACCGTCGACGCCGAAGACGACGCAACCCAGGCAGGCCCCCACGGCGCAGCCCATGTTCTGCTCGAGCGACACCTGCAGCCAGGCCCGCCGGCGAGCGGCGGCCGTACCGCGTGCGGCGGCTGCGCTGCGCTGCCCGCGCCGCCGACCAAGGCGTGCCACGCCCAGCCGCGCGTCGCGCCCGGTGGCGAGCTGGGCGAGGGCGGAGAGCATGGGCCAGGGCCCGCAGGCGAACGCCTGGTCGGCCCATGCCTCGTACTCCGGCAGCAGGTCGGTGACGCGACCGGGCTGGCCGAGCGACCCGTCGTCGGTCGCCACGACGTACTCGACCTCCGGCGGCAGGAGCGACGAGGGGTAGACCTCCGCCGCGCCGCGCGCCCCGAAGAGCAGCGTCACCTGGCGGCCGGCCTCGAGGGCCTCGTCGGCGAGGGAGCGCACGCCGGCCATGCCCAGCCCACCGGCCACCAGCAGCACATGGCGCGTGCGCGGATCGACCTCGAACGGGCGACCCAGCGGGCCCAGCATGTCGATCACCTCACCCGGCCGCGCCCGGGCGAGCCATTCCGTGCCCTTGCCGGTGATCCGGAAGTGGATCGTCATGTGGCCGCTGGCGCGGTCGATCGTGTTGATGCTCAAGGGGCGGCGCAGGACGAGGCCCGAGTAGTCGGGCGTGCGGACGTGCACGAACTGGCCGGCCCGCACGCCGGCCGCCGTGAGCCACGGCGCGGCGTAGGTCTGGAGCCATTGGTCCGGCAGGATCAGGCGACTCTCGACAAGCTCGGCCCCTGCCAGCCGCATCACGGTCGACCGCTCGCGGCGGGGTCAGTCGTGGGCGGCGTCGTCGCCCTCGTCGTCCGTCTCGTCCTCATCGGGCGCGACGTCGGGATAGACGTCGGCGAGGCTGTCCGCCAGGTCGCCGAAGACGTCGGTCGGGTCGTAGAACTGGACCAGTTCGTCGGGCGTGTCCAGGCGGCGCCACTTGCCGTCGCCGTCCTCCGGCACCACCTGGCCGCGGAAGATGCCGTCCCGGTCCAGGCGCAGGCGCTCGTCGTCATCGTCGACGATGACCGTGTCGCCGATCCAGTGGGTGTGCGGCCCGATGGCGTCCTGGAACTGCTCCAGCAGGGCCGCCTCGGACTGTTGGCTGCGCTCCTGGAAGGTCAGGGCGAGGTCGTAGATGTAGCGCGCCGCCGACGCCTTGTCGTCCGGCTCCGCGGCCCCGGCGCGGGTCGCCGCCCACGAGTCACCGGCATCGGCGTACGGGCCGCTGCGGTCGCTCACGCTGACGCCCGCCGCGCCGTCGACCTCACCGGCCCCGGTGGGCTGGTCCGGCAGCCCGGCGGCCTCGCGGGCCGCCTCGGCGAACGCGGCGTAGACCTCGGCCGGGTTGTACAGCTCGACGAGCTCGGAGGCCGACTCCACGACCTCGGTCTCGGAGACCCACTCGCCGGTGGCGCGGTCCTGGTAGCGCGTGCGCGACCGGAAGCTGCCGTCAGGGGCCAGTGAGAGGTAGTCGGGGTCCTCGTCGATCAGGACAAGGCCGCCCAGCTCGCGGATGCGGGCGGCATTGCGCTTGAGGAAGTCATCCAGCTGGTGGGCGGCATCGACCATGAAGGACGTCCGCTCCAGGTTGGCCTGTTCGGCGATCTCGCCAAGCAGGTCGGCGTTGCTGCTCATCGATCGCCTCCTAGGGGTGGTATTCGAGGTCGCTGCCCATGCGCTCGCGCAGGAACATGGAATGGTGGCGCTCGAACATCCACTCGCCGGCCCGATGGCCGAGGGCGCGTGTGCTCTCGTCCGCCTCCAGCCGATCGATGGTGGCGTAGTCGGGCACGTCGAGCAGGATCACGTTGTCGAAGTCCCAGCCGTAGGCCACGTTGTACCAGCCCAGGAACTTGATGCCGAACTTGGCCTCGTAGTCGCGGACCTGGCGGGGGAAGACCTCGCGCATGAAGAACTTGAAGAAGGCATCACGGCCGCGACGGACGGAGAAGAACGTGGCGAGGACGGGCACGAGCTGGGTGTCTCCTGGCGGTCGAGCCGGGCGTCAGGCGGGACGGGCCGGATGTCGCGGCGCGGTCATTGTCGCATGCCCTCCTCGTGGTCCTCCAGCTGGCCCACCGTCGGTCGTGCGCCGGACCGTAACGGGCGCCGGCGCGTGCGGCGGTCGGCCGACACCAGCCGCAGCAGGAAGATGACCGTGAGGCTGACGAACAGGACCAGGATCAAGGCGAGGGTCAGCAGCAGGCCGGTGGCCCAGATGGGCCAATGGGCGTTCACGCCCAAGGGGATCAGCAACAGCACGACCACCAGTACGACGGCCTGCGTCCAGAAGCAGCCCAGCCCCGGCCCGCGATCGGCCTCCAGCGGCTCGCCCTTGTAGAGCGGCGACGCCGGCGGGGTCGGCGGGGCGGTCGGGGCGGGTTGGGGGGGCGGGGATGCCGCGGCGTCGGGAGGCGAGTCGGTCATGCGCGTCCATGCTAGCCGCGCCAGGGCTGGCGGGTCGGCACGCACGTCAGCTCAGCCAACCTCGCGCACCAACCACGTTGGTGGTATGTGCCTCACAGGCCTGTCCGATCGCCCGACGAGCGAACCTGGCCGGTCCCGCGATCGTGGCGGGCGACAGCCGTCTGGTCACCAGAGCCGATCCAGTCACCTAGCACCAGTCTCTCTGGTATCGCGGTGGTGGAACGGCGGCGGCGAAGGGCCGCGATCCGGTCAGGCGCGGCGGTCCACGTTCTGGAGGCGCAACGAGCCGCGGGCCACGAGACGGCCCTGGTCGTCGGTGATGGTCACTTCCCAGAGCTGCTGGGTGCGGCCCTGCTGGACGGGCGTAGCGGTCACCGAGACGCGGCCGGTCGTCATGGACCGGATGAAGTCGGTGCTGTTGTGGACGCCGACGGCGATCTGGCCGCGGGCCAGCGCGGCGACGGTGGCACCGATGCTGGCGGATGTCTCCACGGCCGACGCATAGACGCCGCCGTGGACGATGCCATACGGCTGGTGATGTTCCGGCCCCAGGTCGATGAAGCCCTCCACGCGGTCCGCCGCGACGTGCGTCAGGTGCAGGCCGGCCGCCGTGACGAAGGCACTGCCGTGCTCCAGGTCCAGCATCTCCGCAGGGTCGATGTCGCTCATCCGTCCGTCCCTCCGGCCCAGTCCTCGTCGAGGTAGGCGAACCGGCCGCCGGCGACCGTGGCCAGGACGCGCGACTCGAGGCGCCGCCCCTCCAGCGGCGTGGCGTAGGCGCGCGACCGCAACGTCGCGGCCCGCACGGTCCATGGTGCCGCGCGGTCGACCACCACCAGGTCGGCCGTGGCGCCGACGGTCAGGCCCGGTTCGGGCACGCCGCGCGCGGTCAGGCCGAGCGCCCGCACGGGGCCGGCCGTCAGCGCCCGCACGACCGTGGCGAGGTCGGCCAAGCCGGCGGCCACGCCAGCCAGCACCAGCGGCAGGGCCGTCTCCAGGCCGGCGATGCCCGGCGCAGCATCGCCGAACTCGACCCGCTTCGCCGTCTCGGGATGGGGCGCATGGTCGGTGGCGATGGCATCGACCGTGCCATCGACGAGGCCGGCCCACAGCGCCAGGGCGTGGTCCGGGGAGCGCAGTGGCGGGTTCACTCGGGTGGCCGTGTCGTACGCCTCGGCGGCCGTCGCTTTGCCGGCCCAGGGCGCCGCGAGCGCCTCCCAGGCGAACCGGCGGTCCCCACCGACCCACCCGTCGTGGAGGGCCAGGTGGTGGGGCGTCACGTCGCACGTCACCGGCAGGCCGGCGGCCTTGGCGGCACGGATGAGGGCCAGGGCGTCGGCGGTCGAGACGTGGGTCAGGTGCAGGCGCGGGGCGGCGCCCGCGGGTGCCTGGCGAGCCACGTCCTCGAGCAGGGCCAGGGCCCGCGCGACGGCCGCGGTCTCGGCCGCGACGGGCCAGCCGGCAAGGCCCAGGATCGTCGCCGCCAGGCCGTCGTGCGCCTCGGCGCCGCGCGTCAGGCTGCGCAGCTCCGGGTGTTCCACCAGCGGTCGCCCGATGCCACCGGCATACGCCAGGGCGTGGGCGAAGAGGGCCGCCTCGTCGACCGGGGCGCCGTCGTCGCTGAAGCCGATGGCCCCGGCGGCGGCCAGCTCGGCCATCGGCGCCAGGCGCTCGCCGGAGCGGCCCGCGGTGATCGTGCCGTAGGCCAGGAGGCGGACGGGGGAGCGGCTGGCGCGCCCGCGCGCGAGGACGTCGCGCACGGCCGCCGCATCGTCGAGCGGCGGGGTCGTGTTGGGCATGGCGCAGACCGTCGTGAAGCCGCCCGCGGCCGCCGCTGCCAGGCCGGTGAGGATCGTCTCGGTGTCCTCGCCACCGGGCTCGCGGAGGTGGGCATGGAGGTCGACGAGGCCGGGCATGACCACGACCGCGGGTGCCTTCCGGCTTCGGGCGGGTGTGGCCCACGTCACCTCGGCGAGGCGGCCGTCCTCCACCACGATCGTGCCGGGGCCGTGGTGGCCGGAGGCGGGGTCCACCAGCAGCGCATCCTCGACCACCAGGTGGCGGCAGGGCTCGCCGGGGCGCGGCGCACGCGGGCTCACCGCGGCGCCGCCAGGAGCTCCAGGATGGCCATCCGGATGGCGATGCCGTTGGCCACCTGCTCGGTGATGACGGACGTGGGTCCGGTCGCCACGTCGGGGGCGATCTCGACGCCCTCGTTCATCGGTCCCGGGTGCAGGACGAGGGCGCCGGGTCGGGCGCGTCGAAGGCGAGCCGTGGTGAGGCCGTATTCGGCCGTGTACTCCGCGAGCGACGGCAGGAGGCCGGCCGTCATGCGCTCCTGCTGGAGGCGTAGGGCCATCACGGCATGGGCGCCGGCGAGGGCCCGGTCGACGTCAGCGGTGACCGTCAGGCGACGGTCGGCGGGCAGGGCGCGGGCCCAGGCCTCGAAGCCGGGCAGCAGCGTGGCCGGACCGCAGACCCACAGGTCGGCGCCCGCGGTCGTGAGGCTCCACACGTTGGAGCGGGCGACGCGCGAATGGAGGATGTCGCCCAGGATGACCACCTTGCGGCCAGCGATCCGCCCGCCCGGCAGGTGAGCACGCAGCGTGTACAGGTCAAGGAGCGCCTGGCTGGGATGGGCGTGCCAGCCGTCCCCGGCGTTGACGACGCTGCCGCCGAAGACGTCCGCGGCGAGGTACGGGGCGCCGCTCCGCCCGTGGCGCATGACGATGACGTCCGCGCCGAGCGCCTCGAGCGTGCGGACCGTGTCCACGAGCGACTCGCCCTTGGTCACCGAGCTGCTGGCGGCGGCCACGTTGACCACGTCCGCGCCGAGCCGCTTGGCGGCCGCCTCGAACGAGACACGGGTGCGGGTGGAAGCCTCGTAGAAGAGGATCGTGACGCCGACCCCCTGGAGCGACGCCCGGCGCGCACCGCGGTGGCGCAGGATGACGGCCATCTCGTCGGCGCGGCGCATGACCGTGTCGAGGTCGGCCGCCGTGAGGTGGGCCACGTCGAGCAGGTGGCGATGCCGCCAGGGTTGCGGGCCGGTCACGAGGCGATAGCCGCCCCCGACTCGGTCAGGCGCTCGATGAAGACGCCGTCCTCGCCCCCGTCGACCTCCTCCAGGTGGACGCGGATGACCTCCTCGCGAGATGTCGGCACGTTCTTGCCCACGTGATCGGCGCGCACGGGTAGCTCGCGGTGGCCGCGGTCCACGAGCACGGCCAGCCGGATGGCTGCCGGCCGGCCGTGGTCCATCAGGGCGTCGAGGGCGGCCCGGGTGGTCCGACCCGTGAACAGCACGTCGTCCACGATGACGACGGTCGACCCATTGAGGTCGAAGGGCAGCTCGGTGCCCTTGACGATCGGCTGCCGCGCCACGAGCGAGAGGTCGTCGCGATAGAACGTGATGTCGAGTGAGCCGACGGGCGGCGCGGCGCCTTCGTGGGCCTCGATGGCCGCCGCGATGCGCCTGGCGAGGGGGACGCCGCGACGCTGCACCCCGACCAGGGCGAGGCCCTGGAGGCCGCCGTGCTTCTCCACGACCTCGTGGCTGATGCGCACCAGCGCACGGCGCACGTCGTCGGCGGTCATGATCTGGCGCGCGTTCAAGGCTCCTCCCTCTCGCCGGGCTCACCGGGCCGGTCCCTGAGGCGGGCTGAGGATACCAGTCGGCCGTCGTCGCGGCCGGGCCTCAGAAGGCGAGCGTCACGCCGTGGCGGACCGGGATGTGGACGCCGCCCGGGCCGTCCGCGCCCCAGGTCACGACGCGCAGGTCGCCGGTCTGGGCGATCGAGTCCGGCGTGACCCATGCGACGCGCCCGTCGCTCAACGAGAACGCCCGCTGGGCCGGCGTCAAGCCCAGCAGGTCCTGCCCGGTCAGCGGGCCGGCCGCGGCCACGACGGTGAGGGTGCCGGCATCCGAACCGGGTGCATCGGCGGTCCAGATGCCGTATGCGCTGCCGTCGGGAGCCCAGCGGACGAGCCAGTCGGTGACGTCCGTGCCGGTCTGCGTCACGGGCTGCGCCGCATCCGACGGCGAGGCCGCCGCCGCGGAGGACGATGGCGCGACCGGGGAGGTGGTCGCAGGGCCCGTTGAGCCGGTCGGCCGTGGGGTGCGAGCAGCCGCCGTCGGGCCGGTCAGGGGCGGGGTCGGGCCGGCGTCGCCGGCGCTGGCGGAGGCGGTCGGGGAGGGGCTGGCGGTCGGTGTCGCGGAGCCGATCCCCGCCGACTCGGCGGCCTCCGCCTGGCTTGGCGATGGCGTGGCCACCGGCGGCAGGCCCGTGGCGGCCGACCAGTCGGCGATGAACAGGGAGCCGGCGGTGAGGTCCACGGTCGGCCCATGTGGGGTGAGCGTGCCCGACCAGAAGACCACGAGATGACCGGTCGGATCAACGGCGGGCAGCCAGGCGTCGGCGAGCGCCACGCGCTGGGCGGCGCCGGTGGCGGGATCGAGCAGCATCGTCACTGCCGCGAGCGGCGGGGCTGCCGCGGCTGACGCCGCCGGCGTCGCGGTCGCCGAGGCGTGGCCACCCGACGGATGCGAGGAGGTGCTCCTCGCCGCGATGGGGGTCGCCGGCGTCCGGCTGATGACGATCCGCTGGCCGTCCCACGAGGCGAAGTACGAGTGATGGTCCTTGGTCAGGGCCTTCACCGCCGTGGCCCCGACCTGCCAGACATAGACGTCCGGACCGGCGCTGCCGTCGGCGGGACGGGCACTGAAGGCCAGGATCGTGCCGTCGGGAGACCATGCCGCAGGCGCCCCGGCGGCGATGACGTCGCTCAGGAGCTGCTGGGGTGTGGCATCCGCAAGGTCCGCGGACGACGGCAGGACGGTGGGGCTGGGCGAACCGCTCGCGACGGCCGACGGGAGCGACGCGCTGGGCGTCGACCCGGGCCGGCCGCTGGCGGTCGAGCGAGCGGAGACAGAGGGCGACGCCGTGTCCGTCGCCTCGGAACCGGGCAGGGCGACCACCGAGTAGATCGCCCGACCCAGGCTGTCGCGGGCCGTGATGGCCAGATTGCCGTCCGCAGCGAGGGCCAGGTCACGAGGCGACAGGGCGGCGTCTAGGGCGACGCGGGCCACCGGCCGTGGCGACGGTCCGGGATCAGTGCAGTCCGGCGCGCTCGCCGGGCAGACGGCGCTGACCTGCGTCTGGTAGATGGTGATCTGGTTGCCGTCGGTGGTCAGGTAGGCCACCGGTTGGGGGGTCACCGGGAACGGGGTGGCGAATTCCGGGCGGGTGACCGTGAACGGCCCAAGGCCCGAGGCGCCCAGGGCCACCACCAGCACCAGGCCAAGGCTGGCCAGGGAGCCCAGGGCGACCAGCCGAGGAGCGCCGGTGCGGCGGCCGACCTCGTGGTCCAGGGCGGTCGCAGTGCGGGCCCAGAGGTCTCGCGGCGGCTCCGGCGGGTGAAGCTCCCGCAGCGCCTTTCGTTGCGCGTCGTACGCCTGGGCCACGCTCCGGCAGGGTCCGCATGTGGCGAGGTGCGCCTCGAGGCTGACCTCGGCGGCGGGCTCGAGCGGGTGATCGAGGCGCTCGGCCAGCGCCTGGCGGGACCGCAGATGGCGATCTGGCCGGCTCATCGATCGTCCCGTGACCGTTCGGCCTGGGAGCCGCGGCGGCTGCTGCGCTGGGCCGCGGCCGCCTGCTCGACGGCCAGCGCCTGTCGCAGCGACTCACGGGCGCGGGTCAGGAGGGCGCGGGCGGCCACGTGCGAGATGCCGAGCGCCTGGGCCAGTTCGACGCCCGACAACTCCTGCAGCTCGGCCAGGAGGATCGCCTGCCGCTGCCGGGGCGGGATCGACGCGAGGGCCCGTTCGAGTTCGCCGGAGAGACGACGCTGGAGCGCCGTGTCCTCGGCGGAGGCGGCGACCCCGCGGGACTCGCCGGTCCAGGGCACGAAGCGGACGATCCGCCGGCGCCGCAGCTCGTCGAGGGCCGTGCGACCCGCGATCTGGTACAGCCAGGCACGGGCATGCGCGGGGTCCTCGAGCGAGTCGAAGGCGCGATAGGCCTTGACGAACGTCTCCTGGGCGAGGTCGGCGGCGGTCTCCGGCTCGCGGACCATGTGCGCGAGGTAGGCGTAGATCTCGGCATGGTGCAGCCGGAAGAGCTGCTCCACGAACGCGCGAGCGGTGGCGCGGTCCGTGGTCATGGCCGTCCTGGGTGACGCGACGGCCTTGGCGATCGACAACGAGTGCCTATCCCTCTCCGATGCGCGACCGGGTCTGGGCCGGCCGTTGCGGGCCGGCGACGCACGGCGCGCTCCGTGAGGCTGTGACGGGCTGCGAGGCCCCCATGTGACGCGAGTCCTGACGCCAGGCCCGTGCTCATCTCAGGCGCCGTCCCGGTCCCACGCCGCCACCGGCCGACGCGATCGGCCGCCCTCGGCCAGGCCTGCCGCAGCAAGCAGGTCGGTGACCGCCTCCTCGGGGCTGATGGGGTTGACCGGCAGGCCCGTGCCGAGCTCCAGGCCGGCGATCTCGCGCAGCCGGGGATGGATCTCCCAGTGCCAGTGATAGGTGTCATCGACGCGGTCCTGCAGCGGCGCCGTGTGGAGCACCAGGTTGTAGGGCGGGCCGTCGAGCGCGTCAAGGAGGCGCAGCACCTTCTGGAGGGTCTCCGCCGCACTCGTCAGCTGGGCATCGGTCGCCCGCGCGAAGTCGGCCTCATGCTCGCGCGGCACGACCCACAGCTCGAACGGGGAGCGCGAGGCGTACGGCGCGAAGGCGACGCTGGCCGCGTCCTCGAAGACGAGCCGCTCACCGCGTGCCACCTCATCGCGCACGAGGCGGCAGTAGGGACACACCCCCTCGCGGATGAGGTAGCGCGCCGCCCCGCCCAGCTCCTCCCCGACCCGATGCGGGATCTGCGGCAGGTCGTACGTGTCAAGGCACAGGTGGTTGGTCAGGGCGCCCGCCTGGCGGCCCCAGTTCTGGACCACCTGGAGGTACGCCGTCTCGCCCTTGTGGCGCGCTTCCAGGATCGCGTCGCGCGCACGCGCCAGCATCGCCACCAGGACGGCCGGGGTCTCACGGCTGAGGGGCCCATGGTGCTCCGGCGGGGCCACGATGGTGGCCCACGACCCGACGTCCGCGACGAGGCCCAGGGACGCCTGGCGCGGCGCCTCGCGAGCGCCGTCCCGCGCCCCGTCCCGAGCTCCGTCACGCGACGCATCGCGCGGCTCGAACTCGGGGCCGGCGATGGAGAAGGCGTGCTGTTTGAGGACGCGCATCCGCACCCCGCCGCCCGGCGGCTCCACGCAGTTGGCGCAGTGCGGGTTGCCCACGGGGTCCGCCCGGCGGGCGAAGCGGCTGCGGTCGTAGGCGCGGTCGACGACGACGGCGACCCACCAGCCGGTCACGTCGTCGCGACGAAGCTCGAACATGCCGCCGCCCGGCATCGTCGCCCTCAGGCGCTCGCGGGCAGGGGCGGCGCGGGCGCCTGGAGGAGCCGCCGCAAGGCCCTGCCGAAGACCTCGGCCGCCTCCCTGACGCTCTCGGTCGAGGGCGCCCCGGCCGGCCGCCCGGACTCGCGCGCGATCGAGGTGATGGTGACCCCGGGCAGGCCGCACGCCTCGATGAGCTCGAAGGCGGCCAGGTCCACGGTCACGTTGAGGGCGATGCCGTGATACGTCACGCCCCGTTCGATCCGCACGCCGAGGGCGCCGATCTTGCGTGGCTCGGCGGCCGTAGGATCGGCCCAGCAGCCCGGGAACCCGTCGCGCCGGTCGGCGTCGACCCCGAACGCGGCGCAGGTGTCGCGCATGGCCGCCTCCAAGAGTCGCACGAACGGCCGCACCATGAGGTGGCGGTCGGCAAGCCGCAGGATGGGATAGGCCACCAGCTGGCCCGGCCCGTGGTACGTCACCTCGCCACCCCGCTCGGTGCGGATGACCTCGAGGCCGCGTCGGGCGAGCTCGTCGGCCGTGGCCCGCACGAAGGAGGCATCCGCCTGCCGGCCCAGGGTCAGGACCGGCGGATGCTCCAGGAGCAGGAGCTGGTCGGGGATCCGCCCGGCCGCCCGGTCGGCGACGAGCGCATGCTGCCGGGCCCAGGCCTCGCGATACGGGACGCGGCCAAGCCAGTGGATCGCCAGGTCGTGGGTCGCCCGCGCCGGCAACACGCCGTGGGGGTCGTCGAGCGGGCCCGCGGTCGCCGGGCCGAGGAGCGCGGTGTCCATGGGACGCAGTATGGCAGCCGCCCCTCACGACTCCTCCCCGGTCCCTAACCAAGGTCACGGGACGACGGGCCGAACAGCCCTCCCGGAGCACCCCTGCCGCACGGCACGCTGGCCCACATGGATGACAACACACCGACCGACGACGGCCTGAGCCGCCGCAGTTTCCTCCGCGCGTCAGCCCTGGCGGGTGGCGGCCTCGTCGCCGCGTCCGTCGCGGCCTGCGCCCCGGCGCTTGCGCCGGCCTGGACCTTCACGCCCGCCACGAGCGGGACGGCCTCGGGCAGCTCGAGCCCCGGCGCCTCGACCGACCATGTCCACGGCGCGACGCCGACGGCCAGCGGCGGGACCACGGCCTCGGCCACCCCCGCCGCGAGTGGCGCGACGGCGAGCCCGGGCGCGTCGGGCCCGACGGCCACGATCCCCGCCGGCTGGAGCCAGATGGACGTGGATGCCAAGGCCGCCGTGGATCGCTTCCTCGGCGGCGAGTACAAGACGCTCGACCAGAAGGCGCCGAATGAGCCCCTCGCGCCCACGATGGACGGCTCGACCAAGGTCTTCCAGCTGACGGTCGACGAGATCTCCCATCGCACCGACGCGGTCACCGCGCCCCTCGCAGCCCTGGGCTTCAACGGCAGCTGGACCGGTCCGATGCTGCGCGTGACCGAGGGCGACCACCTGCGGGCGACCTTCCAGAACAACCTGCATGAGACGACCGGCATCCATTTCCACGGCCAGGCGCTGCCCAACGCCATGGACGGCGTGCCCTTCATCACGCAGCCGCCGATCGTGCCCGGCGCCTCGTTCACCTACGAGTTCACGGCCGGCCCCTTCGGGTCGCACATGTACCACTCGCACCACAATGCGACCGACCAGGTCGGGCGCGGCCTGCTGGGCGCCTTCATCGTCGATCCGCTCGATCCCAAGGAGCGCTACGACCGCAAGTACGGCGTGACCCAGGAGATCATCTGGATCAGCAACGACCAGCTCGGCGGCTTCACCATCAACGGCCGCCAGTTCCCTGCCACCGCGCCGATCGTCGCCAAGCGCGGCGAGCAGGTGCTGGTGCGGTTCATGAACGAGGGCGTCATGACCCATCCGTGGCACCTCCACGGCATGCACTTCCAGGTCCTGGCCCGCGACGGCTACCCGCTCGGCTCGGCCGCGTTCCGCTGCGACACCCTGGGGGTCAACCCCGGCGAGCGGTACGACGTGCTGATCGATTGCGAGAACCCCGGCGCGTGGGCCTTCCACTGCCACATCCTGCCGCACGCCGAGGGCATGCACGGGATGTTCGGCATGGTCACCGCGCTGATCATCCAGAGCTGACGCTCCGGATCGGCGTCCGCTAGGCGCGGACCTCCTGGCGCATGAAGACGACGTAGGCGGCCCCGAAGCAGACGACCGTCTCGGCCAGCAACGCCACCACCTGCGGTAGCGTCAGCAGCAGGCTCTGGTCGAACGGGAGGGCGGACGGCAGCGCCTGGGGATCACCCTGCTGGTCGATGGGCACGATGCCGACCGTCTGGACCGTGGGATCCAGGAGGTAGGCCCCGGACTCGCCGTAGAGCGTGCCCGGTGAGACGCGCGACAGGTCCAGCTGGGTCTGCACGTTGGCGATCTGCTGGTCGACCGTGGAGGACGTGTCCACGGGCGCGACGTAGCCGGCCACGATGCCGACCAGCAGGGCGGTGAACAGGGTCAGCACGATCCACAGGCCGATCGCGGCCAGGGCCGAGGTCGCCGCGCGGCGGAGGACCACCGAGCAGAGCATGGCGAAGGCCAGCCAGAAGCCCAGGTAGACGAGCGTCACGACGTACCACACGGCCAGGCGCGCCAGGTCGTCCGGCGAGGGCTGGATGCCCAGGACGAAGAAGGCCACGCCCGACACGAGCATCGTGATGGCCAGCAGGACGAGGCCGATCATGGCCAGGCCGGCGGCGAACTTGCCGTTGATGACGTCGTCGCGGTGGATGGGCTGGGCGATGAGCCGGGACAAGGTCCGTTCGGCCCGCTCGCCGTTGATCGCGTCGAAGCCGAAGGCGATCCCCAGCAGCGGTCCGAGCAGCCCCACGAGCGCGACGAACGAGGGGACCTGCGACGACGAGGGCTGGTTGCTGAAGAGCTGCACGAAGAGGCCCGTGGCGCCGGCGGCGGCCTGGGCGTTGCCCCGCACGTAGGTCGCGGTCGAGTAGATGGCGGCCACGGCGGCCAGGCCCAGGAGGGCGATGAGGATGAACAGGCGGATGCTCAGGATGCCGTCGGCGAACTCCTTGGCCGCCACGACGCGCCATCCGCCGCGCGGCGGTCGGGCCGGCAGGGGCGCGGTGATGACCGGGACAGCCCCGGCTTCAGGCAGCGCGGCCACTCTCCACCTCGTCCTTGGCGAAGTAGCGCATGTAGATCTCGTCCAGGTCGTCGCCGATGCGGCGCAGCTGCCAGACGCTCATGCCGCGCGCGGCAAGGTCACGGGCGAGGCGGTCGCGGATGCTCGGGGCACCGGCGACTCGCCACAGCTTGGGGTCGTGCGGATCACGCACCGCCGTGCGCACGCCGGGGGTGGCCAGCAGGGCCGCCGAGACCTGGTCGGCCGGCCCGTCGACGCCGACCTCCAGCTCGACCGCGCCGCCGGCCAGTTGCTCGGCCAGCTTGCTCATGGGGCCCTGGGCCAGGATGCGGCCGGAGCGGAAGATGGCCACGCGGTCGCACACCTGGTGGACCTGGTGGAGGAGGTGGCTGGACAGGAGGACCGTCACGCCGCGCTCGTGGGCCAGACTCCGGATGAGGTCCAGGACCTCGGCCACGCCGGTCGGGTCGATCGAGGCGGTCGGCTCGTCCAGGATCACGACCGAGGGATCCTTGACCAGGGCGTCGGCCAGGCCCAGCCGTTGCCGCATGCCGCGCGAGTACTGCTCCACCGGGCGGTCGGCGGCATCCGCCAGGCCGACCTGCTCCAGCAGGCCGCCGATGCGCTCGTCGCCGGCGCGCCGGTCCAGGCCGTTGAGGGCCGCCGTGTAGCGCAGGTTCTGGCGCCCCGTCAGCCCCCCGTAGAAGCCCACGTCGTCGGGCAGGTAGCCCACCCGGCTCTTGACCTCCAGGGGCTGCCGGGTCGGGTCGAAGCCGATCACCTGGGCCTTGCCCGAGGTGGGCTCGGACAGGCCGAGCAGCATCAGGATGGTGGTCGTCTTGCCCGCCCCGTTGGGGCCCAGCAGGCCGAAGATCTCGCCTGGCTGGACGGCCAGGTCCAGGTGGTCCACGGCGGTCAGCGAGCCGTACTGCTTGGTCAGCTGGCGCGTCCGGATGACCGCCTGCTGGCCCGATGGCTCCTCGGCGCGGGCGACCCGCTCGTGGCGCCCCTTCTGGCGCATCTCAGCGGCGGCCGTAGCGGCGGAAGACCCAGCCCAGGCCGATGATGACCAGGGCGATGAGGCCCAGGCCGATGAAGCCCCAGAGGGGCGAGGTCTGGACCGTGGTGCGGATGTCCACGGTGGCCGTGGCCGTGCCCGCGGTGACGGTGAAGGTGATGTCGTAGTCGCCCGAGAGCGAGTCGCTGGCCGGGGTGATCGTGGCCGTGACGGTGTCAGTCGCGCCGGGGGCCAGGGTGGCGATGCTGGTGGGGGCGAAGGTCGTCGTCCAGCCGGTCGGCGGCGAGGCGGTCACGGCCACGTTCTGGAGGGCGGTCGACCCGGTGTTGGTGACCACCAGCGAGACGGTGCCCGTGGAGCCCGCGGTGACCGAGGCGTTGAGGACCTGGTTGGGCGTGGAGAGGGACACCGAGGGGCTGCCGGTGACGTCGGCCTCCAGGTTCGTGTTCGCTGTCTGGCCGCCACCCGCCACGGTGACCTGGATGGGATAGGCGCCCGCCGCGACCGAACTGGGTGGCGTGGCCGACACGCTGAGGGTGTCGTTGGCGCCGCCATCGATGGTGTCGGTGAGGGCCTGCGCGTTGCTGGCCGGGTGGACGCTGACCTGCCATCCGTCGGGCCCCTGGCCCTGGAGGGTGAACGTCTGCTTCTGGGTGCCCGAGTTGGTCAACGTGAGGCTGTAGCTGAAGGTGCTGGTGGCCGTGCCGGACAGCTTGGCGAAGTCGGTCGTCAACTGGATGGCGCCGCTGGTCGCGCCAAGAACGGTGACCTGGAGCGGCAGGTCAAGGCTGCCCTGGGCCGACCGGGCCGTGATGGTCAGCGTCTGCGAGCCGGCGGTGGCCGTCTGCGGCACGCTCACCGACAGTTGGGCTGCGGCGGCGGTGGAGCCGCCCACGTAGACGGCGTTGACGGCGTTGCCTCCGCCCTGGATGTTGGCCGTCCAGCCGGTCGGCACACCGGCCACGGAGAGGTCCACGCGCTCGGCCTGGGGCACGGTGATGTCCAGGTTGAAGGTGACGTTGTTGCCCGGCTGGACGCTCACGGCGGGATAGGGCGTGGTGATGCCGAAGGTCGCCGCAGCCACGGCCGCCGGGGCGGCGATGGTCAGCAGCACGAGTCCCGCAGACAGCAGCAAGCCGGTCAGGCGTGTAGTGGTCATCGTCCCTCTCGTGGTCGATCGTGGCCTGGTCGCCGGCCGGCACGGACACGCCGCGGCTGACTCAAGGCTCCTCTTCCGTATCGTCGCTGAGATCGGTCCAAGAAGAGTAGCCGGTTTGATCAAGATTCCTTATCGCGCGCGCCGCGGTCGGCCGGGGCGACCTCCAGGACGCGCTCCATGCGCCGGTCGGGCACGAACCACACCACGGCCACCGCCACGTATATGGCCAGCGCCAGCAGCGGCGCCACGAGCGCCAGCGGCGTGGCCACGAGGTAGGCGACCAGGGAGAGCAGCCCCTTCCGATCGGCGCCCACGGCGGTCGCGATCCGCGGCGTCTGGCCCTTCGCCGCGATGAGGGTGCGTACCAGGATCGTGTAGGCGATGGCGGCCAGCAGTAGCACGAAGCCGTACAGGGCGGTGGGCAGCGCGGCGAAGCCCGTGGCGCCCATCCAGCTGGTGGCGAAGGGGAAGATGGAAAGCCAGAAGAGCAGGTGCATGTTGGCCCACAGCACCCGGCCATCGACCACGCTGGCGGCCTGCAGCAGGTGGTGGTGGTTGTTCCAGTAGATGGCCAGGTTGACGAAGCTCAGGACGTACGAGAAGAAGACCTGGCCGAGCGGCATGAGGGCCGCCAGGTCCGCCCCGTGCGGCGCCGCGAGGCTGAGGACCATGATGGTGATGAGGATGGCGACGACCCCATCGCTGAACGCTTCGAGGCGTCCCTTGTCCATCGGGCGATGCTACGGCAGCGGCGCCCTTGTCCTCAGGCGCCGAGCACCAGGCCCGCCGCGGCCGCCAGCCCCACGACGACGATGGGCGGGGCCCGGACGGCGACGAGCAGGACGAGCGCCCCGGCCAGGACGGCGAGATCGGCGGCGGTATGGACGCTGGAGGTCCACAGCGGGTCGACCAGCGCGGCCGCCAGCAGGCCGACCACGACCGCGCCGATGCCGGTCAGGGCCGGCGCGAGCCTGCCGCGCACGCCGTCCCACACGGGCAGCACCGCCGCCAGCAGCAGGAACGACGGGAGGTAGATCGCCAGCAGCGCCACGATCCCGCCGACCGGCCCGTTGGGGCCCGGCGTCTCGATGGCGCCCAGGTACGCGGCGAAGGAGAACAGCGGCCCGGGCACGGCCTGGGCCGCGCCGTAGCCGGCCAGGAACTGGGCCTGGCCGACCCACCCCGGATGGACGACGGCAGTCTGCAACAGAGGCAGCACGACGTGGCCGCCGCCGAAGACGAGGGCCCCCGTGCGGTAGAACGCGTCCGCCAGCTCGACGACGTGCCACCCTGACGCCTGGGCGGCCAGCGGCAGGCCGATGAGCAGGGCCACGAAGCCGGCCAGGGCCGCCACCGTGCGCCTCGGGGGGCGCACTGCCGCTGCGGGCCGCGCGAGTGGCCGGCGCTCGAGCCGGGGCAGGAGGAACCAGCCGGCGAGCCCGCCGGCGACGATGAGGGCCAGCTGGCTGTAGGGCGTGGCCACGAGCAGGGCGACGGCGGCCGCGGCCGCGGCGAGGGCCACGCGGGGCCGGTCGGGCGTGAGCCGCCTGGCCATGAGCCAGAGGGCCTGCGCGACGATCGCCACCGCAGCCAGGCCGAGCCCATGGGCGAGCCCGGCCGGGATGCCGGTCCCGGAGCCGGCGACCTGGGCGAAACCGAGCATCAGCAGGGCGGACGGCACGGTGAAGCCGAGCCAGGCGATGAGCCCCCCGAGGGCCCCCGCGTGGCGCGCGCCGATGGCGATACCCAGCTGGCTGCTCGCCGGGCCCGGCAAGGCCTGGCACAGCGCGACGAGTTCGCCGAAGGCGGCGTCGTCAAGCCAACCACGCCGCGCCACGTACTCGCGGCGGAAGTAGCCGATGTGGGCGACCGGCCCCCCGAACGAGGTCAGGCCCAGGCGTAGCGCCGAAACGCCGACCTCCACGCCCCGTGCCCGAAGCGGGCGTCGGTCACGCTCCGGGCCGTCGTCGGGCTGCATCGCCCGTAGAGCCTATCCCGCCCGAGCGCCCCCGGAGCGGACGGCCGACGACCCGTCGAGGATCAGGCCGGGAGGACCCCCTCCGGCGGCTCGGTGACGATCCGGCGGTGGGCCCGGAAGGTGAAGGAGGCCCATGTGGCGAACAGGGTCGCCGCGATCGACAGGGAGACCGACAACAGCACGAGAACAAGCATGCGCTTCATCGTTGCAACGCCCTCCTGGTCCGGTGAGCGGATCACGCTCGACCCCCCCAGCCTCGGGCGGCGGGGCGCCCCGGGCAAGGGCCATTGCGCCCGACCTGACGGGCCGATCCGGCCCAAACCCCTAGCAGCGCACCTCCGCAGGCCCTACTGTGCGCGCATCGCGGCTGCAGCACGGAGGGCTGGGTGGACGTCATCCTCGTGGGCTTCATCGGCGGCTACATCTACGGCGGGTTCCGGACGGGTTTCCTGAAGCGCCTGCTGGGCATCGCCTTCATGGTCATCGCGTTCGTGGCGAGCGCCTACTTCCGGGTGCCGGTGGGGGCCATCGCCAGCACGTTCTTCAAGGACATCCCGTCCGACTACGCCAACCTGGTGGGCTACGCCATCGCCTTCCCCGCCATCCTGGCCGCCCTCCACATCGGCAGCCGCATCGTCCTGGGCAAGACCAACGTGCACGGCATGGTGGCCGAGAGCACGGACAAGATCCTCGGCGCGATCCTTGGAGGCGTGGAGGCCGTGCTGATCCTCTCCGCCGCGATCGTCATCCTGGACACCTACTTCGGCACCGCCTCGACGCTCAGCGCGTCGCTCCACGCGGGCTACCTCAAGGACCTCACCCAGGCCGTCAACGGCTCGGAGACCGTCCAGCTGCTGCGTGGCACGACGGTCCCGATCGTCCTGGCGGTCCTGGGCCCCATCCTGCCCAAGGACGTCAGCACGATCGTGCCGCTGCCGACGCGCCTGCCGTTCCCGACCCCGTAGCCCCGCCGACTGTCAGCCGCTTGACACCTTCGAGGCGCCATGGCCCATCGACAAACATCCCCCCTGCACCCATCCTTGGGGCAGGAACAATCCTGGTGAGGCGTAACGATGCCCCTGTACCTTGATACCCACGACAAGATCGACGGCCTGACCGGTGAGGCCGTGGCCCAGGCTCATGCGGCCGACCTCGCGGTGCAGGGCAAGCACGGGGTCAAGTACCTGCGCTACTGGTACGACGAGGCCACCGGGAAGGTCTTCTGCCTCGCCGAGGCTCCCAGCGCGGAGGCCGCGATCGCCGTCCATGCAGAGGCCCACGGCCTGCTCGCGGACTCGATCACCGAGGTCAAAGAGGGAGCGTAGCCAGGCTCTCGTTGGGCGTCATGAGGCGCCCCTCGCGGCGAGCCGCCTCGAACCGTTCCGCGCCAAGGCGGGCTTCCAGGTCGGCCAGGTGCTGCTCGCGCGCGGCGGCCGCCTGCGGCGGCACCGCGGCGCGGATCGCCTCGCGCAGCGACTCGGCCGTCCCGTGCAGCCGGGCAGCCGCCTCGGCGTCGTCGGCGGCCACGGCCCCGGCCAGGTTCTCCATCGCCCCGGCCAGGCCTGGCATGTCACCCAGCTCCTGGCGGATGGCCAGGCTGCGGCGGAAGAGGTCACGGGCGCGCGGCGTGTCGTCGCCCGACAAGGCGAGCTCGGCGAGGTGGGTCAGCACGCGCGCCACGCCGCGCCGGTCGCCCAGCTCCTCCAGGATCGCCAGGGCCTCGACGTGCAACGAGCGTGCCGTTTCGCGCTCGCCGGCGCGGCCCGCGGTCTGGGCGAAGGTGTCCAGGGCGAACGCTTCGGTCCACCGGTCACCGCGGGCCCTGATGGTGGCCAGGATCTCCGCGTGCAGGGCCTGAGCGGCGTCCAGGTCACCCTGCCGGCTGGCCACGTCGGCCAGGTTGATCGCGCCGAAGGCCGCCCCGCGGTCGTCGCCGATGGCACGACATGCCGCGATCGTCTCTTCATAGAGCGCGCGCGCCCGCTCGTGGTCACCCAGCTGCAGCGCGGTGTTGGCCAGGTTGTTGGCGGCGTAGGCCACGCTCTGGCGGTTGCCCATCTCGCGGTGCAGGGCCAGGCTCGCCTCGTGGAAGGTGGCGGCGGCCCGCAGGTCGCCCTGCATGAAGGCCAGGTTGCCGGCCCCGGTGAAGGCGTTCGCGCGCAGCGGTGAGATCTCGCCGCCGGCCGCGGCCGCGGTCTGCTCCAGCAGCGCCCGGCCCTCCGTGAGGTGGCCGCGGATCTCCCAGTAACGCCACAGGCCGGACGCCATCCGCAGGCCGGCCGGACCTTCACCGGGTTCGCCGAGCGACCATTCGATGGCGGCGCGGAGGTCGTCGTGTTCGCGATCGAGCCGGCGCAGCCATTCGACCGGCTCGGGACCCTGGAAGAAGGCCTGCGAGGCCCGGTCGACCATGGCCAGGTACCAGTCCCGGTGGCGGCGCATCGTCTCCGCCGCCTCGCCGGCCTCCACGAGCCGCCCCCGGGCGTACTCGCGGACGGTCTCCAGCAACCGGAAGCGCGCTTCGGCGGCGGTCGGGTCGGTGAAGACGAGCGACTTCTCGACGAGCCGACCAAGGGCATCCAGGACGTCCATGGCCTCGACCGCCTCGCCGGCGCACACCGCCTCGGCCGCCTCGAGCGTCGCCCCGCCGGCGAAGACCGAGAGCCGTCGCAGGAGCGCCCGCTCCGCCGGGGTCAGCAGGTCGTAGCTCCAGTCGATGGTGGCCCGCAGCGTCTGGTGCCGGGCGAGGGCCGTCCGGCTGCCGCCGGTCAGGAGGCGGAAGCGGTCGTCCAGGCGGGCGGCGATCTGCTCCACCGGCAGGGTGCGCACGCGGGCCGCGGCCAGCTCGATGGCCAGGGGCATGCCATCGAGGCGGCGGCACAGCTGGGCCACGGATCGGGCGTTCTGGTCGCTCACGGCGAACGTGGGCTCGACGGCCCGGGCGCGCTCGACGAACAGGCGGCACGCGTCGACCTCGTCCAGGTCGCGAGCCCGCACCACCGGGCCGGCGTCCGGGGTCGCCAGCGAGGCGATCGGCAGGATGGCCTCGCCCGGAACGCCCAGCGCCTCGCGACTGGTGACGATGATGCGCACGGTCGAGCAGGCCCGCATCACCGCCTCGGCCAGGTCCGCGCACTCGGCCAGGACGGGGTCGCAGTCATCGAGCAGGAGGAGCAGGCGCTTGCCCTTGAGGTGATCCACCACGGTCGCCAGCAGCGAGCGGCCGGTCGGCTCGGTCAGACCGAAGACGGCCACGACGGTGGGCAGGACGAGGTCCGGGTCGGTCAGCGCGCCACACTCGACGAGCCACACGCCGTCCTCGAAACGACCCAGCAGCAGCCGGGCGAGGCGGATGCCGAGGCGCGTCTTGCCCACCCCGCCCGGCCCGGTGAGGGTGAGGAGCGGTGACTGCTCCAGCATGGCCGTCGCCTGTTCGATCTCACGCTCTCGGCCGATGAAGCTGGTGACCTCCAGCTGCAGGTTGTTGCGGGGCGCGTCGGCGGTCCGCGGCGGCGGGAAGTCGCGCGCGAGGCCGGGAGCGGTCACCTGGTAGAGGCGGATGGGGGCGTCGAGGGAGCGCAGCCGGTGGGTCCCCAGGTCGATCATGCCGATGCCCGAGCCGGGTTCGTCGGCGATCAGGTCGCGCGTCGTCCGGGAGATGAGGATCTGGCCGCCGTGCCCCGCCGCGCAGATGCGCGCCGCGCGGTGGACGTCGAGCCCGACGTAGCCCTCGGTCGCCGTCTGCGGCTCGCCCGTGTGGAGGCCCATCCGGTCACGCAGGGCGAGCCCGTCCGGCCACGGGTGGGCGGCCAGCGCGAGCTGCCCTTCCACGGCCGCCTGGACGGCCGCCCGTGCGGTGGGGAAGACGAAGTACAACCCGTCGCCCGCCGAGCCGCGCTCGAACGCACCGTGACGGGCGAAGGCGCCCCGGACAAGGGCATGGTGATCGGCCAGGACTCCGGGATAGCGGTCGCCGAGCGTCTGGAGCAGGCCCGTCGAGCCCTCGATGTCGGTGAAGACGAGGGTGACGGTGCCTTCAGGCAGGCCGGCTTCTCTGGTTTGGGTGGCCAACGCTCGTCTCAGCCGGCGACGGCCGCCGGGTCATCCCGCCGCAGGAGGATCCCCTGGTACGCCTTCCACGGCCCGACCTCGGCGTCGTGCGAGCCGGCCAGCCCCGCGTAGATCTGGCTGACGTGGTCCAGGTCGTGCACGGCCCAGGCCGACATGAGCTGCCCGAGCGTCACCTCGCCAAGCGACGGGTGCATCCCGCGGCGGTCGAGGTCGGCCTCCGTAACGAGCTGGCCCAGGGCCACCAGGCTGGCCGCGCGCAGGGTGGCGAAGCGCTCGACAAGGTCGTCGAGCGGGACCCCGGCGTCACGCTGCAGCATGGCCACGCGGTCGAACGGGGGGAATGGGACGGACGTGCCGTGCTCCACGATCAGGCGGGCGCGGATCATCCAGTTCGTCTGCTCGCCGGTGATCAGGTGGCCCACCACGTCCCGCGGCCGCCATCCGCCGTCGATGTCGGGCGTATCAGTCCACGCGTCCGGCAAGCCGACCAGCAGGGTGCGGAGCAGGTCGGGGGTCCGGGCCAGCAGGGTCGTCGCGCCGGCCAGGCGATCGGTCGAGGGTGCCACCCCGGCACCGTAACGGCGCCGCCGGGACATCGTCAAGGGAGGGCGGCCGTTCGGAGGGTCATTGCTCATCGCCGTCGTCTAAGGCATCATGCGCGGACAACTGAAGAGCTCTTATCAAGAGTGGTGGAGGGACCGGCCCGTTGAAGCCACGACAACCTGCTGGCGTCGAGCCGGCAAGGTGCCAAGTCCGGGCAGGTCCTCCTGCACGATAAGGGGAACTCCCTTCGAGACCCTTCCCGTCAGGAAGGGTCTTCTGTTTCAAGGGAGTGCCGCTTGCCGTCCGTCACCTCACCTCGCCAGCGCTTCCGCGACCGCCTCGCGCGGCGGCCGCTGCTCGTCGACGGCGGGATGGGCACCCTGCTGTTCAGCCGCGGCGTGCCGCAGCGGGCCTGCCTGGAGGAGCTGGTGGCGACGCAGCCCGAGCTGGTCCGCGGCGCCCATCGGGAGTACCTGGAGGCCGGCGCCGAGCTGATCGAGACGCTCTCGTTCGGCGCCAATCGTCCGCGGCTGGCCACCTGGGGCCTGGCCAAGCGGGTCGCCCACCTCAACCGGCGGGCGGCCGCCCTGGCCCGCGATGCCCGCGAGGTGAGCGGCCGCGATGCGCTGGTCGGCGGCTCGGTGGGGCCGCTTGGCCAGCCGGCCCGCGGTGGGCGGGCCATCCCCGAGGCAGCCGCCCGGGCGGCCTTCCGCGAGCAGATCGAGGGGCTGCTGGAGGGCGGCGTCGACGCGATCGTGCTGGAGACGTTCTCCGACCTGGGCCAGCTGCTCCTGGCACTGGAGGAGGCGCATGGGGCGTCGGACCTGCCGGTCATCGCCTCGCTGACCTTTGGCGAGGAGCTCGTCCTGGCGGACGGGAGCCTGCCCCGGGCCGCGGCACAGGCGCTGGCGGCAGCCGGCGCGGACGCGGTCGGGGTCAACTGCGGCGCGGGCCCCGCGGCGAGCCTGGAGGCCCTCGAGGCGATGGGCGCCGCGCTCGACGGCGGACCCGCCCGCTCGATCATGCCCAACGCCGGCCTGTCGCAACGACTCGAGGGCCGCTTCGTCTACGCCGCCAGCCCGGCCTATTTCGGCACGGTGACCCCCCGCTTCATCGCCGCCGGCGCGCGGCTGGTGGGCGGCTGCTGCGGCACGACGCCGGAGCACATCGCGGCGATGCGGACCGCCCTCGACGACGTGGCCGTGCCGCAGGCCGCCCTCGAGGCGCCCGCCGCGATCACTCGCGCCTCGCGCGCCACCATCATCCGCCGCCCGTCGGAAGGGGACGGCGCGGACGACAGTGCCCCGCCGCCGACCCGCCTCGCCCGCCTGCTCGAGGAGGGCCGCTTCGTCGTCTCCGTGGAGATCGACCCGCCGCGCAGCATCCGCATCGAGCGCACGATCAGCGCCGCCAGGCTGCTGCAGCAGGCCGGGGTCGACGTCGTGAATGTCTCCGACTCGGCCATGGCCCGGGTGCGCATGAGCGCGCTGTCCGTCGCTTTTGGCATCCAGCACGACCTGGACCTGGAATGCCTGGTCCACTGCACGACCCGCGACCGGAACCTCATGGCCCTCGAGTCGGAACTGCTCGGCGCCCACGCCCTCGGTGTGCGCAACATCATCGCCCTGACCGGCGATCCGCCGCGGATCGGTGACTACCCCACCGGCACGGGCGTGTGGGATGTCGACTCCATCGGCCTGATCGGCATCCTGGCCCGCCTGAACCAGGCCCAGGACCCGGCGGGCGGGTCGATCGGCCAGCGCGCCGGCTTCACCATCGCCTGTGCCCTGGACCCGACCGCGGCCGACCAGGCGGCCGAGTGGGACCGCCTCGAACGCAAGCTGGAGGCCGGCGCCCACCTGGTCATGACCCAGCCGCTCTACTCGGTCGAGCAGGTCGAGCGCACGCTCACGGAGGCCCGCCGGCGCTTCGGGCCACGCGGCCTGCCCGTGCCGATCCTGCTGGGCGTGCTGCCGCTGGTCTCGGCGCGCCACGCCGAATTCCTGCACAACGAGGTGCCCGGCATCACCATCCCCGACGAGGCGCGGGCCGCGATGCAGGCGGCCGGCGAGCGCGGCTCCGAGGCAGGCCTGGAGATGGCCGATGCGCTGCTCGCGGCCACGGAGGGCGAGGTCGCGGGGACGTACATCATGCCCAGCTTCGGGCGCTACGAGCAGGCGGCCGAACTCGTCCGCCGCATCCGGGTGCGGCACCCGGCCCGGCCGGTGCAGGCCGCGCGGTGACGGCCACCATGCCCGTTGCCGCCCCTGCCGGCGCGCCGTTCGACCGGGCGTCGCGCCTGGCGGCCCTGCCGAGCCTGCTGCGCGAACGGATCGTCGTGCTCGACGGGGCCATGGGCACGATGCTCCAGGCGCACGGCTTCAGCGAGGCCGACTTCCGCGGCACGCGCTTCCGCGACCACCCGCACGACCTGCGGGGCGACCTCGACCTGCTGTGCCTGACCCAGCCGGCCGCGGTGCAGGCGATCCACCGGGCCTACCTGGACGCGGGCGCCGACATCGTGACCACCAACTCGTTCACGGCGACCCGCATCGCCCAGGCCGACTACCTGCTGGAGCCGGCGGTCGTCCGCGAGCTGAACCTCGCCGCGGCGCACCTCGCGCGCGACGCCGCCGACGCAGCCGAGCGGGCTCAGCCGGGCCGCCCGCGCTACGTGGCGGGTTCCCTTGGGCCCACCAATCGGACGGCGTCGATGAGCTCGGACGTGGGCGACCCGGCCGCCCGCAGCGTCACGTGGGAGGAGCTCGAGCTGGCCTACCGCGAAGCGGCGGCCGGGCTGATCGCGGGTGGCGCGGACATCCTGCTCATCGAGACGATCTTCGACACCCTGAACGCCAAGGCCGCCATCTTCGCCGTGCAGGCCCTGTTCGACGAGATCGGCCAGCGGCTGCCGCTGGTCATCTCCGGCACGATCGTGGATGCCTCCGGCCGGACCCTCTCGGGCCAGACGGTCGAGGCCTTCTGGCACAGCATCCGCCACGCCGACCCGCTCATCGTGGGCCTCAACTGCGCCCTGGGGCCCAAGCAGCTGCGTGAGCATCTGGACGTCCTCTCGCGCGTCGCCGACCGGCCCATCTCCGCCTACCCCAACGCGGGGCTGCCCAACGAGCTGGGCGGCTACGACGAGACGCCGCGCCAGATGGCCGATGCGCTGGGGGAGTGGGCCAGGCACGGCCTGCTCAACGTCGCCGGCAGCTGCTGCGGATCCACCCCCGCCCACGTGGCCGCCATCGCCCAGGCGGTGGCCGGCGTGCCGCCTCGGCCGATCCCCCCGCCGGCCGGCACGACGCGCCTGTCGGGCCTGGCCCCGCTGGTCATCCCGCCACCCGGCAAGGCCTTCGTCAACGTGGGCGAGCGGACCAACGTGACCGGCTCGCGCAAGTTCGCCCGGCTGATCGCCGCCGGTGCCGAGGACGAGGCGGTCGAGGTGGCCCGCGAACAGGTCACCAACGGCGCCCAGCTGATCGACGTGAACATGGACGAGGCGATGCTCGACGGGCCCGCCGCCATGACCCGCTTCCTGCGGCGGATCGCCGCCGAGCCCGACATCGCCGCCGTGCCGGTCATGGTCGACAGCTCCAGGTGGGCGGTCATCGAAGCCGGCCTGCAGCAGCTCCAGGGCAAGGGCGTCGTCAACTCGATCTCGCTCAAGGAGGGCGAGGAGGCGTTCCTGCGCCAGGCCCGCCTGTGCCGCCGCTACGGGGCCGCCGTGGTGGTCATGGCCTTCGACGAACAGGGCCAGGCGGAGTCCGCGGAACGCCGCGTCGCAGTGCTGCGGCGAGCTCACGAGCTGCTGACGGACGTGGTCGGGTTCGCCCCCGAGGACATCATCCTCGACGCCAACATCTTCGCCATCGCGACCGGCATGGAGGAGCACAACGCCTACGCCGTCTCGTTCATCGAGGCCGTCGGCCGCCTGAAGCAGGCGTTCCCCGGCTCGCCCACCTCCGGTGGGGTCTCCAACGTCTCGTTCGCCTTCCGCGGCAACGATCGCGTGCGCGAGGCGATCCACTCGGTGTTCCTCTACCACGCCATCCGCGCCGGCCTGGACATGGCCATCGTCAACGCCGGCGTGCTGCCCATCTATGACGACATCGAGCCGCAGCTCCGTGAGCGGGTGGAAGACGTGGTCCTGGACCGCCGGCCGGACGCGACCGAGCGGCTGCTGGAGCTGGCGGCGTCCTATGCCGACAGCGGGGGCATGGCCCGCGCGGAGGAGGATCTGGCCTGGCGGGAGCAGCCCGTGGCCCAGCGGCTCACGCACGCCCTGGTGGCCGGCCTCGATGCCTGGATCGTGGCCGACACGGAGGAGGCGCGCCTGGAGAGCGCCCGTCCGCTGGACGTCATCGAAGGACCCCTGATGGCCGGCATGAACGTGGTCGGCGACCTGTTCGGATCGGGCCGCATGTTCCTGCCCCAGGTGGTCAAGAGCGCGCGCGTCATGAAGAAGGCCGTGGCCGTCCTGGTGCCGTACCTGGAGGCCGAACGCGCCGGCACGAGCCGGCGGGCCGGGACGATCGTCATGGCCACCGTCAAGGGCGACGTCCACGACATCGGCAAGAACATCGTCGGTGTCGTGCTGGGCTGCAACGACTACGAGGTCGTGGACCTGGGCGTCATGGTGCCGGCCGCCCGCATCCTGGAGAAGGCGGTCGAGCTCGACGCCGACCTCATCGGCCTGTCGGGCCTCATCACGCCGTCGCTCGAGGAGATGACCCACGTGGCGGGGGAGATGGAACGCCAGGGCTTCACCATCCCCCTGCTCATCGGCGGCGCCACCACGTCCCGGACCCACACGGCGGTCAAGATCGCGCCGGCGTACTCGGGACCGGTGGTCCACGTCCTTGACGCCTCACGGGCCGTCGGGGTCGCCGGCTCGCTGGTGCAGCCCGACCGCCACGACACGTTCGTGGCCGGCGTCCGCGAGGAGTACGAGGGCATCCGCCGCGAGCGGGCCGGCCAGCGGGACCGGGAGCGGCGGGCGAGCCTGGAGGAGGCGCGCGCCAACCACCTGCCGGTCGACTGGACGAAGGTCGATCCCCCGCGCCCCGCCTTCCTGGGCCTCCGGACGTTCACTAGCTACCCGCTCGATGGGCTCCGTGAGGCCATCGACTGGACGCCGTTCTTCGCCACCTGGGAGCTGCGCGGGACCTACCCCGCGATCCTGGACGACCCGCGCCTGGGCGCGGCGGCGCGCGACCTCCATGGCGATGCCCTGGTCCTGCTCGATCGGATGGTCCGCGAGGACCTCCTCAGGGCCGACGCGGTCGTGGGCTTCTGGCCCGCCAACGCCGTCGGTGACGACATCGTCGCGTGGCGCGACGACGAGCGGCGCGAGCCGCGGGCGACCTTCCGGACGCTGCGCCAGCAGATGGCCAAGGCCGACGGCCGCCCCAACCTCGCCCTGGCCGACTTCGTGGCCCCGCGCGAGACAGGCCTCGCCGACTACGTGGGCGGGTTCGCCATGACGACCGGCCACGGGCTGGA
Source organism: uncultured Anaerolineaceae bacterium (assembly GCA_964518505.1). GTDB lineage: Bacteria > Chloroflexota > Limnocylindria > Limnocylindrales > CSP1-4 > DASPUH01. The sequence goes on along the minus strand of CAZFGT010000014.1, from coordinate 9,180 downwards.
GCCGCTCGTGGCTGAGTTCGAGGCGGCCCACGACGACTACTCGGCGATCCTCGCCAAGGCCCTGGCCGACCGTCTCGCGGAGGCCTTCGCAGAACGGCTCCACGAGCGCGTCCGCCGCGAGCTGTGGGGCTATGCGCCGGACGAGGCCCTCTCCAACGCGGACCTCATCGCCGAGCGCTACCAGGGCATCCGCCCGGCACCCGGCTACCCGGCCTGCCCCGACCACACCGAGAAGGCGACGCTCTTCGACCTGCTCGAGGTGGAGCGCCGGGCGGGGATCCGCCTGACCGAGTCGTATGCCATGTGGCCGGCGGCGTCGGTGTGCGGCTACTACTTCTGGAACCCGGCCAGCCACTACTTCGGCGTGGGCCGGATCGGTCGGGACCAGCTGGCCGACTACGCCGCGCGCAAGGGCGTGCCGCTCGCCGAGGCGGCGCGCTGGCTGGCCCCCAACCTGGACGACGCGGCCGCCTGACGGGCCGGCCGACCCCGGGGCAGCCCGGTCACGAAGGCCGGAGGCCGGCCTCGTGCGCGGCGTTCTCGTCGGCTCGCTCCTCGGCATGGATGGGCAGCGTGCCGAGTGCCGCGAGGACGAACGTGACCCCCATCAAGGAGAAGACGATGGGCAGCCCGGCGGCGTTGCCCACCGCTCCGATGATGGCCCCGTACAGGGCCACCCAGAGCGACCCCACGCCGAAGGCCAGCGTGAAGTAGACGGCGAACGACGCGTCGCGGATCGATGGCCGCGCGATGTCCGCCAGGAGCGCCTGGAGCTGCGGGCTCTCGGCGAAGCTGAAGAGGCCCATCAGGACGATCCCCACCCACAGCCCGATGAGGCTCGAGCCCGACAGCAGGAAGACGGCGAAGCCCAGCGCGCCGCCCAGGTAGACGCCGACGATGAGCGGCTTGCGGCCGATCCGGTCGGACAGCCAGCCGGCGACCAGCGGCATCGGCACGGAGAAGACGATCAACGCGCCGTACATGGCGCCCGAAAGCGACTCGTCCAGGCCCAGGACCTTGGTGAGGTAGATGAGGGCGAAGAGGTTGACCACGCCAAGGCCGCGGCCGCCGCCACCCAGGATCGAGGTCAGGTAGAGCCAGCGCAGGTCGCGGTCGCGGATGATGTGCCGGAAGGCGTCGCGCACGCTCCCGCCGGCCACCGCCGCCGCGCGGTCGGTACCCCGCTCGCGGACGAGGAGCAGGATGGCGATGGCGATGACGATGGCCGGGATGCCGAAGACGATCGCCGCGCCGCGCCAGCCGAAGGCCAGGATGATCGGCGCGCCGAGCACGGCGACCACGACCGTGCCCACGTTGCCGCCGGCGATGTGGGCACTGATGGCGAAGCCCCGTCGCTCGGCCGGGAACTGCTCGGCGAGCAGGCCGTTGCCGACCGGATGCTGCGGCGAGCCGCCGATGCGCGACAGGACGTTGGCCAGCGCGAAGGTGGGGAAGCTGGAGGTGAACGCCTGGGCCACGAACCCGCCGCCGAACAGCAGGCCACCGGCGCCCAGCAGGCGGCGGCGTGAGACCAGGCGGGTGAGCGACGCGAAGCTGAGCTGCACGATGCCGGCGGCGAAGGCGCCGCCCGCGGCCAGGAAGGCGATCGTGTCGACCCCGACGTGGAAGTCGTCGGTGATCTTCAGGTAGATCAGCGGCAGCACCACGGCTTGGGCGTGGTTGACCGCGTGCGCCATCGACAGCAGCCAGAGCGACCACATCGGTCGGACGTCGGCGGGAGTCCCAGCTGCGGACGGAGCGGAAGCCATGGCGCTCGATGATGGCGCATCTGCCGCGTGGCGATCCGGCGCGGACCGATCCGCCGCGGACCGATCCGGACGCAGGGCTCCCGCCGCAGGCGATCCGGACGAAGGGCTCCCCGCCGGGATGAACATCGGGCGTTCGTTACGAGGACGATTGGCCGGATCGGGGTCCGTCTTGGGGCTGTCCGGGCCGCATGTGCCTCGGGTTGAACACGGGATGTTCGGAGCGGCGAAGGAGAGGCTGCTGCTTCCTCGTAAGCAACGTCGGATGTTCAAGAGCGCCCTGGGCGGCGAAGGAGAGGCTGCTGCTTCCTCGTAAGCAACGTTGGATGTTCAAGGGCGCCCTGGGGCGGAAACTCCGCGTGGCGCCCTGGGTCGGAGGGGGCGAGTGGTTCAAAGGGCGCCCTGGGGGGATCGGTGCCGGCGGCTCGCCCCCCGCATGGCGCTGGGCGGGTGACTCTGCTACCTTCTGGTGTCCCACGACCGCCCCGGGACGGCGGCCGGGACCCAGAGGAGGCCTATTGCTGCTGGCATCGGGCGCCTCTCCGCGCCCCGAGTCCCACGGGCCCACCTGCGTCTATGCCCGACCCACGCGCCGGGTGCGTGCTGGTCGCCGGGTGGTGGCGGCCGTCACCGGGGGCCGGCGGGCCCGCCTGGGTCGGCTGGGCGCCGATCGACGCGTCGGTCCGACGCTCATCGTGGCGCTGGTCCTGCTGACGTCGCTGTTCGCCATCCTGCCCGCTGCGTCGGCCCAGCCACGGGCGGCCCAGACCTTCGTGAACCCGGGCATCGCCGACCTTCGTGGCGGCCAGCCCGATGAGCTGAGCGCGCCGTCGGCGACGGTGCGGCCGGTGATGTCGGAGGAGGTCCCGGTCGCTGCCACCGGACCGTTCACCGCCGACGGCACCCTTCTCGCGCCCCTGACCGTCCAGCCCTCCCAGACGCCGCTGGCGATGCGGCTCTACTCGGTCGTCCACGGCGACACCTTGACCGGTATCGCGGCGCGCTTCGGGCTGAGCATGATGACCATCTGGTGGGCCAATACGCTCACCTCCAAGGACCAGCTCCACGTGGGCCAGGTGCTCCGCATCCCCCTCGTCGACGGCGTTCTCTACACGGCCCACGAAGGCGACACGGTGGCGGCTGTCGCGGCGCGCTTCCACGCCGACCCGGCGGCCGTGACGACCTACAACGGGCTCGCTACCGACGAGCTGACGCTCGGCCAGCAGGTGATGATCCCCAACGGCGTCGGGTCGTCCATCGCCGTCGCGGCGACCGCTCACCCGGCCGCCAAGGCCGCCACGAACAGCACCACGGGTTGCACCGGCTGCGGTTTCGCTCCACTCGCCTGGCCCGTGCCGGGTGGGTACATCAGCCAGGGCTTTGGGTGCACCGGTTTCGCCGCCGAGCCGCCGCTGGGCAACTGCCCCCACTACCACAACGGGATCGACATCGCCGCGCCGAGTGGCACCCGGCTCGTGGCGGCCGCCGCCGGCACGGTCACCTTCGCCGGCTGGAAGGACAACGGCGGCGGGTACCAGGTGTGGGTCAGCAACGGGCACGACTTCTACACCACGTACGCTCACATGTCGGCGGTGGTGGTGCATGTGGGCCAGCGGGTCGGGCGCGGCCAACTCATCGGTCGGGTCGGCATGACGGGGGACGCGACCGGTCCCCATTGCCATTTCTCGGTCTGGATCGGCCCCATCTGGGCGGGCGGACACGTGGTCAACCCGCTCGATTACTTCTGAGCCGCCGGCTGAGCCGCCGGCCGGATCAGGGCCGCACGGCAGCCAGGTACGTCACCAGCGGACCGGAGCGCGTGTCGGCCCAGGCCCAGTAGAACGCACCGTCACCATAGGTGGCGTTCTCCCGCAGCCCCGTGCCGTTGACGATGTCGGGGAGCACCCACGTCGCGCCACTGACCAGCCGTGGTCTGGTCCAGGTGCGGCCGTGATCGTACGAGAGGGCCCACTCGTTCTGGACCTTTCCGTCATGCAGCACGTGCCAGCCCACGAAGACGATGCCGTCCGTCGCCGCGGTCGACACGGCCAGGACCGGCTTGAACCCGCTGCCCAGCGTCATCCAGGCCCAGGCGCCGCTGCTGCCGCTGCGGCCGAGCCGGATGCGGCCACCGCTCTCGACGACGAGCCACCGCCGTGATGTGCCGCCGCTGCTGTCGACCGCCACCTGGGACTGCCATCGCGGGTCCAGGTACAGGGCGCTGCTGCCGCTGACCGTGGTGGCCCACTGGGGGCGGCCGACGCTGAGGGTCGTGCCATCGAACCGGATCGCGGCGGTGGCGAAGCCCTGCCGCCCGACGTTGCCCGCCGCCCCATCGTCCGGGTTGAACTCGCCCAAGAAGCGCCGCAGGTCGGCCTCGTAGAAACTGACCAGCGCCCCGGTCGCGGTGGCCGCCAGGCGATACCCGATGCGGTCGTGAGCGGGGAAGCCCGCCAGTCCCACGGCCGGGACTTCCACCTGGGCCCACGGACCGTGAAGCGGTTTCGCCAGCACGTGGAGGCCAGGCCCGGCCGCGTTCGGGAGCCAGTTATAGGCCACGTACAGCGTGCCGTAGTCGCGGCTGGTGGTGGCCATGTCGACCGCCAGGGTCGGGAAGCACCCGCTCCAGGCGGGCGTGAACGGCTCGATCCAGGGCGCTGCCCAGGTGCGGCCCAGATCGTCCGAATACGTCACGGCCAGGCGGACCCCGCCGGTCACGCCCATGGCGTCGGCGGCCCAGAGCCGCCGGCCGGGACCCCACGCGATGACGGCGTGGATGTCCTCACAGCGGCTACCCCAGGGCCGGCTCGCGGCACCCCACGTGAGGCCGCCATCGGGGGAGAAGCGGACCACGGGCCGGCCGCAGTCCTGGGGCCAGACGATCTCCTGGGCGAGCACGGCGACCTCGCCGCTGGGATCGACCGCGACCGTGGGTTCGCTGCCCGCGCCGACGGCCGACTCGTGGACGGAGGCGGCCGGCCGGCCGGGTGGCATGGCGGTGGCGGATGGGACTGCTGAGGGCGTCGCGAGGGGCGCCGTCGGGGACGGGACCGGCGTCGGCGTGAGGGTCAGCGACGGCTCGACGCTGGCGGCGGTCGAGCCTGGCAGGCCGGTCGTCACCGACGGGGCGGGCGGGACCTCCGCGCCGCAGGCCGAAGCCACCAGGACGATCGCCAGGGCGAATGTGGCCGTCCGGCCCGTGCCCATCGGGACATCAGTGGAACGTGTCGCGGTCGATCGGGGGACCCAATCGAGCGGCCACCAGGCCGGCCACCTCGCCCGACGCGGGGTGGCGGCCCAAAGCCGCCTTCGAGAAGATCAGCTCGCCGTCGAGCGTGACCTCGAAGCGGCCACCCGCACTTGGTCGCAGCGTCGCCCGCGCGATCCGCGGCGCCCATCCACCCAGCAGTTCAGCCACCAGACCGGTGGCTCGCTCGGTGTAGTTTCAGACGACGCAGTACTCGACCTCGAGGTCGTGCGCGTCGGGTGTGCTCATGTCCTTACCTTACGCCCACGAGGATGACCGTGCGGAGCGGTCGGGGCGCGGTGGGGGAGGCCAAGAGAGGCCCCTCCGGGACGGAGGGGCCTCTCGATGTCGGGGCTGGAGCCGCCCGGCGACGGCTCGTGCGTTGGGCCGGCGCGGAGCCGGTTCGTTTGCCGGGTCAGGCCGGCTGGGGAGCTGCCGTCTGCTCGGGGACGGACCTTGGATGGACGAACTTGGTCAGCACGCCGTACAGCAGGAACGAGACCACGAGGCCGACGACCCAGCTGTAGTCGGCGAAGGGGAACGGGTCCTTCAGGAACGGGATGATGCCGTTCACGGGGAACGGCCCATCGGTCCCGGCGGCCGTGTACGAACCGCCGATGGCGAAGAGGATCCCGACGAGGAGGGCGACGACGGCCTTCCAGTTCCACCCACGGACGTAGGTGTAGATGCCGTTCGCCTTGTACAGGTCGGTGAGCTTGAGGTCGGTGCGGCGGATCCACCAGTAGTCCGCGATCAGGACACCGGCGATGGCGCCCGTGGCGCCGCCGTAGGTGCCGAGCCACGTGAAGATGTACGCGTGGGGATCGTTGTACAGGTTCCAGGGCTGGATGAGGATGCCCAGCACGCCGGTGATCAGGCCGCCGGTCCGGAAGCTGATCCGCCTGGGCCAGGCATTGGAGAAGTCATAGGACGGGCTGACCACGTTCGCGGCGACGTTGACCGAGAGGGTCGCGACCGCAAGCGTGAACAGCGCGAACACCACGACGATGGGGTTGTTGAACTTGCCGGTCAGGGCGACCGGGTCCCAGATCGCGGTGCCATAGACGACCTGGCTGGCTGACGTCGTCAGCACGGCCAGCAGCGGGAAGACGGTCATCGTGGTCGGCAGGCCCAGGATCTGGCCGGTGGCCTGGGCGCGCTGGCTCTTGCCGAACCGGGTGAAGTCCGGCATGTTCAGCGACAGGGTCGACCAGAAGGCGATCATGGCCATCAAGGACGGGAAGAACACGGGCCAGAACTTGTCGCCCCAGCCAAGGGTGCCGGGGTCGTTCACGATCGGCCCGAGGCCGCCGGCCTGGGACGCCATCCAGATGAACAGGAAGACGGCCACGACGAGGACGAACGGGGCCGCCCAGTTCTCGAACCGGCGGATGAAGTCCATCCCGCGAACGATGATGAAGACGTTGAGGCCCCAGAAGACGATGAAGCTCAACCACAGCGTCCAGGGCTGCGTGGCGAACGACCCGAAGCCAAAGCTGAGCGTGCCCGCCTTGCTCCAGGAATCGCCCAGCATCGAGCCCATCAGCACGAAGATCGCGCCGCCGCCGATCCAGGTCTGGATGCCGAACCAGCCGCAGGCCACGCCGGCCCGGATCAAGGCTGGAAGGTTCGCCCCGAAGACGCCGAACGAAGCCCGGGCGAACACCGGGAACGGGATCCCGTATTTCGTGCCGGCATGACTGTTGGCCAGCATCGGGACGAGGACGACGATGTTGGCGATCATGATCGTCAGGATCGCCTGGTACCAGGCCATGCCGAGGGCCACCAGGCCGGCGGCCAGCGTCCACGTGGCCACGTTGTGGGCCATGCCGATCCACAACGCGATGTAGTTGTAGGTGCTCCAGATCCGCTTTGGCATCGTGACCGGGGCGAGATCCGCGTTGTGCAGCGGCGAAGCACTCAGGGCGGCATCCGCCTCCGGCGTCAACTCGTGTCGACCGTCGGGGTAGACGACCTCGCCCTCATACGGAGTAGCGGTCATGGGATCCTCCAGCGCTCTCCCTTCCTGAGAACCATCAGCAGAACGAACGACCCAGCCTGGGTCGCCCACACGGGTCGTCCTCGGTCCACCTCCTCTAAGGGGCCGCCGGAACCGCGGGCCTCGCCTCAGGACACCTCGGCATCGGTCGCGTCAAGGGCGCGATCGATGATCTCGAAGCCCTCCCGCAGTTGTTCTGCGGTGATGCACAGCGGCGGGTTCGTGAAGAACGCGTTCCAGTGGGTCATGGTGTAAAGCCCGGCCTGACGCAACCGCGCGTCGAGCGCGGTCATGATCGGTGAGGTCGTGTTGAAATCGGCGAGGGGCTGGCGAGTGACCCGGTCACGGATCAGTTCGATCACGCCGAACAGGCCGATGTTGCGGACCGCACCGACGCTCGGATGCCTGGCCTGAAGGTCCGCCAGGAGGCTGCCCATGAGTGGGCCGAGCCGGGCGGCGTTGCCGACCAGGTCATCGTCGCGCAGCACGTTGACGGCGGCGATGGCAGCGGCGCAACTGACCGGATGGGCGGAGTACGTGAGGCCGCCGTAGTAGACCCGGTCGGCGAAGAAATCGACGACCTGGGGGCTCATGGCCACGGCGCCGAGGGGCAGGTACGAGCTCGTCAGACCCTTGGCCATCGTCAGCAGATCGGGCACCACGTCCCAGTGGTCGACCGCGAACCAACGGCCGGTCCGCCCGAACCCGGCCATCACCTCGTCGGCGATCATCAGGATGCCGTACTTCGTGCACAACTCGCGGACGCCCTGGAGGTAGCCGTCGGGCGGGATCAGGATCCCGTTGGTCCCGGTGACCGTCTCGAGGATGAACGCCGCGATCGTCTGCGGCCCCTCGTACTTGATGACCTCCTCGAGGTAGGCCAGGTGCTCGGCGACCGGCTCGGGTTCCTCGCGGCCCCAGCGCCACGGGTCCAGGACACGGATCACGCCGGGGATGGCAGGCTCGCTGGCCCACCGCCGGGGATCGCCGGTGACGCTGATCGCCCCGGCGCTCGCCCCGTGGTAGGAGCGGAACCGGGCGATGACCTTCTGCCGCCCGGTGACCATGCGGGCCATGCGCAGGGCATTCTCGTTGGCCTCCGCGCCGCCGAGGGTGAAGAAGAAGGTCTTGAGGTCGCCGGGCGTCAGCTCCGCCAGCAGCTGGCCCAGACGGCCCCGGACCTCGGTGGCGAACTGGGGCGCGGCGAAGGCGAGGGCGTGCGCCTGGTCGGCGATGGCGTCTGCCACGCGGCGGTCGCCGTGGCCGATGTTGACGCTCATCAGCTGGCTGTTGAAGTCGATGTAGCGCTTGCCGTCAGAGTCCCAGAAGTAGACGCCCTCGGCCCGATCCATGACGAGCGGGTTGATGTGAGCCTGGGCCGACCACGAAAAGAACGTGAACTGCCGGTTGAGCCGAACGATCTCTTCCGTCGTCAGCGGGGACCGCGCGATGACCATGGCAGCGAGCCTCCTGGGGGCGCCGCAGGTGCCGGACGTGATGGCTGATGAAGCCATATCCGCCGCCGACCGGATAAGGGCCGGTGGGGCCCGGCCTTTCGGGACTTCCGGCCCGTTTGTCGGGCGCCATTCCGCGCCAGCCTTGATCGGTCGAACCACGGGCGGCCGGGACGGCCGTTTCCCGCGTACTGCCGCGATGGTCAGGAGGTGCTCATATGTCCCGCACCGTGCGGGCTGCCCTTCTCCAGGCTACCTGGACCGGCGACAAAGAGTCGATGATCCAGAAGCACGAGCGCTACGTCCACGACGCAGCGGCCGAGGGCGCCAAGCTGATGCTCTTCCAGGAGCTCTTCTACGGGCCCTACTTCTGCCAGGTGCAGGACACCCAGTACTACAGCTACACCGAGCACATCCCGGACGGCCCGACCACCAAGCGCATGCAGGCCCTGGCGAAAGAGACGGGCATGGTGCTCGTCGTGCCGATGTACGAGGAAGACTCCCAGACGACCGGCATCTACTACAACACGGCAGCCGTCATCGACGCCGACGGGAAGTTCCTGGGCAAGTACCGCAAGACCCACATCCCGCACGTCCAGGGCTTCTGGGAGAAGTTCTACTTCCGCCCCGGCAACCTCGGCTACCCCGTCTTCGAGACAGCGGTCGGCAAGGTCGGCGTCTACATCTGCTACGACCGCCACTTCCCCGAGGGCG
>CAZFGT010000013.1:0-52184 GCA_964518505.1 uncultured Anaerolineaceae bacterium | reverse complement strand
GGGCGTCCCGGCTCGCGAGTACGAAGCCGCCTACGCCCGGGCCATCGCCGTGCACGAGGGGCGTTCCTCCTAGGCCGCTCGCTGCTCACTCACGCTTGCCTGTGGGGCAAGGATCGGTTCGCGGGCCTTAGCCCTTGTCCCCGGCCTCATGCTCGTCGGACTCGGATGCGTCGGGTTTGACCGGCGCCCCGCCTGACTCGGCCGGTGCCGGGCCTGGCTCCGCCGGACGCCGCAGGGGGTCGTAGACACGGGTTCCCGGGATCGGCGGGATGAGCCGGGGCGTGCCGCACCGATAGCAGACCGCCGTGCCAGGATCGTTCCGCGCCCCGCACGTCCCGCACTGCCACTTGTCATCCATGCGCGTCCTCCCGCTGGGTGCTGCCCCGCTCACTCTACGCCGGGCCAGCTCGGCAGCCGCCTAGCCCAGGTCGACCTCTTCGCGCCAGGCGGGGCGGTGGGCGGTCAGGCCAAGGCCCTTGACGCGGGCCTCGACGGCCAGCTCGGCATCGGGGTCGCCGTGCACGATGAAGATGGTCCGCGGACGACGCGTGCCGCTCGCGAAATGGGCCAGCCAGGCGGCCAGCTCGTTCTCGTCGGCGTGGGCGCTGAAGCCGTTGATGGAGCGGATCTCGCAGCGCACGTCGCGCCACACGCCGTTGAGGCGGACCTGCTTCGCGCCGGCCTGGAGGTGCGCCCCCAGCGTGCCCTCCCCCTGGTAGCCCACGAACAGCAGGATGGCCTTGGGGTCGTCGATGAGGTCGTCCAGGTGGTGCACGATGCGGCCGCCCGTGAGCATCCCGCTGGCCGACACGATCATCATCGGCCGGGCCGCGTTGGTGATGCTCTTGGACTGTTCGGCCGTGGCCGTGACGATCTGGCCGGGGTACTCCAGCGGGCGTTCGCCGGCGCTGAGGAGGCGGCCCGTCTCGGCGTCGTAGTACTCCGGATGGTGGATGTACACGGCCGTCGCACCGGTCGCCATCGGGGAGTCCAGGTAGAGCGGCACGTGCGGGATGCGGCCCGCCTCCAGGAGCCGGTCCAGGACCCACAGCATGTCCTGGGTGCGGCCGATGGCGAAGGCCGGGATGAGCAGCACGCCCGAGTGGTCGGCCGTGGCGTGGACGGCTTCGGCGAGCAGCCGGATGGCCTCGTCCTCGGGCTCGTGCTCGCGGCCGCCGTAGGTGGACTCCACGAGGACGTAGTCGGCGCCGTCGAGGATCGTCGTGGGGTCGCGCAGGATGGGTGCGTCCGAACGCCCCAGGTCGCCCGAGAAGACGAGCCGCCGCGGCGCACCGGCCCCTTCGGTGACCTCCACGACGATGATGGCCGAGCCCAGGATGTGGCCCGCGTCGTGGAAGGTGGCCCGCACGCCGGGCACCACGTCGATGGCCGTGTCGTAGTCGATGCCGCGGAACTGGAGCATCGTGGCCGCCGCGTCGTCGCGGTCGTAGAGCGGCTCGATGGGCTCGTCCTCCCAGGTCGGCCGCTCGGGGTCGCCGCCGCCGCGGGGGAACGGCCCATGGTCGGAGGCCACGTGCGGCACCGGCACGACCGCCGTGGTGGCCCCCGTCGTGACCACCGGGGCCGCGGCCGGGCCGCCCGCCGCCGCGGCGTCGCGCGCTTCACGACGGGCTTCGCGCTGCAGCCGGTCGTTGTGGGCCTGGGCCTGCTGGACCTGGAGCTTGCCGCTGTCGAGCAGCACCAGCTCGGCCAGCTCACGTGTGCCTGCCGTCGTGATGATGGGGCCGCGGAAGCCGCCCTTGACGAGTGCCGGGAGCATGCCGCAATGGTCCAGGTGGGCGTGGGTGAGGAGCACCGCGTCGATGGTCGATGGGTCGTAGGCGAAGCCTGCGCGGTTGCGGGCCGCCTCCGCGGGGCTGCCCTGGAACATGCCGCAGTCGACCAGGATGCGCGCCGCCCCCGTCGTCACGAGGTACTGCGAGCCCGTCACCGTGCCGGCCGCGCCAAGGAACTGGATCTTCACGGGCGGGTCCTCACGCGGTCAGTGTAGGGCGACGCGAGGTACGCTGGATGAGGGATCCACGGGAGGAGAGGCATGGGGCTGCTGGACGGCAGGAAAGCACTGATCTTCGGCGTCGCCAACGACCACTCGATCGCCTGGGGCATCGCCCGGGCCCTCCACGCGGAAGGCGCGCTGGTCGGCTTCAGCTCGATCGAGAGCCTGCTGGACAAGCGCGTCCGTCCGCTGGCGCAGACCCTGGGCGCCGACTTCGTGGAGCCGTGCGACGTGCAGGACGACGCCCAGATCGCGGCCGTCTTCCAGCGCTGGCAGGCCCGCCACGGGAGCCTCGACATCCTGGTCCATGCCCTGGCCTTCGCGCGCCGCGAGGACCTGGAGGGGGCGTTCGTGGACACGTCGCGCGAGGGTTTCGCGACCGCGCTTGACGTCAGCGCCTACTCCCTGGTGGCCCTCAGCCGGGCCGCGCGGCCGCTCATGGCGAGCGGCGGGGCCGTGCTGACCCTGAGCTACTACGGGGCGGAGAAGGTGGTCGCCAACTACAACGTGATGGGCGTGGCCAAGGCGGCGCTGGAGGCGTCCGTGCGCTACCTCGCGGCCGACCTGGGTCCCCAGGGGATCCGCGTCAACGCCATCAGCGCGGGCCCGGTGCGCACCCTGGCCGCGGCCGGCATCGCCGGCTTCAAGGGCCTCTACGGGTCGTTCCGCGACGTGGCGCCCCTGCGCGCCAACATCACCCCGGAGGACGTGGGACGCGCCGCCGTCTACCTGTGCAGCGACCTGGCGGGCGCGGTCACCGGCGAAGTGCATTACGTGGACGGAGGCTTCAACGTGCTTGGTGTGCCGCTGCCCGACGCATGACCGCGAGTCCCGGGCACAACGAAGCGCCCGAAGGAACCGCCGCTCCATCGCCTCCGGTCCAGCATCGCTGCCGGTCCTGAGGCCCCTGTCACTGCTGGTAAACCATCAGCGCCAGGTCCGGTGCAGGGCCCCTTCGGGCAAGACAAAGACTAGGGTGGGGGACCCCCCGGGTCAAGGCGAGTTGTCCACGAGATTCTGGTGACTTCGCGCACTTATCCACCCTCTATCACCAATCCGCGCATGCCAGACTCCGGCTGATGCGCCGACCCGACGACCCTCTGCCCGGCGCGCCCGATCCCTGGGCCGGCTCGACGATGCCGCCGGTCCGCGCCGGCCCGCCGTACCTCATGACCGAGATGATCGAGGCGGAGCCCGCCGTCGCGGAACGGCTATTGGGCCGGCTCCTGGTCGACGGGAGTGCGGCCGACCGTCTGGCCCGGGCGGTGCGGTCCACGGTCGAGGCCGGCCGGGACGTGGTCGTCGTGGGCTGCGGCACCAGCGAGCACGGGGCGATGGCGGCCGCGGTCATCCTGGCGTACGCGACTCGCTCGCTGCCGGGCGCCGGCCGCGTCGTCGCCCGCCAGGCGCTGGAAGCGGCCCTCGCCCCACAGGACGCGGGCCTGCTCGTGGGCATCAGCCACGAGGGCGGCACGTGGGCCACCAACGAGGCGCTCTCGGCGGCTCGTGGCGCCGGGATCCGCACGGCGCTCATCACCGTCAGCGACCGCTCGCCCGGAGCCGCCCTGGCGGAGATCGTGGTGACGACGGACGAGGCCGACCAGTCGTGGTGCCACACGGTGGGTTACCTCTCGCCCATCCTGGCCGCGACGGCCGTCGGCGCCCTGGCCGAAGGCACGACGCTCGACATCGCCGCGGTCCGGGCCCTCCTGACGGCGGGGGTCGCCCAGGCGGCCGCGGCCGAGTCCATGGCAGTCGGGTCGGCGTCGCTGGACCACCTGCTCGTCGTAGCGTCGGGGTCGGACGGGCCGGCCGCCCGCGAGCTGGCCCTCAAGGTGGAGGAGGCAAGCTACCTGCCGACGGTCGCGCGCGACCTGGAGACGATCCTCCACGGCCATCTCCCCGCGGCCGGGCCGACGACCGGACTCGTGCTGATCCTGACCGACCGCGAGCGGCGTGACGACCGCGCGCGGCGGGCCCGCGGCGTGCTCGATGCGGCCCGCGTCCTCGGCGTCCGCGCCGGCGCGATCCTGGCCGAGGAGCTCGCCACGGCCTGGCCGGCGGAGCTGACGCCGGCAGGCCGCATGACGGTCGCGGATGTGCCCGGGCTGGCGGCCCCGGCCGCCGCGCTCATCGGGTCGGCGGTGCCCCTGCAGTGGCTGGCCGAGCGGCTGGCGCGGGCGCGCGGCACGAACCCTGATACGTTGCGGCGGACCGATGCGCGCTATGCGGCGGCGGCCGGCGCGGTGGAGTAGGGCGGCTAGCAGCCCGAGCTGTCGGCGGGCGCGAGGGCGATGTCCAACCGGGCCAGGATCGTCTCCAGGGAGCGCAGGAAGGCCGCCCGGTCGCGCGCCGGCAGGACCGTGAGGAAGTGCTCCGAGATCGCCTCGTGGGCCGTCGGCCGGGCCCGCTCCAGGTGTTCTTGGCCCGCCTGGGTCAGGACGGCGAATGCGCCGCGCGCATCGGTGGCGCACTTGTGGCGCGTGACGTAGCCGTCGTCGGCCATCCGATCCACCAGCCGGCTGGCGCCGCTACGGGTCAGCAGGAGGCGGTCGGCCAGCTCGTTCATGCGCAGACGGCCGCCCGCCAACGACAGTTGGAGGAGCGCCTCGTAGTCGGCCAGCGAGACGCCCGCGGCGTCCTGCAGCTCCGCCTCCAGGCGTCGCGTGAGCGCCGCATGGGCCCGGATGAAGGCGACCCACGGGCCAAGATCCCGCTCGAGTTCGGCGGGGCTCGCCACGGGCGCGGCCTGCGGCGCGGTCGGGCGGTCAAGGGCGGGTGCGGTCATGTCCGCTCGATGATACGCCGCTTGGTGGGCGGCCCGGCACGGGGTCCAGGGGTGGTCGCCTCGTCGGGTTCGGCCGGCGGCGCCTCGCGGGCGCCTCCCGTCGGGGCTTGTCGGGCGGCCATGGCGGCGTCCACGTCGGGCACCCCGGTCGTCCCGATCTCCGCCGCCAGGTCGCCCCACGGGTGGCCGGCCGGCAGCCTGCGCCAGTCGAGCAGCACCCGGCAGTCGAACGCCCCGAGACGGATGGGGTAGCCCTCACGAGCCAGGGCCGGGCCGTGGAATAGGCGCTCCTGACCGTCCACCAGATCGCGCGCCGCGTACCACGCGTCCTCGTCGGTGGCCAAGTCCAGGGCCGCGGCGAGGTGCTCCGTACGGGGCGCCCCGCCCTCGCCCGACGCGAATGGCACGCTCCACGTGAGGCTGCCCTGGGCCTCGCCCCAGCGGTTGTGGAACAGGACGAGCGAGCGCTCGCCGTCGGCCCGGTTGGTATAGGCGAAGACATCGTCGAGCACGCGGCCGTCGTCCGCCGTGACGTCGAACAGGCGGAACGTGGCGGCCGAGGCGAACTGGGCTCTGCGGCGCAGCAGCGGGAAGAGCCGTGCTTCGTGGAGGGCCGCCAGGCCGGGCTCGGGACGCTCGTCGAGCTGCGGCCGGCGGAACTCCATGCCGTACCGCTCGTGGTAGCCCTCCAGCTGCCCATGCGCCAGGAGCGGCAGGCCGGGCAGGGTGGCCAGCAGCGTGGCCACGCCGGCGTACTTGCCGCCGGTCCCGAACTGGTCGGCGACGGTCCGCTCGTCCGGGTTGCTCATGAAGTTCACGTAGCGCTCCAGGACGCGCGGGTCGAAGGCCACCGTTTCGCGCAGGATGGCCCGGTACGCGTCGTTCTCCTCATCACGGAGCATGTGCATGAACGCGCTGTTGTACACGCGGTGCATGCCCAGCGTGCGGACGAAGTAGCCCTCCATGAGCCAGAACGCCTCGGCCAGCAGCAGCGTGTCGGGCGCCTCGACCGCCACCCGGTCGACCACCTCGCGCCAGAACTCGTGGGGCATCCGGCGGCGGAAGGTGGCCGAGCTGAGGCGGCCGTACTCGGCCCGTGAGGGGATCGCTCCGCCGTGTCCGGGCGGGGGGTACCAGAGGCGCTGGATGTGGCGCCGGGCGAGGGTCATGGCCGCGTCGAAGCGGATGATGGGGAAGCGGCGCGCGACATCCAGGATGAGGCCCATCACGGCTTCCCGGACGTCGGCCTGGAGATAATCCAGCTGCGCCGTGTCGTTCCACGGCGTGACCGTCCCATCGTTGCCGTGGTAGATGTAGCGGGACTCGTCGGTCGAGCGTTCCAGGCGCCTGAAGACGACGGCCGCATCACTGTGGTCCCAGTACCCATCCTCGAGCTGGATGACCACGTCCGGATCGGGCGAGAGGTCGGGGCCGGTGAAGCGATAGCCGGGGAAGGGCGGCTCATCGAGCCCGATGAACCGCTCCGGGTGCCGCAGGACCCAGGTGCTGTCGAGGCCCATATGGTTGGGCACCATGTCACTGGCCAGGCGGATGCCGTGCCCCTGGGCGCGTTGGCGCAGGACGTCCAGGGCTGCGTCGCCGCCGAGGTCGGCGGCGATGACGTACTGGTCGATGGCGTAGGCCGAGGCGGCTGCGTCCGGGTTGCCCATGCGCTGCTTGATCTCACGGGACGCCCGACTCCGCTCCCACAGGCCGATCAACCAGAGGCCGTTGACGCCCTCCGCCGCCATCGCGGCCAGCACGTGGTCGGGGACCTGGTCCAGCGTCGTGATGGCCCGGCCGTGGGCCCGCGAGAGCTGCTCCAGCCAGACGTACGCGTTCTTGGCCAGCAGCACCACTCGGGCCATCCACGGGGCATCGGTGGAGAACCGCTCCACCTCATCGGCGGAGCCCAGTTCCGGCGCCTCGGCGGCCCCACCCCCGGCCGGTGCATCGCGCTCGCGCAGGCTGCGCGCGTGCGCCTCCTCCGCCAGGAGATCGAGCGCCAGGGTAAGGCGGTGACGGATGTCGGGGGTCAGCTCGGACGCCCAGTGGCGACGGACCCACCGGAGCTGTCCGGCGAGGGAGTCGGGCGACGCGGCGATGGGGCCGCGCAGGAGGCGCAGGAGCCCAGGGGCGGCCCGTCCGGTGGCCGCCGCACCGGCGCGCTCCCCGGCCGCCGGCGCCTCCGGCGGCGCGTCCAGCGCTTCGAGGATGCGCAGGTAATCCGTCGAGGCCGCCAGTTCCGCATCGTCGAACAGCCGGTGCACCCCCCGCAGGGCCGGATTCGTGGCGTTCAGGCGGAGCAGCACCAGTTCCTCGAGCGCACGACCCGCCGCGGTCCGGGCATCCGCACCGGCGCTTTCGACGGCCGGGTCGGGGAGGGGGGACGCGGTCGGGAACGCCGGGCGGAACACTCGCAGCGTACCGGCGAGGTCGGGGGCGTCGGGTCGGCGGGCCATCCGGCGCCGGGCTGCCTCGAGGGGATGGGCCGCGCCTGCGCCCTGGCGGGCAAGGACGCGGTGGGTCACCTCGTGGAGTACCGTCGCCCCGAGCAGGTCGCCGGTCTCCAGGTCCAGGTCGGCCGCCAGCCCGCGCATCGCCGCCAGCGTCTGCCGACCGTCGCGGTGCGGGCGCGTGGCCGGGCGCTGGGCACGACGCGACCGGGCCTCGACGGCAGCGCGAGCGATCGGCATCCCCATCGGCCGAGCATAGCTGGCCCGTGGAGCGCGGGACGCTCAGCTCAGGCGGGCCAGCACCTCGTCGGGCAGGGGGAACCAACGCAGCGACTCGGCGTCCGGGTCCATGGCCGACCCGTCGGCGGCCTGGCCGTCGAGCGGTCCCGGTGCCGACGCCGCGGCCAGGATGCGCCGGCCCTGTGCCAGGTAGTCGGCGAGGTGCGACTCGGGCTCGCGATGACGGTGCGCCTGGTAGGTCATCCGGCCGTCCTCGTAGCGCACGTCATGGAGGCTCAACGGGGGCTCGAGGGGACCACCAGCGTGGCGCCACATGCCGCTCGCCGCGTCGAACCGGTAGCGCGGCAGGACCCGCCAGCCGTCCGTGGCGACGAGTTCGACCGCCTCCAGGATGTAGTCGAAAACGGCCTCCGAGATGAAGTAGTTGAAGTTCACCCGGACCCAGCCGGGCTTGATGCCCTCACAGCCGCGCCCGATGGCGCGTTCGAACTCGTGCGACGTGGCCAGGTCGATGCCCAGCAGGCGGTGGCCGTAGGGGCCGGCGCACGAGCAGCCGCCGCGGGCCTGGATGCCGAACAGGTCATTCAGCAGCGCCACCACGTAGTTGTGGTGGAGGTACTGCTGGTCGTAGCGCACGACGAACGAGACGATCGACAGCCGTTCGGCGTCGAGATTGCCCAGGACCTCGATCCGAGGATGTGCGCGCCAGCGGGCGATGGCCCGCGTGATGAACGACGCCTCTCGCTCGCGGATGGCCTCGGTCCCGACCGCCTCCTTGAGCTGGAAGACGAGCCCCGCGCGGATGGACTCCACGATGGCCGGTGTGCCGCCCTCCTCGCGATGCTCGATGTCGCTGAGGTAGACGTGCTCACTGGGGTTCACGTAGGCGACGGTGCCGCCGCCGGGCATGGTGGGCACGCGGTTGTGGAACAGCTCGCGACGGGCCACGAGGACGCCCGGCGTGCCCGGGCCGCCGATGAACTTGTGGGGCGACAGGAAGATCCCGTCGAGGTGGTCGGGCCGTTCGCCGGATCCCATGTCGATGGCCACGTAGGGTGCGGCCGCCGCGTAGTCCCAGCAGGCCAGGGCCCCGTGGCGGTGGAGCAAGGCGCTCACGCCGCGGACGTCGCTGGTGATGCCGGTGACGTTGGAGGCGGCGGAGAAGCTGCCGATCTTCAGGGGGCGGCCGGCGTGGCGCACCAGCTCCGCCTCCAGCTGACGCATGTCGATGTGGCCGTCGTGGTCCTCGCCGATGGTCACCACATCGGCGATCGACTCGCGCCACGGCAGTTCGTTGGAGTGGTGTTCGAACGGGCCGATGAAGACGACCGGCCGCTCGGCCGCCGGGATCACGTCAAGCAGGTGGTAGCGATCGTCCAGGTCGGCCGGCAGCCGCAGGTTGAGCACGTCCACGAAGCGGTTGATGGCGGTCGTGGAGCCCGAGCCGCAGAAGATCACGGCGTGCTCATCGGTCGCGCCGACGGCCGCGCGGATGATGTCCCGGGCGTCCTCGCGGAAACGGGACGTCTGCAGGCCGGTGCCCGAAGACTCGGTGTGGGTGTTGGCGTAGAGCGGCAGCACCGCGTCGCGGATGTAGTCCTCGATGAAGGTCAGGGCCCGGCCGGACGCGGTGTAGTCGGCGTAGATCACGCGGCGCGGCCCAAACGGGCCGGCGACCGCCTCGTCATCGCCGATGACGGCGGCGCGGATGGCGTCGATGAGCGCCTGGGACGGGTCGGCGACCGGCGCCGTCATGGCCGTCCCGTGCGCAGTGCTTCGCGGCTCAGCTCATAGGCGCGGGCGTGGTCGCCGGTCTGAGCCGCCAGCTCGGCCAGCTCGGCGAGGACATCCCGCAGCTGTTCGGCCCGTCCGAACCGGCGGGCGGTCTGGGCGGTCGCCTCCAGGCTGACGGTGGCCGCGCCCACGTCGCCCGCCGCGCGAAGCGCGCGCCCGACGGTCAAACCAGCACTGACCTCCGCTTTGCGGTTGTGGCTGGTGCGGGCGTGGGCCTGGGCCCGGCCGGCCAGCTCGAGCGCGTCGGCCGGCCGCCCGGCGGCCAGTTCGAGCTGGGCGCTGGTCTCCAGGGCATGAGCCAGCAGGCGCCGGTCATCGAGCATCCCGGCCCGCTCGACGGCCGCCCGCGCGTACTGGCCGGCCTCGTCCATGTGGCCGAGGGCCAGGTGGGCCAGCGCGAGTTCGTTCTCCATGGCCGCCACCTCACCCGCCCCGGCCGCGGCGCGGAAGAGGGCCAGGCTGCGCTGGCCGGTGGCGACGGCCGCCTCCAGGTCGCCGAGTTCGCGGTAGGAGGCGGCCAGGCCGTGCAGGAAGGTCGCCCGACGGCGGTCATCCAGGTCGGCCGCGACCGCGCGAGCCTCCTCCAGGTAGGCGAGAGCCCGCTCGGCATGGCCCTCGCGCCCCTCGGTCGCCCCCAGGGCGATCAGCACGCGCAGCTGGAGGTCGGGGCCGATGATCGACCCCGTGCGCGACCGCTCAAGGAGGTCCAGGAGCACCGTGCGGGCGTCGGCCGCGGCGTCCATGAGGTACGCCGCACAGGCCTGCCAGTAGTGAGCCTCCGCCGCCCGGTCGGTCATCCCAAGCTGCTCGAACGCCGAGGCGGCCGCCAGCGCCGCGGGCAGCGCCTCGCGGCCACGATCCAGGCGGCAGAGGGCCTCGGCCAGGCCGGCCTGGGCGGTCGCCCGCACGGGTCCCGCGACCCCGCCGTCGAGCAGGGCGCGGTAGCGATCCACCGCCTCCGGCCAGGCGCCGGTGGCGAGGGCCAGGTCCGCCTTCAGCGACGTCCAGGGGCCGTCCTCCAGCCCGCCGAGCAGCCCCGCGGAGGTGGTCCCGAGCCTGCTCGCCAGGTAGCCCAGGGCTTCCACCGAGGGGTTGGCCAGGCCGTGCTCGAGGGCCGAGATGTGGGCCTTCGTGTAGCGCTCGCCGGCCAGCTCCGCCTGGGTCAGACCGGCCCGCAGGCGGGCGTCGCGCAGGCGAACCGCAAAGGTGGTGCCGTCGGGATCGGCGGTCGCGGGGCGGGCGGGCGATGCGACGCGCGGCATGGGCGGGAGTATACGCGGCAGTC
Organism: uncultured Anaerolineaceae bacterium; assembly: GCA_964518505.1. Lineage (GTDB taxonomy): Bacteria > Chloroflexota > Limnocylindria > Limnocylindrales > CSP1-4 > DASPUH01. The sequence continues at coordinate 41,604 of CAZFGT010000013.1, read as the reverse complement.
GCATGGCATTTGACCGATGGACACCCACCTGCGGGCCCTCCCTGCCGTCGGTGATCCGGCGGTAAGGCGGCGCGAAGTCCGGGCCAAGCGGCGCCTGTCTCAATGGACGGCCAACGGCCCGCCCTGAGGGCCACGACATGGAAGGAGCGTCGGATCATGCTGCGTCATCATTACCACCAGGTCCGGGCGGCGGCCGTCGGGCTGCTGCTTGGGGGGCTGCTGACGATCATGAGCGTGGCGGCGGTCTTCGCCGACAGCACCGGGCCGCCGTTCCCACGCTGAACGCCACGGACGGACCGCCGGGGTCGCCCGATCGCGGCGGTCGCGCCCGCTCAGGGCACGGCGTCGGCGGCCGCGGGCGCGACTGGCGCCGCGGGTGCCGCGGGTGCCGCGGGTGCGTCGTGCGGCCCGTGGATGGCGTCGATCAGGTCGCGGTTGATGATCAGCAGGTCCATCGAGTCGAAGCGTGGCCGGCCGGCGACCGCGAAGGCGGCCTGGGCGGCCGTCAGCGGCACCATGACGCGCCGCCGCTTCAAGCTGCCGATGGGGTCTGCGCCGGCCAGCGCGTGGACTCGGCCGGTCAGCTCGTACGGCCCCGACTGGATGACCACGGGTTGTGCCTGGGTCCGCACGCGGCGGGTGGGGTCGCCCCGCGGGCCCCCCGCCGCGATGGCGACCAGGTCGTCGCGGGCCACTTGCGCGACCGCGGCGTGCGTCACGGCCCCATCGCCAAGGGACTCGACCTGGACGTCGGTGAGCAGGAAGGAGTCCGCCGCATTGAGCGCATCGGTCAGGCGATCGATGCCGGCAAACTCCAGGTGGCCCCGCATGACCGCCATATCGGTGTAGGCGACGACGTCCAGCTGCGGTGCGGGAGGCGGCTCGACCGGATCGTCCGGCTCGGTGATGGGCGGCATTCCGCCTCGTCCCAGGCGTTTCCCGAGGTCGCGGAGCACCCGGCAACCCTACGCGGGACCGGCCCTCGTGCCAAGCCGCCACTCGATCGGGCGGGCCCCCCCGAACGTACCGGTGCGCCGCCGCGCCCGGTTCAGCTGGTGGGTGGTGCGGCGTCCTCGAAGGGATCGCGGCCCGGGTCATCGCCGCCGACGGCCACGTCCAGCCGGGCGAGGTAGTGCCACCAGCCCTGGTCGTGCTGGGCCATGGCACCCGCCGGCAGGCCCGAGTGGCGCAGGTGGAGGACGGTCTCGGCGCCTTCGGCGACCAGCGAGATCTCCACCAGCGAGGATCCCGGTGGGACGGCCGGGTTGCCTTCCCAGCCCCAGCTGAAGACGACCCGCCGGGGTGGCTCCACGACCTGGTACTCGCCCAACGCGATGCCGCCGGGCATCACCACCCGGTAGATGCCGCCGGGGCGTGGATCCAGCTCTGCCTGGCGGCCCTTCCAGCGACTGTAGAGATCGGGATCGGTGAGGAAGGCGAAGACGGTCTCCGGCCGGGCACGGATGCGTTTCTCGACCTGGATGGTGTCATCCGTGACGGGGAAGGCGAAGGTCATGCGATGCCCCGCTCGGCCTGCTCGGCCAGGTCCGCCAGGACGTCGAGCCGCTCGGTCCACATGGCCCGGACCACATCCGCGAGCGGCCCCAGGCGGTGCTGGTCGGTGCGGTAGAAACGCCGCGTGCCGTCACGCCGCTCGACCAGGGCACCGGACTCGCGCAGGACGGCGAGGTTCTGCGAGACGGCCGGCCAGCTGATGTCGAAATGACGCGCGATGTCGCCGGCGGCCAACTCGTGGTCCCACACCAGGCGCAGGATCTCGCGCCGTCGGGGGCTCGCCACGGCACGCAGCAGGTCGGCTTGCATGGACCTAACTTAAGCGAAAACTTCGGGATTGACAAGGGGTCGGTCGCCGGGCGATAGTTTAGAAGTCCCTTAAATAAGCGCAGCAGTCAGCCAGGAGGCATCGATCCATGGCAGCCAAGGTGATCCACGTCGAGGTGACGGGCAAGGACGGCCCGGCCCTCCAGAGGTTCTACAGCCAGGTCTTCGGCTGGAGTATCGACACCAGCAATCCCGGCGGCTACGGCATGGCCCGCGGCGTCGCCGAGGGCGACTTCACGGCCGGCGTCGGCGCCACGCAGGACGGCTCCGCCGGCATGGCCACGTTCTACGTCCACGCGGACGATCCGCAGGGCACCCTGCGGCAGGTGGAGGCCCTGGGCGGGCGCGTGATCATGCCCCTCACGGAGGTGGCGCCGGGCACGACGATCGCCCTCTTCAGCGACCCGGAGGGCCACGTCGTCGGCCTGATGTAGGCCGCCGCGAGGCTCGGGCGTCAGCCGGCGGCCGTCAGGGCAGCTGGCTGACGCTCCACACCTGGTTCAGCACGTAGCGCCCGTCGGTCGTCGGATCGATGAGGTTGGGCTGGGCCTCATCAAGCACGACGTAGGGATGCAGGCGCGCCTGCACGAGCGTCGTCCCGGCGAAGGTCAGTTCCACCACCACGCCCTCCATCGTCTGGCGGCTCCAGTCCTGGCCGAACAGGAAGTTGCCGTGGCTGCCGATGACGAACTGGTCGGCACCGCCGGGCCCCGGGGTGATCGAGACGGCCGACGCCCAATGGGTTCCGCTGCCGAGCACGTCGTCGGCGCCGTCGGCGAAGAACATCGCCCGCTGGGTGAGCTCCTGCTTGGTGAAGCCGTTGTGGTATTCCGGCCAGCCCCACTGCGGCATGGCGAAGACCACATCGGCCACCTTGCGGGCTGCGGCGAGCGACGACTTCACGTTGGCGTTCGTCAGCGGCGCCACGCCCGGTCGTCCCGGGGCCGCGGCGCCCGAGCCGACGATGTCGTCCCACCCGACGAAGCCGAACTTCACGCCGCGCACGTCCACCACCGCCGGGGCGAGGGCCGACGTCAGGTCAAGCCCGGCGCCCGTATGGGCGATGTGATCGGCGTCCAGGATCTGCAGCGTCTGCCTGACGCCCGTCGAGCCGGCATCGGTGATGTGGTTGGACCCCAGGGTCACGACCTTGACGCCGGCCGAGGCCAGCAGCGGGCCGACCTTGGGGTCGACGTTGAAGACGGTGCCCTTGGAGTGGAAGACGAACCCGGCGAGCATGGGGCACTCGAAATCGTTGACCGTGATGTCGGAGTCCGAGATGAGCGCGCGGACCGACCCGGCGTCACCCGTCCGCTTGGCCAGCACGACCGGCCAGCCGTTGCCGGTCGGGCCGCTGTAGCGCGTGTCCATGTACGTGCCGGTGTAGCGGGCGTAACCGCCGTCGAGCGTCCACGGCCAGCCCTTGTGCTGCACGATCGCCTCGTTCGCCGGGCCCCGGTCGGGGCAGGTGTCACCGGTCGAGTCGATGGTGCGGATCTGTGACGGGTCGTACGCGGTCCAGGTCGCGGCGAGCCCGGTGGCGGTCGCCGTCAGCGGGTACGGCTTCGAGCGGATGGCAGGGCCTCCGAACAGGTCGGCGCCGTCGACCTGCAGGACCTTGACGCGTGGGCCGACGAGACCCGGCGGCAGGAGGGCGAGCAGGCCGGCGTGGCCGTGGACCCGATCGGTGATGGCGTCGGCAGCGACGCAGGGGGTCGACGGAAGCGCGAGCACCGCGCCGTCGAGGCGCAGGTCGGTCACGCCGCACGGGATGAGGGCCTTGCCGAGCGCCGCGCGCACCTCGGCGGCCGTCAGGCCCAGGCGTGGCTCGCGGACGTCCGCGACGAGGGCGAGATCCGTCGACACGGCCCCGGTCGTGGCCCCGGCGGAAGGTGAGGGGCTGCCGGACTCCGCCGGCGTGGGCGTCGGGGACCCGCCGGGCCGGCTGGTCGGGGTCGGCGACGGGGTGGCCTGCAGGACCGGTGTCGGCGAGCTGGTGCACGCGGCCAGCACGACGGCCAGCAACGTCACGACGATCCGGCGGTGGTCGCTCATCCTGCCTCCCCGCCGCGCTCCGGTCAGCTGCGTGACAGCGCGGCCCAACCACTCTACGCTCCCCGCGATGGATGGCCACGACGCGGAGCGGGTGCTGCGGGCGAGCGGCATCGATGTGAGCTCGCTGCTGAGGGATCCACCGCGCGCCACGAGTCCCACCAGGGGCCGCCGCCCGCTGGTCCTGCTGCTCGCCACGACGGAGGGACCGCACCCCGAGTTCTGCTCCTACCGCAATCGTCGCGGCAAGCGCTGTGAGCAACGGGCCCGCTGGCGCGAGCGGGACGGCGTCCTGGGCTACTGCACGATGCACCGGGCCAGCGCCGGCCTGGACGACCCGACCGCGTGAGGAGCCGATCATGAGCCCGGCCGCCGACGCCCCCACCCCCAGCGGCACGCCCCTGGACCTGCACCTCGCCAGCGGCGAGCTGCACGCCGAGTGGTTCGGCGCCGAGCGAGGCCGGCTGGTCGTCTGCATCCCCGGCCTGTCCGCGAATCTGCGCGGCTTCGACTTCATCGCCGAACGCATCGCGGACCCGGCCCACCGCGTGGTCACGCTGGACCTGCGCGGGCGTGGCCAGAGCGAGGTGACCGCTCCCGGCACGTACGGTTGGATCCGTCATGCCGAGGATGTGCTCGCGGTCGCCGACGCCCTCGGCGCCTCGCGGTTCGACGTCGTGGGACAGTCCATGGGCGCGGCGGTGGCCATGGAGATCGCCCGGCTGGCCCCGCAGCGGCTCGGCTCGGTCGTGCTGATCGATCTGTGCGGCATGCCCGATCCGACGACCGTGCCCCTCATCCGGGCGGCCGTCGAACGCCTTGGCTCGGTCTACCCGTCGGTGGAGGCGTACCTGGAGGTCGTCAAGCGCCTTGGCACGATCCGGCCCTGGAGCCCCTACTGGGAGCGCTACTTCCGCTACGAGCTGGCGCCGGTGGAGGGCGGGGTACGCGCGCGCAGCGACCGTGCCGCCGTCCTGGAGGACGCGGCCTACGGCGAGGAGCACGACCCGCGGACGCTGTGGCCGTACCTGACGATGCCGACCCTGCTGCTGCGGGCGACCCAGGAGCTCTTCGAGGGTGCCGGCTTCATCGTGCCCGCCACTGAGCGCGACGCCTTCCTCGCCGCTGTCACGTCGGCCCGCCAGGTGGAGGTGGACGCGAACCACTACGGCATCAACACGCACCCGGCCTCCAGCGAGGCGATCGCGGACCTCCTGGCCTGATGCGCCGCCGCCTGTTGACCTGGCTCCACGACTCCTCGTTCTGGTCGAACTATCGACCGACAGTGCCGCCACGCGTCGCGACGCTGGGCACCGTCGGTGCCCTGGCCGTGGCAGGCGCACCCCGCCTGCGGCGGGGACACCACCGCGGTACCTCTCGGCTCGCGGCCGTCGCGGGCCTGGCGGCGATGACGCCCGCGGTCGTCCTGGGCCTCCTCACGTCCTACCTGCGGCGGAACCGGGCGCAGATCCGCGCCGGCATCCTGGACGCGGTGGAGTGGTCGCCCTCGGCTTGGGTGCTCGATGTGGGCTGCGGCACCGGGATGCTCCTCAACGGAGCGGCGCTACGGGTCCCCCAGGGCCGTGCCGTCGGCATCGACATCTGGGACGCCCACGCCGGCGGTGGCACCCTGGACCTGCTGATGGCTAACGCCCGGGCCGAAGGCGTCGCCGAGCGGGTGGAGATCAAGTACGCCGACGCCCGGTCCCTGCCGTTCGCCGACGGGCTGTTCGACATCGTCCTGTGCGGCGGGGCCGTCCACCACATCATCCGGGACCGATCCGACCTGGAGGGCGTGCTCGGCGAGATGGTCCGGGTGCTGAAACCGGGCGGCCAGCTCGTCATCTGGGACGTGCCGCACATGATCGAAGTCAGCGCGGCCATCCTGCGCGAGCGGGGCGTGCCCAGCCACGCCTCCGACTCCGTGCCGTTCGCCGGCTTCCAGAACTCGCTCCTCGTGGCGACCAGGAGCGGCGCCGCCCGCGGAACGGCGTAGACCGCGAGGTCAGCGCGTCAGGGTCACCTTGCTGAGGTGGGGCGGGCGCTCGGGGTCGATGCCCTTGGCGATGGCGAGGTGATAGGCGAAGAGCTGGGCGGGCACGATCGCCGGGAGCGGCGCCAGCCACTCGGGCACACCATCCGGCAGCGCCAGCGCCGTCCGTCCCAGCCGCCGGGCCGCTTCGTCGTCCGAGGCCACGAGCAGGTCCGCCCCGTCTTCGCGCAGCCGCTGCAGCAGGTCCACCACCCCGGGCAGGGCCGGTCCGCCGGTGGCCACCGCGAGCACCTGCGTGCCGGGGCCGACGAGCGTGATGGGGCCGTGCTCGAAGTCGGCCGCCGAGTAGGGGTCGGCGAAGACGCCGGCGACCTCCTTCAGCTTGATCGCCCACTCCCGCGCGGTGGGGTACTGGAAGCCGCGCCCGATGACGATGCAGCCGTCCATGGCGGCCTGCTCGCGGGCGACCCGCGCCACCTCCGGCTCCGTGGCCAGCGCCCGCTCGATGGCCGCCGGCACCGCGGCGAGCGCTGCACTCGCGGCCGGGTCCGCCCGGCGGTCGAGGGCGATCGAGAGCAGCGCCACCGCGGCCAGCTCCGCCACGTAGGTCTTGGTCGCGGCGACCGCCAGCTCCGGCCCTGCGCCCAGGTCAAGGGGGAACTCGGCGGCGCCCGCGAGCGGCGATGCCGGGTCGTTGGTGATGGCCACCGTCAGGGCGCCCTGGCGACGTGCATCCACCACCACGCCGACCACATCCGGCGAGCGGCCGGACTGCGAGATGCCCACCACGAGGGCCCGGGCGACATCCGGGCCGCGGCCGTAGAGGCTCGCCAGCGACGGCGCGGCGAGGGCCACGGTCAGGCCGTTGCGCGCGCCGAGGATGTACTGGGCGTACGTGGCGGCGTGATCGGACGTGCCCCGGGCCGCGATCACGACGAACGCCAGATCGCGGCCGCGGGCGGCGGCGGCGATGGCCGCCATGGTGGGCCCCGCCGTCTCGATGAGGTGGCTGACGGCCGTCGCCGTCTGGCCGATCTCGGCGCGCAGGGTCATGCCGCGGCCGTCTGGCAGGCCGGAGTGGCTCCCGATCCCCGCGGGTCTGACACGACTGGCGACTCACCCCTGTAACGTGTCGCTACATTGTCACCCACCGTCAGGAGGCTGCACCGACCGATCGTGAGGACCTCCAGCCGGCTCCGCGGTCGCGCCATCGTCGGGGGTGTCGAGCGCCCCGATGTCGTCATCGAGGTGGTCGACGGACGGATCGCCGGGGTGCTCGACGCGCGGCTCGGCGGCGCCGCCGCGCGGGGTGCGCAGCAGCTTCCCGGGGACCTCGTCCTGGCCCCAGGCTTCGTGGACATCCACGTCCACGGCGCGGGCGGCGCGAACGCCATGGACGGACCCGACGCCATCCGCCAGATGGCCAGGACGCTGGCGGCGCGCGGCGTGACCTCGTTCCTGCCGACGGCCGTTTCCGCGCCGCTGGACCGCCTGGCGGCGTTCGCCGGCGAGGTCGGCTGGGCCCGTGATGAGGCCGATGCGGAAGGCGCGAGCGTCCTGGATGCGAACCTGGAGGGCCCGGCCCTGGATCCCGGCCACGCCGGGGCGCATGCCCACTCGGCGCTGGTGGACCCGGCGGCGGTGGTCGCCGCGTTCACCCGTGATCCGGCCGCCTGGGAGGCGGTGAAGGTCGTGACGGTGGCGCCCGAGCGCCCCGGTGGCCTAAACCTGGTGCGGCTCCTGGCCGCTCGCGGGATCGTCGCCAGCATCGGCCACAGCGGCGCGTCGTACGCGCAGGCGCTGGCCGCCTATGACGCCGGCGCGCGCTCCACGACGCACCTCTTCAATGCCATGACCGGCCTGACCCATCGCGGGCCGGGCCTGGCGCTGGCGGCGCTGCTTGACCCCCGGCCGGCGGTCGAGCTGATCGCCGACGGCCTCCACGTCGACGCGGCCATGTGGCCCCTGGTCCGCCGGCTGGCGGGTGGGCGCGTCGTGCTGGTCTCGGACGCCCTACCGGACGCGGGACTCGCCGGCGACCGGACCTTCCGTTTGGGGGGCCTCGAGGTCACCGTCCGAGGCGGGCGGGCGACCCTGGCCGACGGCACGCTGGCCGGCTCGATGATCCTGCTCGCGGACGCAGTCGCGCGGTACGTGGCGCACGGCGCGTCGCTCGCGGAGACCGTGGGCGCCGCCAGCACGCGGCCGGCCAGGCTGGTGGGAGCGAGGCGGAAGGGCCGGATCGCCCGCGGCGCTGACGCCGATCTGGTGGCGCTGCGCCCGGACGGTTCCGTCGGTCGCGTGTGGCTCAGGGGCCGCGAGCTGGCGCTGGGCTAGGCGGCTGGCGTCAGCCGGCCGCATGATGCATCGATGTTCCGGCGCCTGCGCAGGCCTTCGACCGGGCGGCTCCTGGTCGCGTTCGGCGCGGCCGCGGTGATCGTGGCGGCCGGCCTGGCGGCCACGTCGCGCGGACCCGGACCGTCGCCGCGGCCGAGCCTGCCCCTCGTCGTGGCGGCGGTTGGTGGGACACCCACGCCCGCGTCATCGGGCTCGGCAGCGACGCCCGAGCCCTCCGCCGTCGCCCCGCGCCTACCGATCGTTCCTATCGTCGGCTTCTGGTCCACCGCGCTGTCGATGTCGACCGCCGAGCTCCGCCTCGCCCTGGCGGGCCAGGATCCGCACTACCCCCACGTCGTCGTCGGGGCGCCCGATCTCGCCGCCATCGCCGACGCCCTGGGTGTCCGGGCTGGCCCGAGGGTCGAGCAGCTCGCCCCGGCGGCCGCCATCGCGGCCGTGCAAGGCACGGTCAACGTGCTTGGTCTCATCCGGGCCGCCGATGTCCTGCCATCCGTTCGGGCGCTGGGGGTGAACGGGCAGATGCTCTTCGGCGAGACCCGGGTCCGCTCGCTCGCGGCGTGGCCGCTGTCGGTCGTGGGCGCGTCGGCGTTCGACCCTGGCGCCGTCTGGACCCTCGCCGCGGCCGGCGACGTGATGAACGATCGCGAGGTCTATCGCCGTGCGGTGCTGCTGGGGGACGGGCCCGACTTCCCGTGGGACGGGGGGACGGCACGGATCGTCAGCCGGACGTGCTGCCGTGACGGGCTGACGGATGTGACGGCGATCCGCACGGGTGACGCCGGCGCGGTGGCGGCGCTCTTCCGGAACGCCGACCTCGCCCTCGTCAATCACGAGGGTCCCACCCCAGACCACTTCACCTACCACCCGAGCGGCCTGACCTTCACCTTCGACCCTGCTCTTGAAGCCGGCCTCCACGACGCTGGCGTCGACGTGGTGTCGCTGGCCAACAACCACGTCCGCAACGCCGGCTCGGCCGGCGTCATGCAGACGATCCGCAACGTCGAAGCGGCCGGCGTGGTCCCAGTGGGCGCGGGCGCCGACCTCGCCGCCGCGAACGCTCCCGCCTGGTTCACCGTCGATGGCGTGCGCGTCGCCGTGCTTGCGTTCGATGCGATCGACCTGGCGTCGGCTGGCGCGACGACGAGCCGACCCGGCGCCGCTCCGCTCGACCTGGCGCGGGCCCGCGCCGACATCGCCGCTGCCCGGGCGGCCGGGGCCCAGGTGGTCGTCGTCGTCCCGCACTGGGGCATCGAGTACACGTCGGCGCCCACGGCCGTGCAGCGCCGCGACGCCGCTGCGCTCATCGCCGACGGGGCCGACGTCATCCTTGGTTCCCATCCCCACTGGGCTGGCGCCGTGGAGGCCATCGGCAGTGGCGTGGTCGTCTATTCGATGGGCGACTTCATCTTCGACCTCGACCGCTCCGAGCAGACCGATGAGGGCCTGATCGTGGAGCTGACCTTCGCAGGCACCCACCTGGCGCAGATCGACCTCCAGCCCACCATCGAGCTCGATCGTTCACAGCCCAACCTGCTCGATCAGGCCGGTGACGGGCAAGTGGTCCTGGGGCGGGTCCGCGCCGCGTCACGCTCGTTCATGCACTGGTAGAGCGCGGCGGGCGAGGGGACCTGGCCGACCTACGCAGGCAGGGCCATCCCTGGCCTACGGATCTGGCGGGAGACGTCGAAGAGGCCCAGGTCGGCCAGCAGTTCGCTCAGGGCCGAGCGGCCCAGCCATCCCAGGCTGGCCACGACGGCATCCCGCGGGCTGGGCCCGATGCCGGTCGTGGCACGGCCCTCCGCCTCGGACGTGGCGATCCAGCCCGCCCGCGTGTGCCGGAGGCGGACCGAGGCCTCGAGCGAATGGGTCGGCGCCCACATCCGGAAGCGCACGTCGGCACTGACTGGCTGGGTCCCGTGTGCTGAGTCGATCGGCTTCATGGCGCCAACTTCGACCGGACGTGTGCCAGCTATGGTGTCACGAGGTTGGAGCGGGAGACGGGGTTCGAACCCGCGACATGCAGCTTGGAAGGCTGCCGCTCTGCCAACTGAGCTACTCCCGCGCCGTCGGGAGCCTACCACCGGCCGGGCGAGGCCTCAGCCGTCAGCGGCGGTGGCCCCCGGGCCGTGACGCGCGTCGCCCTCGAGCGGCGTGCGTGACAGGTGCGATGGCCACCAGTTGCGGTCGCCCAGCAGGACCACCAGCGAGGGCACGAGCAGCGAGCGCAACAGGAACGTGTCCATCAGGATGCCGGCGGCCACGCCGTAGCCGATCTGCTGGATCTGGCCGCCACCGGCCGAGCCGCCGGCGATGGCCAGCACGGCGAACGTGCCGCCCAGGATCACGCCGGCCGTGGTGATCGTGCCGCCGGTCCTTCCGATGGCCCGGGCCACCGCATCACGCAGCGGCAGGCCATGGGCCTCCTCCCGGATGCGCGACATGATGAGGATGTTGTAGTCGGACCCCAGGGCCATCAGGAAGACGAACATGAGGAACGGCAGGATGAAGTTGAGGCCGTCCTGTCCGCCCAGATGGACGAAGACGATGCCCACCAGACCCAGCGCCGCGAGGTACGAGAGGACGATGCTGGCCACCAGGTAGAGCGGCGCGACCAGGCTGCGCAGCACGACCGCCAGCAGCAGCGCGATGAGCACGGCGACGACGGGGATGATCCGCTCCAGGTCGGTTCCGGAGATGTGGCTCACGTCATAGGCCAGGGCAGTGTTGCCGAAGACGCCGTCGGCGCTCGCGCCCGCCGCCTGGGCCACCCGGTCGACATCGGCGCGCATCGGGGGCACGGCGTCCAGCGCCGCCGGGCTGGAGGCGTCGCCGCTCTGGAAGGCGACCGAGAACTGGATCGTCTGCCCGTCCGCGCTGATGAGCTGGGCCGTGGCCCGGTAGGCGTTGTAGAGCGCCGCCGGGACGGCGTTCGTAGCCGGCTCCGCAGGCAGCTGGGCGGCGGGGCCGAGCGTCGTGTGGAGCTGCACCAGCTGGTCCGTCGTGAGGGGGATGCCGTTCGGGTTCAGGGGGCCCACGAGGCCGCTGAACTCGGCCACCTGCCCCAGGCCGGTCTGGGCGCGGGCGAGGACCGATGGGTCGTCCCATACGGACGTGGGGAACTTCATGAGGACCGCGCTGCGCCCGGCGAGCGAGGAGGGGAAGTGGGCCTGGATGAGGGCGGTGCCGGCCGCCGAGTCGGTGCCGCTGGGGCTGGAGCTGACGTCGCCGAAGCCGGCCACGCCGGTCGTCAGGAGCGTCGCGCCGAGGGCCACGAAGAGCGCCACCCCGGCGGTGAGCGTGATACCCGGGCGGCGGGTGGTGATGACCCCGATGCGATCCCACAGGCCGGCCCGGTCCTCGTGCCGCATGGCGGTGCCGGTGGGCCAGAAGACGGCTCGCCCGAAGATGGCCAGCAGGGCCGGCAGCAGCGTCAGGCCGGCCAGCAGCATCAGGCCGATGCCGATGGCGAGCGCCGGGCCCAGGCTCTGGTAGAAGGCGAACTCGGCCAGCACGAGGCTCATCAGCGCCGCGATGACGGTGAAGGCGGAGAAGGTGATCGATTCACCGACCCGGCTGACCGAACGGACCACGGCCTCCTGCGGGGTCAGGCCGCGTCGCAGCTCCTCGCGCACGCGGAAGACGAGGAAGACGCCGTAGTCCGTGCCCGCGCCCAGGATCAGCACGATGAGCAGCAGCTGGGTGATGGAGGAGACCTGGACGCCGATGTTGGTGGCCTCGGCGATGACGGGCCCGGCCAGCACGAGCACGAAGGCGGCCGGGATCAGCGTGATGAGTGGCGCCAGCACGGCGCGGAAGGCGAGCAGCAGCAGGACGATGATGAAGAGCAGCGAGAGCTGCGAGGTCTGGTCCTGCGAGGAGCCGCTCGCCTTGATGGTGTCGATCTGGGTCGCCAGCTGGCCGGTGAGGTGGATCTGCAGGCCGGCAGGTGCACCCGCCGTGGTGAAGGTGGCCCGGATCGCATCGACCAGTCCCGTCGCCTCCGGTCCGCCGCTGAAGGCCACGACGGTCGCCTGGAGGAGCGCCTGACGAGCCTGGCCGTCGCCCGATACGCCCAGGTCCAGGACCAGCTTCACCCGTGGTACCTGGCGGATCGTCGCCTCCAGCTTGTCGACGGCCGCGTTGTCGGCGGCGGTCAGCCCGCCGTCGCGGGCCACCACCAGCGTGGCGGAGGCCAGCGACGCGTTCTGGAACGGCGCGGCGAGCGTGGCCGCCTGCATGCTCGGGGCGTTCGCCGGCAGGAAACCGCTGGTGGTGTCCTTGGCCACGTCGCTCAGCGACGGTAGGCCCTTGACCGCCAGTACCGTCACCACGATCCAGGCGACGACGATGAGGTACCGGAAGCGGACGCTGAAACGCCCGAGGTTGGTGAAGGCGTGGCTCAAGGGATCCCTTTCGGCGCTGGGGTGGTCAGGGCGAGGTGAGCTCGACGTCGGGCACCGGGACCTCGACGTGGATGTAGCGGCCACCACGCAGGGCCGACGCCGCGGCGGCGATGACGGCCATGCCCGCCGCGGTCACGAAGACGATGGTCAGGCCCTGTTGGAACGGGCCGCTGATGAGCTGGGGGAAGAAGTCCTTGCCGGTGAGGATAGCGGCCTGGTCGGGCGGCAGCGCGTGGAGCACCGTCGGAGGCAGCAGTGAGGCCATCGGGTTGTAGCCCAGCAGGGCGGCGAAGAGGCTCGAGACCGGTGGCAGACGCGAGATCTGGGTGGCCACCGACGCCGGCACATCGTGGGCCACGAGGCCGGCGTAGAGCGTGGACGGCAATGAGCCGGCGAGGCCGCCGATCATGAGCGAGAAGAACAGGCCGATGGAGACGACGAAGCCGGCGTTGGCGAACACGGCCCGCATGCCCGACGCGGCGCCCCGTTGCCCGGCCGGGACGCTGTTCATGATGGCCGCCGCGTTGGGCGAGTTGAAGAGACCCGAGCCGATGCCGGCGAGCAGCAGGACGAAGGCGAACAGGGGGTAGGCGAAGATCACGGGCAGCCGCGTCAGGCCGATGAAGGCGACGGCCGCCAGCAGCATCCCGCCGGTGGCGAACGGGCGCGCGCCGAAGCGGTCGGAGAAGAAGCCCGAGAGGGGTCCCGCGACCAGGAAGCCGACCGTCAGCGGCAGCATGTAGATGCCGGCCCACAGGGGGGTGTCGGCGTAGCTGTAGCCGTGCAGCGGCAGCCAGATCCCCTGCAGCCAGATGACCAGCATGAACGACAGGCCGCCGCGGCCGGTGGAGGCGAGTAGGCCGGCCACGTTGCCGGCCGTGAAGGCGCGGATGCGGAAGAGCGACAGGTCGAAGAAGGGGTCCTTGACCCGCCGCTCGAGCCACAGGAACGCCGCCAGGAGGAACAGCCCGCCGCCGATGAGGCCGATGACGAGCGGGCTGGTCCAGCCGGTCGGATCGGAGCCATAGGGCTGGATGCCGTAGGTGATGCCGATGAGGATCGCCGCCAGCCCGATGCCGAAGGTCAGGTTGCCGGCCCAGTCCATCCGGCGGTGGGACGTCGTGCTGAGTTCCTCGAGCCGCAGGTAGGCCCAGATCGTGCCCAGGATGCCGATCGGCACACTGACGAAGAAGACGAGCCGCCAGTCGATGGTGGCCAGGAAGCCACCGGCCAGCAGACCGATGAACTGGCCGGCGATGGCGGCGATGCCGTTGATACCGAGGGCCAGGCCGCGCTGGTGGGAGGGGAACGCGTCGGTCAGGATGGCCGCCGAGTTGGCGAACAGGAAGGCGCCGCCGATGCCCTGCACGATGCGCATGCCGATGATCCACAGCGCGCCGGCGGCGCCCTCGAAGGGCGTCGCGGCGAGCAGCAGGGAGCCCACCGTGAAGATGGCGAAGCCGGCGTTGTACATCCGCACGCGGCCGTACCGGTCGCCCAGCCAGCCGAAGGCCACCACGAGGACGGCCGTCACGAGCAGGTAGCCCATGAAGATCCACAGCAGGTAGCTCGTGCTGCCGGGTTGCAGCGGGTCCAGCTTGATGCCGTTGAAGATGGCGGGCAGCGAGATGATCACGATCGACCCGTCGATGGCGGCCATGAGCACGCCGAGGGTCGTATTGGACAGCGCGATCCACTTGTAGTTGGGGTCGTGGCGTCGGGTGCGCCGCCCGCGCCCGACGGTGGCCGGCGCCGCCGGAGTCTCGGTCATGCGTCAGTCGGGGCGCTGGACGATCGCGCCTCGATGGATGGGGGCGTCGGCTTCGCGCGGGTCCGGACGCCCGCTGGCCACCGGTTCGCCCTGGCGCCGCAGGAGCGCATCCGCCTCTGCCGCCGCGCGCGCCTCGAGCTCCCGGCGGCGGGACTCGACCATCAACTCGACGGTCCCGTCCACGTCATCGGTCACCGGCAGGAGGTCCAGGTCGGGCGCCCCGATCTTGTCCTCCGCCGCCACGCGATCCCGGAGCCAGGTCAGCAGCCCGCCCCAGTAGTCGCTGCCGAACAGGACGATGGGGAAGTGCTCGATCTTGCCCGTCTGGACCAGGGTGACCGACTCGAACAGTTCGTCGAGGGTGCCGTAGCCGCCGGGGAAGATGACGAAGCCCTGGGCGTACTTGACGAACATCGTCTTGCGCACGAAGAAGTACTTGAAGTCGACCGACAGGTCCAGGTAGCGGTTCGAGTCCTGCTCGTGGGGCAGCTCGATGGTGCAGCCCACGGAGTAGCCGCCGGCCTCCCGGCAACCCTTGTTGACGGCCTCCATGATGCCCGGCCCGCCACCAGTGATGACGGCGAAACCAGCCCGCGCCAGACCGGCGCCCAGCCGTTCGGCGGCATGGTAGGCGGGGTCCTTGCGGGGGGTGCGGGCCGAACCGAAGACGGTCACCGCCGGCCCCAGGCGGGCCATCGCGTCGAAGCCCTCCACGAACTCGCCCTGGATCCGCAACGCGCGCCAGGCGTCGCTTTCCAGGAAGGCGGTGTCGGCGTAGGGCTTGCCCTGGAGGAACTTGTGATCCTCCGTGGCCCGGCTGGCCGCGCTGGCGCGGGTGGGGCGTGCTTCCTGCGGGCGCGACGTGGTCATGGGCCGCAGGATACCCACCAGCGACCGGGCGCGCCGCGATGGCCTAGCATCGGGCCGTGCCGGTGGTCGTGCGAGCCCTGACGTTCCCGGCCCCGCCGGCCGCGGTGTGGGCGCTGCTGGTCGACCTCGAGCGCCAGCCGACCTGGATGCGCGACCTCAAGTCGATCACCCCCTCGAGCCCGGGACCGCTGGATGTCGGGTTCCGTGCGGTGGGCCGGGTGCGCATGTTCGGCGTGACCCAGGAGGACCCCATCGAGGTCACCTACTTCGAGCCGGGCCGGCACTTCGGCATGACGCACGGTGGCGCTTTCGCGGGGCGGGCCGACTTCTGGCTGGAGCCCCTGCCCGGCGGGCGGCGGACGCGCGTGACCTGGCGGGAGGAGTTGCGACCCGATGCCCGGGGGCTGGGTTTGCCGGCGGCCGCGGCTCCGCTCCTGCGGCTGCTGGACCCGCTCTTCGGACCCGTCTTCGAGGTCATCTTCCGGGCCGACCTGCGGCGCCTGCGCGCGCTGTTGATAAGCGGCTGATAAGGGCCAGCCAAGCGGCCATCCCTAGGGTGGCGAGTGCCGATCGCGCCGAGGGGCGCGATGCCCGCTCGTGAGGCCACCGGAGGATGACCGACCATGAACTTCGCCGCCCTGTCGCGCTTCCGCCCCGGCCACCTGGTCGCCCCGCTACCCGCCTCGGGCGGGCTCCTGTCGGTCGCGGTCCTGGTCGCCGCCGTCGTGCTCGTCCTCGCCGCCTGGATCGTCGCGGCCCAACTTGACCCGGACCTGACCGGCAGCTGGCGTTGGTCGGATGGGCTGCGGCAGCTCGCCTGAGCCGCCGCCGCTTCAGCGGCGGGCGCTCGCCCCGGTGGCCGCTCCGGCGGTGGCCTCGGCCCCCACCAGGCGTTGCGAGATGTAGACGGGGATCGTGGAAAGGAGGATCACGAAGAGCGCCACCACGTTCACGATGGGCCGCTGGTTGGGTTGGTGGAGGTGGTCATAGATCCAGATCGGGATCGTCTCCTGCGTGCCCGCCACGAAGTAGGTGACGATGATCTCGTCAAAGGACAGGGCGAAGGCCAGCAGGGCGCCGGCCAGCAGGGCCGTCCGGATGACCGGCAGCGTCACGTAGCGGAACGTCTGCAGCTGATCCGCGCCCAGGTCGGCCGAGGCTTCCTCGAGCGACGACGAGGAGCGCCGCAGGCGGGCGATGACGTTGTTGTAGACCACCACGACGCAGAACGTGGCGTGGCCGATGACGATCGTCAGCGTGCCCAGGCCAAGGCCGATGCCGCGGAACGCGGCGTTGAGGGCGATGCCGGTGATGATGCCCGGCAGGGCGATCGGCAGGACCAGGGCGAACGAAACGACGTCACGGCCAAAGAAGCGGTAGCGGTGGACGGCCAGCGAGGCGGCCGTGCCCAGGATGACCGCCGCCACCATGGCCAGCGTGGCGATCGACACCGACAGCACCATGGCGTCGCGCACCGACTCGTTGTTGAAGGCGTCGCCGAACCACTGCAGCGAAAAGTTGGTGATGGGCCACGTCTGGCCCCGGTCGCCGTTGAAGGCGTACAGGGCGATGACCGCGATGGGCAGGTACAGGAAGGCCACCGTCAGGCCCGTCGCGAGCCGCAGGCCGATGCGGGCGGCAGCCGTCCTCATCTCACAGCGCCTCGAACGCGCCGAGACGGCGCACCGCGAGCAGGTACACGGCCATGATCGCGATGGGCACCATGGCGAACGCGGCGGCGAACGGGATGTCGCCGGCCACGCCGAGTTCCCCCACGATGACGTTGCCGATGAACTGCGAGTTGGATACCAGGCTGGGGGTGATGTAGTCGCCCAGGGTCAGCGAGAAGGTGAAGATCGAGCCCGCCGCGAGGGCCGGGATGGCGAGCGGCAGGATGATCCGCCGGAAGGTCGTGAACGGCCGCCCGCCGAGGTCGGCCGACGCCTCCAGGTAGGAGGCGGGGATGCGCTCCAGCCCGGCGAAGATGGGCAGGATCATGTACGGCAGCCAGAGGTAGATGAAGACGATCGTCATCGACAGGTCGGAGATGCCGAAGAGCGAGCCCACGTTGGCGATCCCCAGCTGCGCGAAGGCCCAGTCGACGAGTCCGCTGTCGGAGAGGATCACGCGCCAGGCGTAAACCCGCACGAGGTAACTCGCCCAGAGCGGCAGGAGGACGGCCACGGCCAGCGCGGCCCGCGTGCGCGGCGAGGCCACGCGCGCCATGTAGTAGGCGATGGGGAAGGCGATGACGGCGTCGGCCACGGTCACGATGGCGGCGATCACGGTCGTGCGCAGCGCGATCGTGGGGTAGACGCTCTCCGTGACCAGCTTCTGCAGGTTGGCCAGGCTGAACTGATGGAGGACCTGGTGGGTGGTCGGATCCAGGGTCCAGAAGGCCGAGATCAGCAGGAGCGCGAGCGAGCCGTAGTAGACCAGGCCGAACCAGCCGGCGGGCGGGACGAGCAGCGCAAGGAGCTGGAACCGCGGATGGCGGCTGAACCAGCCCAGCAGGCGCCGGCGCGCCCCGCCCGGCACGGGTGTGGCGCCTAGCCCTTCACGCTCGTGTAGGCGTCGATCCACTGCGAGTAATCGACGCAGGTCTTGCCCCGGCTATCACCACAGTCGGCGCTCGGCGTCTTCCAGAAGGCCACCGCGTTGTAGAACGCCGTGTCCTGGGCGTGGTAGATGGTGCAGAAGTCCTTGATGCCGTAGGGGCCGTAGACGGCGTCGAGCTTGGGGCAGGCGAGGGGGTTGGCCGGCGCCTCACCGAAGTATTCGGCCGACTGGACCTGCGTGTCGGGCTTGAGGGCCCACGCCATCCACAGGTACATGCAGTTGGGGTGCTTGGCGTACGCCGACATCATCCATGTGTCGGCCCACCCGGTGACGCCCTCGGTGGGCACCACGGTCGCGATCTTGACCTTGGCGTCGGCCGTGATGGCGTTGGCCTGGTACTGCCAGGCCGTGCCGATGGTCGAGGTGCCGGCCTCGAAGTTGTCGATCTCGTCGGTGTACGAGGACCAGTACTTGCCCACGAACGGCTGCTGGGCCTTGAGCAGGCTCACCGCCGCGTCGAACTGCGGCTGGGTCAGCTCATACGGATCGGTGATGCCCAGCGACGGCTGGGCGCTCTTGAGGTACAGGGCCGCGTCGGCGATGTAGATCGGCCCGGCGTAGTCGGTGATCTTGCCCTTGTATGCGGCGGCCTGGGTGGGATCGAAGACCGACGCCCAGCTGGTGGGGGCGGTGGTGAAGTCGGCCGTGTTGTACATCAGGAAGTTGGCGCCCCAGCCCAGCGAGATGCCGTAGTGCACCCCGTTGACCGTGTTGTGCGCCGGGCTCTGCAGGAACGGCGAGATGTTGACGTAGTCGGGGATGAGGTTGACGTTGATGGGCGCGATCTCGCCGGCGTCGATGAGGCGGTTGGAAGCGTCGCCGGAGGCCGAGACGCCGTCATACAGGCCGTGGTTCTGGGTCATCAGGTTGTACATGTCGTCCGACGTGTCGGCCGTCTTGGCGTTGACCTTGCAGCCGGTCGCATCCTCGAACGGCTTGACCCAGTCGTAGTGAGGATCGTTGGAGCCGTCCTCGGCGTAGCCGGGCCAGATGACGAGGTCGAGCTCGCCCTCGCCCTTGCCCACGGAGGTCGGCAGGCTGGGTCCGGCGCTCGCCGCCGGCGTCCCCGAGGCGGCCGTCGTGGGCGGCGCCACGCTGCCCGCCGGGGTGCCCGTCGCGGCCGGCGGCGTCGTCGCCGTGCCGGAGCACGCGCTGGCCAGGATGGCGGTCGCGGCCATCAGGGCCGCCCATCGTCGGTTGCTCACGCCCGTACCTCCTCCTCCGGCGCCGGCGTCGAGCCGGCGTCCACTGTCCCATCGTCCCCGTCGGCCTGGACGGGGTAGTCGTGTTCGCGGTTCCAGATGAGCCGCACGCGCCGACCCGAGGCCGCCAGGGCCTGCGTCGACGAGGTCGCCAGGTTCTGCTGGGTCACCACGAGGCGCGGGCCCAGGTCAAGGTGAACGACGTAGCGCGTGTCCGAACCCAGGTAGACCACCTCGCCGATGCGCCCCAGGGCACTCGTCTCGTCGGCTGCCACGGGGTCGTCGGGCTCGGCCAGGCGGATCTTCTCGGGACGGACGGTGAAGGTCCCGGCGCGCCCCACGATCTGAAGGGCGGCCTTGCCGCTGAGCAGGTTGGAGGTGCCCACGAAGCCCGCCACGAACGCCGTCGCCGGCCGCTCGTAAACCTCCGCGGGGGCGCCGACCTGCTCGATCCGCCCCCGGTTGAAGACGGCCAGGCGGTCGCTCATGGCGAGCGCCTCCTCCTGGTCGTGCGTGACGTAGATGAAGGTGATGCCGACCCGCTGCTGGATGGCCTTGAGCTCCAGCTGCATCTCCTCGCGCAACTTGAGGTCGAGCGCCCCCAGGGGCTCGTCCAGCAACAGCACCTTGGGCTGGTTCACCAGTGCCCGGGCCAGCGCGACGCGCTGTCGCTGGCCGCCCGAGAGCTGCGCCGGGCGCCGCGCGTCGTACCCGTCCAGGCGCACCATGCGCAGCGCGTCCGCGACGCGAGTCTGCCGCTCCGCGCGGGGCACCTTGCGGATCATCAGGCCGTAGGCCACGTTGTCGGCCACGGTCATGTGGGGGAACAGGGCGTAGTCCTGGAAGACGGTGTTGACGTCGCGCTCGAACGGCGGGCGGCGCGTGACGTCCTCGCCGGACAGCAGGACCCGGCCGCTGGTGGGCAACTCGAAGCCGGCGATCATGCGCAGGGTCGTGGTCTTGCCGGAGCCCGACGGGCCCAGGAGCGAGAAGAACTCGCCGGCGCCGACATCCAGGTCCACGCCCGCCACGGCCACGACCTCGCCGAAGGTCTTGCGCACGCCCTCGAGCCGCACGGCGACGGCGGTCGGCACCGTCCCTGCGGTAGTGACACTGGCGGTACCAGCCTGCACGCCGTCCCTCAATGCGCGGGTCCATGGCACCGGAGGTGCGACCTGCTCTCCCGCCAGGGTCGCGGCGCCTCGATGGCACCGCACTGTGCGACCTCCCGCGGACCGGTGTCAAGTCGCTGCGTGCCGCCGCGCCGACGCTACACTTGCCCGGCAAGCCAACGCGCAGGACAAGGAGATCTGCCCGCATGACGTACGTCATCGCCGAGCCCTGTATCGACGTGATCGACCAGGCCTGCGTGGCGGTCTGCCCCGTGGACTGTATCCACTTCGAGCAGGGCGTCGACCGCATGCTCTACATCGACCCCAACGAGTGCATCGACTGCGGGGCGTGCGAGCCGGAGTGCCCGGTCACGGCCATCTTCCCCGAGGATTCGCTGCCGCCCGAATGGGCCGCCTACACCCGCGTCAACGCCCAGTGGTTCGAGGACAAGCCCGGCGCACGCGTCGCCGTCGACGGCCTCAAACCTCGCTGATCGCCCGCCGCACCCGGCCGGGGCGTCTCCCCGGCCCTCCCGGCCGCCGGCCAGGGCTGTGCCGCTAGGCTGACGCGATGCGCATCGTTTCGCTCCTGCCGTCGGCCACCGAGATCGTCTTCGCCCTGGGCCTTGGCGATGAGCTGGTCGGGCGGACCCACGAGTGCGACTACCCGCCGGCCGCGGCCGCCGTGCCGGTCATGACCGCCGACGCGACCCCAGAGCCCGGCGTCACGAGCCGTCGCATCCACGACCGGGTGCGTGCCCAGCTGCACGGCGGGAGCGCCATCTACCGCCTCGACGAGGCGGCCCTCGCCGCGGCCCGGCCGGACCTCATCCTGACCCAGGAGCTGTGCGAGGTCTGCGCCGTCAGCTACCGCCAGGTCACCGAGGCGGTGCGGGCCATCGACGCGGAGGTGACCGTGGTCAGCCTGGAGCCGACGTCCCTGGAGGGCATCTTCAACACCATCACGACGATCGGCGCCTATGCCTCGGCGGAGGACGAGGCGGTCGGCCTGGTGGAGGTCCTCCGCGAGCGCCTGGCCGCGCTCGAGAACCGCGTCCTCGAGCGGCGCCTCGACGGCGTCGCCCCTCGACGCGTGGTGTGCGCCGAGTGGCTCGACCCGCCGTTCACGGCCGGCCACTGGGTCCCCGAGCAGGTCCGACGCGCCGGCGGCTGGGAGCTGCTGGGGCAGGCCGGCGCCCGGTCGGTCGAGACGACGTGGGAGGCCGTCCGCGACGTCGATCCGCAGCAGCTCTTCCTCATGCCCTGCGGCTTCGACGCGGCCCAGACGCGAGACGAGTGGGCGCGCACGCCCCATCCCCCCTGGTTCGCCGACCTGCAGGCCGTGCGCGAGGGCCAGGTGTTCGTCGTCGACGGCTCGGCCTATTTCAGCCGGCCTGGGCCGCGGGCGGTCGAGGGCGTGGCCCTGCTGGCCGAGCTGATGGATCCGGTCGGCTTCGCCGGTGAGGCGCCGCCAGGCAGCTGGTCCGCGGTCTAGACCTTGGGCAGCCCGGCGAGGGCCGCCGCCACCTTCTCCGTGGGGTACTCGTAGTCCTCCAGGCGCCCGGTCAGGTAGCGCTCGTAAGCCGACAGGTCGAAGTGGCCGTGGCCGCAGAGGTTGAACAGGATGACCTTGGCCTGGCCGGCCTCGCGCGCCGCGACCGCCTCGTCGATGGCGACCTTGATGGCGTGGGTCGGCTCGGGCGCGGGCAGGATGCCCTCCGCCCGGGCGAACATCACGCCGGCCTCGAAGGTGGCCCGCTGGTGGACGGCCTGGGCCTCGATGACGCCCTGCTCCTTGAGCAGGCTGACCAGCGGCGCCATGCCGTGGTACCGCAGGCCGCCGGCGTGGATGGGGTCGGGCACGAAGTCGTGGCCCAGGGTGTGCATCTTGACCAGGGGCGTCATCTGGCCGGTGTCGCCGAAGTCGTAGGCGTAGACGCCCCGCGTCATGGAGGGCGCCGCCTCCGGCTCGACCGCGATGACCCGGTAGTCGGCCTCGCCGCGCAGCTTCTGGCCCAGGAACGGGAAGGTCAGCCCGGCGAAGTTGGAGCCGCCGCCGGTGCAGGCGATGATCACGTCGGGGCGCTCGCCGGCCATGGCCATCTGCTCGATCGCCTCCTGGCCGATGACCGTCTGGTGCAGCAGCACGTGGTTCAGCACGGACCCCAGCGAGTACTTCGTGTCGTCGCGCTTGGCCGCGTCCTCGACGGCCTCCGAGATGGCGATACCGAGCGAGCCGGGGCTGTCGGGGTCCTCTGCCAACACCCGTCGGCCGTAGTCGGTGCTGAGGCTGGGGCTGGCCACGACCTCCGCGCCGTAGACCTCCATCAGCACGCGTCGGTACGGCTTCTGGTCGTAGCTGACGCGCACCATGTAGACCTTGACCTCGAGGCCGAACAGCGCGCCGGCGAAGGCGAGGGCGGTGCCCCACTGGCCGGCGCCCGTCTCGGTCGCGAGGCGCTTCACGCCTTCGGCCTTGTTGTAGTAGGCCTGGGCGATGGCCGTGTTGGGCTTGTGGCTGCCGGCCGGGCTGACGCCTTCGTACTTGTAGTAGATGTGGGCGGGCGTCTGGAGGGCCGCCTCCAGGCGATGGGCCCGGTAGAGCGGCGAGGGCCGGTACAGGGCGTACGCGTCGCGCACCGGACCGGGGATCTCGATCTCGCGCTCGGTGCTGACCTCCTGGCCGATGAGGGCCATGGGGAAGAGCGGCGCGAGATCGGCCGGGCCGATCGGCTGGCCGGTGCCGGGATGGAGCACTGGGGCGGGCGGCGTCGGCAGGTCGGCCGCGATGTTGTACCAGACGCGCGGGATGCGTGACTCATCCAGCACGAACTTGGTGCGCTTCTCGGCCATGGCCCGCTCCTCCTCCTTGGTCGCCGGGTGCCGGCCATCGGGTGCGCGCCGTGGCCGCCGGGGGCACAGGATACCGGGCGCACGTCGACGGCGACATGCGGCCCGGCGGGCGCTGCGCAGCGGTGCCTGGAGCGGCCCGGACCGCGCTTCCTCGCGTCACCAACTGGGCTGGTGGTAAGCGCGATGGAGTGGCGATCTTGCCCAGGATCGGGCCCCGGTCGAGCGTAGCGGGCCCTGCCGCACCACACAGACGGTCAGCCGGCGGGCCCCGAACGCGCATACCCCCAATGAGGCTGGTGCGCGGGGAGTTGACGCGGGCTGATGTCACTCACCGTGAACACTTCCGTCCTCGAACCCGCGCCCTGAACGATCCCGACCGCCTACCCGCGGCGAACGGTCACCCGCAGCTACCGATGACCCCCGTGGGGGTCCGCTACGGCCGATAACGCCTCGTTCGACCTCGTTTCGTTCACTCACCGTGACCGACACCGCCCACGGCGGGTGATCCGCGGCCCCCGGCGGCCCGCTCATGGCACGATGGGGCCGTGCCCGTGCGTGAGACGTTCGACTGCCTGTGGTGCGGCCAGCCCTGGACGGTGCGCGACCGACAGGACCTGGAGGCGTGGGCCCACCTGTGCCCCGAGTGCCTGGGCCGCGCGGGCGACAACCCGTTCCTGCGGGCCCGGCTGCGGGCCGCCCTGGCCGAGCGGGCCGGCGCCGCGCAGGAGTCGCCACGTACAGCGGGGTCGGCTCCTGCCCAGGCGTCGGCTCCCGCCCAGGTGGCGACGTTTGCCGAGCCGACCGACGCGGACCTCATCGCCTACTACGACGCCCGCGCCCCGGAGTACGACGACTTCTACCTGCGCCGCGGCCGCTACCAGCGAAGCGTGATCGACGATATGGCGTGGCAGATGGAGCTGGACCAGGCCACCGCCTGGCTGGATGACGTGCCGTTCAAGGGCCGTCTCGTGGAGCTGGCGAGCGGAACGGGCTGGTGGTCGCCCCTGCTGGCCGGCAAGGGCGAGCTGTGGTGTTACGACGCGGCCGCCGCCCCGCTCGAACTGGCGCGGCGGCGCCTTGTGGCGCACCACCTGCTGGCTCACCTCCACAAGCGCGACGCGTGGGCGCCACCGGAGCCGCCTCCCGCGGGCGGCCTCTTCACCGGCTTCTGGCTGAGTCATGTGCCACGCCATCGTCTGGCCGACTTCCTGCGTCTCGCCCGGGCCTGGCTCGCGCCCGGCGGGACGTACGCGTTCATCGACTCGCGGCTCGATCCGGCGTCCGGCGCCGCGGGCAACGAGTGGGACGCCGCCACCGAGGTGGCCACGCGCCGCCTTGCCGACGGCCGTGCCTTCCGCGTGCCGAAGGTGTTCTACGAACCTGCCGAACTCGAGAGGGCGCTGGTCACGGCAGGCTTCGGCGACGCGACCGTCTCCACGACCGGGCGGTTCTTCCTCCTGGGCCGCGCCACCGCCTGAGCCCGTCGACCCGTCGGCCCGTCGGCTCGTCGGTATACTCGGCGCCCATGTCGCTCGCCACCGCCACCATCGGCATCGTCGGCTCAGGGGTCATGGCGGAGGCCATGATCGCCGGGCTGCTGCGCGGCGGTGACGTGAGCCCCGAGCGCATCGTGGCCAGCCATCCGCGGGCCGACCGACGGACGCAGCTGGAACAGACCTACGGCATCCGGACCGTCGAGTCCAACGCCGCGGCCGCCGAAGGCGCCGACGTCGTCGTGCTGGGCGTCAAGCCCCAGATGCTCATCCGCGTGGGCCGGGATCTGGCCCCCGTGCTGGGCGATGGGCAGCTCGTCCTGAGCATCATCGCGGGGGCCACCACGACCGCCCTTGCCAACGCCCTGCGGCACCGCCAGATCGTGCGCAGCATGCCCAACACGCCGGCGCGCCTGGGGCGCGGCATGACCGTGTGGTACGCCACGCCCGAGGTCACCGCGGCGCAGCGCGCCCAGGCCGCCAGCCTGCTGCAGACCCTTGGCGCCGAGCTGGCCGTGGACGACGAGCGGATGGTGGCCATGGCCACGGCGGTCAGCGGGACCGGACCGACGTACGTCTTCCTGGTCATGGAGGCCCTCATCGACTCGGCCGTCCACCTGGGTTTCCCGCGCCACATCGCCCATGACCTCGTGGTGGAGACGCTGGAGGGCAGCACCTACTTCGCCAAGCAGAGCGGCGACCACCCCGCCGTGCTGCGCAACATGGTCACCTCGCCGGGCGGGACCAGCGCCGCCGCGCTCCATGAGCTCGAGTCGGGCCGCCTGCGGACCGTGCTCTCGGAGGCGGTCTGGGCGGCCTACCGGCGCACCGAAGAACTGGGCCGCCAACTCGAGGACGCCACCGCGCCCGACGCGGCTCACTGAGGCGAGCGCTGGACCGCTCGTCTGACTGGCGTCGCCTCGCGCTGATCTTCGCCACCGCCGGCTTCGTCGAAACGGTCTGCTTCGGGCACTTCGTGACCTTCATGCCGTTGCTGGTGCGGAGCCTTGGGGTGACCGACTCGGGGCTGGCCGTGACGGTCGGCATCCTGTCGGTGGGAGCCTTCATCGCCGGCCTGCCCCTCGTGCCCTTCTGGGGTGCGTGGGCCGACCGCTACTCACGCAAAGCGGTCATCGTGCGCAGTGCGGCCGTGGAGACGGTGCTCTTCCTGCTCCTGTCACGCGTGGGTGCGGTATGGCAGCTCTTCGTGCTCGTGCCGCTCGCCGGCCTCGTCCTGGGCAACACCGGGGTGATGCTGTCGGAGGTCTCCGACCGCGCGCCCCGGGCCCGCCTCGCGTTCGCCATCAGCATCGTCGGGACGGCCAGCCCGCTCGGCTTCGCCGTGGGACCCGCGATCGGCGGCGTCATCGCTGACCACTCATCGGTGCAGACGCTCTTCCTGCTCGATGGGCTGCTCTCGCTGGCCATGGTCGTGATGCTCACCACCCTGTATCACGAGCAGCGAGATCGCCCGTCAGGCGGCTCCGTGCTGGCCCTGGTGCGAGCCTCCCTGGGGGCCATCGTGCGGACCCCGCTGGCTCGCGGCGTGTTCGCCGGTTATTCGCTGCTGCTGCTGGGGCAGCGCCTCGTGGCGCCGTACCTGACGCTGTACGTGGAGCGGCTCGCCGGGCCGGTCCAGCTGGCGACGGTCGTCGGGTTCGTGGCGGGCGCCTACGGGGTGGCCTCGGCGATCGGCTCGCCGGTGGCGGGGAGCGTCGCCGACCGGGCGGGGTACCGGCGCGTCTTCGCCGTGGGGGCGATCGCCGCCGGGACCTGCCTGATCCTCGCGTCGATGGCCCCGTCGCTCCTGCCGTTTGCCCTCGTCTACGCCGGGTCCGGGGTCGGCTTCGCTGCCTCCAGCTCGATGCTGTTCACGATGCTCGCAGCGGGCCTGCCCACGGCGATCCGCTCGAGCGTGCTCAACCTGGCCCTGGCGCCGCTGTACCTCAGCGGCGTCGCGGGCTCCCTGGCCTCGGCGGCCGTGCTGCAGCTCAATGGCGGCGACCTTGGCCCGCTGTGGGTCGCCGGCGGGATCGCGGTCCTGCTCTCGCTCCTTCCGGTGGCCCGCCTCCGGCTGGGCACGGCCCCGTCACCGCCGGCGAGGCCCGCGCCGGCCTGATCCGCCCCTACCGCGAACGGCGGTAGCGCCGGCGGCGCTTGGCCGCTGACGCGCCCGTGCCGTCGTAGGCGACGATGCTGATCGAGCCGTCCTCCTCGAGCGTCGCCAGCTTGACCTGGCGGACTTCCTCCAGGCCGTGCTCGCGGAGGGCCGCCCCAAGGTCCGCCTCATCGAGGCCTTCCTCCTCCACGATGGCGGGCAGCCATGTCCCGTCGCGGCCGATCGTGGTCGGCTCGAACTGCAGGAGGCCGCGCACCCACGGCACCCGGGCTCGCAGCAGGCCGATGATCGAGGTCACGACGAAGAGCGTGGCGATGACGATCAGGCCACCCGTGACCGACGAGTCGGGCCCCGTCATGGCCGGCTGGAGGGCGTTGGCCGCCAGCAGGACGAGCGCCAGATCGAACAGCGTGAACTGGCCAAGCTCGCGCTTGCCCGAGACCCGCAGGAGCAGGAAGAACACGAGATAGACGATCGCCGAGCGGACGATCAGTTCGAGCGGCGAGACGGTCATGCCGAACATGTGGCCTCCTGTCGGCGACCCACCGGCGCGCGCGGGCCGGTCAGGCGGCCGAGCCGGGTGTGGCCGGTCCGGCTGCGCTGTGCGGGTCAGGCGTGCACTCGCCCAGCTTGCCCCTGGCTTGCGGGGCGGCGGCCGCTGGTGTTGCGGACATGGATGCGCCTCCTGAGCAGCGGGTCGGCGATGCCGCCGGCCTCCCTGACCGGCGTACGATACGGCCGATGGCCGCCGCCGCTTCGGTCGCCCGCGAACTCCCCGGCCGGGCATTGCGTGGCAGCCTCCTGTGGGCGTCGCGGCGGCGCTCCCTGGCGCGGGTGGCGACGGCCACGCCGCTCACCCGGGGCATGGTCTGGCGCTTCGTCGCCGGCGAGACCCAGGAGGCGGGCCTGGACGCGCTGGCGAGGCTGCGCGACGCCGGCTTCCACACCACGGCCGACGTGCTCGGCGAGGCGGTCTCGAGCGAGGCCATGGCAGCCCGGGCGGCCGATTCGTACATCCGCCTGCTGGACGGTCTGGCCGAGCGCGGCCTCGAGGGCAACGTCAGCGTCAAGCTCACCCAGCTGGGCCTGGACCACGGTATCCAGGGCTGTCGCGTGCAGCTCCGCCGCGTGGTCGAGGCGGCCGCGCGGACCGGCGCCTTCGTGCGCATCGACATGGAGGACCACCACCGCACCGACGCCACGCTGGCCCTGGTCCATGAGATGCACGCCACCCACCCCGATGTGGGTGCGGTCATCCAGGCCTACCTGCGCCGCTCGGTGGATGACGTCGCCGCGCTCATCGCCGCGCACACGCGGGTGCGCCTTTGCAAGGGCGCCTATCAGGAGCCGGCCAGCGTGGCCTTCCCGCACAAGGCGGACGTGGACACCAGCTACGAGCGACTGGCGCGCACGCTCCTGGTCGACGGTACGTACCCCGCCCTGGCGACCCACGACGAACGCCTCATCGAGCGGCTGCTCGCGTTCACGCGGGAGCAAGGCATCGACGCCTCGCGGTTCGAGTTCCAGATGCTCTACGGCATCCGGCGCGACCTGCAGGACCGGCTGCGTGACGACGGCTACACGGTGCGTGTGTACGTCCCCTTCGGGACGGAGTGGTACCCCTACTTCATGCGACGGCTGGCGGAGCGGCCGGCCAACGTGCTCTTCATCACGCGCTCGATCCTGAGCGAGGGCCGCGCCAAGCGCTAGCCGCGCCCGCCCAGAAGCTCGTCCAGCTGTTCCGCGTGCTCCTCCAGGTGGGCGATCCAGAAGCGGTCGACCATCGCAGGCAGGCGCATGGCCCCCAGCCGCGGGTGCAGACCGGCCGCATCCCACGCCGTGTCGGGCAGGCCCCGGATGAATGCTTCGGCCTGCGCGATACCGCGATCCACCCGACCATGGAGGGCCCGTGGGTGCTCGTTGCGGTCCCGCTCGATGGCCAGGATGCGGGTCGGGTCGGCCGCGGTGCGGCCGAACGGGATGGGCTCGGCGACGCCGTCCGCGCGCGCGGCGAGGAGGCGCTTGAACTGGTCGAGCCAGTAGGTCGGGAATTCGGCGAGGTGGGCCCACACCTGCCCCGCCTCCCAGCGCTCGCCGGTCTGGGGGTCGGCGCCGGTCAGGCCCGCATGGGCGCCGCTGGCCGCGTGGGCTGCGAGGCGCACGCGGACGGCCTCCAGGCGGGCGAGGGCGGCGGCGGCTTCGTCAGGCATGGTGACAGTGAACCACGCCGCGCAACGGCGCGCTCAGTCGGGGAAGGCCTCCGGGCCGCGCTCGGCCAGCTCGCGGGCCTCGGCCGTGGCATCCTCCGCCGGCAGCCACGAGTACGGATAGGCCGCGTCCTCCAGGCCGGCCGCCTGGACCGTCAGGTCGAGGGGGTGGAAGGTGTCGACCATGACGGCCAGCTCTTCCGTGCCCTCGCGCCCGATGGAGGCCTCCGCCGTGCCCGGGTGCGGGCCGTGGGGGATGCCGCCCGGGTGCACGGTGAACGAGCTGATGTCGACCCCGCGGCGGCTCATGAAGTTGCCGGCCACGTAGTAGATGACCTCGTCGCTGTTGATGTTGGAGTGGTTGTAGGGCGCCGGGATGGCCAGCGGGTGGTAGTCGAACTTGCGGGGCACGAAGGAGCAGACGACGAAATCGCGGCCCTGGAAGGTCTGGTGGACCGGCGGCGGCTGGTGGACCCGCCCGGTGATGGGCTGGAAATCGCCGATGTTGAAGATGTAGGGGTACAGGTAGCCGTCCCAGCCGACCACGTCGAGCGGATGGTGGTGATAGCGGTAGCGCGTCAGCTGGCCGCGGGCCTTGACGTCGATGCTGAAGTCGCCCGCCTCCGCGTGCGCTGGCACGTCCGCCGGGACGCGGATGTCGCGGTGGTAGTACGGCGCGTGCTCCAGCAGCTGGCCGTACTCGTTGCGGTAGCGGCGCGGCGGCTCGATCTCGCCGGGCGTCTCCAGCCAGAGCAGGCGCTGGTCGACGCCGGGCGCCGGATCCAGGCGCCACGTCGTGCCGATGGGGATGACGAGGTAGTCGCCGGGCTCGTAGTCCAGGGTGCCGAAGACGGATTCGAACCGCCCGCGCCCCTCGTGGACGTAGAGCAGCTCGTCGCCCTCGCCGTTGCGGTAGAAATGGCCGGCCGGCATGGGCCCGGCCGGACGGACGACCCCCATCACCACGTCGCGGTTGAAGAAGAGGGGCACCCGGCCGCTCACCACGTCCCCCGTGGGCGGCAGCTCGGCCGTCTTGACCAGATGGTGGCGGTGGACCCGCTCGGCGGCCCGCTCGAGGGCGATGACCGGGCCGGCCTCGACACGGTGCGTGCGGGTGGGCGGCACGAGGTGGTAGAGCAGCGAGCTGCGGCCCGTGAAGCCCTCCACGCCGAAGAGCTCCTCGGCGTACAGGGTGCCGTCCGGCGCGCGATGCTGGGTGTGGCGCTGGCGTGGCACGCTGCCGTGCTGGACGTAGTGCATGGCGCGGATCGTCTCCCTTGCGGACGAGGGCCAGTCTAGGACGTTCGGCGCGGCTCTCGGGCGCGGCGCCAGCGGGCCAGGGCGCGGCTGGTCTCCGGTTCCGTGATCGGCCGCTCGCCGTACCGGGCCAGCTGGTAGTCGGCGGCCAGGCGGCGCAGCGGCCCGGGCGCGGCGTCCGCTCCGGCGTCGGCCAGCCGCTGCGCGTGGCCGGCTGGCGTCTCGGACGCATGGCGTGCGAGGCTGGGGTCGTCGGCCAGGAGATCCAGCGTGGCCAGGTAGGCGGTGACCGCATCATGCGGGACGGCTGGCGCGCCTGGTCTGCGACGTCGCGCGGGCCGGGGGACCCGGGCCGGCACGACGATGGCCCGTTCCTCGACGATGCGCGGCCGGTCCTGGCCGTCCCGACGCGGCGGCCGCAGCCAGCGCAGCACGAGCAGGATGCTCACCGCGATCACGACCGTGAGCACGATCGCGATGGTGACCAGCTGGCCCGAGTCCAGGGCCCCCAGGCCGAGCCCGTTGCCGGTGCCGCCGCCGGCGTTGGGGACCGTGGCGCTCCCGGGTTTCAGGAGACCGGCCAGGACGCCGCCGGCCGCGATCGGCGGGGCGACCAGCAGGGCCACGAGCGTGAACAGGAGGACGCCGGGCCGCACGATGGCCTCGGCCAGGTCCTCCGGTCGGAGGCCGGTCCACAGGGCGAGCGGCACGCCCACCGCGATCAGCGACAGGGGCACGGCGGCCGTGACGAGGAACCAGGTCCGTCCCGCCCGGTCGCGTGGGTCGGCCGTCAGGCCAAGCAGCCGCAGGCGACCGAAGCCGAGGGCGGCGAAGCCGGCCACGACGAAGACCAGCGTGCCCATCCACGCTGAGCCCACGAACGACAGGCGCAGGCTTGCCACCGGGATGATGGCCCCGACCAGCCACGGCAGCAGCAGGATGGGCGTCAGGTACCGCAGCAGGTTGGCGCTCGTCTCCACATCGTCGAGGGGGTCGCGATGGGCGCCACCCCGCAGCACGGCTGCCCCCAAGAGGAGGGCCCCCGGGTGCGCGGCCGCCGCCGCCAGCAGCGCACCTGCCTGCAGCGCGGCCCAGGTGGCGGGGCTGGCCAGCCAGCCGATCAGGACGACGACGGCGAGGGCGGCCAGGGCCAGTGGTCGGGGCCAGGTGCGTGGGCGGCGGCCGATCCAGATGCCGAGCAGCGCGGCGAGGGTGAACTCGACCGGGCCCAGCGACGGCTGATGGCGCATCAGGCCGACCTCGAAACCCGCGTAGACCACCAGCAGCCAGCCGCCCTCCATCGCCGCCTCGACGACGGCCAGCCCCGCGCCGCCCAGGTCAGCCCGTCGTGACGAAGGCATCGGCCCGCCTCCAGTCGGGTTCGAGATGGCCGATCACGGCCGGGATGCGTGCCCGCCGCAGGGTCGCCACGGCCGCCGCCGCGCCCGGTCCCACCGCCACGTGCTGCACGACGAAGCCGCTGCGGACGAGGTGCCGCTGCGTCGCCAGGTAGCGCGTCGGCGGACGGCTGCTGACCGTGACGAGGGTGGTGCCCGGCGGCACGCGCAGGGCTACCGCGGCCAGGGCCTGCTCGTAGGGCGCGGCGACGTAGAGGCCGATGCGGGCCACCAGCGCCGCGATGCGGACGGCCTGCTGCGGCCCGGAGCGCGGCGCGATGTACGAGACCTGCCGTGGCGCCCCGGCCCGGATGGCTGCCGCGAAGCCGCAGGCGTCGCCGGCGCCCACGATGGCCCGCGCCAGGGAGGCGGCAGCCACGGCGAGCACCTCGATGAGCGTTTCGTCCACCCCCGGCAGCCAGTGAGGCCCGGGTCCCGTCTGGACGTCCAGGACGATCACGACCTGTCGCTCGTGCGACGGTTCGAAGCGCTTGGTGAGGGGGCGGCCGGTGCGCGCCGAGGCGCGCCAGTGGCGCTCGCGCGGTGCGTCGCCGGGCTGGTACGGCCGCACCCCGGCGAAGAGGGCTGGATCGTGGAAGAGACTCTGGGTCGCCCGGCGGACGCCCAGTGGCGCGCGTGACGGCAGGGCCGTGACGACGGGCACGGTGCGGGGCAACACCGTGAACGTGCCCGGCAGCGGGCGTTCCTGGGCGGCCACCTCCCGGCCGAACAGGTCGGCCGCCTCGAGCCGCACCGGTCCGAGCTCGAACACACCACGCCGCACCGCCCGGACGTGGAGGTGGCGCGTGACGCGCTCGTACCACAGCAGCGACCAGCGGCTGCGCAGGATCGAGACACCGGCCACGTCGCTCCGGGTCAGTGGCAGCTCCACGACGTCCAGGCCGCCGCCCTCCACCAGGTCGTCGGTGGTGAGGCGCGGCAGGGGCAGGAGCTTGGCGTTCCAGGCCGTGAGGCGCACCTCCACCTCGTCGCCCCAGATGGCTCGGCCGGTGCCCAGGTCGCGTTCGTAGGTCACCCCGTCAAGGCCGTGGCGGTGCCACAGCTCCATGGTCAGGAGGACCAGCACGGTCACGACGCCGATGAGGACGACCCCCGGCAGGGCCAGCGATGCGCCGAGCAGGACGAAGACGATCGCCAGCCCGACCAGCAGGATCATGGGATGGGGGCGGTCACCCCGGTGCCGTCACGGGCACGGGCACGGCCTCGAGCACCTCGGCCACGACGCCGTCGCGCGTCGCGCCGCGCAGCTCCTGCTCCAGCTCGACGGTCAGGCGATGCGCCAGCACGGCCGGGGCCACGGCCGCCACGTCGTCGGGCAGGACGAACTCCCGGCCCGCCAGCAGCGCCCATGCCTGGCTCGACCGGTAGAGGGCCACGCTCGCCCGCGGACTGGCCCCCAGCCGGACCACCGGATGGTCGCGCGTCGCGCGCACGATGGCGACCAGGTATGCCTCGACCTCATCCGCCACGGTGACGGCCCGGACGCGGTCCTGGAGGGCCACCACCTCCGGTGCCTGCAGGACCGGGGTGATGCGCTCCAGCGGCTCGGCCGCCTCGCGATAGCGGCGGGCGATGGCCCGCTCGCCGTCCTCGGTCGGGTAGCCCACCGCGACGCGCACGAGGAAGCGGTCCAGCTGCGCCTCCGGCAGGGCGAACGTGCCCTCCAGCTCGACCGGGTTCTGCGTGGCCAGCACGAGGAATGGCGTCGGCAGGGGCCGGGTCACGCCGTCCACCGAGACGCGGCCCTCCTGCATCGCTTCCAGGAGCGAGGACTGGGTGCGAGGCGTGGCCCGGTTGATCTCGTCGACCAGCAGGACCTGGTTGAAGACGGGGCCGGCGATGAAGCGGAAACCGGTCCCCGTGTCGCCGCCATCGGCGGTCAGGATGCTGGAGCCGGTGACATCGGTCGGCAGCAGGTCGGGCGTGCCCTGCACGCGGCCGAAGCTCAGGCCCAGCGAAGCGGCGAAGGCCCGCGCGAGCAGGGTCTTGCCGGTGCCCGGCACGTCCTCGACGAGGGCGTGGCCGCCCGCCAGCAGGGCGACCGTCAGCAGCCGCAGGGCCGCCTCCTGGCCCACGACGGCGAGCGCGACCGAGCGGCGGAGCGTCTCCCAGATACGGCGGCCATGCAGGTCGCCGGGGTCGGCGGGGTCGGCCGGTGGCATGGCGTGTGGCTCCCGGATCAGGCGAGGGGTGGGGCGACGATGGGACTGATCAGGCGGCCCAGGCGCTCGATCTCCACGGCGACCACGTCGCCGGGCTCCAGGAAGCGGCCCAGGGTCGCCTCCCGGACCTCCAGCAGGCTGCCGCCACCGATCGTGCCGCTGCCCACGATGTCGCCGGGCCGCAGGTGCACGTCCGCCGAGGCGCGCGCGAGCATCTCGCCGAAGCTGTGGTGGATGGCCGCCCACGAGCCGCGGCTGCATTCGCGGCCGTTGACCGCCGCCGTCCCGGTCAGGTCGTACCCCTTGGCCTGCCGCGTGTCGGCCAGTTCGTCTGGGGTGACCAGCCAGGGGCCGATGCTGACGGCGAAGTCCTTGCCCTTGGCCGGGCCCAGGCGCACGGCCGATTCGTCACGCTGCAGGTCGCGCGCGGACCAGTCGTTGAGCACGAAATAGCCACCGATGACGTCTTCCGCCCGGTCCGGCGAGAGGTCCATGGCCGGCGTGTCGATGAGGGCGCCGATCTCCAGCTCGTAGTCCAGCTCCGTGCTGCCGCGCGGTGCCCAGACGGGCTGGCCCGGCCCGCGGACCTCGGAGACGTTGCTGAAATAGAAGATCGCCAGCCGGTACCACGCCTCCGGGATGGTGTCGTGACGACGCTCCCACATGGCGCGGACGTGGGTCTCGAAGGCGTAGAAGTCACGGAAGCTCACCGGGCGCAGGATGGGCGGGCCAAAGGTCAGGTCGGCCGGATCAAGGGCCAGGTCGTCATCCGACACGGGTGGATCGGCCCGGATGGGGGTCACGATGTCGGCCAGGTCGGCCACCCGGCGACCGGCCGCCAGGTGGGCGTCCAGGGTCGTGATCGGCTCGCGGAACAGGGGCTGGTTGTGGGCCAGGGCGGCGTCGCGAGCGGCCAGGCGGCGGCGCGCCGGTTCGAGGTCGAGCCACGTGCCGCCTTCGTCGTCCAGAGCCGCCGCCAGCCTGAAGGGCGTGCCCGTGGCGGCGTGCTGCTCGCGGACATGGGCCAGGCGCATCGGGCGAGTCTAGCGGGCGGCTCGTCGTGCAGAATGCGTCGATGCCGCGACTCCAACGCAAGAGCTTCGCCACACCCGACGAGGTCCGGCCCTTCGAGCACGGCCGCATCGACGTCGTCCACCTGGACGAGACCGCCCTCGCGCGGCTGATCTACCAGCCAGGCTGGCGCTGGTCGACCGATGTCGCGCCCATCATCGGCGGGACGTCATGCCAGAACCGCCACGTGGGCTACGTCATCTCCGGCCGCTTGCACGTGATGCTCGACGACGGTACCGAGCTGGAACTGCGCGGCAACGACGCCTACGAGATCCCGCCTGGCCACGACGCCTGGGTCGTCGGCGACGAGGCGTGGGACGTCATCGAGTTCGCCAGCGCCCGGGTCTACGGGGTGCGGCCGGATGCGGCCGAGGAGCGGACGCTGGCCACGATCCTCTTCACCGACATCGTCGACTCCACGGCCACCGTCGAGCGCGTCGGCGATGCCGCCTGGCGGACGATGTTGCTGGACCACAACGACCAGATGCGGGCCCAGCTGGACCGCTTCCGCGGGCGCGAGATCACGACCACGGGCGACGGCTTCGTGGCCGTCTTCGATGGGGCGGCCCGGGCCGTGCGCTGCGCGGCGGCGATGCGGGCCGCGGCGGAGGGTCTGGGCCTGCCCATCCGCGCCGGCCTGCATACCGGTGAGGTGGAGCTCACGGGCGGCAACGCGCGCGGCGTGGCGGTCCATGCCGCGGCCCGCGTCGCGGCCCTGGCGGGCCCGGGCCAGATCCTGGTCTCCTCCACCACGCACGACCTGCTCGAGGGCTCCGGCCTGCAGTTCGTCGACCGCGGCCGGCACACCCTGAAGGGGCTGGACGGGGAGCGGCAGGTGTTCCTCCTGGTCGAATCCGGGCCGGCGTAGGTGCTGGTCGGCCTCGACCACCTCATCGTGGCCGTCGCGGACCTGGACGCGGCGGCTGACCGCGTCTCGTCCTCGCTGGGGCTGGAGGTGGGCGGCGGCGGGCGGCACCCGTCGTTGGGCACGCGCAACCGGCTGGCCTGGTGGGCCGACTCGTACCTGGAGCTGGTGGCCATCGAGGATGCGGGTGTGGCGGGCGCCGCTGGCAACTGGTTCGGGGCGGCGGTGGCCGGGGCGCTGGCGGCCGGCGATGGCGCAGGCTCCCGAGGCGCGCCGGTCGGGCTGGCCCTGGCCAGCGACGACCTGGCCGCGGACGCCGCGGTCACCCGGACGGCCGAGATCACCGACGGCGAGCGGACGAGAGCGGATGGACGGGTCGTCAGGTGGCGGATGGCGCGGCCGGGCGGTGGGGGCGGGACGCGCGGCGGCGCCACTGGACGGGGTGGCGGCGGGCTCCCGGGTCCCTGGCCGACCGTCTTCATGATCGAGCACGACCGCACGGCGGCCGAGTGGACAGATGCAGAACGCGGCGCGCGGGCGGGGGCGATCCACCCCCTGGGGACACCCGTGCGGCTGCGCGTCGTGACCCTCGGCATGGACTCGGTCACGGGGACCGTCGGGCGCCTCGGCCGGGAGTTCGCGATGCTTTTCCGGCCCGCTCTCGTCGGTGGCGGCGCCCGTGACGCCTCACTCGGGCGGCAGACGCTGCGCCTCGCCCAGGCACGCCCCGGCGAACCCCGCATGACGATCGACCTCCAGGCGGGCCACGAGGCCCGCGAGCTCGACCTCCTGGGCTGCCGCTGGCGCTTCAGCCCCGCCTGACGGAGGCCGCGGAAGCCCGCGCCAAGCGGCGTCCGTCACGCTCCAGCCATGGACGACCAGCAGGTTGGCGCGGCGATGCGGGCTGTGCGCCTGAAACGGCGGTGGCGCCAGGCGGACGTGTCGGCCCGGGCCGGCGTCGACGCGTCGCTTATCTCGCGGCTGGAGCGGGGGCATCTCGATCGCCTGTCCCTCAGCGCCCTTCGCCGGATCGCCGCGGTCCTCGACATCAGGTTGGAGGTGTCCGCGCGCTGGCGCGGCGGAGAGCTGGACCGGATGATCAACGCGCGCCACGGTGAACTCCACGAGCAGGTCGCGCGCCGCCTGCCGGCCGCGGGTTGGCAGTCGGCGCCGGAGGTCTCGTTCAGCATCTACGGCGAGCGGGGCGTCATCGACATCCTGGCTTGGCATGCGGCTACATCCAGCCTGCTTGTCGTCGAGCTGAAGACGGCCATCGTCGACGTGCAGGAGCTGGTCGGGACGATGGACCGCAAGATCCGCTTGTCGCCGCGGATCGCGGCCGAGCGCGGCTGGCATGCCCGCACGGTCAGTGCATGGGTCGTCGTTGCGGCCGGCAAGACCAATCGACGTCGGATCGGCGCCCATCGTGCGATGCTGCGGACCGCCTACCCGACAGACGGCCGACGCATGCGCGCTTGGCTCCCCCGTCCTGATGGGCCTGTCAGGGTCCCGTCGATGTGGTCAGATCTGACTCCGGGGCATGTTAGAGCCCGAATCGCGCCCGTTCAGCGGGTGCGCACGCCAGCTGACGGACGCATCTGAGCATGGAACGGCCCGTCCAGGTCCCCAGTGGCCTGCCCGAAGGACGCCAAAACGGCCCTAGCGTGCCCCCCAATCAGATCTGACCAGGTTGGCCGGCGTCACGAGCCGGCCCAGAACTGCGGCTGCGGGTGGCGTGCAGCGTAGCCCGCCGCCCCGGGCTGCGGCTACAGGTTGCCGCGGCGGGCCTGTTCGATCTCGATGGCCTCGAAGAGCGCCTTGAAGTTGCCCACGCCGAAGCCGCGTGAGCCGTGGCGCTCGATGATCTCGAAGAAGAAGGTGGGCCGGTCCTGGATGGGCCGGGTGAAGATCTGGAGGAGGAAGCCCTCCTCGTCCCGGTCGGCCTCGATACCCAGCTCCTCGAGCGTGGCCATGGGCACGCCGACGTCGCCGACCCGGTCGGTCAGCTGCTCGTAGTAGGCGTGGGGCATGCCCAGGAACTCGACGCCGTTCTCGCGCAGGCGGCGCACGGTGGTCACGATGTCCTCCGTGCGCAGCGCGATGTGCTGCGTGCCAGAGTCCAGGTAGTAGTCCAGGAACTCCTGGATCTGGCTCTTCTTGCGTCCCGCGGCCGGCTCGTTGATGGGGAACTTGACGCGCCCGTTGCCGTTGGTCATGACCTTGGACATGAGCGCGCTGAACTCGGTGTGGATGACCTTGTCGTCGTAGTGGATGAGCTGGCTGAAGCCGAACACATCTCGGTAGTAGTCGACGAAGCGGTTCATGTCGCCCAGCTCGACGTTGCCCACGCAGTGATCGATCTCCAGCAGGCTCAGGCCCTGGGCGGCCGCTGCAGGGCGCTTGAGGCGCCGGTAGCCGGGGGCGAAGACGCCGTGGTAGGCGGAGCGGTCGATGAAGGAGTGGACCACCTCGCCGTAGGTGTGCACCGAGGACCGACGCAGCGTGCCGTCCTCGCCACCCGCCAGCTCGGCCGGCTCCAGGTAGCTGCGCGCCCCGCGCGTCGTGGTCTCGCGCCACGAGGCGGCGACGTCGTCGACGGCGAAGGCGATGTCGTGGACCCCATCGCCGTGGCGGTGGACGTGCTCGGCGATCTCGCCCTCCGGCGACAGCGCGCCGGTCAGGACGAGGCGGATGTCGTTCTGGGCCATGACGTAGGAGGCCCGGTCGCGGACGCCCGTCTCCAGGCCGGCATAGGCGATGGGCGTGAAGCCCCACAGGGCGCGGAAGTAGGCCGCGGCCTGGCGGGCGTTGCCGACCCAGAACTCGACGTGGTCGAGGCCCTTGAGGGGCAGGAAGTCCTGCGCCTCGGCGTAGGCGTTGGGATTGACGTGCGCGCCGGACTGGTTCGCCGCGCCCTGGCGGCGTTCGATGGTCTCGGTCATGGCGGTACCTCCCTGGGGCCACCCGCGAAGGCGCCCATCCTACCCCCGTCGCCGGCGCGGCCGGTCTCCGCCAGCAGCACCGCCCCGATGACCAGCGCGCCGCCCACCAGCTGCACGCCGGTCAGCGCCTCGCCGAAGAGCAGGGTCGCCAGCACGATCGTGTAGACCGGCTCGATCGTGCTCAGCAGCGACGCCCGTGCGGCGCCGATGCGGCGGGCCCCGGCGTAGAACGACTGCATCGACAGGGCCATCGAGACGACGCCCAGGCCCACCAGGCCGAACCAGGCGCCGCTGGGGACGCGATCCGGCGTGACCGGCTCGCCTGAGACCACGGCGATGACGGCGTACACGGCCAGCGCGCTCGTCATCATCACGGCGGCCGCGGGTGCCGGGTCGGTCTCCTCCACCCCCCCCATGGCCTCGGGCGGGGCCGGATCGCGCGGCGTCCGGCGCTCGCCGCCGAGATGTGCCGCCAGCACTACCCACACGGCGTAGATGACGCCGCCCGAGAGGGCGAGGGCGATACCCGTTGCCGGCGGCGCGTGCGAAGGGTCGATGCCGCCCACGACGAGCACGATCCCGGCCACGGCGATACCCAGGGCGAGCCACGGTCGGCGGCCCTCCAGCGGCCGCCCGACCCGCAGGGCCAGGACGGCCACCAGCACCGGATAGATGTAGATGAGCAGCGCGGCCAGGGAGGCGGAGACGGTCTCCAGGGCGGCGAAGTAGGCGCCGGTATTGCCGACGTAGACGACGCCGAGCGCTCCCAGCACGAGCCACCGTCGCCGCGACAGCCGACGCAGCGCCAGGCGGTTCGGGGCGCGGGCCAGGAGCCACGCCCAGGAGGCCAGCGCGGCGATCAGGAAGCGCCAGTAGAGGAGGGCCTTCCAGTCCAGGCCGGCGGCGTAGACGGGCTTGGCGAAGAGGGCGCCCGAGCCGAAGGCACACGCCGAGACGATGACCAGGATCAGGCCGACCGTGCGGCCTCGGTTCAGCCGATGATCTCCAGGATGTGGCCGAACACGTCGCGCGCCGAGACGATGCCGGTGGGGTGGCCGTCGCGGGTCAGGGGGATGTGGCGGAAGCCGCCGACGGCCATCTTGTGGATGGCGACGGCGATCGAGTCGTCCTCCCGCAGGACGACCGGGTCGGTCGTCATCAATTCGCCGACGGGCGCGTCCATCGTCCCCTGGGTCGCCCCGGCGACCTTGAGCAGCGCGTCGCGCTCGGTGAAGATGCCGACCAGTCGCCCATCCTTGGTCACCAGGACCGAGCCCACGCCGGCCGCCTGCATGGCGCTGATCGCCTCGCGCACGGGGGCCGTGTCAGGCAGCATGATCGGGTCGCGGTGGCCCAGGTCGCTCAGGTGTTCGGTGACGAGCCGGCGCTCGAGGGGGGTTCCTGGCGTCGGCAGGTCGGCCGAGCGCAGGTCGGCGCCGCAGTTGTCGCACGCATCCGAGCCCTCGATGTTGTCGGCGTGGCAGACGGGGCAGATCATTCGACGGTCCACGCGTCGCCACTGCGCAGCAGGGCGGCCAGGTCGCCCTCGCCGCGCTGGGCGATGGCTTTGTCGATCTGGGCCATGAGCAGCTCATCGTGGGTCGGCCGGGAGACATCGCGGAACACACCCACGGGCACGGGGAAGTCCGGCCACCACATGCGCGAGAGCATGAAGGCGAGATAGGGGTCGGGCGCCGCCTCATCGTGGACGAGCAGGTCCGCCTCCGTGACGCCATCACCGAGCTGCACCACCTCCGGCTGGAGGCCACGCAGGCGGATGCCCCGGTCGCGATCCTTGCCGAAGATCATGGGCTGGCCGTCCTGGAGCACGAGCATGCGGTCCTCGCGGACCTCCCGGTCGGTGAACTCGCGGTACGCGCCGTCATTGAAGATGTTGCAGTTCTGGAGGACCTCGATGAAGGCCGATCCGTGGTGCCGCCCGGCTCGCTCGAGGGTCGCCTGGAGGTGCTCCGTGTGGGTGTCGACCGAGCGGGCCACGAAGGTCGCCTCCGCCGCCAGAGCGATGGAGAGGGGGATGACCGGATGGTCGATGGTCCCCTCGGGACTGGATTTCGTGCGCTTACCCATCTCCGAGGTCGGCGACGCCTGGCCCTTGGTCAGGCCGTAGATGCGGTTGTTGAACATCACCAGCTTCAGGTCGACGTTGCGGCGCATCGAGTGGAGGACGTGGTTGCCACCGATGCTGAGGGCGTCGCCGTCGCCGGTGATGACCCACACCATGAGGTCGGGGCGGGCCGCCTTCAGACCGGTCGCCAGGGTCGGCGCGCGCCCGTGGATGGTGTGGAAGCCGTAGGTGTTCATGTAGTACGGCAGGCGGCCGCTGCAGCCGATGCCCGAGATGAAGACGATCTTCTCCTTGGGGTAGCCGAAGTCGGGCATCGTCTTCTGGGTCTGGGCCAGGATGGAGTAGTCGCCGCAGCCGGGGCACCAGCGCACTTCCTGGTCGGACACGAAGTCCTTGCGCGTCAGCTGGATCACGGCCGCGTTCTCCGCACTGAGCCCGTCGAGCGCGGTCATCGCGGCGGCAGCAGGCGCAGCGCCTGCTCCTCGATCTCGCTGATCTTGAAGGGCTTGCCGCGCACCCGGTTGTAGCCCTGCGCGTCGATGAGGTAGCGCGCCCGGATCAGCAGGCGCAGCTGGCCCATGTTGATCTCAGGGATCAGCACGTGGCGGTACGCCGCGAGGACGTCGCCGGTGTTGCGCGGAAAGGGGTTGAGGTGGCGCAGGTGGGCATGCGCGACCGCGTGGCCCTGGCTCCGCAGACGCATCGTGGCCGAGCGGATGGCGCCGTACGTGGAACCCCAGCCCAGGATCAGCAGGTCACCTTCCGACGGGCCGAAGACCTCGAGATCGGGGATCGAGTCGGCTACCCGGGCCACCTTCTCCTGGCGCAGCATCGTCATGCGGTGGTGGTTGTCGGGGTCGTAGCTGACGTTGCCCGTGATGTCGGCCTTCTCCAGGCCGCCGATGCGAT
>CAZFGT010000012.1:0-54627 GCA_964518505.1 uncultured Anaerolineaceae bacterium | reverse complement strand
GGACGACGAAGCCGCTGTGGGGTGCGTTCGCCCTCGGGCTCCTGGCCGTCGTGGCAGGGCTAACGTTTCCTTCCGATGACCCAATGCTGACCGGTTTCGTCCTGCCTTTGTTCATTTCGGCGCCGGGCATCCCAGTCCTCGTGGGCGGCTTCGTCGCGCCTCGTGGTGCCTGGCTGATCGGTGGGGTGATGGGCCTCTTCCAGGCCCTCGGCCTAGTCGCCATGAACACGCGCTTTCCACCGGGACCCATCACCGTCGGCACGATAGGCGCGAGCCTAGCCGCGGGGGTCATCTTCGGCATCGTCTTCGGCGGGCTGGCGGCCTGGTACCGGCGCTGGCTGCGCACGATGAGCACGCGCAACGCCGCCCAGCGGGCGGAGCGGGCCAAGCAGCAGCGGCGCGACACGAAGCGCTCGGCGCGACCCGCGCGCTGAGCAAGAGCGCCCCGGCCGGGCTGAACGCCTAGCCCACGCGGCGCATCCCGGCGTGACCCAGCTGGCGCACGCCTTCGGGCCGTGGCGGGCCGCCCTGCGCTCGGGCCACCTCCGGCAGTGACCGGATGCGATGGGCGATGAGGTTGACCACCGCGTGCTCGCGCTGGAGGGTGCCCTCCACGTAGAGCAGGGCATGGCGGCGCACGACGCCGCGCAGGCGGGCCCAGGCGTCCGGCCAGAGCGTGACGTTGACCATGCCCGTCTCGTCCTCCAGGGCCAGGAAGACCGTGCCCTTGGCGGTCATGGGGTGCTGCCGGGTGACGACCAGGCCACCGATGGCCACCGGGCCCGGCGCGTGGGTCGTGAGGCCGGCGGCGGGGATCGCCCCAAGGTGGTCAAGGGCCGGCCGGAAGAGCTCGACCACCTGGCGGCGGGCGTCCAGGGACAGGATCGCGTAGCTGTCGCCGAGCCGCTCCAGCTCGCTGGGTGGCGGGAGGACCGGCGCCGGGGTGGGCGGCAGCCGCAGGCCGAGCGGCCGGCCGGCGACCCGCTCACCCGGCCGGCCACGGGTGGCGCCGGCCAGCTCGCGGACCTGCCACAGCAGCTCCCGGCGCGGCCGGCCCAGGCCGTCGAGGGCGCCGGCCCGGATGAGCCGCTCCAGCGTCTCCTCCGGCAGGCCGGTGCGCGCCACGACATCCTCCAGCGAGCGGTAGGGTCCGCGGTCGCGCTCCGCCTCGAGACGCAGGCCAAGCTCCTCGCCGATGCCGTTCACGAGGTGCAGGCCCAGGCGCATGCCGTAGCCCTGCGCCGTCCGGGGCTCAGCGGGTGAGCCGGTCCACTCGGTGGCGGTGCGGTAGCCGCTGCGGGCGAGGTCCACGGGCAGGATCGGCACCCCATGGCGGCGGGCGTCGTTGACGAGCACCTCCACCGGGTAGAAGCCCATCGGCTGGGCGTTGATGAGCCCGGTCACGAACTGGGCCGGGTAGTACAGCTTGAGGTAGGCCGACTCGTAGGCCGTGCGGGCGAAGGCGGCCGCATGGCTCTTGTTGAAGCCGAAGCTGGCGAAGCCGGCCACCCGCCGGAAGAGCTCCTCCGCGTCCGCCTCGGTCAGGCCGCTCGTGGTGCGGCAGCCGTCGACGAAGCCGCGATGCAGCTTCTCCATCTCGCCCGTCGAGCGCCAGGTGCCCATCGCCCGCCGGAAGCCGTCGGACCCGCCGGGGCTGAAGCCGGCCACCTCGATGGCGATGCGCATGACCTGCTCCTGGTAGAGGATCACGCCCAGCGTCTCGGCCAGGATGGGCCCTAGGCTGGGATGCAGGTAGGTCACCGGCTCCAGGCCCTGCCGCCGCCGCAGGTAGGGGTGCACCGCGTTGCCCTGGATGGGGCCGGGCCGGATGATGGCCACCTCTACCACCAGGTCGTCGAGGGTCGCCGGGCGCGAGCGCGGCAGGGTCTGCATCTGGGCCCGTGACTCGATCTGGAAGACGCCCACCGTGTCGGCCGCCTGGATCATGGCGAAGACCTCGGGCAGGTCCTCCGGCAGCTCGTCCAGGTCCAGCCGGAGGCCGCAGTCGGCCTCGATGTCGCGCAGCGCGTCGTCGATGGCCGAGAGCATGCGCAGGCCCAGCAGGTCCAGCTTGATCAGCTTGAGCGTCTCGACATCCCGCTTGTCGTACTGGACCACGACCCGGCCGGGCATGGTGGCCCGCTCCAGCGGCGCGATGTCAACCAGCGGGGCGGCCGTCACGAGCATGCCGCCGGTGTGGATCGAGAGGTGCCGCGGGAA
Organism: uncultured Anaerolineaceae bacterium; assembly: GCA_964518505.1. GTDB lineage: Bacteria > Chloroflexota > Limnocylindria > Limnocylindrales > CSP1-4 > DASPUH01. The sequence continues at coordinate 52,407 of CAZFGT010000012.1, read as the reverse complement.
GCCGTCCAGGCGGGCGCACAGCTCCAGCCAGCGCTCCCACGGCGAGAGGTCGGCCGTGCTGCCGTGGTGGCGTCCCGCCTCCCCGCCGTCGATGCGCCGCTCGGCGGGCAGGGCCACGCCCGATTCGGGGTCCACCGCCTGGACGTCGCCGCGCAGCCAGGCGACGCTGACCGCCGTGTCGCCCGGGCCGCCCTCGTCGTCCGTCGCTCCCCGGCGCCCCAGGCGGCCCATGCCGTCGACCAGCCCGCGTCGGCGGGCCTGCGCGGCGCCGGCGCGACCGGCGGCCACCGCCGCGACCTCCTCGCCCGGCGCCCGGAAGAACTCGGCGAAGCCACCCTCCGCCTCCAGATCGCGGCGCACCATCACGGAGTCATAGGTCTCGAGGGCCTTGGCCACCCGGTCGACCAGCGGCCGGGGGAAGCCCAGCGCGTAGCCCACCTCGCGGACCGCCGAGCGGGCGCGGTAGGTGACGACGTTGCAGACCATCCCCGTGTGGGCCTCGCCGTAGCGTTCGTAGACGTACTGGATGACCTCCTCGCGGCGCGACGAGGCGAAGTCGATGTCCACGTCGGGGTAGGCGGTGCGGCCCTCGTTGATGAAACGCTCGAAGAGCAGGCGGTGGCGGATGGGGTCGACCCGCGTGATGCCCAGCACGTACGCCACGATCGAGTCGCCCGCGCTGCCCCGACCCTGGGCCGGGATGCCCTGCTCGCGGGCGAACCGCATGAGGTCCCAGCAGATGAGGAAGAACTCGGCCAGGCCGGTCCGGTCGATGACCCCCAGCTCGTGGTCCAGCTGGGCCTGGATGGCCGGCGTGACGGGCCGGTAGCGACGGGCCAGGCCAATCTCGCACAGGCGCGTCAGCTCCTGGAGCGGGGTCACCCCCTGGGGCACCTGGAAGCCGGGGAAGCGGTAGCGCTCGAAGCCCAGGTCCACCTCGCAGTGCGATGCCAGCTCGTGGGCCAGCTCGATCCCCGCCCGCCAGGCCCGCCCGACCGGGTCGCGCTCGCCCTCCTGGCCCGGCGGCAGGGCGGCCATCTCGGCCGCCCTGCGCAGGGCATGGACCGCCCCGTCACGCCGCAGGTGGGCGCTCGTCTCCAGCGTCAGGCCGTGCCGGATGGCCACCAGCACGTCCTGCAGCTCGTGGTCCTCCGGGCGCGCGTAGTGGACGTCGTTGGTGACGACGAGGGGCAGGCCGGCAGCGGCGGCCAGGTCCACGGTCAGGGCCACCAGCAGGTCGTCATCGGGCCGCAGGTGGTGCTGGGCCTCCAGAAAGAACCCGCCGTCCCCGCCGAGGCCGGGCACCGCCGGGTAAAGCGCCGCGTACCGCCGGGCCACCGCCAGGGCGCCCGCCCGATCGCCCGCCAGCAGCCGCCGCGCGATCTCCGAGTGACGGCATCCGGAGAGCGCCACCAGGCCCTCCGTGTGGCGGGCCAGCAGCGCCTGGTCGAAGCGGGGCACGCCCTTCGTGCCGGCCAGGTGCGCCGCGCTCACCAGGCGGCACAGGCTGCGGTAGCCGGTCGCGTCGCGGGCCAGCAGCACCAGGTGCGGCCCCCGCTCGCCGTCGCGGATGCCGCGCAAATCCTCCCGGCGGGGCGCCCGGTGCCCCGGCACGCGCAGGCGGGTCGTGCGCGGCGGGATCGGCTGGCCGCCCTCGGGCGCCGGCGCGTCGGGGTCCGCGGACCTTCGGACCGGCCGACGGCGGGCCGGGATGACGAGCCCGGCCGGGTCGGGCACGGCCGCGTCAAGGACTTCCACCTCCAGGCCGATGATCGGCCGCAGGCCGGCCTCCTCCGCCGCGGTCACGAAGCGGACCGCCCCGTAGAGGCCCTGGTGGTCGGTCAGGGCGAGGGCACTCAGGTCCAGCTCACGCGCCCGGGCCACCAGGTCGTCCGCGGACGAGGCGCCGTCGAGGAACGAGAAGCAGGAATGGCAGTGCAGTTCCGCGTAGGGCAATACCAGGCTCCGTGCAGGGGCACAGGATAGAACATCCGTTCGATCCATGGCCGCCGACGGACCGGCCACGGGCGGGTATCCTCTGGCCATGCGACCCACGGCGCGGGATGTGCTCGGCGCGGCCATCCTGACGGTGCTCCTGACCGCCCTCGTGCTGCTGCTGGTCGTCGGGGCGTGGGCCGGCCGGCCTTCCTGACGCGATGACGGCCGCCCGCGGCCGCACGATCGTCTTCTTCCCCGAGGGCGCCTTCGGGCCGACCAACAACTGCGTCGGCATCGGCGAGGTGCTGCGCAGCCGCGGCCACCGGGTCGTCTTCATCGTGGAGGAGTCCTTCGCCGGGACACTCGCCGCGCGCGGCTTCGAGGAGCGCCTCATGCGGCTGGCGCCGGCCCCGTCCGAACCGGAGGTGCCGGGCCAGTTCTGGAAGGACTTCATCCACGACACGGCGCCGCAGTTCCGCCGGCCCACCATCGACCAGCTGGCGTCGTTCCTGGAACCCACCTGGCGGGCCCTCGTGGAGGGGGCGACGTACGTCGAACCGCGCCTCCGCGAGCTGCTCGACGAGCTCGCCCCCGACGCCATCGTGGAGGACAACGTGGTGGCCTTCCCGGCCCTCGCCGGCTCGGGCCGGCCGTGGGTGCGGATCGTCTCGTGCAACCCGGCCGAGCTGAAGGACGAGGCCGTGCCGCCGGTCTTCTCCGGCTATGGCGACGGCGACCGGGCCGCCTGGCCGGCCTTCCGCGAGGCCTACCGGCGCACGCACGCCGACCTGTGGGCCGGCTTCGCCCAGTTCGTGCGGGCCAGCGGCGGCGGCACGCTGGCGAACGGGCCGCTGGGGCCGGACTTCATCACCGAGTCACCGTGGCTGGACCTCTACGTCTACCCGGCCGAGCTGGACTACCCGCGGGCGGTGCCGCTGAGCCCGACCTGGCATCGCCTGGAGAGCTGCGTGCGGGCCAGCGGTCCGGCCTTCGAGCTGCCGGCGGTGCTGGCCGGGCGCGACGAGCCGCTCGTGTACCTGTCCCTGGGCAGCCTGGGCTCGGCTGACGTGGCGCTCATGCAGCGGCTCATCGACCTGCTGGCCGAGGCGCCCCTGCGCGTCATCGTCAGCCTGGGCCCGCAGCACGACCAGCTGCGCCTGCCGGACGCCATGTGGGGCGCCGAATTCGTGCCCCAGCCGGCGATCCTGCCGCTGGTCGACGTGGTCATCACGCACGGCGGCAACAACACCGTCACGGAATGCCTCCACCACGGCAAGCCGATGGTGGTCCTGCCCCTCTTCTGGGACCAATACGACAACGGGCAGCGGATCCACGACCGCGGCTTGGGCGTCCGCCTGCCCACCTACACGTTCCCCGACGAGGCCCTGGCCGCGGCGGTCATGCGCCTCCACGCCGACGGCCCGCTGCGGGCCCGCCTGGCGACCATCGCCGGGCGGTTGCAGGCCGCGCCCGGGACCGTGCGGGCGGCCGACCTGATCGAGCGGCTGGCGGTCGAGCAGCGGCCCGTGGAGCGTGGCTGACGGGCCGGCGGTGCCGCCCGGCAACGCCTCCCGACTTCGTGCGTCGCTCGCGTCACAGCTCCCGCGGTCCAGCCGTCACAACACCAGTAGCGTCCGATGAGCGTGCCGATGGCCAAGGGGGTCTGCTCCTCCTCACTCCCGTGGTGGCGGCTCGTTCTCTCCTCTGGCTCGGCCCCGGTCTCCCCCGGGGTCGAGTCATGTCCGGGACCTGACGAGCGGAGCGCGCCTCAGTCGTAGAGGCGTTCCAGGTGCCACGCGCCGTCGACCTCGTCGAGATAGACGAGCGCCAGCAGGCGTGGCCCGACCAGCTTGAAGTAGGCGCGGCGGATCGGCCGGCGCCACCAGGCCTCCTCGATGCGCCACTGGTTGCACACCTCGACCGGTTCCCGGGTCCCCTCCCAGCGCAGGCAAGCCGGGCGACCCAGGGCGTCCAGGTCGACGTCGATGACGGGATGCTGGCCGAGCAGGCGGGTCATGGGACGGCCGGCCGCCACGCCACGCGGCCCTCCGGCAGCCGGCTCTCCGGGTCGCTCACGCTGGCCTGCCACAGGCGGTCGGGGCCGAAGCGGATGGCCAGGGCCGCCAGCTGCCAGCCCAGGCGATCGGCGCGGGCCGCCTGGGGCGTGAAGAGGCCCAGCTGGGTCGTCGCGGCGGGCCCCCGGCCGTCCAGCTCGAGCGCCAGGCGGACCACCGGACCGCTCGGCGGCTGGGCCTCCAGGCGCGCCACCAGGAGCCGCTCCACGAGCTCCGGGACGGCCACCGGCTCGGGCAGGTGCTGGACCAGCTGGAGCGGCTCCCCGCGTTCCAGGTCCAGCCGCAGGACGGCGCGCGACGCGCCGGCGCCATGGGCCGTGAGCTGCTCGCAGAGGGTGGCCGCCAGGTGGTGCAGCACGAACCGCAGCGGCTCGATGGTCTCGACCGGCGGGTCCAGCTCCGCCTCCGCGCACAGCCGCTCGACCGGCCGGCGGGGCACCAGCGGCCGGCGATCCAGCCCCCCGGCCAAGTCGTGGAGCTCACCGCCGGCCGGCCCGAAACGGGTCACCACCGCCGCGCGCGGCAGGCGGGCAAGATCGCCCATGCGGGCCAAGCCGAAGAGCCGGAAGCGGCCCTGCAGCGCCTCATCGGCCGGCAGCAGGGAGATCGGCAGGCGGGCCAGGAAGGCCGCCTCGGCGCCCGGCCCGTCCGGCACGATGGCCGGCCCAGGCGGCGCGTCCGACGTGGCCGCGGCCACCGCCGCCCCGAAGCGGGTGCCGGCGATCCCCGCCCGCGGCGGCCCCGGCAGGATGGCCGCCACGCGGCCGGTGATGCGGGCCGTCAGGGTCGGTTCGTCGCCCCACAAGCGGGCCAGGCCCTCGATGCCCAGCAGGACGCGTCCGAAGGCCGGCCCCTCGGGGTCGGTCGCCCCTTCGATGGCCGGCGTGAAGCCCGCCAGGGCCTCCAGGGCCGCCTCCATGGCCGCGCCGTAGACGGCGGGCCGCGGCGTGAGGAAGGCCGCCTCGGGGACGAGCTTATGGGCCGTGCCCAGCGGTTGCCCGCGCCGCACGCCCAGGCGCACGGCGTCGGGGCTGGCGTCCAGGACGTGCCGCGGCTCCCACGGTTGCCCACCCAGGACGACCGGTCCCGCGGGCAAGGGGCTGGAGGCGGCTTCGAGACGCAGGGGCAGATGCGGCCAGGCGAGATGCAGGAGGCGCATGGGTCGTGATCCGTGAGGACGGGGACGGGGGCATCAGCACGAGCGGCGCGGGCGGCGGGCCGTGGTCCAGCAGGCGTGCCAGGTCGGCGGTCTGCTCGCCGTCGGCCAGGTAGCGGATCTCCAGGTCCGCCTGGCGACCCGGGGCGCCCGACCGGTCCTTGGCCACGGTCACCGCCGTGTGCTGGCCCACGATGTCGCGGCCCAGGCGGATCCAGGCCCGCCGTTCGAGCTCCAGGCGCAGGCCGGCCACCTCCGCCAGGGTCCCCTGGAGCGACCCGGCATCGGGCGGCGCGAGCAGGATCAGGCGCACCCCCAGGCGGCGGGCGTGCGCGGCCAGGCGGCGGAGGAGCGGTTCATGGGCCGCTCCCAGGCGCGGTGGCAGGTCCACCACCAGCAGGTCCACGGTCCGCCCGGCGAGCAGCGAGCCGGCCAGCCAGAAGCCCTCGGTCGGGTCATGGGGCCGCAGCACGATCAGCCAGCGCAGGTCCACTCCCCGCGCCATGGCCTCCAGCGGATCGAGGCTGCGGCTGCCGTCCAGCCAGGCGGCGATGGCCCCCTGCGCCTGGGCCTCCGCGATCGTCCGCAACGCCAGCGTGGTCTTGCCCGACGTCCCCGCGCCACGGAAGACGGCCGTGAGCTGGCGGGGCAACCCGCCCAGGCCCAGGATCGCGTCGAGCGCGGCGAAGCCGGTCGAGATGATCTCTCCGGACGGTCGGGCGGGCGGGGCGGCCTGCGGTGAGGTGGACAGCTCGGGAAGGGCCGCCAGGGCGGTCGCCCCGGCGGTCAGGCTCCCGTCACCGAGCCGGATCGCGGCGCTGCCCCAGCGGGCCTCCAGGCGGGCCATGGCGCCCTGCAGGATGGTGGCGGCGGCGGGCATCGGGTGCGGTTCCATGCCCGGTCCATGATAGAACGGATGTTCTATCCGTCAAGTGGCGCGGGGTCCTCGTCGCCGCCCGCGGGAGGCGCGGTCCACGTGCGCCAGTCGGGGAAGAGGCGCGTGGCGGCCTCATCCAGGCGCGCGTCGATCCAGGCCGGGTCCACGCCGGGCTTGCCGCCCAGCTTGGCCAGCAGGCTGCCCTGGAGCAGATCGATGAACTCGGCCGTGGCCGGCGTCCGCAGGCCCTCCGTCTCGTGCAGGATGGCCCGCGCCCAGGCCGCATCGCCGGGCGACGGCGTCGCCGCCTGGCGCACCGGCTGCAACGCCCGCCACGCCCGTTCCAGGGCCCACCGTCGATCGGGGCCGCCGGTGAACCGCACGACGTAGGGCCGGGCCAAGGGCAGGATCGCCGCCAGGACCAGGCCCCCCACCACGGCCGCGATGGGCACGGGCTCGAGGCCCACGGCCAGGCCACCCCCGACCAGCGCCACGGCGATGAGGCCGAGGCCCAGCAGGACGACGTAGCCCAGCAGCCGCGGCGGCGGATGGCCGGCCGACGGGGCGATCACGTACAGCACCCAGCCGGCGCAGCCAAGGGCGGCGACGAGGGCGAGCAGCAGCGGCACAGGGTCCTTTCGCGCGCCTTCGGGCGGTCGATCCAGGTCGTGACGGGAGCCCGGTCGCGCTCAGGCTAGCGGGTCCGCCGCTGCTATACTGCCGCCCGCCCCGTGGGGATGTAGCTCAGCTGGGAGAGCACCGCGTTCGCATCGCGGGGGTCAGGGGTTCGAGTCCCCTCATCTCCACCATCCCCTCCCCGACTCAGTCCAGGGCGTGGCGCAGCTCCGTGTCGTGCGAGCGCAGCCAGCGACGGGCCGCCTCGGCCTGCGGCACGAGGCCCCGCACCAGGTCCCAGAAGCGCGGTGAGTGGCTGAAGTCCAGCAGGTGGGCCACCTCGTGCACGACGACGTAGTCGAGGACCCAGGGCGGCGTCAGGACGAGCCGCCAGCTGAAGGACAGGGCCCCGCGGCGGGACGCGCTGCCCCAACGGCTGCGCTGGTCGCGGATGGCGAGGCGACCGATGCGCACACCCAGGTCCCGAGCTCGCACGACGACCCGCCGCTCCACGGCGGCGCGGGCCTCGGCGCGCAACCAGGCCTCCAGCACGGCGGCCGGCGGGCGGTCGTCGGCGGGCGCCAGCTCGACCCGCAGGAACGGCTCCGGCTCGTCCTGATGGACCACCCGGCTACGCGCGCGCTCGGGCCGCACGAGGACGCTCACGGCATGGTCGATGCCGCCGAAGGAGACGGGCCGGCCGGCGCCCAGGGCCGGTCGTGCGGCGAGGGCCGAGCGCAGGCTCGCCAACCGGGCGCGATGGCCGGCGATCCAGGCGCGGCGCTCGGCCACCAGCTGGTCGGCCCAGCGCTGCGCCATGCGCTGCGGCAGGGTCACCACGAGGGTCCCGTCGGGGCGGATCGTGAGGCGCGGACGGCGGGCGCGCGTCGACCGCCGGAGGACGAAGCCGTCGGTCGGATCGCGGACGCCGGGCACCACGGACGCCACCATCCCGCGGATGGTGCCACATCGATGACCCCATTCCCACCATTCGGTTCGTCCTATGCTGGGCGAGGAGGCGAGCAGCGAGGGGATAGCGCATGACGGCCCGGTACGCGGGTGGCCCTGAGCCGGTCAACGGGCCGCCGTCAGCCGCCCAGCCACGGCGCGCCCTGGCGGGCCTGGCGGTGGCGGGGCTCATCGTCCTGGGCGGCCTCGTCCTCTTCATGCCGCACGCCGCGACGCCCGTGCCCACCGCGTCCCCGCCGGGGTCCGTCGCGGCGGCCTCCGTCTTGCCCACCCCGACGCCGGTGCCCACGATCCTGCCCGTCCCGAGCCTGGACCTGGACGCCTCGGCCGGCGTGCTGGCGCAGGGCGAGGTAAGCGGGACCGCGGCCGGCGCCGGCATCGAGGCCCAGGTCTTCGTCACCTCGATCGACCAGCCGGGGCCGTTCGTGGTCGATCTCGCCTGCGCCGGGCCGGGCAGCATCACCTGGCTGGCCGCCGTCCGCGCGGATCAGACGCAGGTCGCGACGGCCACCCATCCGTGCGGCGCGGCGAGCCACGATGTCGACGCGGCCGGGCTGGCCGCGCCGTTCGACCTGAACGTCACCGCCGATGGCGCCGCCAGCTGGTCATGGGCGGTCAGCGTGCTCGCGGCACCGACCCCCGCGGGCCCACCCGTGCCGACACCCGGCCCCACGCCCGCCTGCCCTGCCGCGGAACCCTATGGCAGCTCGCCCCCGCCACCGGTGCTGACGCTGGCGGGCGGGAGTCAGGCCGTGGTCGGCGACGCCTGGTCCGACGCACTCCAGACGTGTACCGGGATCAGCAGCGATGGCGGTGTCCCGGTGGTCCCGCTCCTCGGGCTCAAGGTCCACCGCGGCGACATGCTGGCGGTCAGCGTCGGCGAGGGCATGACACTGTTCGAGGTGAGCGGCGCCGAGTACGGCAGCGCTGCGGTCAGCCCGGTCAACCTCGACGACATCCACGATCTGGGCGTCGAGGTGGGACCGGCTCCCGGCACGTGGTACGTGGACATGCCCCCGGTCGGCGACTGGGTCCTGCTGCTCAGCGTGGGGGTGAACGATGAGGCCCACGGCGCGGTCTGGTCGCAGACCGTGGACTTCCGGGTGACCGTCGCGCCCTGAGGCTCAGCTGAGCCGCAGGCGCATCTCGTTGGTGGGCTCGAAGCCCAGGGTCTCGTAGAGGTGCCGGCCGGCGTCGCTGGCGTGGAGGTCGACCGACTGGAGCCCCTGCTCGCGGAGCCAGGCCAGGATCGTCTCCATGATGCGGCGGGCGAGGCCGCGCCCGCGCCAGCCCGGCTCCGTGTAGACGTTGACGATGACGGCGCGACGCGGATCGCCCTCCCGCGGCCGGGCCAGCCATGGCGTGACGATCACCCCGCCGCCGGCCACGACCTGGCCATCCGCCGTCACCGCGAGCCAGCCGTGGTACGACCCGTCCGCCAGCGCGCCCGCCAGCCAGGGCGCGGTCGCCTCGATCATGCGGTCGAGCTGCTCCGCCGTCCCGGCCCACATGTCCCGGAACATGCCGCGACGGTGGCCCAGGATGACCGCCTGATCGTCGGGCGTCGCCTGGCGCAGATGGATCGTCTCGTGCTCCATGGCACCTCCGGGCAGGGCGGCAGATCGGCAGGGCCCCTGCGATATACTCGCCGTTCGGCGCGCACGGGGCTATAGCTCAGCTGGGAGAGCGTCTGCATGGCATGCAGAAGGTCCGGGGTTCGAATCCCCGTAGCTCCACCAGCCCCAGGGACCCGCCACCATCCCACCCCTCGCCGAACGGCGGGGGGTGTGTCATTCATGAGGCCCGTTCGACAGTGACCGTCACCGGATCCGGCGACCGCACCCGCCTGGAACGCTTCGACCCGGCGGCCATCGAGCCGCGCTGGCAGGCGCGCTGGGACGAACTCGGGCTGTACGAGACGGACCTCCACGACGAGTCGCGCCCGAAGTCGTACATCCTGACGATGTATCCCTACCCCTCGGGCGACCTGCACATCGGCCACTGGTACATCGTGACCCCCACCGATGCACTGGCCAGGTTCCATCGCATGCACGGCGAGAACGTCTTCTTCCCCATCGGCTTCGACGCCTACGGCCTGCCGGCCGAGAACGCGGCCATCAAGAACGGCATCAACCCGCGCGACTGGACGATGCAGAACATCGAGCACGAGCGGCGGCAGTTCCGGTCCATGGGCGCCGTGTTCGACTGGCGCTACGAGATCGTCACCTGCGACCCCGAGTTCTACCGCTGGAACCAGTGGCTGTTCCTGCGCTTCCTGGAGGCCGGCCTGGCCTACCGCCGCATGTCGCCGGTCGACTGGTGTCCCAACGACGGGACGCTGGCCCGCGAACAGGTGGAGGGGGCCGATCGCCACTGCTGGCGGTGCGGCGCGCCGGTGGAGAAGCGCGATCTGGAGCAGTGGTACCTGCGGACGACCAAGTACGCCGACGAGATGCTCGACTTCACGGGCATCGAGTGGCCGGAGCCGATCCGGCTGCAGCAGACGAACTGGATCGGCCGCAGCGAGGGCGGCGAGATCGTCTTCACCACGGCGCCCGACGAGCACCAGGCCGGGGGCGACGAGCTGCGCGTGTTCACCACCCGGCCCGACACGTTGTTCGGGGCGACGTTCATGGTGCTCGCCCCGGAGCATGCCCTCGTGGCCAAGCTGACGGCGCCCGACCGTCGGGCGGAGGTGGAGGCGTACGTGGCGCGGGCGCGCGCGGCGACCGAGATCGAGCGCCTGTCGACCGACCGCGAGAAGACGGGCGTCTACCTGGGCGCGGACGCCCTCAACCCGGTCAACGGCGAGCGCATCCCGATCTGGATCGCCGACTACGTGCTGGCCGGCTACGGCACCGGCGCGATCATGGCCGTGCCCGCCCACGACGAGCGTGACTACGCCTTCGCCACCCGGTTCGGGCTGCCCATCCGGCGGGTCATCGCCCCCGCGGGCACGGACGACGACGCCCTCGACGGCGCGTACATCGCCCACTCGCCCGACGAGCGGCTGGTCAACTCGGGCCGCTTCAGCGGCCTGACCGCGCCGGAGGGGATGCGCGCCATCGTCAGCTGGCTGGCCGAGGACGGCCGGGCCAAGGCGTCCGTGACCTATCGGCTGCGGGATTGGCTCTTCAGCCGCCAGCGCTACTGGGGCACGCCCATCCCGGTCATCTACTGCGAGCGCGACGGTATCGTGCCGGTGCCCGACGAGGACCTGCCGGTGCGGCTTCCCGAGACGGTCGACTACGGCGGGCGCGGCGAGAATCCGCTGAACCACGACGAGGCCTTCCTGCGCGTCGCCTGCCCGCGCTGCGGCGGTCCCGCGCGACGCGAGAGCGACACGATGGACACGTTCGTGGACAGTTCGTGGTACTGGTTCCGCTACCTCTCGCCGCGGAAGGACGACGGGCCCATCGATCGCCCGCTGGTGGACCGCTGGACGCCGGTGGACCAGTACACCGGCGGCGCCGAGCACGCCGTCATGCATCTCATGTACAGCCGGTTCTGGACCAAGGCCATGCGCGACCTCGGCCTCGTCGACCAGGATGAGCCGTTCAAGCGCCTCTTCAACCAGGGCCAGATCCTGGGTGCCGACGGCGAGCGGATGAGCAAGTCACGCGGCAACGTCCAGGATCCCGACGACCTCGTCGCGCGCTACGGGGCCGACACGATCCGCCTGTTCCTGATGTTCATGGGCCCGTGGGACCAGGGCGGCCCGTGGTCACCGACCGGCATCGGCGGGGTGGCCCGTTTCCTGAACCGCGTGTGGACCGTGGTCCTGGACCCGCGCGGCAGCGATGCGGGCAGCGGCGCGCTCCCCGTCAGCGATCCCGTGGCCGCCGCGGCGGAGCTGCGCATCACCGTCCACCGCACGGTGCGCGACGTCACCGCCGACTACGAGTCGTTCCACTTCAACACGATGGTGGCCAAGCTCATGGAGCTGACCAACCGGCTGATGCGCTTCCGCGGCACGGCCATCGCCGGCGGGGACGCCTGGGACGAGGCGGTGCGCCTGTTGCTGCTCATGCTGGCGCCGGCCGCGCCGCATATCACCGAGGAGCTGTGGAGCCGGCGGCTCGCCACGGCCGGCGAGGCGTGGCGGTCGATCCACCGCGAGTCCTGGCCGACCTGGGAGGCCGCCCTCGTGGCCGAGCAGACGGTCGAGCTGCCGGTGCAGGTGGACGGCAAGGTGCGCGACCGCTTGACGGTCCCGGCGGGCCTGCCCGCGGCGGATGTGGAACGCCTCGCGCTGGCCAGCCCCAAGGTGCAGGCCGCGCTGGGCGGCAAGGCGCCGGCCAAGGTCATCCATGTGCCGGGGCGGCTGGTGAACCTGGTGGGACGGGCGCCCTAGCGGGACGCCGTCGCGAGGCGGCTCAGGCCAGCGGGAGGGCGGTCGGGCGTCCCGTGTCGGCCGCGGTCTCGCGGCGCCGCTCGCGATGCCGGGCGGCCTTGGCGCGGTTGCCGCAGGTGGCCATGTCGCACCACCGCCGGCGGCCCGTGCGCGAGGTGTCGAAGTAGACCCAGCGGCATGTCTCATTGGCGCACACGCGCAGGCGCTCCACGTGGCCCTGGCTCACCTCGCGGGCGACGGACTCGACGAGGCGGCCCAGCGCGCCCTCGATCGGATCGCCCTCGTGGCGGTGGTCCAGGGACACCCCATCCGTGGCCGGCACGAGGACGTAGACGTAGTGGGTCCGCAGCGCGCGGTTGATCTCAGCCAGGTGATCGCGTGAAGGGGGACGCAGGTCGGCCTGCGCCTCGACGAGGTCCCGCATCGCATCGCGCACGCGCCTGATCCGCCCCACCACCCGGTCGCCAGAGGCGGGGTCCGCGGCGGCCCGCTCGCGAGCCGCCAGGACGGCGTCCTGGTGGAGCAGCTGGTGGTCCCGCAGCCAGTCCAGGCTGGTGTCCAGGTCCGCGAGGTGGTCCACCGGGCGGCCGCGCTCGAGCTCGAAGGTGTTGATGAAGTCGAGCCCGATCTGCAGGCCGACCTGATGGCCGTGCGGGACGGTGTGATCTTCGGAGGTGGTAAGGACGTGCGGTTCGGCCATGACAGTAACCACTATAGTCCTGTTGACAGGTTAGCCGCAAGGGGCTACAGTACGAGTAACCTCTTTTATGGGTTAGAACGGTTATCAAGGAGGGCGGCGTGCCTGGTCCAGTCGAATTCTTCGCCGGTCTCGGCGTCGTCCTCGTCGTGCTCACCGTCCTGGGTGCGCTGGCCCAGCGCTGGGGTGTCGACTCCCGCGACTTGGATCGCCCGACGCAGGAGCAGTGGTTCGGAGGTCATTGATCATGTGGCAGTACTACCTTCTCGGGCACGTCATGGCCCAGCATCGCCGCCGCGAGGCGGCCGCTGATCGCCAGGCATCCGATGCCCGTCGCTCGCAGCGTCGCGAGCCCGGCAACAGCCGGCCCGCGTTGCTCATGCTGCGCGGCCGCCACCACGAGTCCTGACCGACTCGCGGTGCCGTCGCGCACCACCTCCGGAGGCCGCGGCTCGCAGCTAAGCGGCTGATAAGCGGGTCGCCGTAGATTCGTCCCAACGCCCACCGGGCCCTGAAGTGCCCCAGGACCGGTGGGCGTTTCCCGTTCGAGATCGGAACAGCCGCCGACCGCCGACCGCCGAACGGCCCGCCGATACATCCCCGCCGCCGCCCGCCGCGGAGGCTGCCGATGGATCAGCACGCGATCGATTGGGCCGCGGTGGACGCCGCGCTCGCCGGCGACCGTCGCGAAGACGTACAAGCCGCGCCCCACCCGACCTCGCCGGGCCTGCCCCGGCGGCCGGAGAGACCGTACGGCGCATGGATCATCATCGTGGCCCTCGCCGCGCTGGTCCTGCTCGCCGGCAGTGCGCTCCTGGTCGCGGCCACGCCTGCCCCGGTCGTCACCCTTGACGAGGCTGGCGCTTCGCCGTCCGCCGCGTCCCTCCAGCCCTCCCTGCTGCTGGTGGACGTCGAAGGGGCCGTGCGCCACCCGGGCGTGGTCAGGCTGGCCGCCGGCAGCCGGGTCGCCGACGCCATCGCGGCCGCGGGCGGCTACAGCGGGAGCGTCGATGCCGCCGCCGCGTCGACGGGACTCGATCTGGCCGACACTCTCCAGGACGGCGCCAAGGTGCTCGTGCCCCAGCGGGGCACCGCCAGCGCCGGCGGAGCGGCGGCCTCGCCGCAGGCCGGCAAAGTCGACCTGAACCACGCCACCGCTGCCGAGCTGGACGCCCTGCCCGGTATCGGACCGGTGACCGCGGCCAAGATCATCGCCTCCCGCGCGCAGCAGCCGTTCCGCCGCACGGATGACCTGCGCACTCGCAAGCTGGTCGGCGCGGCGGCCTTCGCCAAGCTCCAGGCCCTCGTCACGGTCTGATGCCTCGGGCGGCCTGGGCTGGGCTCGGCGCGGTCGCCGCTGCCCTCTGCGCCCAGGTCCTCTCGACGGCCGTCCCTGGCATCGCGCCGACCACCTGGGGCGTGGTGGCGCTGATGGTCGGGCTGACCGGCGTGCTGGGGGTGGTCGGAGCGCCTCCGCCCACGCGCACCGCGATCGGCGCGGCCACCGTCGGGGCGGCCCTGATCGTGCTCCGGCTCGCGGTCGGTGGCCTCGTCCAGCCGGTGGTCGGGCCGGTCGCGCTTCCGGACGGGCCGGTGGACTGGACGGCGACCGTGGCGAGCGTGTCCGCACCGGCCGGCGCGACGCAGCGGGCGGTGGTCGACGGCACGGCGGCCGGCGCCGCCGTATCGACGCGCCTGTGGCTCCTGCTGCCCCGCTATCCCGACGTCGTCCCCGGCGACCGGCTCCATTTCCGCGCCGCAGCCATGCCGCCGCCGACGGACGACCCGGCCTTCACCGGCTACCTCGCCGGCATCGGCGCCTCGGGCACGGCGGCGCCGGCCGCCGTCGAACTGCTGGCGCCCGACGGCGGGCCGGCGGCCGCGCTCGAGCGGCTGCGCCGTCAGATGGCCGGCTGGCTCGCGACGGCCCTGCCTGAGCCGCAGGCCGGGCTTGCGGCGGGCCTCCTCCTCGGCCTGCGCGACCTCGTGCCACGCGACGTCAGCGCCGACTTCACCGCCTCCGGGCTCAACCACGTCATCGCCATCGACGGCTGGAAGGTGGCCCTCGTGGCCGGGCTCATCGGGGTGCTGGTGCGGCCCCTGCCACGCCGCAGGCGCGCCGCCACTCTGGCCCTCGGGATCATCGGCTACGCGCTCCTGGCGGGGGCCGGAGCGAGCGTGCTGCGAGCGGCGCTGATGGCGCTCACCGGCCTCGTCGGGCGCGAGACGGGGCGCCCCCGGAGCGCCGCGGCTGCGCTCGGCCTGGCCGTCCTCTCGCTCCTCCTGCTCGAGCCCGCACTGGGCGGGGATCCGGGGTTCCACCTCTCGGTCGCCGCGACGGCCGGCCTCGTCGCGTGGAGCGGGTCAGTGGCCGCGTGGTTGCGCGTCCGGGCCCACGCGCGCGTGCCCACGGCCGTCATCGGCTGGACGGCCGTCTCGCTCGTGGCCCAGGCGGTCTCCGTGCCGGTCGTGCTGCTCGACTTCGGGCAGTTCTCGCCCGCCGCTCCGCTGGCCAACATCCTGATCGCCCCGCTCGTGCCGCCGGTCGTGCTCGTGGTCGCGGCGGCGCTCGCCACCGGTGCGCTGCTGTCGGCGGGAGCACCGCACCTGCTCGGCGTGCCCGTCTCGATCGCCGGCGGCGCACTGCTCGGCGCCCTGATGGGCTTCGCCCACGCGGTCGCGGCGATCCCCTTCGCCACGGTCGCCCTCGATGGCCCCTCCTCCATCGCGGCCGGCCTCGGTGCGGCCTTGGCGCTCCTGGCGGTGAGCCGGGCGCGCGTCCGCACGCGCCTCGCGGGCCTGGTGCGCGGCGTCCCAGCGGGGCCAGGACGTGCGCCTCACCGACCGCCGCCTGCACCTATCACGGGAGGCCTCGTGTCGCGGCGCCAGGTGCTTGGCCTGCTGGCCCTGCCGGTCGTGGCCGCCTCGGCCGGCGTGCTCGTGGCCACCCGACGAGCTGACGGCCGGCTGCGCGCGACGGTCCTCGACGTGGGGCAGGGCGACGCGATCCTCATCGAGGGCGATCGCGGCGCCCGCCTGCTGGTGGACGGCGGACCTGACCCGGACCGCCTGCTGGCAGGGCTCGACGCGCGGCTGCCGCCGTGGGATCGGCGTCTGGACCTGCTGGTGCTGACCCATCCGCACGAGGATCACGTGGGCGGCTTCGCCGCGCTCCTCGGCCGGTACCGCGTGGGGCCCATCTTCGAACCGGGGATGCTGGGTCCGGGGCCGGCCTACCACGCCTTCGAGGCGGCCCTCCGCGACGCCGGGCGGGTCACCGGGCGCCTGGCCGATGGCGACACGATGCGGCTCGACGATGCCGCCATCACCGTCCACTGGCCCGTCGCCGGGTCCGTGCCCCGCCTGCCGCCGGACACGGGCAAGGGCATCAACGACGTCTCGATCGTGCTCGACATCCGCTTCGGCCGCCGGCGTCTGCTGCTGATGGGTGATACGGAAGAGGAGGTCGACCCGCAGCTGCTGGAGGCAGGCCTCAGCGGCCCGGTCGACGTGCTCAAGGTGGCGCACCACGGGAGCGGCACGGCCTCGACGGCCCCGTTCCTGGCCGCGGTGCGGCCGAGCGTGGCCGTCGTCAGCGTGGGGGCGGGCAACCCCTACGGCCATCCTGCCCCGGCGACCGTCGCCCGGCTCCGGGCGGCCGGCGCGGCCGTCTACCGCACGGACCTCGAGGGCAGCGTCGAGATCAGCACCGACGGCCGCGATCTGGAGGTTCGGACCACGGGCGCCCGCCGTGTGGCGACACCATCGGCGACCGCCCTCGTGGTCCCCGCCACGGCCGGTCCAGCGTGGCTGGCCGCGGAGCTTGCTACGATCGGGTCGTGGCCATCCCCACCCGTCAGCAGGCCGTGGCCATCATCCTCGACCTCCACGCCTCCCCCCGCTTCCTGAGGCACGTCTGCGCGGTGGCGGACGTGGCGGCCTTTCTGGCGGCACGGACGGCTGCCCGCGGCCGGGTCGTGGACCGGCGGCTGGTCGAGACGGGCGCGCTGCTGCACGACGTCGACAAGCTCTTCCCGGCGCGCGATCCGCGTCGCGCCGGTGGTCACGGCGTGGCCGCGGCGCGGTGGCTGACGGAGCAGGGCTGGGCCGAACTGGCGGGGCCGGTCGCGGCGCACCCCGTCGGACGCCTGCTGGACCACGAGGGAGACACGGCCGCCTGGCTCGCCGCGGCACCACTGGAGACACTCCTCGTGGCGTACGCCGACAAGCGGGCCGCGCAACGCCTGGAGCCCATGACGGCCCGCTTCGCCCGGTGGCGGCGGGACCATCCCGACCGTGACGGGTCGCTGGGGAACGCGTGGGGCATCGCGCTCGAGCTCGAGCGCCACGTGTGCGAGGCGGCCGGCGTGACGCCGGCGACCGTGGGCCGGTTGCGCTGGGCCGGTCGGGCGGTCGCCCGGGCCCGTCCGTGACGACCCCCTCCGTGGCGCTCTTCAGGGGCGAGGACACGTACGCCATCGAGCGGGCGGTGACGAAGCTGGCGATGGCCCTCGGCGAGCCGGGCCCACCGCTGCAGCGGTGGCGCGTCGAGGCCGGCGACGAGCGGTCGGCCCTGGACCGCGTCCTGGACCGCATCGCCGAGCACGTCGGGACGGCGCCGCTCTTCGGCGGCGGCGAACTGGTCGTCGTCGGCGGCGTGGCGACGCTGGCCCGCGATCGCGGGCCGCGCGAGCGCCTGATCTCCATCCTGGGGCTCGTGCCGCCCGGCAACGGCCTGGTGCTCATCGACATCCGTGAGGGCTCGGCCAGGCGGACGGCCGCCGCGGATCCGCTCGGCGAGGCCGTCGAGGCGGCCGGCGGCACGGTCGCCAGCTTCCCGGCCATGACCCGGGACCGCATGACCGGTTGGCTTGGCGAGCGAGCCGCCGAACTCGGGGTGCGCCTCGGGCCGGGCGCCGCCCAGGAGCTGAGCCAGCGCGTCGGCGCCCAGGTGCGGGAGGGCGATATCGACCGCCGTCACCAGGCCAGCCTGGCCAACGGCGAGCTGGAGAAGCTGGCCTTGTACCGCCCCGATGGCACGATCACGCGGGAGGACGTCGCCGCGCTCGTGCCGGAGGCCGTGCCCGGTTCGGCGTGGGCGCTGCTGGACGCGGTCGGCGGCCGCCAGGCGGGGGTCGCCGCGGGTCTGGCCGAGCAGCTGCTGACCGAGGGGACGCCACTCCAGGTGCTTGTCGCGCGGTTGCACGGACGCCTGCGGGAACTCGTCGTGGCCGCCGACCACCTGGCCGCCGGCACGCGACCGGCCGACCTGGTGCGGGCGATGCGCCTGCAGCCGTTCCGCGCCCAGCGGCTGGCCGAGCAGGCCGCGACCTGGACGACGGCCGAGCTGGACGCGGCCGTGGAAGGGCTCGTCGCGGTGGATCTGGCCACCAAGGGCATCGGCGAGGACGGCGGGCCGGCCCCCACGTCAGAGGAACGGGGCCGCCTGGCCCTGGATCTGTGGCTCGCCGAGCGCGTGGCGCGACGGGGGGCCGATCAGCGGCGCGCGGCCGCCCGCGGTTCAGTCCGCGCTTGACCAGGCCTCTTCCTGGAGGACCAGGTCGGACTCGATGGCGAAGACGCAGCGGCCGGCGCTGAGATCGAGGAGCTCGATGAGCTCCGGGTCGATGTACAGCTGATGGCAGTCCTCGCACAGGCCGCCCGGGATGCCGAAGCAAAGGCGCTCGGCGGCGTCCGCCATGCGGAACGTCGTGTCGAAGCGGGTGTTGATGAGTTGCCGCCCGCACTGGGGGCACCGCTCTCGGGGTTGCGCCACGAACGCCACATCCTTGCCTGTGCGGTTGGATCGGCCAACCACCACGGAGGATGCTAGGTAGGGCTTCGCTAGCCTCGCATCACCCGGAGGTACCCCGGGGGGAGTACCGCTGCTACTGGATCCGCAGCAGCGTCGGGGCGTCTGCCCAGAGCCGTTCGAGCTGGTAGAAGTCCCGCTCCGGGGGCGCGAAGACGTGCACGATCACGGCCCCGAAATCCAGCAGCACCCAGTGCGCCCCGGCCGCGCCCTCGCGTCCCAGCGGGCTGATTCCGTCGGCCGCCAGGCCCTCCGTGATGCCGTCGGCGATGGCGCCCAGCTGGCGTTCGGATGAGCCGGCGCAGATGACGAGGTAGTCGGCCACCGTGGTCAGCTCGCCGATGCCCAGCAGCACGATGTCGATGGCCTTCTTGTCGGCCGCCAGGTCCACCGCGCGCCGCGCCATGTGGAGTGCCGCGGCGGCATCGAGGGGGACGACGTCGGCGGGCCGGGCCTCGCGCGCCGGCAGGCCGGGGCGACGTGAGCCGGGTGCCGGCACCGGGCGGCTCATGGTCGTGCCGCCGGCCAGGCGTCGTACAGGGCGTGCTCCCGCACGTATCCGTCCACGGCCGGCGGCACGAGGTAGCGGATGGGCAGGCCGTCGGCCGCGTAGCGCCTGATCAGCGAGGCGGAGTGCCCCAGCGCCGGCCCCTCGACGAACACGACGCGATCCTCCAGGCCCGGGAAGTGCTCACCGAACCAGGCCTGTCCCGGGGTGCGATAGCCGGGGCGCGGCACGACCGCCACGAGGCACTGGCCCAGGATGCGCTGCGGCTCGTGCCACCCCGGCAGGCCCAGCAGCGCTTCGGTGGACAGGATCAGGACGTACTCCCCGGAGGCCCGCACGTCCGCGCCGTCTGCGGTCGTGAGGTGTGGCGGGTCCGCCCGCAGGAGGGCCAGCGTGTCGGCGGTGTAGCTGGGCCCGGGCCGATCCACCTCGATGCGGCAGAGCCGGAAGGCGGGATTGTCGGCGATGGCCCCCTCGACCATGGCCACGCGGTCGGCCACCGGGCTGATGGGTTGACCCTGCTTGTGCGGTGGGACCCCGGCCGGCATGAACAGCACCCCGATCAGGTCCAGCGCCACCCGCACGTGCTCGGCGATGGCCAGGTGGCCATAGTGCGGCGGGTCGAACGTGCCGCCCAGGATGCCCCAGGCGCCGCGTGTCCGGGACCGCAGTTCGGCCGGCAGCGCGGTAGGCACCGGTGCGACGGCGGTGTCAGTCAGGCCCACGGCTCGTCGCCCCAGGCCAGTTCGTGGCTCCCGATGCGGACGGTGTCGCCGGCCGTGACGCCCGCGCGGCGCAGCTCCCGGTCGATGCCCAGGCGCTCCAGGTCACGCTGGAACCGTTCCGCCGACTCCTCGTTGTCGAAGTCGGTCTGGGCCACCAGCCGCTCGATGCGACGCCCCCGGACGCGATAGCCATCCGCCTCGCGCTGGACCGAGAACGTGCTGGCGGCCTGCTCGAAGCGGTGGACCACCACGCCCGCCGGCATGACGGCCTCGTCGCTGCCCGCCACAGGCAGCAGCGTCCGCAGGCGGCCGACGAGCTCCGGCAACCCTTGGCCGGTCATGGCCGAGACGGCCAGGCACGCTTCGCCGTCGGCGGCCACGCTGCGGGCGAGCTCGGCGGCCCGTTCGGCTGCTCCGGGCAGGTCGATCTTGTTGGCCACGACGAACCCCGGCTTGGCCAGCAGCGCCGGGTCGTGGAGGCGCAGCTCTTCGCGGATGGCGGCGTGGTCGGCCAGCGCCGTGGGCGTCGCCACGTCCACGACATGGAGCAGGACGCGCGTCCGCTCCACGTGGCGCAGGAAGGCGTGGCCCAGGCCCGCCCCGCCGCTGGCCCCCTCGATAAGGCCGGGCACGTCGGCGATCGTGGGGCGGCGTGTGTCCTCCGGGTCGGTCAGGCCCAGGTCGAGCACGCCAAGGTTGGGCTCGAGAGTGGTGAAGGGGTAGGCCGCGATCTTCGGGGTGGCCGCCGTGAGCGCCGCCAGGAGGGTCGATTTGCCGGCGTTGGGCAGGCCCACGAGGCCGATGTCGGCGATCAGCCGCAGCTCCAGCCGCAGCCACCGCTCCTCCGCCGGCTCGCCCCGCTGGGCGTGGTGCGGCGTCCGATGGGTGGCCGTCGCGAAGTGGACGTTGCCCAGGCCGCCGCGCCCGCCGCGGGCGACCATCACGCGCTGGCCCGGGGCGACCAGGTCGGCCAGCAGATCGCCCGAGTCGCGGTCGAAAACGGCCGTGCCGGGCGGCACCACCAGGTCGATGTCGCGGCCCGCTCGGCCATGGCGCTTGGCACCCGCGCCGGCACCGCCGGCGGGCGCTCGGAAATGGTGCTTGAAGCGGAAGTCCTGGAGGGTCGTCTGGCCCACGTCCACCCGCAGGTAGACCGACCCGCCGCGGCCCCCGTCGCCCCCATCGGGGCCGCCGCGCGGCACGTGCGCCTCGCGTCGGAAGGTGGAGGCGCCGTCCCCGCCGCCGCCCGCGGCGACCCAGATCGTGACGTGGTCAAGGAACATCGGCGCCGATCGTAGCAGCGCCTGGGGAGGGATCTGGCCGGCCAGAGCGGGGGCGCGCCCGGGCCCGCGCGGGGTCGCCGCCGGTCAGAAGTAGTTCAGCGGGTTGACGCGCTGGCCGCCATCCCAGATGGGGCCGATCCAGACTTCGAAGTGGCAGTGCGGGCCGGTCGCGTCGCCGGTCATCCCGACGCGTCCCACGAACTGGCCCCGTCCGACATGTTCGCCGACGTAGACCGCGGTCGACGACATGTGGTTGTAGGTCGTGAAGAAGTCGTGGCCGTGGCTGATCCAGACCTGGTAGCCGCCACCATTGTTCTTCCACCCTGCGAACGTCACCGTCCCGGCCGCCGCGGCCACGATGCGTGAACCCCACGGCGCGGCGATGTCGATGGCCCAGTGGCCGTAGTGGAAGCCCTGGCTGATGTACCCGCCGGGCACGGGCCAGGCGAGCGGCACGAAGGGGCAGGACAGGCAGCCCGAGCCGCCCGTGGAGCCACTCGTGGACCTCGTGGTGGCCGGCCGCACGGTCGCCGTCTTGGTCGCCGGCGGGGTGACCGCGATGGCCGCGCCCACGCCGTCGGGGATCATGATCTGCTGGCCCAGGGTGAGCTCTTCGGACGTCAGCGAGTCGTACTGCATGATGGCCTGCGGGTCGGCATGGTACTTGGCCGCCACCGATACGACGGTGTCGCCCTCCTGCGCCGTGTACAGCACGCCATCCACCGGCGGGATGAGCAGCTTCTCGCCCACGTGCAGCTGATCCTTGGCCGACAGCTTGTTGGCCCACCAGATGGTCATCATGTTCAGCCCGAAGTGGCTGGCGATGCCGGTCAGCGTGTCGCCCGACTTCACCACGTAGACCTGCGCCTGGAAGCTGGCCACGGCGGCCGGCACGGCGTAGGGCGCGAGCAGCGTGCCGTCGGCGGTGTAGTCGCCCGTGCTCGCCGCATCCTCGTCGCCGAGGCTGGCGAGGAGGGTCGCGCGGGACGCGTCCGTGGAGCCAGAGGTGGATGTGGTGTCGGTGGAGGCCGCAGGAGCAGCCAGGCCCGCGGCTGCCTGGAGGTCGGCGATCTGGGGGTTGGCCGCCTCGCCCGCTCCGCTCGTACCACCGATGGCGGCCCCCGACGCGGGGAGCGCAGCGGCCAGGCTGGCGACCAGGATGAGGGCCAGCACGACCACGGGGGCGAGGCGCCGATCCCCGCCGACGCGCGCCAGGAGCGGTCGCGCCGCGAACGGCTGGGGTACGTGCCAGCGTCGCCGGGACGCGGCGCGCGTGGTCTGCGGGCGTGAAGGCCGCAGGACCTGACCAAGGCGGGCTCGGAGCCCATGCAAGTCGTCGGTCAGGCGCGCACGCGCATGCCGGACGGCGACCGGTGCCTGAAGCAATACGGTCTCCTGTGGGGTCCGGGCGGTGAAAAGGTCGCGGGTAAGGGCACGGGATCGCGGGCCGCCCGGAGGGAGCGGTATGGAGCTGGGGCCTCATTGCCGCTGTGGCCACGCTCGCTGCGGCTCTCCCTGCCGCCCGTTCGAGCGTCCGTTGGACGGTCCGAAGGTACCAGACGACGCAGATGACCGTCAAATGGGTGGGTTGCGGGGCGCCCTCAGCGTTCGTCCAGCGAGCCCGAATCGCGGCCCATCCGGCGCAGCGTGTCGGTGACCAGCCAGCCCACCACGGCGCCGCCGAAGACGAAGAAGACGATCAAGGCGTCGGCCGTGGAGCCCAGCACGAGCACCCCTGCCAGCAGGCCAAGGGCGCCGCCCGTCACGATGCCGCCGAGCATCAGGAACACGGTCGTCAGGACCTGGCGGTCCACCACCGGCGCGTCCGACGGTGACCGCGCGGTGCGGGGGTGGGTCCGCATCACGAGGGCCGTGGTCGCCACGGCCCCGCCGGCCACGAGGGCCGAGCCGACGGCATCCAGGCCGATCCCCCACCCCACGACGGGGGTCGCGCCCTGGTCGGAGAGCAGGAACTCGAGCTCGTCCAGGGTGCGCCAGGCGATGACGGCGTAGGCGAGGCAAACGAGGCCGGCGAGGGCCGGCAGGAGCTGCACGACCAGCGTGTGGCTCTCGCCGGCCGCCCGCGACCGCAGGAGCAGCACCACGGCCGCGCAGGTGACGAGTTGGAACGCGCCGTCGGCGGCTCCGGTGAAGCCGTTGAGCGTGACCAGGCTGCCGTCGGCCACCGCACCCTGGACCCAGGGCCCGAAGACGCCGACGACCACGGCGATGACGCCGGCCAGGGCCGTCAGGCGGAACGGGTGGAGGAGCGGGCGCGCGGTCTCGCCACCCGACTCGGGGCGTGGGGCCATCACGGCGTCATGATGCACGGTCCGGCGTGAGAGGCGCTATCGCCGCGCCACCGCCGGGGTCAGGCCTCGGCGGCGGCCTGCCGGGTCAGCGTGGCCAGGAAGGCCGCGTTGGAGTCGGTCTTGGCGAGGCGATTGAGCAGGAGCTCGATGCCCTCGTTCGTGCCGACCGCGGTGAGCATGCGGCGCATCGTCCACACCATGCGCAGGGTGCCTTCCTCGAGCAGCAGCTCCTCGCGGCGGGTGCCCGAACGCTGCACGTCGATGGCCGGGAAGATGCGCTTCTCCGCCAGCTTGCGGTCCAGGATCAGCTCGCTGTTGCCGGTGCCCTTGAACTCTTCGTAGATGACGTCGTCCATGCGGGACCCCGTGTCCACCAGGCAGGTGCCGATGATGGTCAGCGAGCCGCCCTCTTCCAGCTTCCGCGCGGCGCCGAAGAAGCGCTTGGGGGGATACAGGGCGATGGGGTCGATGCCGCCGGAGAGCGTTCGGCCGGACGGCGGCAGGGCCAGGTTGTAGGCCCGCGCCAGGCGTGTGATGGAGTCCAGCAGGATGACCACGTCGCGACCGGTCTCCACCTGCCGCTTGGCGATCTCGAGGGCCATCTCGGCCACGTGGGTGTGGTTCTCCGTGGGCTCGTCGAAGGTGGAGGAGATGACCTCGCCCTTCACGGAGCGCCGCATGTCGGTCACTTCCTCCGGCCGCTCGCCGATGAGGGCGACCATGAGGAGGATCTCCGGGTAGTTGGCGGTGATGCCGTTGGCGATGCTCTTGAGCAGCATCGTCTTGCCCGCCTTGGGCGGACTCACGATCAGCGCGCGCTGGCCCTTGCCGATGGGGTTGACCAGGTTGACCAGCCGCTGACTGAGGTTCTTGGGCTCGGTCTCCAGGTTGATCAGCTCGATGGGGTGGATCGGCGTGAGGGCGTCGAAATGCGGGCGGCGCGCGGCCGTCGCGGGATCGACCCCGTTGACCGACTCGACGCGCAGGAGGCCCCAGTACTTCTCCGCTTCCTTGGGGGCGCGGGTCACCCCGCCGACGCGGTCACCGGCCCGCAGACCGAAGCGCCGGACCTGGCTGGAGCTGACGTAGATGTCATCCGGGCTGGGCATCAGGCCGTGGCGCCGGAGGAAGCCGTAGCCGTCGTCGACGAGATCCAGGATGCCGGTGGCGTAGACCTGCCCGGAGCGCTCGACCTGGCGCTGGAGGATCGACTCGACCAGATCCTCACGCCGCATCTCGCGGGCGTCGAGGACGTCCAGATCGCCGCCCATCTGGACGAGTTCCTTGATGTTCATGTCCTTGAGTTCGTTGATATTCATCGTGGGGTACGGGGTTCCTCAGGTGGGAAGGTGGGTGCGAGCACGGGCCGGCGTGTGCAGGTCGCTTCGCTTGTGTGTCGACGCGTGATGCCAGACCTCAGCAGCCACGCGCGAGCGGTATGGAACGCCCCTGCCGCACGTCGTGGGGGCGCCTCTGCACGCACGGCCGCTGCCGCGGTGCGGGCGAATGGGACCCCCCGATGATAGCACGGCCGGCCGGCCGGTCAAGGGCCGGTCGGCCCCCGTCAGCTCGTCTTGGTCTTGGCCGCGCCCGTCTTGGCGGCGCCCTCGTGGCGGGCCGTCTCCCAGTCCTTGCGGAACTGGACGATGCCCTTGTCGGTCAGCGGGTGATGGACCATCTGCTTCAAGATCTGGAAGGGCACCGTGGCGATGTGGGCCCCGGCAAGCGCCGCCTCGGTCATATGGCGCGGATGGCGCATCGATGCCGCCAGGACCTCCGCCCCCAGGTCGAACAGCTCGACGATGCTGACCAGCTCGCGCACGACCTCCATGCCGTCCTGGTTGATGTCATCCAGCCGACCCACGAACGGCGACAGGAGCGAGGCGCCCGCCTTGGCTGCCAGCAACCCCTGGTTGCTGCTGAAGATGAGCGTGCAGTTGGTCTTGATGCCCTCCTCCGCGAAACGGGAGATGGCCTCCAGGCCCTCTTCGCTCATGGGCACCTTGACCACGATGTTGGGGGCGATCTTGGCGAAGTGGCGGCCCTCCCGCAGCATGCCGCTCACGTCCTCGGCGACCACCTCGGCGCTCACCGGTCCGGAGGTGATGCCGCAGATCTGGCGCAGCACGTCGTCGTAGCTGCCGCCCACCTTGGCGAAGAGGGTCGGGTTGGTGGTCACCCCATCGAGCACGCCCCACCGCGCGGCGATGCGGATCTCTTCGATCTCGGCAGTGTCCAGGAAGATCTTCATCGGGTGGCGGCTCCTTGCGGCGGGAGGGGCGATTCTACGACCGCCACGTTTTCGCGCCGGCGAACCCGGCCCGGGACGAGGGCCTCGTCAGGCGAGCGCTTCCACCGACTGGGGCTTCGGCGCCAGGGCGCGCCCGCGGTGGGCCACGGCGGCCCGCACGAAACCATCGAACAGCGGATGGGGCCGGTCCGGTCGCGACTTGAATTCAGGGTGGAACTGGCTGGCCACGTACCAGGGGTGGTCGCGCAGCTCGACGATCTCCACCAGGCGGCCGTCGGGCGACTGGCCGGAGAGGATCATGCCGGCCGCCTCCAGACGGTCGCGGTACTGGTTGTTGACCTCGAAGCGGTGGCGGTGGCGTTCGTAGATGACCTCGCTGCCGTATGCCTCGGCCGCCTTGGAGCCGGGCGTCAGGCGGGCCGGGTAGAGGCCCAGCCGCATCGTGCCGCCCTTGTCCTCCATCTCGCGCTGGTCGGGCATGAAGTCGATGACCGGATCGGGCGTGAAGAGGTCGAACTCGGTCGAGTTCGCCTCGGGCGCGCCGGCCACGTCGCGCGCCACTTCGATGACGCCGCACTGCAGCCCCAGGCACAGGCCCAGGTACGGGACCTTGTGTTCGCGCGCATGGCGCGCGGCGAGCACCTTGCCCTCGATGCCGCGATGGCCGAAACCGCCCGGCACGAGCACGCCGGCCACGCCGGCCAGCCGCTCGGCCACGTTCTCCGCCGTGAGTGTCTCCGAGTCGACCCAGCGGACCTGGATCGTGCGGTCGTGCGCCCACCCGGCGTGGCGCAGCGCCTCGGTGACCGAAAGGTAGGCGTCGGGCAGCTCGATGTACTTGCCCACCAGGGCGATCTCGAGCTCCGGCTTGGGCCGCTTGATGCGGTCCACCAGGGCCCGCCAGGCGGTCAGGTCGGCCGGCTTGGCGGTGGCGCCGAGACCCAGCTCGCGGACCACGAGGTCGCCCAGCCCCTGGGCCTCCAGGAGCAGCGGCACCTCGTAGATGGTGGAGGCCGTCTCGGCCGTGATGACGCCTTCCTGGGCCACGTCGCAGAAGAGGGCGATCTTCTCCCGCACCTCGTCGCTCACCGGCTGGTCCGAGCGCAGGACGATGACGTCCGGCTGGATGCCGATGCCGCGCAGCTCCTTGACCGAGTGCTGCGTGGGCTTGGTCTTGAGCTCACCCGTGGCGGCCAGCTGGGGCAGCAGCGTCACGTGCACGTAGAGGACGTTGGTCCGGCCGACGTCCTTGCGCAGCTGGCGGATGGCCTCCAGGAAGGGCAGGCTCTCGATGTCGCCGACCGTCCCGCCGACCTCCACGATGACCACGTCGGCGCGGCCGTCGCGGGCCACCCGCTGGATGCGCTCCTTGATCTCGTTGGTGATATGGGGGATGACCTGGACCGTGCCACCCAGGTAGTCGCCGCGGCGCTCCTTGGCGATGACCGCCTGGTAGATCCGCCCGGTGGTGACGTTGCTGAGCTGGGTCAGGTTCTCGTCGATGAAGCGCTCGTAGTGGCCCAGGTCAAGGTCCGTCTCCGCCCCGTCGTCGGTGACGAAGACCTCGCCGTGCTGGTAGGGCGACATGGTGCCCGGATCCACGTTGATGTACGGATCGAGCTTGATGATGGAGACGGAGAGGCCGCGGCTCTTGAGCAGGCGGCCGACGCTGGCGGCGGTGATGCCTTTGCCGAGTGAGGAGGTCACGCCTCCGGTCACAAAGACATACTTCGCCATGGGTCGAGTCCTCCGGGGTTTTTCCGATGGTACCGGAAGCCGGCGATCGGGGCAAGCCGCGGACCCTCCGCAGCGACCTCGGGACGTCTACAGCAAGCTGACCGGGATGGTCCGGCCGGGACCCCATGCCTCGGGGCCGCAGATGAAGGGCCGGTCCGCGCGGGCCGCCATCGAGGGGTTGGCGGCGCGCCACGCGGGGACCTCCGCGGCGCTCCCCGGCAGGGCGCCGGCGGCGATGGCGTCCGTGAGCCAGGTGGTCACCTCGGCGAAGTCGGCCCAGGGCCGGAAGGGCCAGCCGGCCGCCCTGCAGAAGCCGGCCAGATCGCCCTTGGCGAACACCAGGTCGGCGTGGAAGGCCGCGTAGCGATCGCTGGACCCGTCGCCGATGAAGATCACCACGCGCCCCAGGTCCTGGTGGGCGCGCACTCGTTCGCGCTTGCAGGTGCCGCACACGAAGCAGGCCGGGTGGCCGTAGGGGAAGGACAGCCCCCGGCCGCCGTCGCGCAGGCGGTTCTCGTTGGTGGCGACGGGCAGATCGGCCAGGCCAAGGCGGGCCAGGTTGGGCGCGACGTAGAAGCCCAGGCCGTCGCTGACCACCTCCACCACCGCACCGGCTTCCCGCGCGGCCGTCACGAAGGCGGGGAACGCGTCGTCCTGGCCGGCCGCCTCCGCCTCGCCGCGCAGCAGCCCAGGATCGTCCGGCAGGACGTCCATGTCCCACCGCATCAGCTCACGGGAGCCGACCCGCCCGGCGTCGTAGGCCGCGTCCTGGCGGGCGGTCTCGGCCGCATCCGGCGCATGGCGACGCACCAGCTCGTCACCCACGTCGAGGCGCGAGATGGTCCCGTCGTAGTCGACCAGGATGCTCACACGAAGCCCGCTCGGCGGCACGCGCGGCGGCGTCTCGGCCGGCGTGCCGGCCGTCACTCTCCGGCGGCGCGGGCAAGGCTCCGCGCGACGGCGAAGCCGTCGGGATAGCGCGCGGCGAGCTTGGCCCCGTTGCGGCGGGCGACCTCCTCGAGCGAGATGTCGAGGGCTCGGGCGGCCTTGGCGAGGTACCACAGGATGTCGCCGGCCTCGTCGACCAGCGCGTCGCGGTCCAGGGCGTGGCCCTGGGCCACGATCTTCTTGACGCGATCGGCGAACTCGCCGGCCTCGCCGGCCAGGCCGAGCGCCGCCACGACGAGCGCGTCGCCGGCGTTGGAGTCCGTGCGGGCGGCCAGGGCGACGTACTCGTCGAAGGTCATGGGTGGGCCCTGGTCAGGCCGGCGGACCGCGTCGGCGCCGGCCCGGCAGGCGGCTTGACCCGCTTCAGGCGGCTTCGGGCTCCAGCTCCAGGCCGTCCTCGTCGCTGTCCTCGGTCAGCTTGAGCCAGATGAAGAGCCCGGCCAGCACGACCAGCGGGATCACGATGAGGGCGCCCAGGGTGACCCCAAGGGCGACGGCCACGACTTTGAGGGCTTTCATGGGTAGCTACCTCCGTTAGTGGGACGGGGCCGCGAGCGGCCTCACCCCTTGGCTGGGGCCGCGCCGCCGCCGGCGGCGGCGGTGGGCGTGGTCGATCGCGCCTGGTTCCGCCAGCCGGGACCCTGCGTGATCATCTGCTCGATGTCGTCGGGGGTGAATTCGGCCAGGGTGTGCTGCGCCCCGCTGCCGGTCGACCCCAGCATGCGGATGACGAACGAGCCACCCTGCTCGAAGAAGAAGACGTCACGGGGCTTCTGCTCGTCGATGTAGCGCCCGAGCACGCGGAGCGCCCGCTCGTACGGCCCGGACTTGGTCCAGTCGGGGGCCGGGGCACCGGTCTTGCGGCGCGCCAGCGCCTCGTCCATGAAGCGGCCCACGTCGTCGTCCAGGAAGGTCAGCGTCTCCTTCTGGACCTGGCCCACGTTCTCCGACCAGCTGCTGCCCGACTCCTGCTGGGCCACCAGGCCCTGCACGATGAAGCCGTCGGGGGCCTCCACGAAGAGGACCTCGCGCATGCCGCGCTGGTCCAGGAACGCGCCGATCGAGCGGAGCACCTCTTCGTAGTCCTGGCGTGGGCTGCCCTCGTAGATCCGCATGGCGCCTCCCGTCAGGAACCGGTCGTCCGGTCGATCAGGCCGCGGTCCTTGGCTCGCCGTTCGCTGAACCGGAAGAGCACCGCGGTCACGAGTGTAACCAGCGCCGTCGTGGCCAGCAAGGCGAGCACGATCGTGGCGGTGCCCGGCGTCGCCGTGCCGGTCAAGGCCTGGAAGAGCGAGCCGTCGCCGCCGATGGAGCTGGTGGTGGCGGGGAAGACGGCCTGCCGGAACCCGGCCATCCACCACGTCAGGGGCAGCAGCAGGCTGACGCCCTGGACCGGCAGAGGCAGCACCGACAGGGGGAAGACCGCCCCGACCAGCAGGAAGAGGGCCCCTGCGACGGCCTCGGGATAGGACCACGACTCCTGGCGCGTCTGCAGGCAGACGGCCGCCATGAGGATGCCCAGGGCGACCACGGCGGCGAGGCCGCCGACCATGATCAGCAGCCCCAGGCCCCAGTCGGCGTGGGCCGCGTCGAAGGGCACCCCCAGGAAGATGACCCCCGCGGCCAGCGTGATGAGCGCGCCCATCCCGCCCACGCCGACACGGGCCACGCCACGGCCGACCAGCACGACCAGGAAGTCGCTGGGGCTGACGTAGAGGTACTTGAGCATGCGGTACCGCTCGCGGTCATCGAGCACCGACCAGGCGATGCCCTGCACGCCGGCCAGCACGAAGGACCACAGCGCGCTGCCGATGACGACGAAGGCCCGCGCGGAGGCGGCCCCCGTGCCCCCGCCGCTGACGATCTGGACCATCAGGACCAGGATCAGGGCGCTGGCCAGCGGCTTGGCCACCGAGTAGATGAAGAACAGCAGCGGGTCGGTCCAGTTGGCCTCCATCTGCCAGCCCAGCCGGGCTGACGTGGCGAACGCCCGCCAGGTCGCGGCGGCACCACCGCGCTCGGCGCGCCCACGGTCGAACCCGTCGCCCCGCCCCACGGCGGTCGCGACCGGGCCACGGACCTCAGCGCCGGCCATGGTGGCGCCTCACCGCCAGCGCGCCGTGAGGCGCCCTTCGTGGCGGGCGAGGCGCTCCATCGTCCGCAGGCAGAACCGCGCCAGCACCAGGAAGACGACCGCCATGACGACCAGGATGGCCATCTCGATGCCGGGCGAGGGCGTGGCGAAGACGACCGTGCCGCCCGCGAACGCCAGCTGGCGCATCGCGTCAAGGCCCACCGCGAGCGGCAGCAGGGCGATGGCCAACGCGCCAAGGAAGCCCAGCTGGCCCACGGGGAAGTTCAGGCCCGAGACGAAGTACATGGGTTCCTGGAGCAGCTGCGTCATGTGGAAGGCCTCGCGCCCCCACAGCACGAAGAGGCTGGCCAGCATCATGCCCAGGCCGTACAGCGCCACCAGCGTCAGGAAGAAGACGGCCAGCAGGGGCAACCACTGGTCGACGCTGAAGTGGACGCCATACACGACGCTGCCCACGATCAGCACCACGGCCGCCCGCAGGCAGCTGGCGAGCATGCCCCCGACGGCCATGCCGAAGAGCACCGCCATCATGTCCATGGGCGCCGTGAAGTAGAGCTCCAGGTTGCCCTGGTCCTTCTCCCAGTAGAGCTGCGCCGCCATCATCCAGATGACGTTGAGCCAGAAGGCGGTCATGGCCCCGCCCACCACCACGAAGCCGATGTACTCGGGCGGCGCCTGCAGGGCGCGGTAGACCAGCACGAACGCCGAGGTGGTCAGGAAGGGCAGGCCCACCTCGAACAGCAGCCATGATGGTTCGCGGGTCAGCCCGATGAGGCGCGGGAAGGCACGGCCCAGGACCGTGCGCAGGTTGTTCATCAGCACCTGGCGGCGATCCCAGGCGGCGGCGGCGCGCGGACCGCTCGTACGGCGGTGGACGTAGAGGTTCGGGCTGGTCATCGGGCGGCCTCGGCCGGCGCGTCATCGAAGCCGCGCCCGACCAGCTCCACGAAGACGTCCTCCAGGCTCGGCTCGGACTTGGCCAGGGCCACGATGTGCGCCCCCAGGCTGCCCAGGGCCCCCACCACGCCGCCCAGCGCCGCATCGTCGGTCAGCACCAGGTTGACGGCCACCGTCTGGCGATCGACCGCGGCGCCGGCATCACCGCCGCCCGCGGGACTGGCGTGGACGACCCCCGGCAGCCCGGCCAGGGCGGCGGGACCACCATCGAGGCGATCCAGCTCCAGGCGGAAGATCGACTCGCGCTGGACCATGCGCTTGAGCTCGGCCGGCGAACCGATGGCCAGGATGCGCCCGTGGTCGACGATGGCGATGCGCTCGCACAGCTCGTCCGCCTCGGCCATGTAGTGGGTCGTGAGGAGCACCGTGCGGCCGGGCACCGCCGCCCGCCATTCGCTGACGAGGTGCCGCACGACGCGCGCCGCCGAGACGTCCAGGCCCAGGGTCGGCTCGTCCAGGAAAAGGATCCACGGGTCGTTGAGCAGGCCGCGGGCAAGGTTCATCTTCTGCCGCTCGCCGGTCGACAGCGAGGAGATGCGCTGCAGGCGCTGCTCGCCGAGGCCGACCGCCTCGATCAGCTCGTCCACGCGGCTCCAGCCCTCGCGCGTGCCCAGGCCGTAGAACTGGCTGAACATCCACAGCTGCTCGCGCACGGTCAGCACGCCGTAGCCCGATTGCTCCCCGCCAGCCACCATGTTCATGATCCGGCGGATCTGCTTCGTCTGGATGGCCACGTCGAAGCCGAAGACGCGGGCCGTGCCGGTGGTGGGCAGGAGCAGGGTCGTGAAGATCTTGATGAGCGTCGTCTTGCCCGCCCCGTTGGGCCCCAGCAGGC
Organism: uncultured Anaerolineaceae bacterium; assembly: GCA_964518505.1. Lineage (GTDB taxonomy): Bacteria > Chloroflexota > Limnocylindria > Limnocylindrales > CSP1-4 > DASPUH01. The sequence continues at coordinate 20,263 of CAZFGT010000012.1, read as the reverse complement.
CGAAGAACTCGCCCGGGGCCACCTCCAGGTCGATGCCCGCGAGCGCCGTGACGGGGGCGGGCCGCGCCTTGTAGACGCGCGTGACCGCCCGCGCCTCGATGGCGTGGTCGGAGATGGCGTCGGTGGGGTGGGGCACGTCGGACACGAGGACTCCCGGAGGCGGGCGCCGACCCATGCGGGCGCCTCGCCAGGCGACCACGGGCCGGGACAGGGGCTGCGATCGGGACCTGCTGGTGGCGGCGGCACGCGCGACCCGATCGGCCGATGGCGATGGTACCAGCCCCGCCGGCGCGCGACCTCGGTGGCGAAGCCGCGGGCGGTCAGCCGGCGGCGAGCGCCGCGGCGATGCGGCCGGCGACCTCGGCGTTGTGCTCGATGAGGGCCACGTTGGCCTCGACCGACCGGCCGTCGGTCAGCTCGGCCACCCGCCGCAGGATCCACGGCGTGGCGGCCGGGCCCTGGATGCCGGCCGCGTGGGCCTCGGCCAGGGCGCGATCGATGGCGCTGTCAGCCTCGTCCCGCGGCAGGGCCGCCGACTCGGGCACGGGCACGGCGAAGACGAGCCCCGTGGTGAGGCCAAGGCCCCAGTGACGACGGGCGAGGGCGGCCGCCTCGGCCGGCGTGCCCACGCTCATGGGCGTCGGCAGGCCGCTCTCGCGGGCGAAGAAACCGGGCAACTCGTCGGTCCCGCAGCCCACCACCGGCACGCCGCGTGTCTCCAGGTACTCCAGCGTCAGGCGCGAATCCAGGATCGACTTGGGACCCGAGCAGACGACCGCCACCGGGGTACGGGCGAGTTCCTCCAGGTCGGCCGAGATATCGAATGACCGTTCGCCGCCGCGGTGCACACCGCCGATGCCGCCGGTGGCGAAGACTCGCACCCCGGCCGCGTGCGCCGCGATCATCGTGGCGCTGACCGTGGTGGCGGCCCACGTCGCCGTGCCGAGCGCCGCGGCGAGGTTGTGGCGGGAGACCTTGAGCACGCCGCTGGCCTCCGCCAGGTCGGTCAGCTCCTCGCGCCGCAGGCCCACGACGAGCCGGCCGAAGCGGATGGCGACCGTGGCCGGCACCGCCCCCTGCGCCCGCACGGCGGCCTCGCTGGCCAGCGCGACCTCCAGGTTCCGCGGCGCCGGCAGGCCGTGGCTGATGAGCGTCGACTCCAGGGCCACGACCCCGCGCCCAGAGCGCAGCGCGTGGCGCACATCGCGCGACACGACGGGTCCCAGCTGGCGATCCGGCATGGCCCTAGGGTACCCGTCGTCCTCCCGGAGCGGGCTCGGCGTGCGGTAGGCTCGCGCCATGGTCGCCCCGACCGCCCTGCCGCCCGTGACGCCCGCCGTCGTGCGGCGCCAGGTCGTGCTCGACGAACTGGACCTCCACCCCGACGGGACGCTTGCCGCGGTGGCCCGGCGGCGGGTACGCGGCAACGCCTACGTGCGCGACCTGCTGCTCGTACCCCTGTCGGGCAAGGGGCCCAGGCGTGTCGTGCGCCGCGCCGGGGAGGGTGCCGCCCAGCCGCGTTTCTCCCCCGATGGGCGCTACCTGGCCTACCTGGCCGGATCGCCCGCGCCGGGCGGCGGCGATCCGCCGCCGGTCCAGGTATGGATCCTGCCGCTGGCCCGCGGCACGGCCTGGCAGCTGACCCGTGCGCCGCACGGCGTGAGTGGCTTCGCCTGGTCGCCGGGCGGCGGCCGCCTCGCCTACTGGGCGTGGCAGGGCCCGCCGCGCTTCATGGTCGGCGCGACGGCCGGGAGCGAGGCCCCGACCGCCCGCCGCATCACCAGCGGCAACTGGCGCATGGACGAGACCGGCCACCTGGACTACCGGACCCACCTGCATGTGATCCCGGTGCGGCGGCGCGCCCGCGCGGTGGCGGTCACCGCGGGGGACTTCGACGTCGCCTCGCCGGCCTGGGACGCCGACGGGCGCTCGCTCGTCTTCTGCGCCGACCGCGGCCCGATGCGCGACCTCTACCCGCGGCCGCGGGTGTGGCGGGTAGCCGCGGACGGCAGCGCGGCCGACGAGCACGGTCCGCAGCAGGTCGCCGCGCTGGCCGGCCGCGTCGAGGCGGTGAGCGTGTCGCCGGATGGCCGCTGGCTGGCCCTCACGGGCAGCGATGTCGAGGGCGCCCCCGACTGGGATCCGGCCTCGCTCTTCCTGGCCCCCGCCAGGCCGGCGGGGTCCGCGGTCGGTCCGGTCGCCCTTGGGCGGGACCTCGATCGGCCCATCGGCGACTGGACCGATACCGATCTCCACGGTTGGTCGGTCTTCGCCCAGACCGGCCCGTGCTGGTCCACCCGGCCACCGGCGGTCGTCGCCGTGGTCACGGAGGGCGGCCGCTCCCATCCCTTCGCCTTCCCCTACGACGACGCCACGGGGCAAGCGTCGGGGCCGCCGAGACGGCTGACCACCGGCGATCGCACGACCCGGGGCCTGGCCGTGGCCGCCGGGCGCATGGCCGTCCTTGGCACGCAGGACGGACGGGCCATGGAGCTGGAGGAGGTCGGGACCGGCCGTCCGCGCCGCCTCACCCGCGAGGGTTCGACCTGGCAGCGGCGCCTGCGCCAGCCGGTGATGAGCGATCGCTGGATCCCGGGTGCGGGCGGGCCGATCGAGACGCGGATCGCCTCGCCGCCCGGGACCGACGGGGCGACGCTGCCGCTGGTCGTCGACATCCACGGCGGGCCGCTCGGCGGGTGGGCGTCCGCGCCGTCACTCGAGGTGCAGATCCTGTGCTCGGCGGGCTACCGGGTCGCGCTGCCCAACATCCGCGGCTCGGCCGGCTATGGGGCGGCCTGGATCAAAGCCCACATGGGCCACTGGGGCGGCCCCGACGCGGAGGACGTGCTCGCCGTGGTCGATGCGCTGGTCGCCGACGGTTCCGCCGACGCCCGGCGGGTCGGCCTGCTGGGCCTGTCGTACGGCGGGTTCCTGGTCAACTGGCTGGTGGGCGCCCATCCCGACCGGTGGGCGGCCGCGGTGAGCGAGAACGGCGTCACGGACCAGCTGGTGAGCTGGGCGGCGTCGGACACCGGGCCCGACTACGACCGTCGGGCCGACCTCGGCGAGCCGTTCGATGCGGACGGCGTCGCCCGGCTGTGGCACCAGTCGCCACTGCGCCACGTGGCCGCGATCCGGGCGCCGCTGCTGCTGCTGCAGGGCGAGGCCGACCTGCGCTGCCCTGCGGCGGACAACCAGACCCTGTTCATCGCCCTGAAGGCGCTCGGCCGCCCGGTCGAGCTGGTGCTCTACCCGGAAAGCTGGCACGTCTTCGCCGCCGCGGGCCGGCCCGACCGCCGCATCGACCGCCACACGCGCATGCTCGCGTGGTTCCAGCGCCACATGCCGCCGGATACGAGCGGTTCCGCCTAGAGGCGCAGCTCCGACCTCGGCTCGGCCAGGAGGGCCTGCGCGGCCCGATGGCCGGCACGGGCGGCACGCACGAGGTCGCGCGCCCGAAGTTGGTCCGCGGCGTCGAGTTCGGCCCACACGGCCAGGAAGCCCGCGTCGAACGCATCCCCGGCGCCGGTCGTATCGGCGGCCGGGCGCACCCGCACCGGGAACGTGAGACGCGACCCGGGCCTGCCCGGCTCGTCCCGCGTCAGCAGCCGGCAGCCGGTCGGGCCGGCCTTGACCACCACCAGCGGCGCCAGCTCCAGGAGCGCCACGCCATCGCGCGAGCCGGTCATCGCCGCCACCTCGTCCAGGTTGCCGAAGAGCAGGTCGGGGGCCAGGCCGGCGATCCGCCGCCCCATCGTCGCCGGCCCGACCGCCAGGAGCGGCGCCGCGGAGGCGAGGTCGATGGACAGTCGTGCCCCCTCCCCTCGCGCCAGGGCGACGGCCCGCTCGACCGCCTCGACCACCGGCCCGGCCAGGAGCGAGTAGGCCGGCACGTGCAGGACGTCGGCGCCGCGCAGCCAGGCAGGCCTGACGGCCGCCGCCGTGAGGCCGTCCGCGGCGGCCCGGTCGGTGACGAAGGAGCGCTCCCCGTCGGGGGCGACGAGGGCCACCAGGCGAGCGGTGCGGCCGGCCACGCGCGCGACCCGCACGCGGACCCCGTCGCGGCGCAGCGCATCGGCCAGCGGCCCGGCCCACCGGTCGCGCCCCACCGCGCCGATGAACGTCGTGCGCACCCCCAGGCGGGCGAGCCGCCGGGCCGTGTTGGCCGCCGACCCACCCTGCCGGAAGCGGATGACGCCGGGCGTGTCGGAACCGGCGGCGACCGGCCGGCCCAGCTGCGCGGCGATGTCCACGATGAGATCGCCGAGCACGACGACGTGCGGAGGGCGCCGCCGGCGAGGGCGGGCGCGCGGCGCCGGGGAGCGGGGATGGGCTGGCACGGGTCGACGGATATCATGGCAGCCGTGAGCACGACGACGCAGAGCCTTGACGAGCTCGCGATCGACACCATCCGCACGCTGGCGATGGACGCCGTGCAGCAGGCCAACAGCGGGCATCCGGGCGCGCCGATGGGCATGGCCCCGATGGCCTACGTGCTCTGGACGCGCTACCTGCGCCATGCCCCGATGCAGCCCTCATGGCCCGATCGCGACCGCTTCGTCCTGTCGGCGGGACACGCCAGCATGCTCCTCTACGCGCTGCTGCATCTCACCGGCTACGACCTGACGCTGGACGAGCTGGGCCACTTCCGGCAGTGGGGCTCGCGGACGCCCGGCCACCCGGAATACGGCCTCACCCCGGGGGTCGAGGCGACGACCGGGCCGCTCGGCCAGGGCTTCGCCAACGCCGTCGGCATGGCCATCGCCGAGCAGCGCCTGGGAGCTGAATTCAACCGGCCTGACCACACCGTGGTCGACCACCGGACCTACGGCATCTGCTCCGACGGCGACCTCCAGGAGGGCATCGCCTCGGAGGCCGCCAGCCTGGCCGGCCACCTCCGCCTGGGCAAGCTCATCTTCCTGTACGACGACAACCACATCCAGCTCGACGGACCGACCTCGATGGCCTGGGACGAGGACGTGCTGGCCCGTTTCGACGCCTACCACTGGCACACCCAGCGCGTCGCCGACGGCAATGACCTGGTGGCCATCACGGCGGCCCTCGACGCGGCCCGCGCCGACCCGCGGCCCAGCCTCATCGCCGTGCGCACCCACATCGGCTACGGCTCGCCGAACAAGCAGGACACCCAGAAGGCCCACGGGTCACCGCTCGGCGCGGAGGAGGTGCGCCTGACCAAGGAAGCCTACGGCTGGGATCCCGACCGCCTCTTCTACGTGCCGGCCGCGGCCCTGGGCCACTTCCGCGAGGCGGTCCCGGCGGGCATCCGGCTGGTCGAAGGTTGGGAGGAGCGCTTCGAGGCCTACGCCATGGCGTACCCCGCGGAGGCGACCGAATTCCGGCGCCGGCTGGCGGCCGACCTGCCCCCTGGCTGGGACCGCGACCTCCCCACCTACGGGCCGGGCGACGACCGGGCCACCCGCCAGGCCTCCCAGGAGGCCATCCAGGCCCTTGCCCCGCGCCTGCCCGAGCTGTTCGGCGGCGCCGCCGACCTGTCCGAGAGCAACCTGACCGACGTCAAGGGCGCGGCCGACTTCGAGGCCGGCCAGCCCGGCCGCAACCTCCGCTTCGGCGTCCGTGAGCACGCCATGGGCGGGGTAGCCAACGGCCTGGCTCTCCACGGGGGCTTCCTGCCGTACGTGGGGACCTTCCTCAACTTCAGCGACTACATGCGCGGCAGCGTCCGGCTGGCCGCCCTCAGCGCCATCCACGTGGTCTACGTCTGGACCCACGACTCGGTCGGCCTGGGCGAGGACGGGCCGACGCACCAGCCGGTCGAGCACTACGCGGCCCTGCGGGCCATGCCGCGCCTCCTCTTCGTGCGGCCGGGCGATCCCAACGAGGCCGTCGCCGCATGGCGCCTGGCGGTCCGCCACGCCGACGGCCCGGTCGCCCTCTCGCTGACCCGCCAGAAGCTGCCCGTCCTGGCCGGCACGGCCGAACTGGCGGCTGAGGGCGTGGACCGTGGCGGCTACGTCCTGGCCGAGGCCAACGACGCCAGCGGGGCGGTCGTGCCACCCGCGGTCATCCTGGTGGCCACCGGCTCCGAGCTCCAGCTGGCGGTGGGGGCCCGCACGAGCCTGCTGGCCGAGGGCATCGCCGCGCGCGTCGTCTCCCTGCCCTGCTGGGAGCGCTTTGCCGAGCAACCTGCGGCGTACCGCGAGGCGGTGCTGCCGTCGGCGGTGCGGGCCCGCGTGAGCATCGAAGCCGGGACGACCCTGGGGTGGGACCGCTGGGTCGGCCTGGAGGGGGCCATGATCGGGCTCGAGCGGTTCGGCGCATCGGCTCCCGCGGCCACCATCTTCGAGCACCTTGGCTTCACCGTCCCCCACGTCGTGGAGGTCGCCCGGGGCGTCCTCGCCGGCACGACGAGGGGCGTGGTGTCGGCCCCGCTCCCGGCCCATGGGGAGCCGCCCAACGCCGCCGGAGGTGGTCATGCCTGACGCTCCACAGTCCCTGGTCATGCGCGGCCTCGACGCGGCGGCGACGGCCGCCGTGGCGGCGGCCACCCAGCGCGCCGTGACGGAGGGCTGGGCGCGGCGCATCTGGGACCGCGATGCGGCGCTGTGGTCGCCCGATCCGGACGTGCAGGCCACGATCGGCCAGCGGCTGGGCTGGCTGGACCTGCCCCTGGACTTCAGTGACCGGATCGCCGAGCTGGTCGGCCTGGCCGACGGCCTCCGTGCCGAGGGCTGCCGCCGCGCGCTCGTGTGCGGCATGGGCGGCAGCTCGCTCGCGCCGTGGGTCATCGCGCGGGTCTGGCCGCCCGCCGCCGACGGCATCGCCGTGGAGGTCCTCGATTCCACCGACCCGTCGGCCGTGCGGGCGGCGACCGCGGCCGGCGACCCGGGGACGACGCTGTACGTCATCGCCAGCAAGTCGGGCACGACCGTCGAGTCGGCCAGCTTCGAGGCCCACTTCTGGGAGCTCGAGACGGAGCGCTACGGGCGATTCCCGCGCGACGCCGCCGGGGAGCACTTCGCGATCATCACCGACCCCGGCCACAGCCTGGACCAGTTCCCCCATCGCGAGGCCTACCGCACGGTCCTGCTCAATCCGCCTGACGTGGGCGGCCGCTACAGCGCCCTCACGTACGTGGGCCTGGCCCCGGCCGCCCTCCAGGGTGTGGTCCTGGACCCCGTCCTCGATGAGGCCCTGGCGATGGCCGAGGCCTGCCGCCTGCCCGGTGCCGACGACCCCGGCCTGGCTCTTGGCGCGGCGCTGGGCGCGCTCGGCCGCCAGGGGCGCGACAAGGTCACCTTCGTCATCGAGCCCGCCGTCGCCCCCTTCGGGGCATGGGTCGAGCAGCTCATCGCCGAGAGCACCGGCAAGCAGGGCACGGGCCTCGTACCGGTCGTCGACGAGCCGCTCGGCGCGCCCGCGGCCTATGCCGACGACCGGATCTTCGTGCGCCTGGCGCCTCCCGGCGGTCAGGGCGACGCGGCGTGGCGCAGCACGACCGAGGCGGCCCTGGCGGCCCTCGCGGCGGTCGGTCACCCCGTCATCGACGTGCCCATGCCGGGCGGCCTGGGGGCCGAATTCTTCCGCTGGGAGTTCGCTACGGCGGTGGCCGGGGCGGTCCTTGGCGTGAACCCCTTCGACGAGCCCAACGTCACCGAGTCGAAGCACAACACCGCCCGCCTCCTGGACGTGTACCGGCGGGACGGCGCGCTGCCCGACGCGGGACAGCCCCTGGCGTCGGAGGGACCGCTGGCCCTGTTCGGGGACGGCGTCCTCAAGCCCGGCGCAGAAGCCACCGCGGCGCAGGTCCTGCGGCAGCACCTGGCCCGGCTGGCGCCGCACGGCTACCTCGCGCTGCAGGCCTTCATCGCGGCCACCCCTGATCGCGACCGGGCGCTGGCGGCCATCCGGCTGCGCCTGCGCGACGCGACGCGGCGGGCCACGACGGTCGGCTACGGGCCGCGTTTCCTGCACTCGACGGGCCAGCTCCACAAGGGCGGTCCGCCCAGCGGCTGCTTCCTCCAGCTCACTGCCGACCACCCCGCCGACGTGCCCATCCCCGGCGCGAGGGAGAGCTTCGGCACGCTCATCGAGGCGCAGGCGGCGGGCGATCTGGGCGCCCTGGTGGCCCATCAGCTGCCCGTCCTGCGCATCCATCTGGGGGCCGACCCGGACGCCGGGCTGGAGGCCCTCGCCGGCCTCGTCGCGGCGGCCGTCGCCGCGTGACCGCGACCGCCAGACCGCCCCGGGGCAGCCGTGCCGGAAGCGGACGGGGGACCGCTCGCACGAGCAACGCGCTGCGCGCCGGGCTGCGCCTGGAGAAGGTGCCCGACCCGTGCTCGGTGGTCATCTTCGGCGGCACGGGCGACCTCTCGCACCGCAAGATCCTGCCGGCCCTCTACAACCTGACACGGGCGGGCCTGCTGCCCGCCGAGCAGACGGTGGTCGCCTTCGCGCGGCGCCCGTACACCGACGAGGCGTACCGGACGGAGATGGCCGCGTCGGTGGCCGAGTTCTCGAGGGTGCCGGTGGAGCAGGCGCTCTGGCATGACTTCGCCAACGGCATCTTCTACCAGGCAGGCGACTTCACCGACCAGGCTGCCTACGCCGCCCTGGGCGCCCGGCTGGAGGCACTCGACGCGGAGCGCGGCACCCGCGGCAACCGCCTCTTCTACCTGGCCGCCCACCCCAGCGCCTACAGCGACATCATCACCCACCTGGGGCGCGCCGGCCTGGCCCGTCCCGGCCGCGGGAGCTGGGTCCGCATCATCATCGAGAAGCCCTTCGGGCGAGACCTGGCCTCCGCGCGCACGCTCAACCGCGAGGTGACCCACGTCTTCGACGAGGGGCAGGTCTACCGCATCGACCACTACCTGGGCAAGGAGACGGTCCGCAACCTGCTGGTCTTCCGCTTCGGCAACGGCATCTTCGAACCGGTGTGGAACCGCCGCTACGTCGATCACGTGCAGATCACCGTGGCGGAGGACCTGGGCATGGAGGGCCGTGGCCAGTTCTACGAGGAGGCCGGCGCCAGCCGCGACATCCTGCAGAACCACCTCCTGCAGCTGACCAGCCTGGTCGCCATGGAGCCGCCCATCGCCTTCGAGGCCGATGCACTACGCGACGAGAAGCTGCGCGTCCTGAAGGCCATCGACCCGGAATGGGACGCCGAGCGCATCCGCCGCGACGTGGTGCGCGGCCAGTACGCCGCGGGGTGGGTCGGCGGCGTCCACGTGCCGGCCTATCGCGACGAGCCGGAGGTGGCGCCCACCTCGACGACCGAGACCTACGTGGCCCTCAAGCTGGAGATCCAGAACTGGCGGTGGGCCGACGTGCCCTTCTACGTGCGCACCGGCAAGCGGCTGCCCAAGCGCGCCACGGAGATCTCGGTCCAGTTCAAGCGACCGCCGCTGATGCTCTTCCGCGACGCCACGACCGAGCCCGAGCCCAACCTGCTGGCCCTGCGGATCCAGCCCGACGAGGGCATCATGCTGCGCTTCGCGGCCAAGGTGCCCGAGCTCGGCCTGGACGTGCGCAGCGTGAACATGGACTTCACCTACGGCTCGTCCTTCGCCACCGAGGCCCCCGAGGCGTACGAGACGCTCCTGCTGGACGCGCTGATGGGCGACGCCTCGCTGTTCACGCGCGCCGACGAGGTGGAGGCCGCGTGGGGCATCGTCACGCCCCTCGACCAGACGTGGGCGGCCTGGGACAAACGCGGCGACAGCGGCGACCTCGCTCCGTACGAGGCGGGCACCTGGGGGCCCGGTGCGGCCGACCGGCTGCTGGAACGCGACGGCCGCCGCTGGCGCCGGCTCTGACGCCGTGACCGACACGCCGGCGCCGCAGGCCATCGCGCCCGCCGAACCGGCACGCTCATGGTCGGCGCGGGCCGATTCGGTCCAGGGCATCGAGCGCGAGCTGTCGCGCATGTGGGCGGCCGCGGCGCAGGAGACGCTCGACTCCGCCGACCGGCCGACCCGTGAGGCGGCCCGTGGCGACCCGCGTCTTGCTGGGCGGCTCGACGGCGGCAGCGACACCCGCGTGCGCATGCGGACGCGGGTCCTGACCCTCATCGTCGTCGCGGCGCGGCCCGAGACGCAGGAGCGGGCCCTGGACGCGATCAACCTGCTGGCCGCCCGCCATCCGTCGCGGGCGGTGATCCTGGCCCCCGGCGACCCGGACGGCCCGTCGTGGCTCGACGCCCGCATCTACGCCCAGTGCCAGCTCCAGGCGCGCGGCAACGCGGAGGTGTGCACCGAGCAGATCGTGGCCCGCTGCGGCGGGGAACTGGCCTACCACCTCTCGGAGCTGGTCACGCCGCTCCTCATCCACGACCTGCCGGTCGTGCTGTGGTGGCCGGACGACCCGCCCTTGGGGCGCGCCCAGTTCGTGGACCTGGCCGATGAGGTGGACCGCATCCTGGTCGACTCGGGGGCGTTCCGCGAGGACGGGGCGGCCCGCCTGATGGCCCTGGCGCAGGTCGTGGCGGAGGGCCGCCTGCGTGTCCTTGACGTCGGCTGGCTGCGCCTGGCCCTCTGGCGTGAGCTGCTGGCCGGCGCCTTCGACCATCCCCTGCTGGCACCCGAGCTGCCCTCGGTCCACCACGTGCGGCTGGACGTCGCCCGGCCGGGTGACATCCTGCGGGTCTCGAAGGCGGCGCTCCTGTGTGGGTGGCTGGCCAGCCGGCTCGGCTGGCGCCTGGAGTCGCCACTCGCCCCGCAGCGTGGCGCGGAGGGCCTCGCGGCCACCTATCGGGGCCCCCACGGGCCGGTCCATATCGAGATGCGGCCGGCCGAGCCCGGCGGTGATCGCGCCCTGCGCACGCCCGGTTCGCTGGCCCGTGTCGAGCTCACCCTGGGCCGCCGCGCGGCCGAGATCCGTGCCCGCGTCACGCGCCACGCGGACCACCTCCTGGCGACCGCCGACTTCCAGGGGGCCCAGGTCGCCCGCCGGGCGGGCCGCCTGGAGCCCTTCGGCGATGCGCCGTACCTGGCCGAGGCCCTGGACCGCGGCGGCGCCGACCGCATCTTCGAGGCCGCCCTGGCCGCCGCAGCCCTCCTCGTCGAGGGATGAGCGAGCCGGCTCTCGTCGTGGTCGCCGACGGCGACGCCCTCGCCGATGCCGCGGCCCAGCGGGTCACCGCCGCGCTCCGTGAGGCCGTGGCGGCCCGCGGCGTGGCCCACGTGGCCCTCACCGGCGGCTCGACCGCGGCGCCGCTCTACAAGCGCCTGGTGGCGGCCGGGCCCGCGGCGGGTGTGGCGTGGCCGGCCGTGCAGTGCTGGTGGGGCGACGAACGGTTCGTGCCCCTTGACCATCCCGCCTCGAACGCTGGCGTGGCCCAGGACGTCCTTGGCCTGGGGCTGGGCCTGCCGCCCGCCAACCTCCATCCGTGGCCCGTCGCGGCCGCGCTCGCCGAGTCCACCGGGCCGGATGCGGCTGCGCGGGCCTACGCCGCGGAGGTGAGCCGGGCGATCCCCCTGACCGCGGGCGACGACCCGATCTTCGACCTGCTGCTGCTTGGCGTGGGCCCCGACGGGCACGTCCTGTCGTGCTTCCCGGGCAGTCCGGCCCTGGCCGCCGATGCGCCCCTCGCCCTGGGCATCGCGGCGCCGACGCACGTCGAACCGCACCTGGCCCGGGTCACCTTCCGGGCGAGGGTCATCGGGGCGGCGCGCCAGGTCGTGGTGCTGGCCGGCGGCGAGGGCAAGGCGGAGATCCTCCGACGCATCCTGGAAGGGCCCCTGGACCCATCCGCGCTGCCGGCCCAGGCCGCGCGCATCGCGCAGGCGACGTGGCTGCTCGACCGGGCCGCGGCCTCCCGTCTGGCCCATCCCTCGGGCGGGTGAACGGCTGGTCGGAGGAGCGGACCGGCTTCGCCCTCACGCTCGGGGCGGCGCTCCTGTGGGGCACCTCATGGGTGGCCACGGGGTTCGCCCTGCGGGGCTTCTCGCCGCTCGCCGTGGCCGGCTGGCGCGGCCTGGTGGGCCTGGCCTTCATCGCCGTCTACATCGGCCTGCGTCCATCGGCGATCCGCGACGATCACGACCGGCCACCGGTCGCGCGCGCCGTGCGCCTCCTGCTCCTGGGGCTGCTGGGGGGCGGCGCCTTCCAGGTCGGCCTGTCGTACGCGGTCGATCTGTCCGGGGCCACCCTGGCCGCCTTCGTGGCCGGCCTCTACCCGATCCTGGTGGCGGCTGGGGCCGGCCTGGTCCTTGGCGAACACCCGGGCCGGCTCGTCCTCGGCGGTCTGGCGGTGGCCTTCGGCGGGGTGGTGCTGCTGGCCGGGTTCGACCCGGGGGGCGCCTCGCCGGTGGGCCTGGCCATCGGCCTGGCCGCGGCCGCGGCCTTCGCCGCCTACCTCCTGCTGACTCGCCGGTGGGCGGCCGCATGGTCGCTGCCGACGCCCCTGATCACCACGTCCGTGCTGGCCATGACCGCCCTCGTGGCGCTGCCCCTGGCCGTCGTCAACGATCCGGGCGGGCTCGTGCCGCACGGCGGCGCCGTGCCCCTCCTGGCCATCCTGTGGCTGGCCGGCCCGGTCAGTACGCTCGCCCAGGCGGCCGCCGTGGCAGGGATCCGTCGCTTGCCCAGCGACCGTTCGGCGGCCATCTTCCTGCTCAATCCGCTGACCGCGGCGCTGCTCGCGGCGGCCCTCCTCGGCGAGCGGCTCGGCCCGCTGCAGGTGGTCGGCTGCGGCCTCGTCCTGGCCGGCGTGGCGCTGGCCACGGTCATGGCGGCACGGGTCGCGCGGGCCGCCGCGGCCGCCCGCGCGGCAGGCCTGGCGAAGGGCGAGCGAGCGGCGGCCGGGCGTATCCTGTAGCCACTCATGGTCACCCTCGGGAGGTCCCCGATCGCCCTCGAACCTGCCGCCGCGGGGTCGCGCGTCGAGCGCGGCCGTGGCTGGATCCACGTCCTCTGCGGGCCCATGGCCTCGGGCAAGACCGAGGAGATGATCCGCCTGCTGCGCCGGGCGGAGATCGCGGGACGGCGCGTGCTGGTGGTCAATCACGCCCTCAATACACGCACCGGGGCCGACCGCATCGAGTCGCGTTCGGGCGTCGCCTTCCCCAGCCGCGCCGTCTCCGACTCGGACCAGATCGCCGCCATCGTGACCGACATGGATCCCGACCTGGTGGCCGTCGAGGAGGCCGAGTTCTTCGACAACGGCCTGGCCGACGTCGTCGAGCGGCTGGCCGACGACGGCCGCGAGGTCATCCTGACCGGCCTGGATCGCGACTTCCGCGGCTGGCCGTTCGGACCCATGGCCCGCCTGCTGGTGATCGCTGATGAGGTGGACAAGCTGACCGCCATCTGCGTCGTCTGCAAGGGCGTGGCGACGCGCACGCAGCGGCTCATCAACGGGCGGCCCGCCCCGGCCGATTCGCCCACCATCGTCGTCGGGGGCATCAACGACCCGGCCGGCAAGCCCGAGTCCTACGAGGCGCGCTGCCGCCGCTGTCACGAGGTGCCCGGCCTGGACTCGCTCTTCGGACCCTGGCTCGGGTGAGGCGGTCGCCGACGTGATCGGGCGCCTGGTGACCCGTCTGCTCGACGCCCAGGCTGGCTGGGCCAAGCCATTCGGCGACGCCGTCCACGACGTCCTCCACGGCTTCTTCCACCGCATCGCACCGGGGCGCGACTTCCTCAACGGCCGGTGGCTGGGCCACCCCCTGCACGCCCTGCTGACGGACGTGCCGATCGGCGTCCTGATGCTCGTCATCCTGCTCGACGTCATCGGCCAGCCCGTGGCCGCTGACGTGGCGCTGACCTTGGGCGTCCTGACCCTGCTTGCGGCGGCCCTGGCTGGCCTGGCCGACTACAGCGATACGGACGGGGCGGCGCGCGTGCGCGCGACGATCCACGGCACGCTCATGAGCATCGCCGTGGTGTTGTACCTGGTCTCCCTGGGCCTGCGGGTGAGCGGCGGCGAGCGAGCGGTGCCGATCGCCGTCTCCATCGTGGCCTACCTCATCCTGGCGGCCGGCGCCTTCACCGGCGGCGACGTCGTCTACGTCATGGGCAACATGGTCGACCGCCATGCCTGGCGCCCGGCGGGGACGAAGTGGGCCCGCCTGGAGGTCGACGAGGTGCCGGAGGGCCAGCCGGTGCGCGCCAAGTTCGGGCTCCAGAGCCTGGTCCTCGTGCGCCAGGGCGACCGCATCCAGGCGCTTCACGAGCAGTGCGCGCACGCCGGCGGCCCGCTCAGCCAGGGCACCCTCGTCGACGGTTGCATCGAATGCCCGTGGCACGGCTCGCGGTTCCGCCTCGCCGACGGCCGCGCCATGCGCGGCCCGACCGTGTACGACCAGCCGGTGTACGAGGTGCGGACGGCGGAGGCCGGCGGCTACGAGGCGCGCCGCATCTCCTGAGGCGTCGTCAGGTCGCGATGAGCGCGACCCCCAGGAGCGCCAGGGCGATCCCAGCTGCCTGCCAGCGACGCATCCGCTCATGGAGCAGCCAGGCGGCCAGCAGGACGGTCGTCACCGGGTAGAGCGATGAGAGGACGACGGGGACGCTGAACGCGCCGCCCTGGCTGGCCAGCAGGAAGAGGGCGTTGCCGCCGTAGTCGGCCACGCCGGCCATGAGGATGAGGGGCGCCACGGCGGGTACCCCCTCCCAGCGCGGCCGCACCACCAGCGCCACGGCAGACGCCAGGATGACGGTCGCGCCCCGGGCGCCGACGAGGGGCCACCACGTCGACCCGCCGACACGCATCGCCTCATGGATGGCCAGGAAGAAGCCAGCGAAGCCCAGCCCGCCGATGACGATGAGCGGCAGGAGGCGCGCCACGCCGGGTCCACCGTGGGCAGGGGCCGCGCGGCCGGGCCACGAGACGACCACGATGGCGACCAGGCCACAGGCCATGCCGCCCAGCTGCAGGGCCGTCAGGTGGTCGCCGCCGACGACCCCGACCGCCGCGGGGAGGCCGGCTCCGATGACCGCTGTGAGCGGGGCGACGACGGCCATCTGGCCGCTGGCCAGCGCCCGGTAGAAGGCATACAGCCCGCTCACCCCGGCCAGCCCGGCGGCGCCCGCCCAGGCCAGCGTCGCCAGGCCCGGGAACCGCTCGCCGCTGACCAGCACGGCCGAGCCCGCGGCGACCAGGCCGATCGACTGGCTCGCCAGGACCGTCACCAGGGTGGCGAGGCGCCGGCTGGCAAGCCCCCCGGCGAAATCACCGACGCCCCAGGTGATCCCCGAGGCGAGGCCGAACAGGACGGCTGAAGGATCCAGCGGCGCCGTCCGCGGTCAGGCGGTCAGGACGGGCTCGGACAGGTCGCGGCCGGTCGGCCCGGCCAGGTCGATGACGTGCTCGGCGACCGCGTCGAAGCGGTCGGAGGCGGTCAGATAGATGACCTGGTGGTCCGCGGCGATCTCCCGCAGCAGGGCCAGGGCCTGCTGGGCACGCGTGGCGTCGAAGGTGAGGAAGGGGTCGTCGAAGATGAGCGGCGGGCGCCGGTCCTGGGTCACCTGGCGCACCAGCCCCAGCCGCGCCGCCAGGTAGAACGAGTCGATGGTGCCCTGCGAGAGGGTCCGCACGTCGACCCAGTCGCCGCGCTCGGGCGCCCAGACGCGCAGCGCCAGTTCGGCCTCATCGACCTGCACGCGCCGGTAGCGGCCGGCCGTGATCTTGGCCACGTCACCGGCCATGCGGGCCTCCAGGAAGCGCGCGGCGCGCTTCATGGTGGCCTCCTCGGCGCGGTCCAGGGCCTCCAGGGTGGCGCGGTAGATGCGCTCCCGCCGCTCGTCCAGGGCCAGCCGTTCGGTGGCCGTGGCGAGCGCCTCGCTCGTGGCCGCCACCTCTTCCGCGTCGATGGGATTCTGCTCGACGCGGGCGTGCGCGTCGGCCTGGGCCGCCAGCGTGCGCTCGCGCTCCGCCTCGCCGCTGGCCACGGCCGCCCGCGCCCGATCGCGCGTGCCGATGGGGTCGGCGCCCACATCACCCATCCCGGCCAGGGCGTGGCGGGCCGTCTCGCCTTCGGCGGCTGCGGCGTCGCGCAGCCGGGCCACGTCGTCGGTGGGCTGCTCGTCGCCGAGGACGCCACGGTATTCCGCGTGCAGGGCCTCCAGGCCGGCGACGTGGGCGGTCTCGGCGGCCAGCAGCTGCTCGACCGCCGGCAGGTCCGGCAGGGCCAGCGCGGCCAGGCCCGCGTCGCGTGCCGCCACGGTGTCCTTGAGCTGCTGCTCGATGTCCGAGCGGCCCCGCAGGCGGCGTGAGATCTCGTTCTCGCGCAGGACGTTCTGGCGGCGCGTATCGGAGGCGCGGCGCTGCTGGAAGAGACTCGCCAGGGCCAGCAGCAGGCCGGCCCCGGCGATGACGATGCCCACGATCGAGCTGGCGCTGCCGAGCGGCGGGATGGCGATCGTGCCGAGGGCGACGACCGCGCCGATGAGGACCAGGGCGATGCCCCCGATGGCGAAGCGCCGCCAGCCCGCGGAGGGCAGGTTGCCGACGTCGTACGTGGAGACATCCGGCGCGTCGGCCAGCTCGGCGCGCAGGGTGGAGACGGTGGCCTCCTGCTGGCGCAATCGCTCGGTCGCCGCGCGCAGCGTGGGCAACGGCATCGACGCCGGATGGGCCGCCTCCTGGGTCAGGATCTGGTCGCGCAGTTCGGTGGCCCGCTTGTAGCGCTGGTAGCGCGCCTCCGCCTCGTGCTGGCGGGCCAGGAGCGTCGCGGCGTGCTCGGCCCGTCCCAGCAGCTCGCGCGCCCCGGCGACGCGGGCGACCGCCGCGCCGTGGCTATCGCGGGCGGTCGAGAGGGCGGCCTGATCACGCTCCAGGGCGGCCAGCCCGGCCTCGCCCTGCTGCGCCGCGGCCGCCAGCTCGGCCACGCGTTCGCGGTCCTGCTTGAGGGTGCCCGGGTTGCGCGGCCCCTCCGTGGTCAGGCGGCGCAGCGCCTCCTGCAGCTTCTTGCGGGCCGCCGACGTGCCGCGATCGGCGCCGCTCATGGACGCCTGGAGCCGGTCGCGCAGCGCCGCCTCGTCGCGGTCGAGGTTCTCCAGCTCGTAGTGGTGCACGCTGGCGGTGGAGCGGAAGAACTTCTCCGACGGGAGCCCGGTCAGCTCGGCCAGTCGGCGGTCCACCGCCGCCGGGTCATCGATGGTCTCGTCGCCGAACGTGAGGTGGGCCTGGCCCTTCGCCCCGGCGAACGTCTTGACCAGGCGCCCGGGTGTGCCGTCGTGTTCGAAGTCGAGCTCGATGACGGGGCTGGCCCCCTCGCGACCCCACGGCCGCAACGCCTCCATCTCCGCCCCGCCGGCGGTGGCCCGGCGGAAGAGCGCCACCTCGATGGCGCGCTGGATGGTCGACTTGCCGGATTCATTGGGCCCGCGCACGACCGTCAGGCCGGGGGCGAACTCGAAGGTGGCGTCGGCGTGGCGCTGGAAGTCGTGCAGGCGCAGCTTCAGGAGGCGCATCTCAGCCCAGCGTCACGCGCTGCGGGTCGTCGAGCAACAGCCGTCCCAGGCGCAACGCCTCGGCGAGCTCGGCTGCCTCGTCCGTGCGCCCGCCCGTGCGGGCCGCCGCGATGCGGGCCTCGAGGTCGCGCACGAACGCGCCGGGGATGGTGTCGGGTGGGAGCGGCGGCCCGGCCGGCGGCGCCGGCGTGGCGGCGTTGCGGAAGCGCAGCCGCAGGAAGCGCCCGGCGAGCTGCTGCTCCACCTCCTCGTCGTGGATGTCGAGCTCGTCCGGCTCGACCCCCACGAGGCGGGCGTCCATCACCAGGTCCGGGTCGGCATGGGCTGCGAGGCGCTCGCAGAGAGCCGGCTGGCCGGCCACCTCGGCGGCGTCCACGTCGAGCTTCATGAAGCGGGTGCGGCCGACACGCCGCGCCTCCAGCCGGACCTGGCGCTGGCCGTCGTGTTCCTCCAGCGTCACCAGGACCACCTGGCCGGCCCCGTCCTGATCCACCGCGACCGGCTCCGGGGAGCCGGCGTAGGCCCAGGTCGTGGCGCCCGCGCGGCCCTGCTGGAACGAATGCCAATGGCCGAGGGCGAGGTAGTCCAGGCCTGACGCGGCGATCTCCGCGTCGGTGAACAGGACGTCATCGTCGGTCACCTTGCCCTCGATGCGCAGTGAGCCGTGGACCACGCCGACGCGCCACGTGGCCCGCGTGTCCGTGCCGACGGCGAACCCGGCCAGGGGGCTGCGCGGGGCCCGCTTCGTGGCGAACACGCGGCCGAAGACCAGCAGGTCCAGCGAGGGGAAGAGGACCTCCGGCCGCTCCGGCGTGAGCAGCACGATGGCGTCGTCCTCCGCCTTGACGCCGGCCAGGGCGGCCAGGTCGTAGGCGCGGTAGACCGAGGAGGGGTCGTAGGCGTCGTGGGTGCCGGGGATCAGCACGACCCGCCCGCCGGCGGCGGCGACGCGGCCGAACTCGGCGGCCGCCCGCTCCACCGAACGGCGAGGCTGCTGGTTCGAGTCGAACAGGTCGCCGGCCACGATGACGACGTCGACCCGTTCCTCCAGCGCGAGGTCGATGGCCCGTCGGAAGGCCTCGAACTGTCGCTCGCGCTGCGCGGAGGCCGCCGGGCCAAGGTCCTGGTGGCGTGCCCCGAGGTGAACGTCTGCCACGTGCAGCAAGCGGGCCATCAGGGCGACGCGTTCCTCCGTCCGTGGACCGATCCACTGTGCCCGGGGAGATGGACGAGCGAGGAGCCCCCTTGCCCTCGCTCGTGCGGCACAGGTTCGGCGGCTATTGTGCCACCTCGCCTGTCACGTGGCGGCCCGGCCGCGTGCTGGCGAGGCCCGCCGAGCGGTGGTAGGCTGGGTCCCTTCACCGGTGCGCCCCGGATCGGGACCTCGGCACAGCATCTGGGCGGCGCCCGGCTCCTCCCGACGCCACATGCCAGCTGCGGTTCCGCTTCCCCGCGCGGCGGTGTGAACGCGAACGCGAACCACGCTCCAGGAGGTCCCGTCCCGGTGTCCTATACGGATCGAACCCTGACCTGTGCCGATTGCGGCATCGAATTCGTCCACTCGGCGGCCGACCAGGAGTTCTACGCCCAGAAGGGCTTCGCCTCCGACCCCAAGCGCTGCCCGAGTTGCCGGGCGAGCCGTCGCGCGACGCGCGAGACCACCGGCTATGACGTGCGCTCCATCGGCGGCCCGCGTGGCTACGAGCGGGGCGACGACCGGCCCATGCGCGAGTACTTCGCGGTGATCTGCTCCAAGTGCGGCAACGCCGCGCAGGTGCCCTTCAAGCCGCGCCAGGACAAGCCGGTCTACTGCTCCGACTGCTTCCGCGAGGTCCAGGCGTCCTGAGCCCCGCCCGCGGGCGGTCGTCGCGCCTTCCGTCGACAGGACGCACCAGCAGGGCGATTCGCCCCGCCATACTGCGCCGGTGTTGATGGAGCTTGTGGAGCGCACCCACTCGTTGCTGCGCGAGACACCGGTCGTCCGCCGCGCGGCGCCCACGCTGGCCGATTCCTGGCACGGGCTGGATCGGTCGCACCTGCTGTACGAGACGCGACGCCTGGTCCGCCACGGCCGGCGCAGGAAGTTCCCCGTCACGGTCGCCTTCGCGCCTGAGGCCCCGCGCTACTTCCATGGCGCGTACCAGCTGTGCATCCGCCTCAACGTCGACATCGTGCCGCTGCGGCGGGCCGACGCGGCCATCCACTTCGTCGACGCGACGTTGCGCGATGAGCCGCCCTCGGAGCTCGACGCCCGGGCCATCAACGCCCGCCTGCGGGACATCAGCAAGCGCCATGTCAACGAGGTGCACGGCCGCGTGTTCGGCTACGACCTGAGCCCCGAACCGGGTACGGCCGAGCTGGTGGAGAAGTCCGATGACAACGCCGCCCATGACGGCCAGGTGGTGGATCGGCCGACCGGAAGGCCGGGCGTCGTGGCCCAGCGCCTGGTGGACAACCGCCTGACCGACCACGTCGTGGCCGATCACCGGGTCTGCGTCATGGACGGGCGCATCGTCTACGACATCCTGCGTCACCGCCCCGTCCAGGACCGCTTCCGGCACGTCAGCCAGAACCGCCTGGCCATGGTGGTCGATCCATCCAGCCAGTTCAGTGACGACGAGCTGGCCCACCTCGTGGCGATGGTCGAAGCCATGGGCGCCGACTGGGCGGATCTCGACGTGCTGCGGGACCGCAACTCGGGCCGCGTCTACGTCGTCGACGTCAATGGCACGCCGGCCGCTCCCTCGGACGGCCTGCGTGATGAGGAGTTGGCGACCTACTGGCGCCTCCAGGAGGTTGGCTTCGCCGAGCTGCTCCGCGCCCACGCTCGCTGAACCGGCCCGCCCGCCGACGGGCGACTAGA
>CAZFGT010000011.1:53307-56047 GCA_964518505.1 uncultured Anaerolineaceae bacterium | reverse complement strand
TGCCGACGGTGGCCTCGTGGGTCATCGTCGTGTCGTCTTCCTGGATGTCGATGTAGGGATACGTGTCGCTACGGCTCTGGTCGTCCAGCATCAGGGCGTCGCAGCGGACGCTGGCGACCACGCCGGTGGATCCGGGCGAGACCTTGAGGTGGCCGCGATAGGAGGCGCGCCCGCCGTCCTTGCTGACCGACTTGCTGACGATGCGGCTGCGCGTGTCGGGGGCCAGGTGGACGGCCTTCGCCCCGGTGTCCTGGTGCTGCCCCTTGCCCGCCACCGCGACCGAGATGATGTCCGCCGTCGCCCCGCGCCCGCGCAGATAGATACTCGGGTACTTCATGGTGAGCCTGGAACCGGTATTCGCGTCGATCCACTCCACGTGGGCGTCCTCGTGGGCATGGGCTCGCTTGGTGACCAGGTTGTAGACGTCGTTTGACCAGTTCTGGATGGTCGTATAGCGAACCTTGGAGTGGGCCAGGGCGATGACCTCGACGACCGCCACGTGGAGCGAGTCGGTGGCGTACAGCGGGGCGGTGCAGCCCTCGATGTAGTGCACCTTGGCGCCCTCATCGACGACGATCAGCGTCCGCTCGAACTGGCCCGTGTTCTCGCCGTTGATGCGGAAGTACGCCTGCAGCGGCAGCGGCACCTCGACGCCCTTGGGCACATAGACGAACGAGCCACCCGACCAGACGGCGCTGTTGAGGGCGGAGAACTTGTTGTCCTCCGGCGGCACGACCGTGCCGAAGTACTTCTGGAAGATCTCGGGGTATTCCTTGAGCGCCTGGTCGGTGCCCATGAAGACCACGCCGAGCTTGACCAGCTCCTCGCGCACGGAGTGATACACCACTTCCGAGTCGTACTGGGCGCCGACGCCGGCCAGGAACTTGCGCTCCGCCTCCGGGATGCCCAGCTTCTCGAAGGTCTTCTTGATCTGCTCCGGCACGTCGTCCCACGACTTCTCTTCGCGCTCGGACGGCTTCCGGTAGTACATGATCTTGTCGAAGTCGATGTGGCTCAGGTCGCCGCCCCACGTGGGCATCGGGCGCTTCAGGAAGTGGTCGTACGCGCGCAGGCGGAAGTTGCGCATCCACGCCGGCTCGTCCTTGAAGGCGCTGATCTCCTCGACCGTCTCGCGCGTCAGGCCGCGCTTGGTCTGGGCCAGGTAGACGATGTCATCGTGGAAGTCGAACCGTGAGCGGTCGTTGTCGACCTGCTCCCGCTGCGTGAGGGTCATGCGACTCCTTGGCTAATCCCGACCAATTCTATCGGGATTAGGCTGCCGGGTCAACGAGGGGCGCCGGCGGCCCCAGCTGCGACCACGGATGGTACGGCGCGGCCGACCGACCTGGTCAGATACCAACCCGGGTGGTGGTAGAACACCTGCGTCCACCTGAGGACTCCAATACCACCCCGGTTGGTAGGTGGACAGGTTGCCCGGCCGTCGGATGGCGCGGCGCCGGCTATGTGCCCATACGTGACTCCCCGGCACGTTAGAGCCGGATCCGGGGCCCATGTCGGCCGGCAGGCGACCCGCGACCTAGCATCCATGGTTGCGCTGAGCACGGATGCGATGCCCCGGTCCCAGCGCCGGGGCGACCGATGGCCCGAAACGTGCGCTAGCGTGCCCCCCAGTCAGATCTGACCAGGTCGCCGGGACGAAAGCCGGTCGCCCGGGTGGGGCGACAGCCCGTGCACGCGGCGACCCCCCGGGCTACCATCGGCCCCTTCGATCGGCCGGGCGGCGCCGGCGGCGGCTCAGGAGGGCCAGATGGCCACGGACGCAGATCGCTTCGCTCACTGGTTCTCGGTCGCGGATCTGCCGGACAATCGCGCCGGCCACCTGGCGCCCGATCAGGGGCGCCGCCTCGGCCTGGAGGCGGCCGTCGGTCGCGGGGCCCGACTGCTTGTCGGTATCGCGCTGATCGTCGTGGCCATCGTGGTCGCCGTGCTCGGCCTGGTCGACAGCCCCCTCGTCTCGACGGCCGGCAGCGGCCCCGCCCTCATCGGCGCGCTCATCACCGGCCTCATCGGCCTGTTCTTCTTCTGGCAGGGGCGTCGCGGCTCCTTCAGCCGGCAGGTCGCGACCGGGGAGGTGGACCATGTCACCGGCCCGGCCGTCCTCACCAGGACATCGCGCTCAGCGGGCAATTCCAGCTACTACGTTCACTATCTCGGCGTCGGCCAGCTGGGCCTCCGCTTCGAGATCGACGACCATCTGTTCCAGGCCATCACGCAGGGTGAGGCGCTGACCGCGTACTACCTGGCGGGCGCGCGCCACCTGGTCAACCTGGAGCCGGCGGCGGACGCGCAGGCGGCGGGCGTCTCCGACCCGATCGCGGCGGCCGCGGCGGCAGCTGCGGCCCAGGTCGTGGCCGGGCCGGCGGATGGCACGCCACTCCCCCAGGCCATCCTCGGCCGCTGGCGCATGACGGCCGGCGGCCCCATGGGCGGCCTGGCCGTGATCATCGAATTCCGGCCCGACGACACGGCCCTCATCAGCACCGACATCGGCGCCTCGGGCATGCTCGACGCGATCCCCGAAGCGATGCGCGGCGCCGTGAGCCGGATGGCACAGGCGCGGACGGTGCGTTACCACTGGGTCGATGCCGACCACCTGAGCCTGGAGGGGCAGGGCGACTCGTCGCAGGTCCGGCTCTCCGGGGGCCAGTTGATCATCCAGGGCAAGGACGGCGACCAGCACCTGGTGCGCCTGGCCGACACGGCCGACACGGCCGACACG
>CAZFGT010000011.1:0-53207 GCA_964518505.1 uncultured Anaerolineaceae bacterium | reverse complement strand
CCGACACGGCCGACACGGCCGCACCTCCGGCGGAGGCGCACCCATGACCCTCTCTCGCAAGGTTCGCGGCGACGCGGCCCACCGCTCGATCTCGCGACGACCCTTGTACGCCATGCCCGGCGAGACGACCGAGGTCCCGCGCTACCGCATCCCGGAACATGCCATGGACCCCGACGAGGCCTACCAGATCGTGCACGACGAGCTGATGCTGGACGGCAATGCGCGGCTCAACCTGGCCACGTTCGTGAGCACCTGGATGGAGCCCCAGGCGGCCCGGCTGATGGCTGAGACGTTCGACAAGAACATGATCGACAAGGACGAATACCCGCAGACCGCGGAGCTCGAACTGCGCTGCGTCAACATGCTCAGCCAGCTGTGGCACTCGCCCGACCACGAGGAGGCCACCGGCTGCTCTACGACCGGCTCGAGCGAGGCGGCGATGCTCGGCGGCCTGGCCCTCAAGCGGCGCTGGCAACAGCGGCAGCGAGCCGCCGGCCGCCCCACCGACCGGCCCAACCTGGTCATGAGCGCCGGCGTCCAGGTCTGCTGGGAGAAGTTCTGCCGCTACTTCGAGGTCGAGCCGCGGCTCGTGCCGTGGACGCCGGACCACCACCAGCTCTCCGGGGCCGCTGCGGCCGCGGCGTGCGACGAGAACACCATCGGGGTGGTGGCCATCATGGGCGTCACCTATGACGGCGCCTACGAGCCGGTGGCGGAGATCGCCGCCGCGCTCGACGACCTCCAGGCGCGCACCGGCATGGACGTGCCCATCCACGTCGATGGCGCCTCGGGCGGTTTCGTGGCGCCCTTCCTGACGCCCGACCTGGCGTGGGATTTCCGCCTGCCGCGCGTGCAGTCGATCAACGCCTCGGGCCACAAGTACGGTCTCGTGTACCCGGGCGTGGGCTGGATCCTCTGGCGCTCGCCGGAGGCGCTGCCCGACGACCTCGTCTTCCGGGTCAACTACCTGGGCGGCGAGATGCCGACGTTCGCCCTCAACTTCTCGCGTCCGGGCGCCCAGATCGTGGCCCAGTACTACAACCTCCTGCGCCTGGGGCGCGAGGGCTACCGGCGCATCCAGCAAGCGTCGATGGACACCGCGCGGCGCATGGCCCAGGCGATCGAGGCGCTTGGCCCGTTCCAGACGCTGCCCGGCAGCGCCATCCCCGTCTTCGCCTTCCGCGTGCGCGACGCGGCTGCGCCATACGACGTCTTCGACCTGTCGCGCGAGCTGCGCGGCCGGGGCTGGCAGGTCCCCGCCTACACCCTGCCGCCCGACGTAAGCGACGTGGCGGTGCTGCGCGTGGTCATCCGCAACGGCTTCAGCGCCGATCTGGGCGAGTTGTTCGTGGCCGATCTGGAGCGGGTGATGGCCGAGCTGGCGACGCAGCCGGCGCACCACCGGCCGCACCGGGCGGCGTTCCACCACTAGGTCGGGCCGGCAGCGCCAGGACGTCGGCGAGGGCGTCGGCAAGGGTGACCCAGGCGTCGGCCGGGACGTAGGCCTGGGCGGAGATGCGCACCATGCGCCGCTGCGGCGGCCACGGCAGGATCGGCACCTCGATCCGCCACCGTTCGCGCAGCTCGAGCTGCAGCGGATCATCGTCCAGTGGTGAGGTGCCCAGGTTCGGCGCAAAGGCGGCGGCGGCCGGGCCGGGCGGCGGCAGGAGGATCGAGGCCATCGACCCCAGCATGGTCGGCGGCGCCGGCGAGGCCACCCCGAGGCGATCCAGGATGACCTGCCGAGCGGCCACGACCGCCTCGTGGTTGGCGGCCATCAGGGCCGGCCAGCCGCCAGGCAGGAGCGCGCCCATGGCCTCGATGGCGGCGGGGATCGACAGGTAGGGCGTCGGATCGGCCGTGCCCGTCCAGTCGAACTCGAGGCGGAACCGGCTGCGGTCGCGGCGCGGCGAGTTGGCGCCATGGGAGATGGCCAGCGGCCGGATGTCCGGCTGATGGTCCCGCCTGACCCACAGGAAGCCGCTGCCCTTCGGCGCGCACAGCCACTTGTGGCCGTTGCCCGTGTAGTAGTCCACGCCGGCGGCCTCCAGCGCCCGGATGTCGAGCGGCAGCATGCCCGGCGCGTGCGCCCCGTCAACGAGCACCTGGATCCCGCGGGCCGCGAACGCCGCCGCGATCTCAGCGACCGGGAAGACGAGCGCGGTGGGGCTCGTCACGTGAGCCACCAGGGCGAGCCTCGTGCGCGGCGTGACGGCCTTCAGCAGGGCTCGCAGCACCTCCTCCGGCCCTGCGGTCGGGAACGGGACGCTGACCACGACCACCGTCGCGCCGTCCCGCTCGGCGGCAGCCCGCAGCGCGTTCAGCGAGGCGTTGTAGGCGTGGTCGTCGGTCAGCAGCTCATCGCCGGGCGCGAAGCGGAGGGAGCGCAGCACGGTGTTCACGCCGTGCGTCGCGTTGGGCACGAACGCCAGGTCGTCCGGATCGGCCCCCACGAACCCGCCGAGCACCGCCCGCGCGTCGTCAAGCGCCGCTTCCAGCTCGCGTGCCAGGAAGCGGACGGGCTGCCGTTCCAGGCGCTCCCGCCAGGCCTGCTGCGTCTCCAGGACGACGACCGGGCAGGCCCCGAACGAGCCGTGGTTGAGGAAGAGGAGATCGGGCTCCAGGCTCCAACCCGTGGCGGTCACGGGCGGCAGTGTGGCCGAGCCCGCGCGCTGCTGCACGTCGTTGTGCCACCATCGGGCCATGTGCGGACGGTTCACCCAGCAGCGACCGACGGCCGAGCTGGCCGAGCTCTTCGACGCCACGCCCGCTCCACGTGGGGCCACGGGACGCGTGGATGACTCGGGCGGCCACTTCAACGTGGCGCCGACCCAGGATGTGTCCGTCATCGTGCAACCCGGCTCCGACCGTGCCCGGGTCGTCGACCAGTACCGCTGGGGCCTGGTGCCGTCGTGGGCCAAGGACGTCAAGATCGGCAACCGCCTCATCAACGCCCGAGCGGAGACGGTGGCCACCAGCCCGGCCTTCCGCCGCAGCCTCCTCAACAAGCGCTGCATCATCCCGGCCGACGCGTTCTACGAGTGGCGCCGGGTGGACGACAAGACGCGCCAGCCGTACCTCATCCACCATCCCGACGGTTCGCCGCTGGCCTTCGCCGGCCTGTGGTCGGCGTGGAAGGACGAGGCCAACGACGCCTGGCTGCACTCCTGCACGATCATCACGACCGCGGCGAACGAGGCCATGGCCGCCCTCCACGACCGCATGCCGGTCGTCCTGCCCCACGACACCTGGGACCGTTGGCTGGACCCCACGATCACCGACGCGGCGCTCCTCCAGGCGTTCCTGCACGCGTCCGCGGCCGGCGAGCTGGAGGCCTACCCCGTCTCCACGGCCGTCAACAGCCCGCGCAACAAGGGCGCCGAGCTGGCTCGACCGGTCGCCGGGCCCGTCATCCCGGCGTGAACGCGGAGCCCATGCCCGGCGATCCGGCCAGTCCTCCCGACTACCGGGCGACGAGCTTCTGGCTCGAGACCTGCGGCGACGACCTGACGCCCCGGCCACCGCTCGATGGCGACGGGGAAGCCGACGTGGCCATCCTGGGCGCGGGGCTGACCGGCCTGTGGACGGCGTACGAGCTGCAGCGCCGTGTGCCTGGCCTGCGGATCACGATCCTCGAGCGCGACATCGCCGGCTTCGGGGCCTCCGGCCGCAACGGCAGCTGGTGCACGCCGGACCTCAATATCAGCCTGCCCATGCTCGCTCGCCGATTCGGCACGAGCGCGGCGCGGGCCACGCAGCAGGCCACCTACGACGCGGTCGACGAGGTGGGCCGCGTCTGCGCCGAGGAGGGCCTTGACGGCGGGTACGTGCGTGGCGGGGCGCTCTTCGTGGCCCGCGGCGCCCACCAGCTGCCCGACCTGCACGCCAGCTACGAGACCTACGTGCGCTTCGGCTTCGGTGATCGCTACGAGCTGCTTGACGCGGCCCAGGCCAGGTCGCGCGTCGATATCGACGGGACGGTGGCCGGCCTGGCGACGGCCGACTCGGCGGTCATCCACCCGGGCCGCCTGGTGCGCAACCTGGCCCGTCTGGTGGAGCAGCGCGGCGCGACGATCCACGAGCGCACCGCCGTGACCGGGTATACCGCCCGCGGCGAGGACCCTGCCGCGCGGGACCGGGCGGCCCTCCATACCGCCCACGGCACGGTCAGCGCCGACACGATCGTGCTGGCCGGAGAGGCGTACCTGACCGGCCTGCGCCGCCTCCACCGCCAGCTCATCCCGGTCTACTCACTGATCGTGCTCACGGAACCGCTCAGCGACGCGCAGTGGGCGGCGATCGGCTGGCAGGCGCGCCAGTGCGTGGCCTCGTACCGCCTCAGCATCGACTACCTGGCTCGCACGGAGGACGGCCGCATCCTCTTCGGCGGGCGCGGCGCGCCCTACCACTTCGGGTCGGTCATCAAGCCGCGGTTCGACCGCCACCCGCCGACGCACGGCATGCTCCAGGACATGGTCCGGGCGTGGTTCCCGGTGCTCCGCGACATCCACTTCACGCATGCCTGGGGTGGCCCGCTCGGCATGCCGCGCGACTGGATGCCCGCCATCACCCACGACCGGGCGACCGGCGTGGCCAGCGCCCGCGGCTACATCGGCCACGGCGTGGCGGCCACCAACATCTCCGGCCGCGCCCTGGCCGACCTGATCACCGACCGCCCCTCGCCGCTGACCGAGCTGCCCCTGGTCGGCCATCACTCCCGCGACTGGGAGCCCGAACCGCTGCGCTGGCTTGGCGTGCGCTACAGCCAACAGGCAGTCGCCGGCATCGATGCGCGGGCCGACCGTACCGGTCGCCGGGCACGTGGCCCCAGCCTGGCGCGCTGGCTGGCGCGCCACTGACGGAGGAGGAGCCCATGCAGCAGCGGGACTACGTGCCCGACGCCATCGACGCGGCTTACATCGAGACGGCGGCCGCGCCACTCCACCCCGTCTTCGCGGCCATCGAGGCCGCGGCCTGGGCCGTGGACCCGCACATCCCGATCCTGGACCGCCCCTCGGGCCGCGCCCTGGCCGTCCTCGCGGCGGGCCGGCCCCGGATCGTGGAGGTGGGCACCGCCTTCGGGTATTCGACGCTGTGGATGGCACTGGCCCAGCCGGCGGACGGGACGATCGCGACGATCGATCCCGACACGGAGCGGACGGCGCGGGCGCGGGCCTGGTGGCGCGAGGCGGGCGTCGCCGACGAGCGCATCACGGTGGTCTCGCAGCCGGCCCTGGAGGCCTTCGCGGCCGACGAGTCGTCGCTGCGCGGGCCGTTCGACCTGGCCTTCATCGATGCTCTCAAGGATGAGTACGCGGCGTACCTGGCCGCGCTCCGGCCGCGCCTTGCGCCTCACGCCCTCGTGGTCGCCGACAACGTCCTGTGGAGCGGCCGTGTGGCCCGTGACGAGGCCGCCGCCTCCACCCGCGCCTTGCGCGCCTTCAACGCCGCCGTGCTGCGCGATCCCGCCTGGCACGCCACGATCCTGCCGGTCGGGGACGGCCTGCTGGTGGCGACGCCCGCCTGACCGCACCGCGCCGGTCACGCTTGTCGGGATCGTGTCCCGCCCGGTAGCATCCAGACTTCCGATTCGCCACGGGAAGCCGCGTGACCATCCTTCCGCCTGCCCAGGAACCTGATCCCAACGCGCCCGGCCTCGACCCGGCGATGGCTGGAGGCCCGCCCGACCGCGACCGCTGGCGCCTGGGCATCCTCCGCCAGCCCGACTTCCGGCGCCTCTGGATCGCCGACACGGTGAGCCAGTTCGGGACCCAGATCAGTGGCTTCGCGGTGCCCTACACGGCCATCGTCTTCCTCGATGCCTCGCCCGCCCAGGTGGGCGCCCTGGCGACGGTCGAGTTCCTGCCCTTCCTGCTCTTCACCCTGCCCGCCGGGGCATGGATCGACCGCATGCGCCGCCGGCCGATCCTCATCGGTGGCGACCTGGGGCGCGCCGTCGCGCTCAGCAGCATCCCCGCGGCCTACGTGCTCGGCGTCCTGACCATCTGGCAGCTCTACGTCGTGGGCTTCCTGGTGGGGCTCCTCACCGTCTTCTTCGACGGCGCGTACCAGTCGTACCTGCCGGCCCTCGTGACCGGTGACGAGCTCATCGAGGGCAACGCCAAACTGCAGATCAGCGGTTCGAGTGCGCAGGTCACGGGCCAGCCCCTGGCCGGTGCGCTCGTCCAGCTGGTGGCCGCGCCGGTGACGATCTTCATCGATGCGCTGAGCTACCTCTGGTCGGCCTTGTTCGTGTCACGCATCCAGCGCCAGGAGGCGCCGCTTCCGCCGCGCCCCGCGGGCGGGTCGATCGGGCGGCGGCTGCGTGAGTTCGGGGCCGAGATCGGCACCGGCCTGCGCTACGTGACCCGCCACCACTACCTGGCCAACATCGCCCTGTGCACCGGCTCGTCCAACCTCTTCAGCAACATCGCGTTCACGCTGCTGCTGCTGTACGAGGTGCGCTTCCTGGGGCTCGCGCCAGGACTCATCGGCCTCATCGGCCTCTTCGCGGCCCTTGGCGCACTGCTCGGGGGCTTCACCGCGACCAGCCTGGCCGCGCGCTTCGGCGTGGGCCGCATCATCGTGCTGGCGATCTTCATCGGCGGGCTGGCCGCCCTGCTGGTGCCGCTCGCCCCCGTCGGGGCCCTCGCGCCGATCTTCCTGGCCGTGAGCGGGGCCGTGGGTGGGTGGGGTTCGGTCGTCTACAACGTCAACCAGGTGAGCCTGCGGCAGGCCATCACGCCCAACGAGATGATGGGTCGCATGAACGCCACGATGCGCTTCCTGGTGTGGGGCACGATCCCCATCGGGTCGGCGCTGGGGGGCGTGCTGGGGTCCATCATCGGCGTCCACGAGACGATCTGGGTGGGGGCCATCCTGGGCTGCTTCGTGTTCCTGGCCGTGCTGTTCTCCCCCGTCCGCTCGCTGCGGCGTATCGAGGATGCCGTCGCCGCCCAGGCTGCGGCATAGCCGAGACGGGCCCGGTCCAAGGGTCCAGCGCGAGCGCCCCCGTCCCACCAACCCACGTGGTGCTACGTGGGTTCGACGGCTTCCGCGCCCTCCCGGCAGCCTGCGCCTGAGCGTGGAGCAGCTCCGCCCGGGACAGTGACGGCCGCTCCGACGCGCACACCACCAGCCGACCTGGTGAGACGTGGATAGCCCCGGCCGCCTGCCCAGAGCGTGCTGCCGCGACGTTACGGCGGCGCAGACCGAACCACCCAGGGCACCGACCATGCACCCAGCGACTGTGGTGGCCGCCGAGCGGATCCGGAAGCTCCGTCAGCTGTCCTTGGATGCGGCGCGCGCGTCAAACAGCAAGTGCGAGGGTCCTTGGGAGTCCCGCGCGCCGGTCGGCGGTCCGGTCATTCGCCGCGTGGATGACGGCCGGTCAGACGGCCGGCGTGGCGGACGCGGTGGCCGCGCTGGACGAGGGCAGGACCGGCAGCGCCTTGCCGCCCTCCGCCAGCCAGCAGGCCGCCTGCTGCCCGCCACCCACATCGAAGAGCGGCGGCTCGTCCGTGCGGCACCGGTCGAAGGCCAGCGGACACCGCGGGTGGAAGCGGCAGCCCGTCGGCACATGGGCCGCGTCGGGCGTCTCGCCGACCAGGATCGTCCGCCTGGCACGCGTCCCGCGGGACGGCGGCTCGGGGGTCGGGGAGACGCTCACCAGGGCGGCCGTGTAGGGGTGGTGCGGCTGCCCGATGACGGCCGGCGCCGGGCCGATCTCCATGATCTTGCCCAGGTACATCACCGCGATGCGGTCCGCGATGACCCACGCCAGCGACAGGTCGTGGGTGATGAAGAGGTACGTCAGGTTGCGCTCGCCGCGCAGGTCCAGCATGAGGTGCAGCAGCTCGGTGCGGATGGAAACGTCGAGCATCGACACCGGCTCATCGGCCACCACCAGCTCGGGCCCCATGACGAGCGCCCCGGCGATCACCACGCGCTGGCGCTGGCCGCCCGACAGCTCGTGGGGGAAGCGGAAGGCGAACTCACGGGCGGGGCGCAGCCCGGCCGACTCGATGGCCTCGAAGACACGCCGCTCCCGGTCCACCAGTGAGGGGGCCATGCCGTTGACGACGAGCGGCTCGGCCACGAAATCGAAGATCGTCTGCTTGGGGTTCAGCGTCTCGTAGGGGTCCTGGAAGATCAGCTGGACGCGCCGCCGGTACGACCGCAGCGCCCGCACGCCCCACAGCGACGAGACGTCCTGGCCCTCGAAGAAGATGCGCCCGCCGGTCTGGCGGGTGAGCTTGACGATGACGCGGCCGGTCGTCGTCTTGCCCGAACCGGACTCGCCGACCAGGCCGAGCACCTCGCCGGTCCGGATCGTCAGGTCGATGCCATCGACCGCGCGGACCCACCCGGCCGGGCGGCGCCGGATCGAGTCGAGCAACCCGCCTCGGATGGGGAAGTGCACCTGGAGCCCCTCCAGGCGGATGAGGTCCTCGCTCACGCGGAGGGCCGGTCGGCGCGGGCCACGTCGGCGGACGTTACGGCCACCCCACCGGCCTCGCCGGGCGGGAAGAGGTGGCAGGCCACGCGCACGCCGTCGCTGAAGGCGACCTCCGGCGGCACCTCCGTGCGGCAGACGTCCATCACCGCCGGGCACCGCGGGTGGAAGCGGCAGCCGGGCGGCGGGTCCCGCAGGTCCGGCGGACTGCCCGGGATGACCTCCAGGTCGCGCCGGTCGGCATGGATGTTGGGGAAGGCGCCCAGCAGCTTGCGCGTGTAGGGGTGCCGCGGACGCCGGAAGACGATGTCGACCGGCCCCTCCTCCGCCACCTTGCCGGCGTACATGATCAGGACCCGGTCACACGTCTCGGCGATGACCGAGAGATCGTGGGTGATGAGGATGAGCGACAGGCCCAGCTCGCGCCGCAGGCGTTCCAGCAGCTCCAGGATCTGCGCCTGGACCATGACGTCGAGCGCCGTCGTGGGTTCGTCGCCGATGACCACGGCCGGATCGCAGGCCAGGGCCATGGCGATCATGGCCCGCTGCCGCATGCCGCCTGACAGCTCATGGGGATACGCGCGCGCGCGCTTGCGCGGGATGCCCACCAGCTCGAGCAGCTCGCCGGCCCGCTTGAGGGCCGTGGCGCGGGGCTGGTCCAGGCGCACTTCCAGCGGCTCGGCGATCTGCTCGCCGATGCGGCGGACGGGGTTCAGGGCGTTCATGGCGCCCTGGAAGACGATCGAGATCTCGCGCCAGCGGTAGCGCCGCAGGGCCCGCTCGGACTTGGTCACCAGGTCGATCCCGAAGAGCTTGACGCTGCCGCTGACGATGCTGGCGTTGCTGGGCAGCAGCCGCACCAGCGACAGGGCGGTCGTCGTCTTGCCGCAGCCCGATTCGCCGGCCAGGCCCAGCGCCTCGCCATCGCGCAGGGTGAACGTCACCCCGTCGACGGCCTTGACGGTGTCCTTGCCCAGCTTGAAATAGGTCCGCAGGTCCTCCACCACGAGCAGCGGCGCGTTCGGGTCGGCCTGCTTGGGCAGCGGCCACTGGCGCCGACCGGCGATGGTCATGGCGCGCCCCTCACCCGCGCACGCTGAGCTTGGGGTTGAGGATCTCGTCGAGGGCGTTGCCCACCAGCGTGAAGGCCAGCATCACCAGCACGATCGAGACGCCCGGCGCGAACGTGTACCACCACGCCCCCAGCCCCGGCGCGCCGACCGCCTGGGCGGACTCGAGCAGCTGGCCCCACGAGGGCTGCGATGGATCGCCCAGCCCCACGAACGAGAGGGTCGACTCGGTCAGGATGGAGATCGTCACGGTCAGCACCGCGTTGGCCACGATGAGGGCCAGGCAGTTGGGCAGGATGTGGCGCCACATGATGTGCGTCGAGCTCGAGCCGATGACCCTGGCCCGGTCGACGAAGGCGCGTTCCTTGAGCGAGAGCGTCTGCGCCCGCAGGATGCGCGCCGTGGACGCCCAGCTGGTGATGGCGATGATCAGGATGATGACCACCAGCTGGACGCTGACGCCGAAGAAGTCGCCCGAGGCGAGCGGCGTGCCCTTGATGCTGTCGAGGACGATCGGGGCCAGGATGAGGGCCAGCACGAAGGTCGGCAGGATCAGGAAGAAGTCGGTGATGCGCATCAGCACCGTGTCGACCGCGCCGCCGATGTAGCCCGCCGCGATGCCCACCACCGCGCCCAGGAAGATCGTCATGAAGGTCGCCACGAGGCCGATGGTGAGCGACGTGCGCGCGCCGTAGACGGTCAGATTGAGGATGTCGCGCCCGAGTTCGTCGGTGCCCAGCAGGTGCGTCGCGCTGGGGCCCACGAGGGAATCCGACGTGCCGGCCGTGACGTCCTGGAACGGCCCGGCGAGGAGGCTGGGGAAGAGGGCCATCGTGCCGAAGACGATGAGGACGGCCAGCCCCAGGACCCCAGCGCGCTTGCGGCGGTAGCGGCGCCAGAACGAGCGCCAGCCCTGGAGGCGCAGGCGCCAGCGCTCGGCCCGCAGCTGGCCGGACGAGAGGGTCGCGCCGGCGGCGGTCACGGCCTCACACCTTCACCCGGGGGTCCAGGAAGCCGTACACGATGTCGGCCAGCAGGTTGGCCAGCACGACGCACACGCTGAGCAGCAGGAAGAGGGCCTGCAGGATGGGGTAGTCCCGCGCGCCGAGGGCATCGACCGTCATCGTGCCCAGGCCCGGCCAGGAGAAGACGTACTCGATGGTCAGCGCGCCGGCCACGATGTAGCCCACGTTGAGGGCGATGATGGTGACCGTCGGCAGCATGGCGTTGGGCAGGGCGTGCTCGCGCAGGATGCGTCCGCCCTCCAGGCCCTTGGCTCGCGCGGTCATGATGTAGTCCTCGCCCAGCGTCTCGATGAGCGAGGAACGCATGATCAGCGAGTACTCGCCCATGTAGCCCAGGGTGAAGGTGGCGAGCGGCAGCACCAGGTGGCTGCCCACGTCGATGACGTTGTCGACCCAGCTGCCGTAGACGGCGCCGGCGGTGCTCATGCCGAAGGATGGGAACCAGCCCAGGCCCGTGGCGAAGATGACGAGCAGGATCATGCCCAGCCAGAAGGACGGCATGGCATAGAGCGCCTGGGACACGGCGGTGCCCAGGTAGTCCGGCCAGCGGCCGCGGCGCCAGCCGGCCGCCGACCCCAGGGTGAGGCCCAGGATGACCGAGAGGATCGTCCCCAGTCCCACCAGCAGGACCGTCGGCCAGATCTGCTGGGCGATGACGTCCGAGACGGGCTGGCCCTGGTACTTGATGCTGTAGCCGAAGTCCCCGTGCAGCGACGCGTTGACGTAGTCCAGGAACTGGTCCGGGAAGAGCGGCTTGTCCAGGCCCCACCGTTCGCGCAGGGCGGCGATGGAGGCCGCGCTCACGTTGGGGTTGTGGCCGATGGCCCGTTCCGGGCCACCCGGCATGGCTCGGAACAGGAAGAAGTTGACGGCCACGATCAGGGCGATCGTGATCGCCGCCTGCACCAGCTTGCGCGCCAGGTAGCGCCCGCTCATGGCGCCTCCATCCCCACCGGCCGCGCGGTCGTCAGGCGATCAGGCAGTCGTCGCGCCCGTCACTCGTCCTCTTCGCCGCCGCCCCGGCGGCCACCTCCGGCGAAGCGCATCCGCGAGTAGACCAGGGCGATGGCGATGATGACGACCAGGGCCCCGCCGCCCAGCAGGATGGGCGTCATGTCACCGGACGCGGCCGGGGCCGGCGCGGCGCTCGGGGCGGGCGTCGGCGTGGCCCCGCCGGCCGGCGTCTCGGCGGCACTGGCGTTGGCGGACGGGCTGGGCGTGGCGGCGGTCGCGTCGGTGAGGGTCGTGTAGGTGAATGACCCGTAGCCAAAGAGCGGCGTGCCGTTGCTGGGCGGCTGGTTGGACCAGCCGGTGAAATGGTCCGTCCGGTAGGCCACGAGGACGGAGTCGTAGTAGAGGATGTGATACGGCGCCTGGTCGTACATGAGCTGCTGCATCTGGTCCATGTACTGCTTGCGCGTCGTGTCGTCCGTCGCCGCAGTCTCCTGCTGGTAGAGCTGGTCGTACTGGGCGTTGGACCACAGGCTGTCGCTCGAGCTGCCGATCTCCCCTGTGGTGAAGATCTTCAGCAGCGACTGCGGATCGGGATCACCGCCCCAGCCCCAGATGAACATGTCGAAGGAGGCCTTCCCGCCGGCTTCCGGCGGCAGCTCCTTCTGGGTCAGGGTGTCGCTGTCGAACTTCTGGATGGTGACGGCGATGCCCAGCTGGCCGAACCACTGCTTGATGAACTGGGCGTCGTTGGCGTAATCGGAGGTGCCGTTGGAGTCGCTGGGGTAGATGAGGCTCAGGTTGAGCACCTTGCCCTGCTTGTCCAGGCGTTTGCCGTCGGCGTTCTTGACGTAGCCGGCGGCGGTGAGTTTCTGGTCGGCGACGGTGAGATCGAAGGTGCGGACATCGGTGGGCTCGGTGTGCCACTTGACGTCGAAGCGCGGCACCATCGTGGTGCCCACCGTGCCGTAGCCCTTGAGCACCTGGGTGACCAGCAGCTGCTTGTCGATGGCGTAGCCCAGGGCATCACGGAAGGCCGGGTCCTGCAGCGCCAGCGTGGACGCGCCGCCGCCCGCGATGGGCTTGCTGTAGCAGTTGAAGCCCAGCTCCTCGAAGCCGTTGCCCTCGCCGGCCACGGTCACGATGTTGGGCAGCCCCTTGAGGCTGTTGAACTCGTCCGCGGTGGGCTGGTAGGCGTAGTCGATGGCGCCCTGCTTGAGGGCCTGGACCATCGTGTCGGAGCTCTTGAAGATCTGGATGATGACCTGGTCGGCGGCGCCGGTCGGGCCCCAGTAGTGCGGGTTGCGGACGAAGCGGATGTACTGGCCGACCTTCCACTCGACGGCCTGGTAGGGCCCGCTGCCCACGACCGGCGACGTGGCCGTCGGAGCGTCGGTGAAGGTGGTGCCGGCGGCATCCTGCGTCACCTTGCCCCAGATGTGTTGCGGCAGGATCGGCACGTAGGACTGGAGCAGGCGCGGGTAGGGCGCCTTGAGGGTGACCACGACGGTGGCGGCGTCGGGCGCGGTGACGTTGGTGATCCCGGCGTCGGTGAGGTACGGGTCAAGGTAACCCAGGCCAAGCGGCGGCTTGGGGTTCTTCAGCACGTAGTTCAGGGTGAAGACGACGTCGGCCGACGTGGCCGGCTGGCCGTCGGACCAGAGCATGCCGGGGCGCAGGTGGAAGGTGTAGGTCAGGCCGTCCGCCGACACGTCCCACGACGCGGCGAACCCCGGCGCCGGCCCCATGTCGCCGCCGAAGTTGACGAGGAGGTCGTAGTTGAGGGTGAACGCCTCGTAGCCCACGATGAGGGCCGTCTGGAACGGGTTCATCGAGTCCAGGTCCTGGGTCGTCCCCAGGCGCAGGATGAGCGGCGACGTGGCCGCACGGGCAGGCGCCGCCCCGAGCGGGGCGAGCGCGGTAAGCGCCAGGGCGAGCGCGGCGACCAGACTCAGGGCACGACGACGAGGCATCCTCTCCTCCTGACGCAACGCTCCCGGGATGGGCGGCAGGTTCGCATACCCCACCCTGCCGGTCAACGTGCGAATCTCGATTCTGCAGCGGCCCTCAGACCATGAAGTTCGTGGCCGGATGCACCTCTCGCAGGATCGGCCGGTCCAGGCGGAAGGCGGCGAGGTCCGCCGTCGTGCGACCGTCGGCCACCAGTTCGGCGGCCACGCGGCCCAGGTGCGAGGCGAACTTGAAGGCGTGGGCTGCCCCCAGCATCACCAGCACGTGCGGTGCGCCCGGCACGTGGTCGACCACGAAGTCGCGATCCGGGGTCAGCGTGTAGAGGCACGTGCGCGTGCGGATGGGCGGCCCCAGCGCCGCCGGCAGGTGCCGCGCCAGGAAGTCGCGGACACGGGCGGCCGCCGCCTCGTCCGGCGCGAAGTCACGCGTGGCCGCGGTCACGGCCCGGCCGCCCACGTCCTGGGCCACCTTGGGGCCCGCCTCGCCGAAGACGGGGAACCCGTAGAACGACGGATCGTCCATCCAGATCCAGACGGGGAAGCGCTCGGGCGCGAAGAGGGCCGGATCGGGGCAGGCGAAGTAGGTCACCTGCTCCTGCGTCACGGTCAGCGGCAGGTCCACGCCGAGCGGCCGGAGGAGGTCGGCGGTCCACGCGTCGGTGGCCATCACCACGTCCTGGGCCTGCAGGCTGGAGCCGTCGGCCAGCTCGACCACGACCGTGCCGTCGGCCTGCGGCACGACGGCCGCGACCCGCTGCCGCTCCAGGAGGGTCGCGCCGTGCGCTCGCGCGAGACGCTGGTGGGCGGCGTTGCCGCGTGCCGCGGCAGCGATCCCGCCGTCGGCCTGGAAGATGGCCTGGGTGCCTGGCTCCAGCCGGAAGACCGGCCAGCGGCGCATGACCTCATGTTCGTCGAACGCTTCGAACGGCACGCCGACCGCGGCGAGGCTGGACCGGTAGTCGGCCATGGGGATCGCCGCGCCGGGCGGCCACAGGTCGAGGCCACCGGTGCGGATCACCAGGGCCTCGCCCGCCTCCGCCTCGACCGCCCGCCACGCGTCGTACGCGCCGAAGGCGAGCCGCACGTAGGCCGGCGTGTGGTAGCTGTAGCGGATGATCCGGCTGTGGTCCTGGCTGGCGCCGTTGGTGTGGCCCAGCTCGAATTGCTCCAGGCCCAGCACGTCCGGGCCGAAGCGCCGCGCCAGCCAGTAGGCCGCGCCGCTGCCGATGCCGCCGAGGCCGACGACGATGACGCGCCAGTCGCGCCTCACACCGGATCCCGGTGCCCGTAGTACTCGTAGGCCGACATGGGCTTGCCGTAGTCGACGCGCCAGGTGCGATCGTCGGGCGGCAGCTTGCCCAGGGCGCGCGCCATCTCGCGCACGTGGGCCGCCACCGAGCCGCAGCACGAACCGATGTAGTCGGCCCCGGCCTCCCGTGCGTCGAGGGCGAAACGGGCCATCTCGGCGCGGGTCAGCTGGTACGGGTCCAGGCCCAGCGGGAACGCGGCCAGGGCGGTGAAGTCCGGCGCCTCGTCGGTCGTGCGGTACGCCACCGGCTGCGCGGCCAGGTGGTGGCCGGGCACCGCGGCCCGCATCTCAGCCAGCAGCGGCAGCGTCTGGGCCGGGCCGCGCAGGCAGTTGAGGCCGACGATGTCGACGCCCGCGTCGGCCAGCTTCCGCGCACAGGCCGCGGCGTCGTCGCCCTCGTACGCCTGCGGCGCCTGCTCGAAGGCCATGGTGATCATCACCGGCAGGCCGGTCGCCCGGGCCCGCTCCGCCGCCAGGAGCGCCTCACCCAGCCAGGTGAAGGTCTCACCGATGATGAAGTCGATGCCCTCGTCCACCTGCACCCGGAGCTGCTGGTCGAAGAGGGCCCGGACCCGGTCCGGGGAGGCGGGATCGGCCGGGTCGTAGGCCCAGGTGAGGGCCAGGTTGCCGGCCACCAGGGCGTCGCCCTCGTCGGCCACCTGCCGGGCGATGCGCACCGCGGCACGGTTCAGCTCGTCCACCTGGCCGGCCAGGCCGACCGTCGCCAGCTTCTCTTCGCTGGCGTAGAACGTCAGGGCCTGGAGGACGTCAGCGCCCGCGCGTAGGAACTCGCGATGGAGCTGGGCGAGCGCGTCGGGGTGGGTCAGGCTGACCTCCGGCGTGAAGGGCCCGGCACGGACGTAGCCGCGCTTCTCCAGCTCGAGCAGGTAGCCGCCGTCGCCCAGCACCGGCCCGTCGGCCAGGCGCTCCAGGATGCCCTTCGTCACGCGCCCTCCTGCCCTCCGTCCTCCCCGCGGCACAGCGTACCTGCGCGGCAGGCGCGCGTGGCGCGTGTCACAGCAGGTCGCGCGGGAACGACTCCGACCAGCGGCCCTCGTGCACACGGCGGCCGTCCTCGTCGACGTCCAGCTCGATCGCGAGGTGGATCGTCTCCGCGTCCGCAGTCTGGCGGATCGACCCACGCGCCTCCACGGTCGGTCCGCCCGGGTACGCGATGCGGTAGCCGACGGCGCCCTCCGCGACGCAGCTGTCCGGCCGATCGGGATGGAGCGCGACCCGGTAGCGCGCCTCGCCGTGCCACTCCAGGCCACCGCGCTCGGGCAGGCGGGTCGCCTCGAACGCCTCGTTGGCGATGGCCACCGTGCCATCGGGAGCCGCCACCACAGACCAGGCCGGCGGGCGCGCCGGGAGATCGATCGCCTCGGGCAGGCCGGTCGGGTCGGGCTCGTCGGGCGGGGGGCCGGGCGGCCGCGGATCGGGGACCATGCCGCTCGCCAGGGGCAGCTCCAGGACCGCCGGCCGGTCCGGGTCGTGGTGGATGGTCAGCGTGGGATGCTGCGGTGCGGGCCACGCCAGCGGCCAGGCCGCCCCGGCGACCGCGACCCGCAAGCAGTGCCCCGCCCGGACCCGGGCCGCCGCCGTCGAGAGGCGCACGGCGACCGGCACGGTGTCGCCAGGCACAAGCGCGGTCGGATGGTCGTGCCCGTCGCGGTGGGTCAGGTTGAGCGCCCCACGGGCGATCAGCGCCGACGTGCCGTCCGGGCCGACATCGCAGAGCCGGACCGCTGCCTGGGCCACCGGCTGATCAGCGCTCAGACGCAGGCGGACGCGGGGCCGGCCGATGATGACGAGGTCCCCCTCCAGCGGCTGCGACGTGTAGCACAGCGACCGCGCGTCGTCCTCCCGCTGGTCGCCCGGCACGCCCTGCGGCGGGCCGCTGCCGCACCAGAACGGCGCGCCCTGGCCGACCGTCAGCGGCCCGTGCCAGCGAGCAGTCCCACCCGACCCCTCTACCCCTGCCCCGGGCCCGTCCAGCGGCTCACCGGGGCCCAGCCCCATGACGGTCGGGGCATCCAGGGGCCACCGGTCGGCGACCCACCAGCGCCCGGGGATGCGATCCGGGAGCGGCGCAGCCGGCGCTGGATCCTGGACATAGACGCGCAGCATCGGTTCCTCGTCGGCCCCGTTGCGCTCGTCCCGCAGCCAGCGGTCCCACCAGCGGTCCATCTCGCCGAGGCCGTCGATGGACGGCGCGGGCCATCCCGCGTGCGGCCACGTGTGGCCCCACGGCCCGATGAGGCCGCGGCGCGGTCCGGCGCCGTGCTCCAGCACGGCGAGCACCGCCTCCCGGTACGCATCGTGCAGGCCGCCGATGGCCAGGACCGGGATCGTCAGGGCGGCCCAGTCGTCACAGGCCGAGCCATGCCGCCAGTACTCGTCCCGGCGCTGGTGACGGAGCCAGGTGAGCGGCCACTGCGGCGTCGTCTGGAGGCGTGCCAGCCAGGCCTCATGCCAGCCCGGCCCGAAGCGCTCGGGGTCGGGAGGCAGGGCGTTCTCGGCGACCATCTCGGCCGGCCAGTAGACCGCCTCGCCGACGTGCAGCGTGCCGCCGTAGTAGTGCACGTCGGTGGCGTACCGGTCGTGGCTGAAGTGGACCGGCACGATGGCGCCAAGCTCTGGCGGCCGGCGCATGGCCGCCTGCAGGGCGCTGAAGCCACCCCAGCTGAGGCCGAACATGCCGACCCTGCCGGTGCACCACGGCTGGGCCGCGAGCCATCGCAGCACCTGGAGGTTGTCCTCGATCTCGCGGTCGGTGTACTCGTCGATGGCGATGCCTTCCGAGGAGCCACTGCCACGGATGTCCAGGCGGACGCTGGCGTAGCCCCGAGCGGCGAAGTGGCCATGCACGGGCCGGTCGCGCGAAAGGGTCCAGTCGTCCTTGCGGTACGGGATCGACTCGAGCAGGGCGGGGAACGGCCCGTCGCCGGGGGCGTCGGGGAGGTAGATGGTGGCCCCCAGGCGAACCCCGTCGTCCATGGGGATCCACGCATGGCCGATGACGCGGACCGGGTAGCGCCGGTCAGCCACCCGCCACCGCGGGCAGGACATGGACGGTCGAACCGCCCGGGACGGCCGTGGCGAACCTGGCCGGCTCGCCGTCGACGTACACGTTGATGAAGGGCCGCAGCGTGGGACCCGCCTCACAGAGGCGGTCGCGCACGCCCGGCCAGCGGGCGTCGAGCACGGCGATCACCTCGCCGACGGTGGCCGGTTCGCCGTCCAGCGTCAAGCGGTGGGGCATCCCCGGGAAGAGGGCCGCCAATGAGCGCGGCAGCACCACCTCCGTCATGACGGCGACCGCCTCAGGCGTCGACGAGAACGGCTTCGACCGAAGAGATCGGCGGCAGGAAGTCGACCGCCAGACGCCACGACTCGCCCTCGTCCGCGCTGGTGAAGAGCTGGCCCGCGCTGGTCCCGACGTACAGGCCGAACGGGTCGAGCGTGTCGCGGGCCATGGCATCGCGCAATACACCCAGGTAGGCGTCGTGCTGGGGCAGGCCGTTACGGAGGTCATGCCAGGTGGCGCCCCGGTCCGTCGTCCGCCACACGGCCATGCGGCCGTCCGGCATGAAGCGGCCCCGGTCGTCGCCGTTGAGGGGCACGGTGAAGAACGTGTCGCCGTCGACGGGGCTGGTCACGAGGGGGAAGCCGAAGGTGGAGGGCAGGCCCTCGTCGAGGCAGATCCACGTGCGACCCGCGTCGTCGCTGCGGTACGTGCCGCAGTGGTTCTGCTGGTACAGCCGCTCCGGATCGCCGGTCGCCAGGGCCATCTTGTGGACGCATTGGCCGGTCTCAGGCGCGGGGCCGGGCAGGAAGTCGGTCCGCACGCCCTTGTTGCGCGCCTCCCACGTGGCGCCGCCATCCTCCGTGGCGAAGCAGCCCACGGCCGAGATGGCCACCCACATGCGCTGCGGGTCAGCCGGGTGGGGCAGGATCGTGTGCAGGATGAGGCCGCCGTTGCCGGGCGCCCAGCCAGGGCGTGACGGGTGCTCCGTGAGGCCCTTGACGTGCTGCCACGTGCGCCCGCCGTCGTCGGAACGGAACAGGCCGGCCGGCTCGACGCCCGCGTAGAGCGCTCCGTTGGCGGGCGTGACATGCCACACCGCGCGCATCGCCGGGCCGTCCTCGCCGTAGGTGAGGCCCTCGCTCGAGTGCGTCCACGTGGCGCCGAGGTCCTCGCTGCGCCACACGGCCTGCCCGTACCACGGGCTGCCGGCGGCCGCCAGGAGGGCTCCGTCCTTGGGATCGAGCGTCATGTGCTGGACGGGCCAGCCGCTGCAGTACGGGCCGTTGACCGCGAACGTGGTGCGGTCGGTGGACGGTTCGAGCACGAAAGCGCCCTTGCGGGTGCCCACGAGGACGAGCAGACGCTGGGCCACGGTCATCTCCCCATGTCGATGCCGCGGCTCACACACCAGCCGTCACGCATCCGGAGGGATTCTACCCGCGGGCGCCGACGCGCCGGGGCCGACGCCGGCCGGTCCCCGGGGCGGGCTAGTTCAGGCGGGGACCCTCGCCACGCCGCTTCTCGACCTCGCCGAGGGCGGTGCGCAGGCCGTCGATCCACTCGCTGGCGTGCTCGCCGACGAGCTTGACGCACCAGGCGAGCGCCTCGCTGCGGCTGTGGGCCACGCCCGCGGCGACCAGGGTGTCCAGCGTCTGGCGCTCCGGCTGGCGCAGGCGCGTCATGACGGGCGCGCCGAGGGTCGTGAAGAGATGCTCCTCGCCGGCCACGCTGACGCCCCACGAGACGGTGCGGCGGAAGCGCTGCTGGGCGGCCTCGGCGATCTCCATGCGGGCTTCGCGGGTCTCCTCGCGGAAGGCCTCGACGCGCGAAGACAGCGCCGCCGCTTTGGTCACGTCGCTGGCGTCCTTGGCCAGCTCCGGGGCGGCGATGGGCCCCACGACGAGGATCTCGTCGCGGTCGACCCGCACGTCCGGAGCGGCCGTGAACCAGTCATCGGGCAGCCGTCCGACCAGCCAACCGACCAATTCGTCCTTGTCCATGTCCATCCACTCCTGCGCCACATCGGCGCGATACTTTCGCTTGCCGGGGCCCGGACCCGGGCGGGCGGGCCTCGGGGTGATTACTAGATTACACAGTAACACATGCATCAACCGGAGGATGGATGGAGCCGTTCGACTTCGTGGTCATCGGGGCCGGCCCAGCCGGCGAGGCGGCGGCGTTCCTGGCCCTCGAGCGCGGGCGGACCGTGGCGG
The DNA here is from genome assembly GCA_964518505.1 of uncultured Anaerolineaceae bacterium. Taxonomy (GTDB): domain Bacteria; phylum Chloroflexota; class Limnocylindria; order Limnocylindrales; family CSP1-4; genus DASPUH01. The sequence goes on along the minus strand of CAZFGT010000011.1, from coordinate 33,186 downwards.
TCGTCGAGCGAGACCTCGTCGGCGGAGCGTGTCCCTTCTGGGCCTGCATGCCCTCCAAGGCGCTGCTCCACGCCGCGGCCGTGCACGCCGTCGGCGACACGTATCCGTGGAGCCGGGCATCGGCGCGGCGGGACTACATGATCAACCGCGAACCGCCGCGCACGACCCCTGATGACGGCAGCCACGTCCACGCTCTCGAGCAGGCCGGGGCGACCGTGATCCGCGGCGACGCACGGCTGGCGGGCAAGGGTGCCGTGTCGGTGGAGGTGTCAGGCGGCGCCGCCCGGACCCTCTCGGCCAGGGACGTCGTGCTGGCCGTGGGCTCCACGACGCGCGTGCCGGAGATCGAGGGCCTGGCGGCCACCGAACCGTGGAGCAACGTGGAGCTGACCGCCACTCGCGAGTTGCCGCGCAGCCTGCTGGTCCTGGGCGGTGGCCCGACGGGCGTGGAGCTGGGCCAGGTCTTCGTGCGCTACGGGGTGCCAGTCACGATCGTCGAGTCCAACCCCCGGCTGCTCGCCCGCGACCACCCGCGCAACTCGCAAGCGGTCCAGGCGGGCCTCGAACGGGATGGCGTCAAGGTGCGCACGGGCGTGCGCGCGGTCAAGGCTCTACCGGGGGGCGGGGCGGACGGAGCCCATCGGGTCGAGCTCGGCGATGGCACCGCGGTGGAAGGCCATCGCATCCTCATCGCCATCGGGCGGGCGTTCCCCCTGGCCGACCTGCACCTCGATGCCGTCGGCGTCGACCCGGGCACGATCAAGCCCGACGGCCGGCTGCGCATCGCCGACGGCCTGTGGCTCGTGGGTGATCCGGCGGGCCCCGAGCTGCACACCCACATGAGCCACTATCAGGGCGAGATGGCCGTGCGGATGGCGCTCGGCGACGACGTCCACCCGGACTACACGGCCTTCCCCCGCTGCACGTACACCGATCCCGAGGCGGCCTTCACGGGGCTCACGCTGGACCAGGCGAAGGCCGCCGGCGTGGACGCCATCGAATTCACCCAGCCCATCGCGACCACGGCCAAGGGATACGTCTCCGAGACCGAATTCGGGCACGTCTCGATCATCGTCGACCGGGCCACGCGCACCCTCGTGGGCGCCGCGATCGCCGGGCCGCCCGGCAGCACGGAGGCGATCCACGAAGCGGTCCTGGCGGTCAAGACGCACGTGCCGCTGGCCGTCCTGGCCGACACGATCCACGCCTTCCCCACCACGGCCCGCGTCATGGGCACGCTCTTCGGGCAGGCCGCCAAGGCCGTCGCGTGAGCGCCGCGAGCGAACCCGCCCGCGGGCACGGCCTGGCCGCCTGTGCCTGGTCGGCGCAGCGCGTTGACCTGTTCTGGGTCGGCGAGGACGCCCGTCTTCGCCACTCGTGGTGGGACGGCCGGGCGTGGTCCCCGGCGGAGGACCTGGGCGGCACGCTCGCCTCCGCACCCGCGGTCAGCAGCTGGGCCCCCGACCGGATGGAGGTCTTTGCCGTCTTCCCCGACGGGGAGCTGTGGGACCGCTACTGGGACGGCGAGCGCTGGCACGCCTGGGAGTCGCTCGGCGGGCAGCTGGCCGGCGAACCAGCGGCGAGCAGCGCCGGTCCCGACCGCCTCGACGTCTTCGCCACCGGCCTGGACGGCCAGACGTGGCACCGCTGGTGGGACGGCGAGCAGTGGGTGCCCTGGGAGTCCTCAGCCCGCTGAGGCGCGGCGCGGGAGCACGACGACCGGACCGTCGGGGGGCACGGCGGCCGCCGACCCATCCGTGAGGGCGTCGAGGCGGCGGTCGATCGACTCGAGCAGCCGCTCGAGGTCCAGGCCGCCGTCGGGACCGCCCTGCGCCTTCGCGGTCGCCGCCGCGGCCAGGCGGGCTCGTGCACCGCGCAGGTTCTTGACCTCGCCCACGGGATTGCCGCGCACCGCGTGGACGTCCGAGGCGGCCAGCTTGATGAGGCCCTGGTAGAGCTCGCGCTCGGGCATGACCGCCGTGCCCATCCAGGCCGGCTCCAGCAGCTCATGGGCCAGGAACGCGTCGCCGCGGTCGTACGCGGCCAGAAAGGCGGCCAGGGCGGACCGCCGTGCGCGCACCGGCAGCGGCCGATACGCCTTCGCGCGACCGCCCTGCTGCACCGTGCGCCCGACAGCTGGCATGGCCGGGAGCGTACAGCAGGAGCCCGGCCCGCCTGCGCGGACCGGGCTCCCCTGATGGCGTGAGGTCGCCACCGTCGGGCCGGGCCCCCGCCCGGCCGGGATGGTTACTTGAGGGCGGCGATGACGGCCTTCGCCTCGTTACGGGCGGCGACCAGCTCATCATGGGCCGACTTCTCGCTGGCCCGTGCGCCGTTCAGGATGGGCGCGGCGGTGCCGCCGTTCCAGTCGGCGGGCGTGAGGGCCAGGATCTTGCCGGACAGACCGGCCAGCTGACCCTGCGCGTCACCGATGTCGGTGGTCATGGCTGCCAGGGCAGCCGTGGCCGCGGTGACATCACGGCCCTGCGACTGGGCGAACGTGATGAGCTGCTGCAGCCGGCCGGCGAGAGTCGTCAGGCGGCCCGTGGCAGCCGACTCGGCGTCCGCGCCGCGGGTCAGGTGGACCTGGGGCACGACCAGCAGGTAGACCCGGTAGTCGGTGGCGATCTTGGGCAGGTCGGTCTTGAGGGCGTCCACCGTCGTGTCGGCGTCGATGGTCGCCTTGAGGCCCTGGAGCCCCGTCCGCGTGCTGCCGATCTCGTTCTCCAGCGCCGTGCGGTCGCCCGAGGTCAGGAAGGGCGCCACGATGACGACCGCCTGGAGGCGATCAAGGGTCACGTACCGCCGGTCGATCTCGCAGTTGCCGAGGGCGATCAGGTTGGGGACCGACGGGTCCTTCTTGACCGCCGCCCGCTGCGCGGCGCAGGCGGTGTCGGGCTTGGCCGTGGGGGCCGTCGCGGCCGGGGCCGGCGAGGCGGCGAAGACGCTCCCGGCCAGCATGAGAGCCGCGAGCCCGCCGACGACGACCGCGGTCGCCTTCGTGCGGATGGGGTGCAGGGTGTTCACGGGATCGCTCCTTCATCCTGGCCGCTCTGCGCCGAATCGTCGCTTGCGGCGGCGTTCGCGGCGTCGAGGGCCTGGTTGGCTTCCTGGAGCAGCTGCTCCAGCTGGGCGTCGGTCGCGGCCGAGATGCCGCCCGGCGTGTTGGACGACGAGCCGGAGCCGCCGTTGCGGCCGCCGCCACCGGTGGCCGCGAGGGCCGTCGACGTGGGCTGCGTCGTGGCGTCCGCCGGGACGGACGAGCCATCGGGCAGGTACGACCAGTCGGGGGTCGCGGTGGCCGGCCACGTCGGCACGGTCACGCCGGCCGCCGCCCCCGCGTCGCCGACCGGCCCGGAGCTTGCCGTGGCACCGCAGCCGGCCATCACGACCGCTGCGATGACCAGGCACGCCGCGAGGCGGACCGGCCGCAGGTTCTGGTTCGACACGTTCACCTCCTGGTCAGGGGTTGACGTCTCGAAGCGTGGGGCGGTCACGTCACCGCATCGACCGCACCGCGTAAGGCGGTCGTAAGGGCGTGGCGCGACGCTAGACTGGTCGTGTGGCCAAACCACTGACCGGCAGCGCGCTCCGCGACCGCCTCCTGGTCGCGCCCGGCGACCAGGTGCGCCTGGCGAAGGTCGATCCCGGCGAGACCTTGGGGCACGCCAAGGACGACGCGGCGCCGGTCATCCAGGCGGGGCTCGACGGCCTGACCGCACTCCAGGAGCGCATCTGGGCGGAAGGCAAGCACGCCGTGCTCATCGTGCTCCAGGGCATCGACACGGCCGGCAAGGACGGCGCCATCAGCCACGTCATGTCGGCCTTCAACCCGGAGGGCTGCACCGTCACGGGTTTCAAGGTGCCGACGCCGGACGAGCTGGCCCACGATTACCTGTGGCGCGTCCACCGCGTGGCGCCGGCCCGCGGCACGATCGGCATCTTCAACCGCTCGCACTACGAGGACGTGCTGGTGGTGCGCGTCCACGACCTCGTGCCGCCGGCCGTCTGGCGCAAGCGCTACGCCGAGATCGAGGCCTTCGAGCAGCTCCTCGCCGACAACGGCACGACGATCATGAAGTTCTTCCTGCACATCTCGCCGGAGGAGCAGCGGCGTCGCCTGCAGGCGCGCGTGGACGACCCGACCAAGAACTGGAAGTTCCGCACGGGCGACCTCGCCGAGCGCAAGCTGTGGCCGCAGTACCAGGCGGCGTACGAGGACGCGCTCTCACGCTGCTCGACCAAGGCCGCGCCGTGGTACATCATCCCGGCCGACCACAAGTGGTTCCGCGACCTGGCCGTGGCCGAGATCGTGGGCCAGACGCTGGCCGACCTCAAGCCGCGCTACCCGCCCGCATCACCCGACCTGGTGGGCCTCAAGGTCGAGTGACCGCCGAGGGCGAATCCCGAGACCCCGGGCCGAGGGCGCAGGGGCCCGTCTGTCCGACCAACGCTGCAAGGGCGCGGCGATCGGTCACCGTGAGTGAACAGAACCGCCTCGAAGGAGGCGGCTTTGATCGCGGCCCGGCCGCTGCACGGCGATCGGTCACCGTGAGCGAACGAATCGGGCCCAACGGCGCACCTGAACGACTCGGGGGGCCCGTGCGGGCCATTTCGTTCACTCTCAGCGACCATCGGCCGCGTTAGGGGGTCGCGGCCCGGCCGTCACGGGCTTCAGGGGCCGAAGTGTTCACTGGGGGGTGACACCACGGCCGCGCACGGCTCCGATCCGCTCGCGCGCTGCCGCGGGCAAAGGACCCTGGCGCCGTCGGCCTGGGCGGGCCGCCCGGCGCCGCGGGCCGGGATGGTCAGTGCGAGACGATCTTGGGCAGCTTCCTGGCCTGGTCGATCCAGCCCTGGAGGACGACCGCCGAGGGCACGCGGCGCACGGTGGCGCGCGCGAGGTTGAGCTCCTCGAGCGTGGTCGCCAGCCCTCCGTGGCCGTTTCGCAAGGCCATCGGACGTACGATACGTCCGGTGCAGAGGCCCCGTTTTGCGGGCCCGCGCCGAGGGAGGTAGTCGGTGGATCAGGCCTTCATCCAGGCCATGCAGACCGGGTATGCGCTTGACGAACCGGCCCTCACGCTGGGCAGTCCGATGCTCGGTGGCGAGGTGGCATCCCAGGTCCAGGTCCGCATGGCGCTGGCCATGGTCAACCGCCACGGCCTCATCGCCGGCGCCACCGGCACGGGCAAGACCAAGAGCCTGCAGCTCATGGCCGGCCAGCTCTCGGACGCCGGCGTGCCCGTCTTCATCAGCGACATCAAGGGCGACGTCACGGGCATCGCCGCGCCCGGTGATGCGACCGACACGCGGCTCCAGGCACGGGTCGCCTCGCTGGGCATGACCTACCGGCCGGAGGCCCACCCGGTCGAGTTCCTGTCCCTCTCGGGCCAGCTCGGCGCGACCGTGCGAGCGTCGCTCCATTCCTTCGGACCCCTGCTGCTGTCCAAGGTGCTGGAGCTCAACGACACCCAGTCGGCCGTCCTGACGCTGGTCTTCCGCTACTGCGACGACAACCAGCTGGCGCTGCTGGACCTGGCCGATCTGCGGACGACGCTGCAGTACCTGGGATCGGACGCGGGCAAGGCGGCCCTGGCCGACTACGGCGGCATGTCGGACGCGACCCTCGGCGTGCTCCTGCGGGACCTCATCACCCTGGAGGCCTCCGGCGCGGCCAAGTTCTTCGGCGAGCCCGAGTTCGACGTGCTGGACCTCATGCGCACGACGCCCGACGGCAAGGGCATCGTCAGCGTGCTGGAACTGTCGGACGTCATGGACCAGCCCCAGCTGTTCAGCACCTTCATGCTGTGGATGCTGGCCCAGCTGTACCACGTCCTGCCCGAGATGGGCGACCTGCCCAAGCCCAAGCTGGCCTTCTTCTTCGACGAGGCGCACCTGCTCTTCGACCAGGCCTCCAAGCCCCTGCTCGACCAGATCGAGCTGACCGCCCGGCTCATCCGCTCCAAGGGCGTGGGGGTGTACTTCTCCACCCAGGCCCCGACCGACGTACCCGACGCGGTCCTGGCCCAGCTGGGCAACCGCGTGCAGCACGCGCTGCGCGCGTTCACACCGAACGACGCCGACGCCCTGCGCAAGGCCTCGCGGACCTTCCCCAGCAGCACCTTCTATCCGCAGGTCGACCAGGTCATCACCTCGCTCGGCATCGGCGAGGCGCTCGTCACGGTGCTGGCCCCCAACGGCGTGCCCACGCCGCTCGCGGCGACGCGCCTCGAACCGCCCGATTCGCTCATGGGGGCGCTCGATGCGGCGACCTTCCAGGGTCTCGTCGCCAGCGGCTCGCTGCGCGCCAAATACGGCACCCCGGTGGATCCGCAGAGCGCCCGCGAGATCATCACCGCGCGCATCCAGCAGGCCCAGGCCGCCGCGGCTCAGGCGGCGCCCGCCCCGACGACCGGTGGCGTGGCTCCCACCGCTGCTCCGACCTACGCTCAGGGCGTGCAGGCCGAGCGCGCCCGGCAGGCCGCCATCCGGGCCCAGCAGGCGGAGGCGCGAGCCGAGCAGGCCCAGGCCAAAGCGGCCGCCAAGGCCCAGGCGGCGGCGGAGCGCGAGCGCCAGCGCTCGATCGACACGGGCATCCGGACCGCCGGCCGGATCCTCACGTCGCGGACCGGCCAGGACGTCGTCCGCTCCGTCTTCGGGACGCTGTTCGGCAAGCACTAGGCGCCCGATGCGCGTCCCCGGCACGGCGCCACGCGCGGCCTACCATGGGCACGTGCCAAGCTGGACCGGCTCGCTGACCGGCGGCCGTCGTCGTGTGGCGGTCGTGGTGGCGGCGGCGGCCGCGTCACTGACCGTCGCGACCCTGCTGGTCGCGTGGCTCCAGGGCGGACCCCTGCACGCGCCCAATGCGTCCGCCGTCTACCTCGTGGCAGTCGTGGCCGTGGCGATCCTGGGTGGCACGTGGGCGGCGGTCGCCTGCTCGGTCGCCGCCTTCCTGCTGTACGACGTGCTCTTCGTCCAGCCGGTCGGGTCGTTGACCGTCGCCGAGCCCGGCGAATGGCTCAACCTGGTCCTGTTCCTCCTCGTGGCGGTCGCCATCGGGCAACTGGCCGCCCTGCAGGCGGCGCGCGCGGATGACGCCGCGCGACGGGCACGTGAGGCGCAGGCGCTCTTCCGCATCAGCCGCACGCTGGCCACGACCGACCATGTGGCGGCGGCTGCGCCAGACGTCCTCTCCGGGCTGATCACCGACGCGGGCCTGGATCGGGTGTGGCTGAGCACCCTGGACGGGGCGCGCGAGCGGGTGGTAGCCGATTCGGCCGCGGGATCGGCGCCGCCGGTCAGCGCCACAGCCTCCACGCTCACCCGCCGCCCGGGTGACGAGCCCGCCCGTTGGGTGCGCGCGCACCTCGCGCCCGGGGCCGCCCCGCATCGACCCAGCCCGACCTGCCTGTATCGGGTCGCCGTGGTGGCCGATGGCACACCCGCGGGCTATCTCTGGGGCACGCGCCCGCGCGAGGCGGGGGACCCATCGGGCGAGGAGACGCGCCTGCTGGCTCTCGCGGCGGACCAGCTGGGCCTGGCCCTCAACCGGGAGGCGCTGGCCCGCGAGGCGACCGCGGCCGAGGTCGCCAAGCAGAGCGAGGCCCTCAAGACGGCCCTCCTGGACTCCGTGTCGCACGACCTGCGGACGCCGCTGGCGACGATCCGCGCGGCGGCGGGAGCGCTGCTCGATCCGGCCCTCGAGTGGAGCCCCGAGCAGCGCCAGCAGACGGCCCAGACCATCGACAACGAGGCGCAACGCCTGGACCGGATCGTGCACAACGTGCTCGACATGAGCCGCCTGGAGGCCGGCGTCCTACGGCCGGAGCGGGAGGTCCTGCCGGTCGACGAGGTGATCCGACCGGTCGTGGACCGACTCGCCAGCATCCTGGGCTCGCGCCTCTCCGTGACGATCCCAGAGGACCTGCCGCCGGTCCTGGTCGACGCGGTCTACCTGGACGAGGCGCTCACGAACCTGCTGGAGAACGCGGTGCATCATGGCGGGCCCGACGTGCCCGTCGCCGTCACGGCCCGCCTGGCCGGACCGGGGCGGATCACCATCACCGTCGAGGACGGCGGAACGGGGGTGCCCCCGGAGGCGATGCCGCGCCTGTTCGAGAAGTTCTACCGCGTGCGCCAGAAGGGCGGCCCCTCGCGACGCGGGCTGGGCATCGGCCTCAGCGTCGTCAAGGGCATGGTGGAGGCGATGGGCGGCCATGTCTCGGCCGGCCGCAGTCCCCTTGGCGGGCTGGCGATGACGCTCGACCTGCCCGCCGCCGCCGCCCCGCCCGAAGAGCCCCGCGCACCAGAAGGAACGCGCGCGTGAAGGCCGACCACCAGCCGACCGGCGCCGCCCTGCTCATCGTCGAGGACGACGCCGCCACGCGGCACCTGATCCAGACCCACCTGGAGGCCCACGGCTATCAGGTCGCGGAGGCGGGCTCCGCGCGCGAGGCCCTGCGCGCCTGGGACGCGCGGAGGCCCGACCTCATCGTGCTCGACCTGGGCCTGCCCGACGCCGACGGCCAGGCCGTCATCCGGCGCGTACGGCGCGACGCGACGACGCCGATCCTGGTGCTGTCGGCGCGGGGCGCCGAGGTGGACAAGGTGCGGGCGCTGGAAGCCGGCGCCGACGACTACGTCACCAAGCCGTTCGGCTCGGCCGAACTGCGGGCCCGCGTAGCGGCTCTCCTGCGCCGCGCCGCCGGCCCCGCGGCCGACGCCGACGGCAGGCTGGTGGGCGGTCCCATCGAGCTCGACCTGGGCCGTCACGCCGTGACCGTCGGCGGCCAGGCCGTGACGCTGACGCCGCGCGAGTACGAGCTGCTCAAGGTGCTGCTCAGCCAGCCCGGCCGGCTCCTGACGCGGGGCCGGCTCCTGCGGGCCGTGTGGGGCACGGCCTACTCGGACGAGTCACACTACCTGCACGTCTACGTCAGCCGCCTGCGGCGCAAGCTCGCCGCGGCCGACCCCTCGGGTGGGGCGGGCGACCTCATCCAGGCCGAGCCGGGCGTGGGCTACCGCTTCCGCGAGACACCGCGATCGTCGGAGGCGGAAGGGGCCTGACGCCGTTCCGCGCCACCCGTCCCGGGCAGGGGTGGCGAGTTGAGCGATCGTTGACCACTGGGCGGGGTCTGAGTGGCCGTTCCCTCTTGGCTGGCCGCGGAAGCTGGCGGATGACGGCGCCCGATCGCAGGGCGATCCCGCACACGGAGGACCGTACCTTCTCATCCATGAGCAAGATCCTTGTCGCCTACGACGGCAGTGACGCCGGCCAGGACGCCCTCACCACAGCGGCCCGCCTGGCCCAGGCCACGAACGCGGAGGTCGGCGTCATCAGCGTCGTCCCGCTCGTCCCCATGCGGGGCCGAGAGACCATCAACCCGTGGGATGACCACACGGTCCATGAGGAGCAGCTGGCCGAGGCCAAGGCGCTCCTCGAGGCCCGCGGCATCCAGCCCGAACTGATCCAGAAGACCGGCCACCCGGCCCAGCTGATCGAAGCCGTGGCCGAACGCGGTGGCTACGACACCATCGTGCTCGGCCGGCCATCCGCCGGTCGGGGTCTCGCCCGATTGTTCCGCGGCAGCGTGGGCTGGCACGTCGTCGAACACGCCCGCGCGACCGTCATCGTCACCCCCTGAACCGGCGCACGGGACGACCCGGGTGACCCTCCGCCCGGTCCCGTGATCCGCCTCGACGGCCTGCTCCGTCGAGATGACGCCACCCGGCAACGGGTGGCGTCATCGGTTTGAAAGAGGAACCCCGCGGCGGTCAGGGCCGAGTCGCGGGCCTACCCATCTCCTCCCGGCGGTACGGCACGTCGAGGACCACGATGTCTTGCCGTCCCACGAGGGCGGCGCGGATGCGGTGCGAGTTCTGGTTGTACAGGAAGCGTCCCCACCAGTGGGGCGAGACGAACTCGGGGATGAGGACGATCGTGACCCCGGCGGGGTGCTCTGCCTGTGACACCTGGAGGTAGCGCACGAACGGCTTGACCAGCGAACGGTAGGGGGACTCGACCGTCACCACCGCCGCGTTCGGGACCTGGCGCTCGACTCGCTCGCGGAACCGCTCGCCTTCCGCGAGATCGGCCGTGACGTGCACGACGTCGACGTCCGACGCCATCGTCAAGCCCACTCGGATGGCCTGGACCACGGCACGGGTGAGGGCGGGGGCGGCCACGACGATCCGCTGCTGGCGGTTCGGATGGGGGATGACGACTTCAGGGCTGACCTCCAGACCCTGGGCCTCGAGGGCGTACGCGTGGTGCACCGCGAGCATGAGGACCACCAACGCCGGCACGACCACGAAGATGATCCACGCGCCCAGGGCGAACTTCGCGATGGCGAAGATCACCACCACGATCGCCGTCGTGGTCGCGCCAAGTCCGTTGAGGAAGGCGCTGCGTCGCCAACCCGATCCCCGCTCCACGAACCAGTGGCGGACCATGCCCGCCTGCGACAAGGTGAAGGCCGTGAAGACGCCGACCGCATAGAGCGGGATGAGGGCCTCGACCCTGCCGTTGAAGGCCACCACGAGCACGATCGACACGGCCGCGAGGGCGACGATGCCGGCGTTGAACGCCAGGCGTTCGCCGCGGAAGGAGAACTGGCGCGGGAAGTAGCTGTCCTTGGCCAGGATCGAGGCGACGCGCGGGAAGTCGGCGAAGCTCGTTTGCGCCGCCAGGATGAGGATCCCCATCGTCGAAAGCTGCAGCAGGTACCAGAGCGGCCCGGGGCCGTACACCGCGCGCCCGATCTGGGACAGAACGGACTCGCCACTGGCCGCCGGCAGCGCGCCCGACACGTGGGCCAGGAACGAGGTGCCCAGGAACATCGTGCCAAGCAGGATCGACATGAAGAGCATGGTGGTGCGGGCGTTCTGCCACTCCGGGGGCTTGAACGCCGGGACCCCATTGGCGACCGCTTCAGTGCCGGTCATGGCCGAGCAGCCGTCCGCGAACGCGCGCATGAGGAGCAGCAACCCGAAGGTCTCGGCCGGGACCTGGGCGGGCACGACCCCGGTGACCTCAGGCGTCATGCCGAGGACGGTCCGCACGACGCCCAGGCCGATCATCAGCAGGGCGCTGCCCAGGAAGATGTAGGTCGGGGCGGCGAAGATCGTCCCGCTCTCGCGAAGGCCTCGCAGGTTGACCGCCGTCACCAGCAGGATCGACGCGACGATGATCGGCACGGCTATCGGCAGGAGCGGGGGGAACAGGGAATACAGCGCCTGCACCCCGCTCGAGACGCTCACGGCAACGGTCAGGACGTAGTCCGTCAGGAGCGCCGCGGCAGCGACCAACCCGGGCAAGACTCCAAGGTTGGCGTGGGCGACGATGTAGCTGCCCCCACCGTTGGGGTAAGCACGGATCGTCTGGCGATAGGACAGCGTCACCAGCGCGAGCACGCAGACGATGGCGACGGAGATCGGCAGCAGCCACGCGAAGGCGAGAGTCCCGACGCCGAGCAGGGTGTACAGGCTCGCCTCGGTCGCATAGGCGACGGACGACATGACGTCCGAGGAGAAGACGGGCAGGGCCTTCCACTTGGGCAGGCGCTCGACCAGCTCTTCTTCGCTCGACAGCGGGCGGCCGAAGAGGATGCGACGGGCCTGCGCCGCCGCCCTCCCGAGCGGCGTGCTGGCCTCGTCGGCCGCGAGTCGCGCCGTGATCACGCCCGGAGCCTGGTAGCGGAAGTACTTGTGCTGGGGGCGTTCGATCAGGACGCGGCGGTCACCGGGCTTGAGGCCGGGGAGTGGGTGGCGCGAGTCCGTCATGACCGGAGTGCGGCCACCCATGTGACGCGCCTGGCGCAAGTGCCGATGCGTCTGGATCGGCGGCCTGCTCCCACGAGGACATCATACGGGCGCCACCGGGGCCGATCGAGCTGGATCGCCGCCGGACCGCGGCTTGAGCGATCGTTGAGCGCCGTACGCCCTGCCCGGCCGCGTTCCCTCTTGGGGCTGTGACTAGCGTCAAGGCATGGACCAGTGGTCTGATGCCCCCGTTCGTGCCGCCCGATCCGATCTGGACCGTCGCGAGACCCGCCGTGCGATCGTCCGCGAGGTGCGCCTCGTGGAAGGGGCGATCGCGCTCGTGGCCTCGGGCGGCGCGCCGCGCGTGACCGTCGGCGGGCTCACTTTCGGCGCCCAGATCCTCCCCCGCGTCGCGTCGCTCGCCCGGCGCAACCAGGTCGAGGTCCACGAGCTGTGGTCCCCCTGGTCGGACGTGTGCCAGGTGGAGGTGCGGGTCGGTGCCTGAGATGACCGCGCCGGCGGGACCGGTGCTGCTGGTCGACGACGACGCGGCGTTCACCGACCTGGTCGGACGCCAGCTGGAAGCGCGTGGCTACCAGGTCGTGACGGCCGGGTCGGTCGAGGGCTGCCGGCGGGTGCTGGACCAGGGCCTGCGACCGGCCCTCGTGCTGCTGGACATCAACCTGCCGGGCGAGACCGGCTGGTCGCTCCTGCGTGAAGGACGGCTCAAGACGGCCGGCGCACCGCCCGTGGTGATCCTGAGTGGCACGGAGATCCGACCGCAGCGGCTGCGGGAGTTCGGCGTCGCCGGGTACCTGCCCAAGCCGGTGCCGATGGCCCTGCTGACCTCCTGTGTCGCGCGATTCATCAAGGACCCGGACGCGGCCAGCGGGCCGGGATCGAGTGAGGTGTTGGGGTGACCGATATCCAGATCCTGCTCATCGGGCTGCTGTCCGGGGCGGCCTTCGCCGGCTTCCTCTGGCTGTGCGACCGGGTGCGCTGATGAACCCCCTCGACATCCTCGCCGGCATCGCCAGCGCCCTCGTCTTCATCTACCTGCTGTGGGCGCTCCTGCGCCCCGAGGATTTCTGATCGATGGCCCCCAATGACGTCCTGACGTTGCTGGCTGTCTGCGCGGCCATCCTCGTCATCACACCCATCCTCGGGAGCTACTTCTACAGCGTCATGGAGGGTGAACGGACCCTCCTGAGCCCCGTCATCCGTCCCATCGAACGGACCGTCTACCGCGTCTGCGGCATCGACGAGACCGCCGAGATGGGCTGGAAGAGCTACACGGTGGCCGTCCTCGTGTTCGCCGCCGTTGCCATCATCGCCGGCTACATCGTCTTCCGGATCCAGGACATCCTGCCGTTCAACCCGACGCACGCCGCGCCGATGTCGCCTGACCTCTCCTTCAACACGTCGGTCAGCTTTGAGACCAACACCAACTGGCAGAACTACTCCGGCGAGACGGCCGTCAGCTACCTCACGCAGGCCGGCGTCCTGGCCGTGCGCAACTTCACCTCCGCGGCGACCGGCCTGGCCGTCGCCATCGCCCTCGTGCGGGGCCTGACCCGCCGCAGCACCAAGACGCTCGGCAACTACTGGGTCGACCTGACCCGCGGCACCCTGTACGTGCTGCTGCCGATCTCGATCGTCGGTGCGCTCATCCTCGTGTGGCAGGGCGTGCCGCAGACGTGGAACCCCACTGCCGTCGTCACGACCCTCCAGGGTGCCGTTCAGAACATCTCGCTGGGCCCGATCGCGTCCCAGGAATGGATCAAGGAGATGGGCAACAACGGGGGCGGCTTCTTCAACGCCAACTCCGCCCATCCGTTCGAGAGTCCCACCGGGCTCACGAACCTCCTCGAGATCATCGCGCTCCTGATGTGCTCGTTCTCCCTGACCTACACGTTCGGCCGCTACGCCGGCAACCAGCGTCAGGGGTGGGCCATCTTCGGGGCCATGGCGGCCATCCTGGTCGTGGGCGCGGTCATCGCCATGCACGGTGAGGCGGCCGGCAACCCGCTCTTCCCGGCCGGCGTGGACCAGGCCCTCGGCAACATGGAAGGCAAGGAGGTGCGCTTCGGGTCCGCCGTCGGTGGCCTGTTCGCCGCGGCCACCACGGGCACCAGCACGGGCGCCATCAACTCCTGGCACGACAGCTTCCAGCCCATCGCCGGCCTCATCCCCATGTTCAACATCGAACTCGGGGAGATCGCCCCAGGCGGCATCGGCGCGGGCATCTACGGGATGCTCGTGATCGGCGCCATCCTGGCCGTCTTCATCGCCGGCCTGATGGTCGGGCGGACGCCAGAGTTCCTGGGCAAGAAGGTGGAGAGCTACGAGATCAAGATGGCCATGCTGGTCGCCCTCGTCCTGGGGGCCAGCATCCTGGGCTTCACGGCCCTGGCCACGGTCTGGCCGGAAGGCCTTGCCGGACCGCTCAACAAGGGTCCGCACGGCTTCAGCGAGATCCTGTACGCCTATTCCAGCCAGACGGGCAACAACGGCTCGGCCTTCGCCGGCCTGACCGGCAACACGCCCTTCTACAACGTCACCGGCGCCCTCGCCATGCTCGTGGGCCGCTACGGCATGATCGTGCCGATCCTGGCCCTGGCCGGCTCGATGGTGGAGAAGCGGCGCGTGGCGCCGTCACTGGGCACCTTCCCGACCACCGGGGTGCTGTGGAGCGTCCTCCTGATCGGGGTGGTCATCATCGTCGGCGCCCTCACGTTCTTCCCGGCCCTCTCGCTGGGCCCGATCGTGGAGCAGCTCCTCCAGAACGCCGGAAAGGTCTTCTGACGCCATGAGCCTCACCCGTTCGCAGATGTCGGTCGACCTGGGTCGCGGCACCCGCCGCTTCCAGCGGTTCGTGACCCTGGGTGGCGCCAAGCCGACCGGGCAGCCGCCGCAGCCGCGCGGCATCCTGGATCCGGACCTCCTCCGGTCCGCCCTGCCCCAGGCGTTCCGCAAGCTGGATCCGCGCCTCCTGATCAAGAACCCGGTCATGTTCGTGGTGGAGATCACGGCCGCCCTGGTGACGCTCACGGCGATCGCCAACGTGACCGGCATCCAGCCCGCCAGCGGGCCTGCCGGCCTCGGCTTCCAGGTCCAGATCGCCATCTGGCTGTGGTTCACCGTGCTCTTCGCCACGTACGCGGAGGCCGTGGCCGAGGCGCGCGGGCGCGCCCAGGCCGCGACGCTGCGGCGCACCCGTTCGGTCACGACAGCGCATCGCCGGCTCGCCGATGGGTCGCTGGAGTCCGTCGGCTCGTCCGAGTTGCGCAAGGGCGACGTCATCGTCGTCGAGGCCGGCGAGACGATCCCCGGCGACGGCGACGTCATCGAGGGTCTGGGGTTCGTCAACGAATCGGCCATCACCGGCGAATCGGCGCCGGTGCTCAAGGAGCCCGGCACCGACATCCGCAGCTCCGTCACCGGCGGCACCACACTGACCAGCGACCGCCTCGTCATCAGCGTGACGGCCAACCCCGGGGAGACCTTCCTGGATCGCATGATCGCCCTGGTCGAGGGCGCCAAGCGCCAGCGCACGCCCAACGAGATCGCCCTGGCCATCCTGCTGGCGGGCCTGACCATCGTCTTCCTGATGGCCGTGGTCACCCTGCGACCGTTCGGCTCCTATGCCGGCACGGTCGTCGACACGGTGGCCCTCGTGGCCCTCCTCGTGTGCCTCATCCCGACCACCATCGGCGGCCTGCTGTCGGCCATCGGCATCGCCGGCATGGACCGCGTCGCCCGCTTCAATGTCCTGGCCATGAGCGGCCGGGCGGTCGAGGCGTCGGGCGACGTCGACGTGATCCTGCTGGACAAGACCGGCACGATCACCTACGGCAACCGCCTGGCGGCCTCGATCACGGCCGCGCCCGGCGTCAGCGACGCTGAGGCCGCAACCGCGGCCCTCATCGCCTCGGCGCACGACGAGACACCGGAAGGACGCTCGGTCGTCGAGCTGGCGCGCAAGCGCCTGAGCGAGCTCGGCGCGCCGGCCGGCACGGCCGACGAGGCCGGCTACCAGGCCCTCACCGCGACGATCGCCGAGGACATCCCCTTCCGCGCCGAGACCCGCACCAGCGGCGTCCGGCTGACCAACGGCGAGACGGTGCTGAAGGGTGCCGTCGACGCCATCGAACATGACCTCTCCGCAGTCCTCCCGCCGCTCATCCGCGACGCCACCGACCGCCTGGCAGATGCCGGGGCGACCCCCCTGGCGATGCGGCGGGACGGCCGGATCATCGGCCTGATCGAACTCAAGGACACGGTCAAGGAAGGCCTCGTCGAGCGGTTCGCCGAATTCCGCAAGATGGGCATCCGGACGGTCATGGTGACCGGTGACAACCCGCGCACCGCGGCCACCATCGCCCGCGAGGCCGGGGTCGACGACTTCATCGCCCAGGCCAAGCCGGAGGACAAGATCGGCTTCATCCGCCAGGAGCAGGCCGATGGCCACCTCGTGGCGATGACCGGCGACGGGACCAACGACGCCCCCGCGCTCGCCCAGGCGGACGTGGGCCTGGCCATGAACAGCGGCACGTCGGCGGCCAAGGAAGCGGCCAACATGGTCGACCTGGACTCCGACCCGACCAAGCTGCTCGAGGTCATCGCCATCGGCAAGCAGCTGCTCATCACCCGCGGCTCGATCACCACCTTCTCCATCGCCAACGACGTGGCCAAGTACTTCGCGATCCTGCCGGCGATGTTCGTGAGCGTCTATCCGGAGCTGGGGGCCCTCAACATCATGGGCCTGGCCACGCCCCAGAGCGCGATCCTCTCGGCCGTCATCTTCAACGCCCTGATCATCATCGCGCTCATCCCCCTGGCCCTCCGCGGGGTCGGCTTCCGCCCCGCTCCGGCCAGCGTGCTGCTGCAGCGCAACCTTCTGATCTACGGCCTCGGTGGCATCGCGGCGCCCTTCCTGGGCATCAAGGCCATCGACCTGATCGTGTCCGGCCTTCATCTCGCTTAGGGGTCGTCAGATGTCCCACTTCCTCCGCCATGTCCTCGGCCCCGCGATCGCCCTGCTGGTCGCGATGACGGTCATCACCGGCGCGGCCTATCCGGCCGTGGTGACCCTCATCGCCCAAGTCGCCTTCCCGAGCCAGGCCAACGGCTCGTTCATCACCGTTGATGGCAAGACGGTCGGCTCGAGCCTGATCGGCCAAGCATTCGACCAGCCCAAGTACTTCTGGGGTCGCCCGTCGGATGCCGGTGTCACCCCCAGCAACCCGGCCGGCTACGACGGGACCGCGTCCGCGGGATCCAACCTGGGCCCCACGAGTGCCGCGCTCATCGCGAACGTCCAGGCGCAGATCGACCGCCTGCATGCCGCCAATGGCAACGGCCCGATCCCCGTGGATCTGGTGACCACCTCGGCCTCCGGTCTGGATCCCGACATCAGCCCCGCCGCGGCCGAGTACCAGGTGGCCCGCGTCGCCGCGGCTCGCGGGATGACCGTCGACGCCGTCCGGGCGATCGTCGCTCGCCATACCACCCAGCCGCTGCTGGGCTTCATCGGCGAACCGGCGGTCAACGTCCTCGAACTCAACCTCGATCTCGACGGGCTGCTGACCACGACGCAGTAGCAGCGATACTTCCGACATGAGCCAGGTGGACGACGGGCGGCCGAGCGGCGACGAGATGCTCGCCCGGGTGACGGCCGAGGAGCGGGCGACACGCGGTCGCCTGCGGCTCTACATGGGCATGGCGCCCGGCGTCGGCAAGACCTACCGCATGCTCGAGGAGGGCCATCGCCGCCTCGAGCGCGGCACGGACGTGGTCGTGGGCTACGTGGAGGTCCACGGCCGGCCCCGGACGCAGGCGCTCCTCGAGGGCCTCGAGCTCGTGCCGCGCCTCCACGTCGACTACCGCGGCGTGACCGTCGAGGAGATGGACACCGATGCGGTCATCGCGCGCCATCCCGCGGTGGCCCTGATCGACGAGCTGGCCCACACCAACGTGCCCGGGTCGCCGCGCGAGAAGCGCTGGCAGGACGTGGAGCTCATCCGCGATGCCGGCATCGACGTCATCAGCACCTGCAACGTGCAGCACCTGGAGTCGGTGGCCGACGCGGTCGCCACGATCGTCGGCGCGCCGGTGAACGAGCGCCTGCCGGACCGCTTCGTGGAGGAGGCCGACGAGGTGGAGCTGGTGGACATGAGCCCCCATGCGCTGCGGCAGCGCATCCGCCACGGCAACGTCTACCCGCCGGAGCGGGCCCGGCTGGCTCTGGACCGCTTCTTCACCGAGCCCAACCTGACCGCGCTGCGTGAGCTGTCCCTGCGCTTCGTCACCCGCGCCGTCGACGAGCAGCTGGAGGGGATCGTCAGCGAGCAGGGCGTGGACCGGCTCCGCCCGGTGAGCGAACGCGTGCTCGTCGTCGTGGACGAGCGACCGGTGAGCCGGCGCGCGCTCCACCGCGGGGCCGCCCTGGCCACCGCGCTCGGGACGCGCATGACGGCGGCCGTGATCGAGACGCCGGCCGTAGAGCGGCTGCCGTTCGAGCAGGCGCGGAACCTCCAGGAGCACCTGGACTACGCCACCGACCTGGGCGCCCAGATCGTCCGCCGACCGGCGCGCGACCTCGCCTCGGGGTTGGTCGAGCTGGCCCGTGAGCAGCGGATCACGCATCTTCTGCTGGGCCGGGAAGTGCGGCGCGGCATCGGCAGCCGGTTCACGCCCGACATCGCCGAGCAGGTCCTGCGGCAACTGCCGGAGATCGAGGTCCACCTCGTGGGCAGCGCTCCCGAGGGCGCCGCGGCCGACGGCTCCTAGCGGGCCACCTGACCGCCGTCAGGCGGTGGCGAATCGCTCCATCGCCGTGTCGGCCAGCATCCTGGCGATGGCCAGCGAACTGGTGGCCGCCGGTGACGGCGCGTTGCGGACGTGGAGGACGCGGCCCCGCCCGCCGAGCCGGAAGTCGTCCACCATGGTCCCGTCGCGATCGAGCGCCTGCGCCCGCACCCCCGACGGCCCGAATCGCAGCTGGTCACCCCGCAACTCGGGCACGTAGCGCTGGAGGGCGTGCAGGAAGGCGCGCTTGGACACGTCGCGCCACATCTCCGCCGCGCCCATGTGCACGTTCCGGGCCGCGAGGCGCAGGAAACCCGGATAGGCAACGATGGCGGCAAGGTCGCGGAGCGATACATCACGCCGCCGGTACCCCGTGCGGGCCAGGGCCAGCACGGCGTTGGGACCGGCCCACACCTCACCGTCGATGCGGGTCGTGAGGTGGACGCCCAGGAACGGGAACGCCGGGTCCGGCACGGGGTAGATGAGGCCGCGCACCAGGGACCGGGCGTCGTCGGTGAGGGTGTAGTAGTCGCCGCGGAAGGGCACGATGCGCGGCTCGGCCGGCTCGCCGGTCCGGGCCGCGACCTCGTCGGCCCACAGGCCGGCGCACACGACCAGGCCGCCACAGACGAGATCGCCAGCCGTCGTGCGGGCGACGACCTCGGCGCCCCGCACGGTCGCGCCGGTCAGCGCACGGCCCAGCTCGATGGTGCCCCCGCCCGCCGTGATCTCGTCGGCCAGCGCCCGGCAGACCGCGCGGTAGTCGATGACCCCGGTGGTCGGGCTCCACAGGCCGCGCAGCCCCCGGGTGTGGGGCTCGATCTCACGCATCCGCTCGGGGCCGACCACCTCCAGCCCGGGCACGCCATTGGCCTCCGCCCGGGCCCGCAGGGCCTCGAAGCGCGACAGTTCCGACGCGTCAACGGCGACCACGAGTTTGCCGATGTGGCGGAAGGGGATCGCATGGGCCTCGGCGAAGGCTTCGAGCTCGGCCTTGCCCTCCCGGCACAGGCGTGCCTTGAGCGATCCGGGCGCGTAGTACAGGCCGGCGTGGAGGACGCCGCTGTTGTGGCCCGACTGGTGGGCCGCCAGGGCCGGCTCGCGCTCGATGAGGGCGAGGCGCATGCCCGGCGTGCGCTGCAGCAGCTGGTAGGCCGTGGCCAGCCCGACGATGCCGCCGCCGACCACGAGGACGTCGGCGCGCTCGACGGTCGTCACGGGTTCGTGCCGACGCGCCGCTCGACGCGGCAGGTGTTGCGCAGCTCACCGATGCCCTCGATGGCGACGCTCACGACGTCCCCGTCGCCAAGGAACCGCGGCGGGTCGCGGTAGACGCCCACGCCCGCCGGCGTCCCCGTGGCGATGACGTCGCCCGGCTCCAGGGTGAACGCCTGCGAGCAGTGGGCGATGATGGTGCCGACGCTGAAGAGCATCCGCGAGGTGCGCGACGACTGCACCAGTTCACCGTTGACGTGGCAGGTGATGGCCAGGTCATCGGGATCGGGGAACTCGTCCAGCGTCACCAGCGCGGGACCCATGGGACAGAAGGTGTCGAGCGACTTACCGCGGACCCACTGCCGGTCGCCGAACTGGAGGTCGCGCGCGGAGATGTCGTCCAGGCAGGTGAAGCCCAGGACGTGGTCCAGGGCGGCATCAGCCGTGATGCGCCGCGCGGTCCGCCCCATGACCACGCCCAGCTCGGCCTCATAGTCGACCTGCGAGGTCAGCGCCGGGTCCCAGCGGATCTCGTCACCCGGCCCGATGACCGAGGACGGCCACTTGGCGAAGATCAGCGGCGCCGGCGGCGGCGCGGCGCCGCCCTCCGCGGCATGATCGGCATAGTTGCGGCCGATGGCCACGACCTTGCCCGGGCGCGGCACGGGCGCCGCGAGATAGAGGTCGCTCAGCGGTCGTGCCCGCGCGGCGAGCAGGGCCGCATCGACGCGGCCCGCACGGGCCGCGTCCCGCAGCAACGCCAGCGCGGCCTCGCCGCCGGCAAGGAGGTCCGCCATCGTCGCCGGTCCACCGGTGCCGAGGTCGGCGGCAGGCACGGCCCGGTCGCCGAAGACGACGCCGAGCCGCGGTCCCGCAGGGGCGTGGAAGGAGATCAGGCGCACGGCCCCATTGTCCACGCCCGCCCCGACCCCGCGCGTCCGTGGCGAATCAGTTCACGTGTGCTACTGTCAATGTCATGAACAGTGCACTGCACGAACGGAAGCCGGCCCAGGCCGATGACGTGGCCCTCGTGGCCGATCGCGTGATGGAGGCGGTGCCGGCGATGATGCGCCGCATCCGCCTGGCGATGCGCGCCGAGGCGGCCGGCCAGCCGGGCACCACGGTGCCCCAGCTGCGGGCCCTCCTCTATGTGCGCCGCCACCCCGGCTGCAGCCTGTCGGCGATGGCCGAGCACCTTGGCATGACCTTGCCGGCCTGTTCCGCGCTGGCCGAGCGGCTGGTGCGGGCCGGCCTGCTCGAGCGGACCACCGACCCGCAGGAGCGCCGGCGTGTCCAGCTGCGGCTCACCTCCGACGGCATGGAACGCGTGGCGCACGCCGACCTGCGCGCCCGGGCGTGGCTCATCGAGGGCCTCGCCGGGCTGGCCCCGGATGAGCTCAGCACCCTGGAGGGTGCGCTCGCGCTGCTGGCGCGAGTCACCGCGCAGGGTGACCGGCCGTGAGCGAGCTGGCCATCCAGACACGGGCCCTGCGGCGCACCTTCAAGGAGGTCACGGCGGTCGAATCGCTCGACCTGGCGATCCCCGCCGACCAGGTCTTCGGTCTCCTGGGCCCCAACGGCGCGGGCAAGACGACGACCATCAAGATGCTCATCACGCTGCTCCCGCCGACGGCCGGACAGGCCTGGGTCGCGGGTCACGAGATCACCGCCGACCAAGCCGCCGTGCGGCGCAGCATCGGGTACGTGCCGCAGCTCGTGTCCGCCGACGGATCTCTCACGGCGTGGGAGAACCTGCGCCTCTCCGCCCGCCTGTACCACCTGCCGGGCGACGAGCGCGAGGAGCGCATCGCCGAGGCCCTCGCCTTCATGGGCTTGACCGAGGCCCGCGACCGCATGGTCCGCACGTACTCCGGAGGCATGATCCGCCGTCTCGAGCTGGCCCAGGCGATGCTTCACCGCCCGCCCGTGCTCTTCCTTGACGAACCAACGGTGGGCCTGGATCCGACCGCTCGCGCGTCCGTGTGGGATCACGTCAGCAAGCTGCGGGAGCGCGAAGGCACGACCATCCTGCTCACGACGCACTACATGGAGGAGGCCGACCTCCTGTGCGACCGCGTGGCCGTCATGCATCACGGCGTCGTCGCGGCCATAGGGACACCGACCGAGCTCAAGGCGTCGGTGAGCCCCCACGCCACCCTGGACGACGTCTTCACCCACTACACCGGATCCGACATCGACGCTGGAGGCAGCTACCGTGAGGTCAATCGAACGCGCCGCACCGCCGATCGCCTGGGCTGAACCGCAGCCGGCGCTGCGGTTCCTGTCGGACACCCTGACCATCGCGGACAGCGAGGTCCGCAAGGTCATCCACGATCCGTTCGAGCTGGCCACGCGGGCCATCCAGCCGGTGCTATGGCTGGTCGTCTTCGGCGAGGTGCTGGCCCAGACGCGCGCCATCAGCACGGGCTCACTGCCCTACCTGGACTTCCTGACCCCCGGCGTCCTGGCCCAGAGCGCGCTCTTCATCGCCATCTTCTACGGCATCGCCGTGATCTGGGAGCGCGACCTCGGGGTGGTCCAGAAGATGCTCGTCAGCCCGGCCCCGAGAGCGGCGCTGGTGCTCGGCAAGGCCCTCGCGGGCGGTCTGAAGGGGCTGGCCCAGGCCATCATCGTCTACGTCGTGGCGGCCCTCATCGGCGTCCACATCCGCCTGGATCCGCTGGCCATGCTGGCCGTCGGGGGCATCGTGGTGCTGGGATCGGCGCTCTTCGCCAGCTTCTCCATGATCGTCGCCTGCATCGTCCGCACCCGTGAGCGCTTCATGGGCATCGGCCAGGTGATGACCATGCCGCTCTTCTTCGCCAGCAGCGCCATCTACCCCGTCTCGGCCATGCCGAACTGGCTGCAGGCGGTCGCGCTCGTCAACCCCCTGACCTACATGGTCGACGCGATCCGGGGCCTGATGGTCGTGGGCGGCACGAGTGAGCACGGGCTGCTGCTCGACACGTCCGTGCTGGCGGTCGGCCTGGTGGTCCTGGTGGCGGTCGCGTCGCGCCTCTATCCGCGCCTTGCCCAGTAGCCGCGAGGGCTAGCTCCGCTCGGCCGTCACGAACCAGTCGTGCGGCATGTCGGGCATCGTCGTGGGGATGACCGGCAGCCGCCAGCGGCCGTGACTCGCATCGGGCTGGCCGGCCTGGGTAAGCGAGGCCTGCCACCCCCGGGCGGCCAGGAAGCCGACGGGATCCTCCAGCGCGCCGATCCACGGCGCCCCGGCGGCCGCTTGCATCTCGACCCATGGCCGCGTCCATGGTGAGGTCAGCATCGCCCCGTTGATGACGTCGAAACCCAGGCGGCTGCCGGGCGCCGCGAGACTGGTCACCTCGTCGAGCAGCCGCCCGATGGTCGCCGTCGGGAGGTAGAAGAACAGGCCTTCCAGCAGCCAGGCGGACGGTCGCGCCCGATCGAAGCCAGCCTCGATGAGCGCCCTGGGCCAGGCCCCGGTGAGGTCGGCCGCGATGGACCGCCGTGCGCATCGCGGGCGGGCTCCCTCCCCCGTGAGGATGTGCTCCTTGCGGCTCATGACGCCCGGTCGGTCCAGCTCGAAGCACCGCACGCCGGGCGGCCAGGGGAGCCGGAAGGCTCGCGTGTCCAGGCCGGCGGCGGGCAGCACGACCTGCTGGACCAGCCCCCGCTCCAGGACGTCCTGCAGCCAGTCGTCGAAGTAGCGCACCCGCAGGACCATGGGCAGGACGCTCTCGGGTGTCCGTTGCCGGAGCCAGGCGAGGCCCGTGGGTCCGGCAAGCCGAACGGCCCATGGGTCGTGCACGAGGGCGTCCTCGCGGTCCGTCTCGGCGGCGCGGGCGGCGGCCGTCCAGCGGGCGGTCGCGGCGAGCGATCGGCGAGCGGTCATCTCACCGAGTGCTCCCCATCGCCTGGAGCTCAGCGCTCGGCACGGCCGGGCCGCCGAACCTGACGGTACGGAACGAGCTGAGGCGGGTCCGCGGATCGTGCCATGCGTCGGCGGGCAGGCCGGCCTTGCGGCAGGCGTTCTCCAGCATCTGGGCCGTGCCCCACGCGAACTCCGTCGCCACCTCCGGCAGGAGCAGCGCCCGCTGCCCACCCCGCTCGACGATCACGCCGTCCACGCCCGGCATGAAGGCCTGGACATCGACGAGGGGGACCGGGCGCCCGAGCACGGAGATGCCGACCTCGATGGCCGGCAGTTCGGCCGCGGTGACCGGCAGGAAACGCGGGTCGCCGATGGCCGCGCCCAGGGTCGCGCTCACGACCGCCTCGCGGAGGGAGCGGCCCGGGTCGAGCGTACCGATGCAGCCACGCAGGTCCTCCGCCTCCGTTAGCGTCACGAAGACCGCGGCGTGCATGTCGTCACCCTCCGGGCAGGTGACCGCTCGCTCGAGCATCGAGGGATCGGCGTGTTCGACCGCCACGGCGAGGGTCGCCCGGGCCAGCTCCAGGGCGCTCAGCTGCACCTCCAGCGGGACGTCCGGCGGTCTGGGGCCGCCATCGGGACGCGCAGGATCCGGCACCACGGCGTTTCGCATCATGCTCGGCACCTCGGCACGAAACACACCACCACGATGGCCAAGATGGGCGCGTCACTCGCCGCTCACCAGTGCGCATCCGCCCCTTGTGGCGGGCCACCCGGCACTGGCCGGGCGGGCCGACGCGGCGTCAGACTGCGCCCAGGAGCCCACGATGCGCGTCTTCACGCCTGCCCGACCCGACCCGGTCCCGACCGTCCTGGCAGAGTCCCAGCCGGATGGCGCGGTCCGCTGCGGCGTGTGCGCCCACCGCTGCCTGGTTCGCCCCGGCCGGATGGGGATCTGTGGCGTGCGCGAGAACCGCGGCGGCCGCCTGATGAGCCTGGCGTATGGCGCCGTGGTCGCCAGGGGCCTCGATCCGATCGAAAAGAAACCGCTCTTCCACGTCGCGCCCGGCTCGACGGCCTATTCGATCGCCACCGCCGGTTGCCCGTTCCACTGCACGTTCTGCCAGAACTGGGAGATCGCCCAGGGGCCCCGGCTGGGCCTGGACCTGCCGAGCCGCGACCTGCCGCCGGCAGCAGTCGTGGACGAAGCGACGGCCCTTGGGGCCGGGTCCGTCGCCTACACGTACGTGGAGCCGACGGTCTTCCTCGAGTACGCCCTGGACGTGGGCCGCCTGGCCCATCAGGCGGGGCTGCGCAACCTCTTCATCACCGACGGCTACGCCACGCCGGAGGCCGTCGAACTCCTCGCGCCGGTGCTCGACGCCGCGAACGTGGACCTCAAGGCGTTCGATGACGCCTTCTACCGGAAGCTCTGCGGCGCGCGGCTGGCTCCCGTCCTGGAGTCGATCGTCGCCATGCGGCGGGCGGGCATCTGGCTCGAGCTCACGACCCTCGTCATCCCGGGGCACAACGATGACGAACGACAGCTGCGCTCACTGACACGCTGGATCGTGGAGACGCTGGGCCCGGAGACGCCGTGGCACGTGAGTCGCTTCCATCCCGCGTTCCGCCTGCTGGACGTGGCGCCCACGCCCCTCACGACGTTGCGCCGCGTGGCCGACCTGGGCCGCGAAGCCGGCCTGGCCCACGTGTACGTCGGCAACGCACCCGAGCTCGCCATGGAGGACACGCGCTGCGCCGGCTGCGGACGCGTCGTCATCGAGCGCCACGGCTACGCGACGCGCAACCGCCTGGCGGCCCAGGGAACCTGCGTCGGCTGCGGTCGGGCGCTCGCCGGTGTCGCCCTGGCCGGCGCAGCTGCGGTGTCGGCGCCCCGGATCCCCTGCGGCTGAGGGACTCGTGACCGCCGTCCGCGCGCCGGCCGTGGCGGGCGCGTTCTACCCGGCCGAACGGAGCCGGCTCACGGCGCTCGTCGCCCAGCTCCTGGCGGCCACGAGCCGCCCCGCGCTGGAGGGCCCTCTCGTCGGGCTGCTCGTGCCGCACGCCGGCCTGGTCTACTCAGGGGCGGTCGCCGCCACCGCATGGCGCCGCGTGGGGAGCGCGTGGCCGGATGCGCCGGTGACGGTCGTCCTGCTTGGCACCAACCACGGCGCGAGCTGGCTGGACGGCGTCGCCGGCTGGGGGCCAGGCGCGTGGCGGACGCCGATCGGTGACGTCCCCATCGACGCCGACCTATCCACGGCCGTCCAGGGGCTGGGGCCGCCCTTCATCCTTGATCGCGCGGCGCACCTGGGCGAGCACTCCATCGAGGTCCAGCTGCCGCTCCTGCAGACGGTCGCTCCGCAGGCCCGCATCGTGCCGCTGGCCGTCTCGGCCGGCACCGGCCCGGACGCCATCACGGCCGGGGCGCGCCTTGGCGACCTGGTCGCCCGACGTCGTGCGGCCGGCTACCCGGTCGTCCTGGTCATCAGTTCGGACATGGCCCACTACCCCGTCGCCACGGCCTGCGCCCAGGCCACGGATGCCCAGCTGCCGCCGATCCTGGGCCTGGACCCCACCAGCCTGGCCGGCACGGAAGCGGCGCTCGTGGCGAGCGGCACACCGGGGCTGGTCTGCGGGATGTGCGGCATCGAGCCGGCCGTCCTCGGCCTCTCGGCCCTGCGGGTGATGGGAGCGAGCCGCGGCGTCCGGCTCGCGGCGGCCACGTCCGCCGACGCCGGCGGCCCGCGTGATCGGACCGTCGGCTATCTCAGCGTGGCGTGGGCGGCCTGAGCCGCACGTCGGCCTGGCTCAGTAGCGGAGCGCCTCCGCCTCGTCGACGATCCACACCTGCGGGGCGCTGTCCACCCCGGCGCGGCCCATCACCTCGGGCAGCGAGGGATCCTTGCTGAAGGCGCGGGCACCCTCGAGCGTGGCGAAGTCGTTGACGATGACGACCGAGTTCGGGTCGGCCGAATCGCGGTTGATGGTGTGGCCCGTCGCCCCGTGGGTGCGCCGCACGGCCTCATGCTCGGTGAAGACCGGGTACCAGCGGTCGTAGTCGGCGACGTGGTGCTGGACGATGACCTTGGCCATGGCGGGGAGCCTCCATCTCGTTGCCGACCGACGATGCTGCCGGTCGTTAGGGGCCTGACTATATAGTTAGGCGCCACATTGTCAAGGCCCGTATCATGGAGTTCATGAACAGGATCGAGATGCCGCCGGACTTCTACGACCAGACGCCCGAGGGCAATGTCGCCGCGACCGAGGCGGTCATGAACACGATCCGCACCGCGGACATGCTCTTCGACCGGATCGGCCGCCTGCTGCGTCCCCTCAACGTCAGCGCGGCTGGTGGGCTCGTGCTGGGTCTGCTCCGCGACCGGGGGGCGATGTCACCGTCGGAGCTGGGCGATCGGCTCATCGTCACGCGCGCCACGGTCACCGGGCTGCTCGACTCGCTGGAGCGGTACGGGTTCGTCAGCCGCACGGCGAACCCGGTCGACCGACGCAGCCTCGTGGTCGACATCACGCCCGCCGGGCTCAGGGTCCTCAAGGAGCTGCGCACCCTCATCCATCGCCACGAAAAGGCCTGGATGAGCGTCTTCTCGGAGGAGGACCTGCGGGCCTACATCGGGCGGCTGCACCAGATCCAGGACAGCCTGGGCGAGGTCGGTCAGTAGACCTCGGGGATGAAGGTCTGGTCGGTCATCGGCGGACGCACGTAGCCCGTCTGGACCTGGCGCGGCGGCAACTCGATCGGCTCCGGCGTGAGGTCCTTGTAGGGCACCTGCGACAGGAGATGGGTGATGACGTTCAGGCGGGCCCGCTTCTTGTCGTCCGAGCGGACGACCCACCACGGCGCCTGCTTGATGTCGGTGTGGGCGAACATCTCGTCCTTGGCCCGTGAATAGTCGAGCCAGCGCGCCCGCGAAGCCAGGTCGATCGGCGACAGCTTCCAGCGCTTGGTGGGATCCGAGATGCGGGACGCGAAGCGGCGTTCCTGCTCCGCGTCACTGACGCTGAACCAGTACTTGATGAGCTGGATGCCGCTGCGCACGAGCATGCGCTCGAACTCCGGGCAGGAGCGCAGGAACTCCTGGTACTCCTCGTCGGTGCAGAAGCCCATGACGCGCTCGACGCCGGCGCGGTTGTACCAGGAGCGGTCAAGGAAGACGATCTCGCCGGCCGCCGGCAGGTGGGCCACGTAGCGCTGGAAATACCACTGCGAGCGTTCGCGTTCCGTGGGCGCCGGCAGGGCCACGACCCGGGCGAAGCGGGGGTTCAGCGGCTCGGTGATGCGCTGGATCGCGCCGCCTTTGCCGGCCGCGTCGCGGCCCTCGAAGACCACCACCAGCTTCAGGCCTTCGTGGCGGATCCACTCCTGCCACTTCACCAGCTCCACGAACAGGTCGGCCAGGATGGCCTCGTACTGCTTCGTCGGCAGCCGCGGGCCCGCCGCGTCATCGGTCGCCGTCTCCGGCCCGTCGATGGCGGCCGCCGGGATCGCCAGCTCATCCCGCTGCTCGCGCCGGTTCCGCCCTTCGGCGGCATTCGCAGGCGGCGAGGCCCGTCCCGCCCGTGGCACCTTCTTCGTCGGCATCCGTCGATTATGCGCGGGTCCAGAGCGGCGACGGTAGGCTGATCCGATGCAGAAGCCCCCGACCCCGTCGTGATGCCGTCGCGCGCGCAACCGGCCTGCTTCCTCATCGCCGACATCTCCGGCTACACCGGCTACCTGGCCGACGTGGAGCTGGACCACGCGCAGGACATCCTGGCCGACCTCATCGGCGCCGTGGTGACCGCGCTGCGGCCCAACTTCCGGCTGGCCAAGCTCGAAGGCGACGCCGCCTTCACCTGGATGCCCGGCGAGACGATCGACGGATCGATGCTCCTGGACACCATCGAGCGCTGCTACTTCGGGTTCCGTCGGCGGCGCCGGGACGTGCGCCAGGCGACGACGTGTCCATGCAACGCGTGCGTCCGCATCCCCGACCTGGACCTCAAGTTCGTGGTCCACCACGGCGAGGCGATCGTCCAGAAGGTCGCCGGCCGCCAGGAGCTGCTGGGGTCGGACGTGATCGTCGTCCACCGTCTGCTCAAGAACGACGTCGTCGAGGGGCTCGGGATGAAGGCCTACGCGCTCCTGAGCCAGGCGTGCGTCGACGCGGCCGCCCTCGACCCCGCGGCCCTCGGCATGCGCGAGCACACGGAGACGTACGAGCGGATCGGCGAGCTGCGGCTCTGGGCCCACGACCTCGAGCGACGCTGGCAGGAGGAGGAGACGCGCGGCCGTGTCCGTGTCACGCCCGCCGAGGCGACCCTGGACCTCGCCGTGGCAACCACCGCGCCGCCGCAGGTGGCCTGGGAGTTCCTCACCAAGCCGGGCCAGCGCATGTCATGGCAGCCGTGGGTGACCGAGGTCAGGATCGAGGGCGCCACGGGCGGCCGGCGCGGCGTGGGCTCGGCCAACCACTGCCGCCACGGCAAGGACGCGGTCATCGAGGAGATCCTGGACTGGCGGCCGTACGACTACGTCACCGACCGGACGATCCTGGACACCCCTGACGGCCCGGTGAAGGTGCTCCATACCATCGAGCTCGAGCCGGTCCCCAGCGGCACCATCATCCATCTCCGGTTCGGCGCCCCGAAGTCGAAGCGAGAGAAGGCCCAGATGGCGCACATCGGGCCGGCCTACGGGGCCGCCCTCGAGTCGGGCATCCCTACCCTGCTGGCCCTGCTGGATGCCGAGTACGCGGCTCGGGAGACCGGCCGTGGCCCCGAACCCGAGCTGGCCGTGCCGAAGCCGTCGGGTCCGCTGGCCGGGCTTCAGCCCCTGGTGATGATCGACTGACCGTTGGTCGAGGCGCCGGCCCCTCCCTTCCGCAACCTGGTCAGATCTGACTCCCGGGCACATCAGGGCAACTGTGGCGGCCGATCCGCGTGGCCGGACGGTTCTGCCGACCCCAGGCGAGCCGGTCTCACGCTCAGCCGGGTCGGTGTGGGCCAACCCTGGCGGCACCGATCACGCGACGAACTGACCTAACGTGCCCCCCAGTCACATCTGACCGGATCGTGCCGCCAACACCCCGCCAGCCGCACTTCCTCGGGCGGCTTGACGTGCGCAGTCGCCACGAGCCTAGGCGGGAGGACCCGCCGGAACGACACCGAGCTGCTGCATCATCGCCAAGGCATCCAGGACGCCCCAATGCTCGCGGACCCGACCGTCGTCATCGAAGCGAAACATGTCGATGAGCTGCACGTCCACCGGCTTGCCGGTGGCCGGCATGCCCATGAACGAACCGTGGTTGGTACCCGTGCACCGCACGCGGGCGACGGCCTTGTCTCCGCCCACGACGATGTCCTCCGCTTCCATATGCAGGTCCGGGAAGGCCGCGCGCTGCATGCGGAAGAACTCCAGAACGCCCTGCTTCGTCGGCGCCAGGCCCGGCGTGACTTCATGCTCGACGAAGGCGTCCGATAGGTGCCCGCCGAACCCGTCGATGTCTCCGGCGTTGATCAGGTCGTACAGGCGTCGTACGGAAGAGGTGTAGTCCACTGACGGCTCCTTCGGTCGGTGCGCTGGCGGGCCGGTGAGTGTACGCGACGCCATACTCGACAGCGAAGACAAAGGAACTCGCACGGTGATGGAGGCCCTGAATTGGCGACGAGCGATCCGACCACCGACCCCACGCTTGACCGGTTGCTCCGCCACATGGCGTGGGCCAACGCCGCGCTCATCGCCGGGCTTGCCGACCTGCCCGCGGATGACCTGGTGCTCGCCGCGCCACGCAACGAGTGGACGGTCGTGCTGATCCTGGACCACCTCGTGGCTGCAGCCGGGCGCTACGCCGCGCGTCTCGAGGGCGCCCCGCGCCCGGATCGGGCCCCGTCACCGCCGACGGCCGCCGGGCTGGCTCAGCTGGCTGCCGACCTCGCGACCTATGACGCCAGGATCCGTGCCCAGGCCGCCATGCCGGATGGACCCTGCGACTATGCCGACCACAGTACCGGCGACCGTGCCCGCTCGACCGTCCTGGCCCAGGCGATCCACCATGCCACCGAGCATCGGGCCCAGATCGCGGCAGCGCTGGCCACGAACGGCATCGATGCGATCGACCTGGACGCCCTGGACCTCTGGTCGTACGGCGAGGCGGAGGGCCTGGGGGCGTAGGTGGCGGGTGACGCCATCCGGCGCCTGACCGCGCTCGGGAGGACGACGTCCGACCGGGCGCTGCTGGCCGGCGCGCTGACTGCGCTCGACGAGCGCCACGGCCTGGCCGCCAGGATCGCCGCCGAGCCGTATGTCGAGGCGATCATGCGGGAGTTCGTGATCCGCCTGATGGTCGCCTTCGGTCGCCTGTCAGCGGCCAGCGGGCTGACCGTCCTGGACATCGCGTGCGGGTCCGGCTCCAGCCGCTCGCCGCTGACCGGCCTGCCGACCGCCGAGTTCGAGCCGTGGATGTGCCGTCTCCTGCTCGCCCTCGGCGCGCACCCGGTCGGGCTCGACATCGGCGACCTGGCCGGCGAGGCCTTCGAGCATCACCGGGTCGATCTGGGGGTGCCTGGTGCCCTTGACTTCCTGCCGACCGGATCCTTCGATGCCATCCACGAGAGCCGCCTCTTTGGCTCGCCCGAATTCCGCGCCGCTCACGGTCCCACCGCCGACCGCGTCCGACGCGAGATCCACCGGCAGGAGCGCCGCCTCCTGCGGCCGGGCGGCATCCTCATCCATAGCGACGGACGACGGAGGCCCTAGGCTCGACCGGTCGCCACCCCGTCGATCCAGTCGGCGCTGTGGTGTTCCATGAAATCGGGCCGTGCGGACCGCGAGGTCCCGCGCCGGTGGGTCGTTCGACCCTAGCCGCCCGCCCCGGCGGCTCTGACGATGAGCGTGCCGCAACGCGCGCGCCGTCGTGGCGTCCAGGGGCTGGAGGGATCACGGATGAGCGGACACATCGTCGACCTGCAGCTCGCCGGTCGGCCATCACACCTGGGCCGCGCGAGTCTCAACGCGCTCCTGCGGCGCCATCCGGTCGTGGCCTTCTTCGTCCTGGCCTTCGGCGTGTCGTGGGCCATGCTGCTGGTCCTGTACGGCCTGCTAGGCCTGCCCGCCGCGCTCGTGATCCTGCTGCAGACGCTGGGCCCGACGGTCGCCGCCCTGGCCATGGCCACCGTCCTGGAGGGACCCGCCGGGCGTCGGCGGCTGCTGGCCCAGGTGCGAGTCTGGCGCGTCCCGCGGCGTTGGTACCTGTTCGCCCTGGTCGTCATCCCCGTCGTCTGCCTCGTGGCCGCGCTGATCGTGCCGGGGGCCTTCGTGAGCCTGGCCGATCAGTCCGCCCTGGGCCTGGGCCTGGGGTTCCTGGCCGTCGTCGTCGTCGGCTTCGTCAGCGGACCGCTCTTCGAGGAGCCAGGGTGGCGCGGCTTCGCCCTGCCCCGCCTCCAGAGCCAGGCAGGGCCGCTGGCCGGGACGCTCATCCTGGGCGCCCTGTGGGCCGCCTGGCACCTGCCGCAATATCTCGTGCCGGAGTGGGCCGCGCAGAACGGCGGCCTGGATCCGGCGCTCGTGGCGACCTTCCTGCTGATGGTCATCGCCATCGCCCCGATCATGACCTGGCTCTTCAACCGCACCCGGGGCAGCCTCTTCCTGGTGATGCTGGCCCACGCCAGCGTCAACGCGGCGCTGACCGTGTTCGTCGTCGCCGCGTCGGCGCTCGAGGTGGGGCTGCTGGCCTGCGGGGCCATCTCGATCGTCCTGATCGTCGCCACCCGGGGCCGTTTGGGGTACGTGCCCGCCGAGCCTGGGTAGCCGTTCCGCCGCGTCAGCCACCCCATGCATGTGTCTCCAAAACTGTGAGAGCGCTCTCTTGACAAGCCTGCTAACGTGGGTCAATCAAGCGTGAGAGCGCTCTTACAGAGGACGGGGGACTCGTGGCCCAGCCCAGCGGTCGCAGCCAACGAACCAGTGCCACGCTGGAGGAGGTCGCTCTCCTAGCCGGCGTGTCCCGAGCGACCGTCTCGCGCGTCGTGAACGGGTCGCCACGGGTCAGCCCCAACGTCAGGCTGGAAGTCCGGGCCGCCATCGAGCAGCTCGGCTACACCCCTAACCTGGCCGCTCGCAGCCTGGTCACCAGGCGCAGCGACTCCGTCGCCGTGGTCATCACCGAGCCGACCGGCCAGGTGTTCGCCGACCCGTTCTTCCCGCGCCTGTTGCGCGGCATCAGCTCGACGCTCGCCGCGCTCGACCGTCAGCTGATCCTGCTCATGCCCGAGCTGCCCGACGACGAGACCCGGGTCGCCAACTACCTGACCGCGGGCCACGTCGACGGTGCCCTCCTGGTCAGCCTGCACGAGAACGATCCGCTCCCGGCGCGCCTGGCGGCCGCCCGTATCCCGATCGTCCTCGGCGGACGACCCCCGAAGGGCGTGCGGGCTAGCTACGTCGACGTCGATAACCGGCAGGGCGCCCAGTCGGCGGTCGCCCATCTCATCGCCTCCGGCCGGCGGGTCATCGCCACCATCACCGGGCCGCTCGACACCGCCCC
>CAZFGT010000010.1:25610-56708 GCA_964518505.1 uncultured Anaerolineaceae bacterium | reverse complement strand
CGTGACGTAGATGGCCAGGCCCGAGGTGACGACCCCGCCGGGCGAGTTGATGTACAGGCTGATGTCGCGCTCCGGGTCCTCCGACTCCAGGAAGAGGAGCTGGGCGATGATCAGGTTCGCGACGTGGTCCTCAACGACGTCGCCGAGGAAGACGATGCGCTCCTTGAGGAGGCGGCTGTAGATGTCGTAGGCCCGCTCGCCGCGGCTCGACGACTCGATGACCATCGGCACGAGCATGGCCCGGGCGGTGAGGGCCGCCTCCAGGGCGCGGGAGTCGCTGCCGATGGCGGCGGTGGTCGTGGCCCTCGCGGCCACGAGCGCCTGGCGGGTCGACGGGACACGGATACGGGTCATGCAGCGCTCCCTTCCAGGGCCATGGCCGTGTCGGGCGTGGGCCCGGCGACGTCCAGCGGATCGCCGCGGGCGCCGGCGTCCTCTTCCAGGTGCGGCAGTGGCCCGACGTCCGGGTGGGCCGCCAGCCAGCGGTCGACCAGCCCCTCCACGACCCGGCTGCGACGCAGGGTCGAGCTGAGGTAGGAGCGGCCGCGCGGCGAGTCGAAGTAGCTGATGAGCTTGGGGTTGTTGGTGTAGCGGACGCGGGCCCGGGCGACCTCGGCCTCCACCTCGGCATCGTCGACGGTGACCTTCTCCGCCTCGGCGATGGCGGAGAGGACGAGCAGGACCTTCACCCGGTGCTCGGCCGGCTCGCGGTACTCGGCATGGATCTTGGCGTCGTCCCGCTCGGTGACCTTGAGGTACTCGTCATAGCCGATGCCCTGCTCGGCGAGGCGGACGCGCAGCTCGTCGTGCATGACCTCCACCTCGCGGTCGATGAGCGCGTCGGGGATCTCCACCGTGGCGTTGCCCACGGCGAACTCGATGATGCGATCGGAGAAGGCATGACGCGCCTGGTCGAGCGCGTTCGCCTCCAGCCGGCGGCGCAGGTCGACGCGCAGGGCGGCCAGGTCGCCGTGCGACCCGACCGTCGAGGCGAACTCGTCGTCCAACTCCGGCAGGCGCTTCTCGCGCAGCTCGCGGAGGGTCACCTGGAAGGCGACCGGCTGGTCGCGCAGGGACTCGTCGGGGTAGTCGGCGGGGAAGGTGATGGTGAACGTCTTCTCCTGGCCGTCGGTCATGCCCACCAGCTCGGCCTCGAAGCCGGGCACCATGCGCTCGGCCCCGATGACCAGCGGGAAGCGCTCGGCCGATCCGCCCTCGAAAGCCTTGCCGTCGCGCGTGCCCTGGAAGCTGATGACGGCGTAGTCGCCGTTGCGGGCCGGCCGGCCCTCCACGGCGACGAGGCTGGCGTGCTGGTCGCGCAGCTCCTCGATGACCTTGTCCACCTTGGCGTCGTCGACCGGCTCGATCTGCGGCGCGAAGGGGTAGTCGGTATAGGCGCCCAGCTTGACCGTGGGGCGCACAGGGAGCGTCACCCGGTAGGCCGCGCCCTCGCCCTCGGCGAAGCGGATCCACTCGGGCGCCGGGATCTCCAGCACGTCGAGGTCCGTGCGCGGCTCAAGGGCGTCGACGACCGTCGCCTGGAAGAGGTGGTCGCGCGCCTCGTCATAGATGGGGTCCGGGCTGGCCGGGTCGTCGCGGTGGATGCCGAGCTCGCGTTCGAGCATCGCCCGCGGCACCTTGCCAGGCCGGAAGCCGGGGACCCGGGTGCGGCGGCCGACGTGGCGGACGGCCTCGTCGATGGAGCGCTGCAACCGGTCGGCGGGCACCTCCACCTGGAGGACCACCGTGCTCTTGGGGGCGGGTGTGAACGTGACGTCCATGGACCGCGAAGTATACGGGCGGGGACCGGCAGCGGTCGGACGGCGGCCGACCGGGACGGTCAGCGTGGTGGGCGAGGCCGGGGTCGAACCGGCACGCCGCTCACGCGGCACCGGCTCCTAAGGCCGGCGCGTCTGCCATTTCGCCACTCGCCCGCGTGACAGCGTAGCAGCGGCGCACGGCCTGCCGGCTACGACTTGGCCTGGCCGGGCTCCTCGCCCTCGCCCTCGAGGAAGCGGCTCACCGCCTCGCGCACGACCCGCCGCGCGACCGGGACGGAGATCGCGTCGACGAAGCGCCACAGGCTGTGGCTCGCATTGGGCTCGTTGGCCTGACGGCCGCGCAGGTAGTCGGCGAAGCCGCGCTCCAGGCTGGCCCGCACGGCCGGCTCGTCCGGGCCCAGGCCCTTGACCGCCGCGTCGATCTCCTTCGGCAGAAGGCTTTTCACGGGCGCCTTGCGGCCGCCGCGCAGCGCGCGCCCGGCGCCCTTGATGAGACGGCTGGGGCCTCCCAGGGCCACGAAGCCGGCGGCGCCGGCCCCGGCCGCGAGCTTGCCCGCGTTGTGGCGGATCAGGTTGCCCGGCGTGAAGGTCTCGCGGACCGTCGACTCGAGCGCCCCGAGCTGCGCCCCGAGGGCGTCGCGCGCGGCCGCCACGTCGCCGCGGGCCTGGGCCGTGCCCGGCCGGCCGGGCTGCGCGTCGGTCACGGGATGCTCCTCGGTCATGCGTTCGTCGAGCGGTGGCCGGGCCGCTCCTCCCAGCGCTGCTGGAGCCACGACTTGGTGGCCAGCGCCGCCTCATACGACTCCTTGGGCCACAGGCCGCGGAAGCGCGCCGTGGGATCGAAGCGCGCCCCGCGCAGGAGCGCCGCCGACGCGATCGGCCAGGCCAGGAGCCCGACCGCGATGCCGACCGCCACGCCCCCGTGGCGGCTGAACGTCAGGCCACCCAGCAACCCGCCGAGGAGGGCGCCAAGCGCCAACCCGACGACCGCGCCGGCGATCCCGGCGCTCATGCCCCCGATACGGGCGAACAGGGCGAGGCCCAGGACCCCCAGGACGACCGCCACGACGACCAGGCCGACGATGGTGGGCGCCCAGTGTGGATCGAGCCCGCCCGGGCCGGAGCCCAGGCCGTCGGCCAGCGACTCGGCGATGCGGCGCGGCAAGTCGGCCGCCAGGGCGGCGCCCACGACGATGGCCACGCCGAGGCCGATCAGGAAGCCGTCGCTCATGACCCGCCGCGGGGCGGCCACGACGGCCAGGGCCAGCGTCACGGCGGTGCCCACGCAGATGAGCGTCCCCAGGGCGATGCCCCAGCCGATCGAACCGAAGAGCCACTCGCCAAGGAACAGGGCCCCGCCGACCGAGAGCAGCAGGCCCGTGAACAGGGCGAGGGCGATGATGCCGCCGACCATGGCCGCGATGCGGCCGATCTCGCCGCCGATCTGGGCCAGCTCAGCCTGGAGCAGCGCCTGATGGGCCTTGAGGAGTGCCCGTGCGGCCGCGATGGTGCGGTCGATCTGCTCCCGCAGGCCGGGCTGCCTGGGGGCTTGGGTCGGGCCGGTCGTCACCCGCCAAGGATACGCCGCACCACGGTCCGGCCGTTTCGGCCGAACGTCACCGGCCGCCCCGCGGTACCGTGAGGCGATGGTGCGACGCGTGGAGACGGCCGTCCTGCTGGCCCTCGGCACGGAACTCACGACCGGCTCGACCCGCGACACGAACGGCGGCGACCTGGCCGCCGAACTGACGGCGCTGGGCGTCGCCGTGGCCCGCCTGGTGGCCCTCCCCGACGACCTCACGGCGGCCACGGAGGCGGTGCGGGCCGGCCTGCGGGAGGCGGACCTGGTGGTGACGACCGGGGGCCTCGGCCCGACCCCCGACGACCTCACGCGCGAGGCGATCGCGGCGGCGCTCGGCGAGGTGCCGGCCGTGGATGCCGATCAGGTCGCGGTGCTGCAGCGCCTCTTCGAGCGTCGCGGCGTCGCGATGGCCGCGGCCAACTCCAAGCAGGCGTGGCTCATCCCGAGTGCCACGGCCCTGCCCAACCCCAACGGCACGGCCCCCGGTTGGTGGGTGGACACGCCTGGCGGCAGGCTCGTCGTGGCACTGCCCGGGCCGCCGCGGGAGATGCGGCCGATGTGGCGCGACCACGTCCTGCCCCGCCTGCGCGCCATCGGCCTGGGGATGGACCGCGCGGAGCTCGTGCTGCGCCTGACCGGGGTGGGCGAGTCGGCCCTCGTCGACCTCATCGGCGAGGGGACGCTGCGGGCCACCAACCCCATCGTGGCCACGTACGCACGTGAGGATGCCGTCGACGTGCGCATCAGCGCCATGGCGGCCGGCGGCCGGTCGGCGGTGTCACTGGTGCGCGAGGCCGAGAAGATGCTCGGGCCACGGATCGGCCGCTTCGTCTTCGCCCGCGGTGCCGAGACGTGGGCCGAGGCCATCGCCCGTCGAATCGACGGCCAGACGGTCGCCAGCGTGGAAAGCGGCACCGGTGGCGCCTTCGCCGGCCTCACCGGTGGCTCGCGCTGGCTGGTGCGCGGCGAGGTCCTGCGCACGCTGGCCGGAGACCTGCGGCAGGCCGCCGAGGCGGCCCGTAAGGCGGGAGCCGCGGACGTGGGGCTGGCCATCCGGGTGCGGCCCCGCGGCGTCGACCTGGCCGTGGGCATCGGGCTGGCCCGGCCGGGCGCGACGACACGCGTCACGCGCATGGCCTTCATCGGTGGCGAGGCCGGCCGCCGGCGCGCGGCGGTCATCGCCGCGGCCGAGCTGTGGCGCAGCCTTGCCCAGGGCGATCCCTCCGCCACCG
The DNA here is from genome assembly GCA_964518505.1 of uncultured Anaerolineaceae bacterium. Lineage (GTDB taxonomy): Bacteria > Chloroflexota > Limnocylindria > Limnocylindrales > CSP1-4 > DASPUH01. The sequence continues at coordinate 52,113 of CAZFGT010000010.1, read as the reverse complement.
GCCACTAAGCGCTCCTAACGGCCGACTTGAGTTGGTCAGATGCTCGCGCCGGGCCGCTCCGTGGCCGTTTCAGACACCAAGCGCCTCTCATGACCACGGAGCCTGGCCAGCCAGGCTCGTCCTTGGGCGCAAGGGGCCTCTGGTGTCACATCAAGGGTGGCTCATGACGAAGGTGAGGGCCCAAGGCGAACCACGGAGAGACGTGCGCCGCTGATTCGCACCTCAGATGTGCAGCACAGCGGGGATGCGCGGCTCGCACGGCGCCAAGTCCGTCGTTAGCAACCTTCAAGGTGGGTCGCCTGCCATGGATGCGCCGCCTGCCATGGGTGCCGCGGCTGCCCCGGCCCGCGTTTGCATCCAGCGATCACAGCGACGGAGAAACCCCGCTTCGAGCGTCGGCCTGCCGCTACATGCAACCAGCGTCGGAGGAATGGGCCTCAGGGCAGGGCTACGACCGCCTGCTCCGTCGTTGTCGCCGCCAGACGCAAACGGATGCCACGTGTGGCGCGGCCTCAGCTGATGGTGAGGACCGGCACCTGCGCTGCGGCCCGGACGCTCATGCGGGCGGCCACGGTGCGGGCCAGGTCGCGCAGCACGACGGCGGCCGGCCCGGGCTCGCGCTGGGCGACGGCCGGCACACCGGCATCGCCACCCTGACGCACGGTCACGTCGAGCGGGATGGAGCCCAGGTACTCGAGCTCGTTGTGCTTGGCGAAGCGCTCGCCGCCACCCCGGCCGAAGATCTCCGTCACCTCGCCGCAGTGGGCGCAGACGAATGAGCCCATGTTCTCCACCACCCCGATGATGGGCACGCTCATGCGGCGGAACATGGCCAGTGCCTTGCCCACGTCGGAGAGGGCCACTTCCTGGGGCGTGGTGACGAGCACCGAGCCGCTGATCGAGACGGCCTGGGCCAGGGTCAGCTGGGCGTCGCTGGTGCCCGGCGGCAGGTCCACCACGAGGTAATCGAGCTCGCCCCAGTCCACGTCACGCAGGAACTGCTGGATGGCGCCGCCGACGAGCGGGCCACGCCACACGATGGGCTGGCCCTCCGGCACGAAGAACTGGATGGAGATGACCTTCACGCCATGGCGCTCGAGGGGCCGGATCTTGCCCTCGGGAGTCGCCGACGGCTGACCCTCCAGGCCCATCATCTGGGGGATGTTGGGGCCCGTGATATCGGCGTCGAGCAGGCCCACGGCGGCGCCTTCCATGGCCAGCGCGACCGCCAGGTTGGCCGCCACCGTGCTCTTGCCGACACCGCCCTTGCCGGACGCGATGGCCAGCACGTTCTTGACCCCCGGCACCAGCTGGGCCGCGGCGGTCGGCGCGGCGCGCCGGACCATGGCGTTCCACGTCACGTCGATGGTCTGGGCACCGAGCGGTTCGAGCTTGGCGCGGATGTCCGCCTCGATCTCATCCTTGAGGGGGCAGGCCGGCGTGGTCAACTCGATGGTCAGGGCCACCTTTGACCCGTCGATGGCCAGGCCCTTGACCATGTTGCGGCTCATGAGGTCGCCGCCCAACTCCGGCTCCTGCACCTGGCGCAGGGCGTCGTAGACGGCGGTGTCGGTAAGGGTCGGCATGGGGGTCGTGGTACCTCGGGGCGAGCCGATCGGTGGCGGTCGTTGCGGGGTCATCGTACCGCGGGGGCGGACCGTGCGCGCAGAGCCGTCCGGCGTACGGCCGCCGTGCGAATCACCCGGTCCGGGGACCCCGCTGAGCACGAGATTCGCATGCCGACGAGCGTCATTCTGCGAATTGACACCGCTCCTGCCGCGTTCCTATACTGCGCCACCGTCCCCACCGATCGGCGCGCGAGCGGCCTTGCCGCGTCGCCCCCGCCGACACGGGACGGAGGTGCAGAGGAGGCGCGCCGGCCCGTGGCGGAGATCGCGGTCCATCTCGCGGACGTCACGAAGAGCTTCGGCGACTTCACCGCCGTCGACCGCATCAACCTGGATGTCCAGGACGGCGAGTTCTTCTCGCTCCTGGGCCCGTCGGGCTGCGGCAAGACCACCACGCTGCGCATGATCGGCGGCTTCGAGGTGCCCACCTCCGGCCTCATCGAGCTGCACGGCCAGGACGTGACCTGGCTGCCGCCCTACAAGCGCAACGTCAACACCGTCTTCCAGAGCTACGCCCTCTTCCCGCACCTGACCATCCAGGAGAACGTGGCGTTCGGCCTGCGGCGCAAGGGCGGCATCAGCAAGGACGAGATCAGCAAACGCGTCGCGGAGGTCCTCGCGCTGGTCGAGCTGAAGGGCTTCGAGAAGCGCAAGCCAAGTCAGATCTCCGGCGGCCAGGCGCAGCGCGTGGCCCTCGCCAGGGCCCTCGTCAACAAGCCGGCCGTGCTCCTCCTTGACGAGCCGCTGGGAGCCCTTGACCTCAAGCTGCGCAAGCAGATGCAGGTCGAGCTCAAGCGCATCCAGCAGGAAGTCGGTATCACCTTCATCTATGTGACCCACGACCAGGAAGAGGCGATGACGATGTCCGACCGCATCGCCGTCATGAACCGGGGCCACTACGAACAGCTGGGCGACCCCGAGTCGCTGTACGAACGGCCCACGACCCGCTTCGTGGCCGGCTTCCTCGGCGTGAGCAACCTGCTGCCCGGCAAGCGGGCCGATGCCGTGACCGACGGCTATGCCGCCATCACGCTGCGTGACCAGAGCACGGTCCGCGTGCCGGCTGCCCTCCTCGACGGCCAGCAGGAGATCGAGGTGGGAGTGCGCCCGGAGAAGATCCGCCTGCACGAGCTGAAGGACGAGGTCCCCTCCGCCTTCAACCGCCTCCAGGGGACCGTGGTGGACGCGTCCTACATCGGGGTGAGCACGCAGTACATCGTCGAGGCGAGGGGCGGCGCCCGGCTGACCGTCTATGAGCAGAACGTCGAGCGCGCCACGCGCTCCGAATTGTGGGCCCAGGGCGAGGAGGTCCAGCTGACCTGGTCGCCCGATCACTCGTTCGTCGTCCACGACACCGGCGGTTCCTCGGGCGCGGGAGAGCCAGAGTGACCGATCCCCGCGAGCAGGAGGACTACCCCATGGCTGAGTCGCACGAGCAGGCCATGGCCGGCCTGACCCGCCGCCGGTTCCTGCAGGTCACCGGGGCCACCGGCGTGGCGGCCTTCCTGGCCGCCTGTGCCGGCGGGACGGGCAGCAGCGAACCGACCGCCAACGCCACCGACACGGGCGCCGCGTCGATCATCATCCCCACGCCGCCCCCGGCCAGCCCCACGGCCTCCGTGGCGCCCACGACCAAGACCGTCACGGGTCCCCTCAAGTTCGCCAACTGGGGCGCCTACATCGACCTCACCGGCAAGGCTGCCGACTCGGGCAACTACGCCCCCGGGTCGTCCCCCACGATCGTCGACTTCCAGAAGAAGTACAGCATCCAGGTGGACTACGAGGAGAAGATCGACGACAACCCGTCGTTCCTCGCCACCATCACGCCCGCCCTCTCGACCGGCGTGCCGACGGGCTGGGACCTCATCGTCATGACCGACTCCTTCGCCGCCGAGATCATCAGCAAAGGCTGGGCGGAGCAGATCGACCATGCCAACGTGCCCAATTGCGTCAAGAACCTGCGGACCGCCCTGCAGAACCAGCCGTGGGACGCCAACAACGACTACCACTACCCCTGGCAGTCGGGCATGACCGGCATCGGCTACAACAAGAAGTCGTTCGCCCAGAACAGCATCCCCGCGCCGACCAAGCTGGCCGACCTGTGGACCGTGGACTCGTCGAAGGTCGAGTTCCTCACCGAGGCCCGCGACACGTTCGGTCTCACCCTGCTCAAGCTGGGCAAGGACCCCGACCCGGCGACCGTCACGGCCGACGACCTGCAGGCCGTCCACGACGACATCCAGCCCCTGGTCTCCAAGGGCCTGCGCTTCCTGGGCCAGGGCTACCTGCAGTACTTCGGCGGCAACGGCGTGTGGGCCGGCTTCGTCTGGTCGGGCGACCTGGCCAACTCGGGCAGCGCGGACGACCTGTTCGTCTTCCCCGACGAAGGCACGATGATCTGGACCGACAACATGCTCATCCCCAAGGGCGCCCAGAACAAGTACACCGCCGAGCTGATGATGAACTACGTCTACGACCCGGCCGTGGCGGCCAACATCGCCGACTACGTCTTCTACGTCTCACCCGTCGAGGGCGCGGCCGACGAGATCAAGAAGATCGATCCGGGCGCGGCGACGAACCCGCTGCTGTTCCCCTCAGCCGACGTGGTGGCCAAGCAGCACAACTTCCAGTTCCTCTCGCCGGAACTCGAGGACAAGCTCAACAGCCTGATGGCTGATCTCACCGGCGCGTAGCGACAGGACGGGCCCCCGCCGTGGCCGCCGCCCAGATGACCGTCGCCCCGGCGCCCGGGCCAGGCCTGCGCTCGCGGCTGCTGCGTGCCACGCCCTACCTGCTGCTGATCCCGGGGCTCCTGTGGCTGTTCATCTTCTTCGTCCTGCCGACCGTGCAGATGTTCACCTACTCGGTGTCCAGCGGCACGATCACGACCGGGTTCAAGTTGACGTGGACCCTGCAGAACTACGCCGACGCCTTCTCGCGCTACGGCAAGCAGTTCCTCAACTCGATCCTGTACGGCGGCCTGTCGACGATCCTGACCCTGTTCATCGGCTTCCCCGTGGCCTACACCATCGCCTTCCGCGGTGGACGCTACAAGAACCTGCTGCTGTTCATGGTCATCGCCCCGTTCTTCACCAGCTTCCTCATCCGGACGCTGAGCTGGAAGATCCTCCTGGGTGACGACGGGCCGCTCCTGGGCCCCCTCAAGACCATCCTCCACGTGCTGCCGGGCGACTTCTCGGTCATCAACACGCCGCTCTCGCAGCTGGCCGGGCTGACCTACAACTTCCTGCCGTTCATGATCCTGCCGCTCTACGTGGCCCTGGAGAAGATCGACGGCCGCCTCATCGAGGCCGCCAGCGACCTCTACGCCAGCAACTGGCAGGCCTTCCGCCGCGTGACCCTGCCGCTGGCCCTGCCGGGCGTCTTCGCCGGCACCCTGCTGACCTTCATCCCGGCCATGGGCGACTACGTCAACGCCGAGCTGCTGGGCAACCCGACGACGCAGATGGTCGGCAATGTCATCGAGAACCAGCTCATCATCCAGGGCCACTACCCGCTGGGGTCGGCCCTCTCGTTCATCCTCATGGCGGCCATCCTGATCGCCGTCTTCGCGTACGCGCGGCTGCTCGGCACCGAGCAGCTGACGGGCTAGGGCCGACCGATGACCGCGACCGCCCTCGAACGACGCGCCCAGACGACGTCGCCCGGCGCGACCCGGCGTTTCCGGCGCCTTGCCGGCCACTATGCCCTGCCGGTCTTCACGCTCCTGGCCATCATCTACCTGCTCGTCCCCATCGCCGTCATGTTCCTGTTCAGCTTCAACCGGCTGGACTTCGCGGCCGGCGACGGCAAGTTCAACTACCAGTGGAACGCCTTCAGCCTCGACGCCTGGCTGCACCCCTTCGACTGGCCCGGGTTGCCCCAGGCCATCCAGATCAGCCTCTCCATCGCCCTGCTCTCGACCATCGGAGCGACGATCCTGGGCACCCTGATCGGCCTAGCCCTGACCCGCTACAGCTTCCGCGGCCGCGGCGTCATCAACAGCCTCATCTTCCTGCCCATGGCGACGCCAGAGGTCGTCATGGGCGCCAGCCTCCTGACGATCTTCGTGGCCACCGCCCTGGCGCCCCTCAAGGGCGTCGTGCCGACGCTCTACCCGACCGGCTTCGTGACCATCCTGATCGCCCACATCATGTTCAACATCAGCTACGTGGTGGTCACCGTGAAGGCGCGCCTGTCGGGCTTCGACCGGCGTCTGGAAGAGGCGGCCATGGACCTGGGGGCGAACGAGTGGACGACCTTCTGGCGCGTCACGTTCCCCCTCATCTTCCCCGGCATCATGGCCGCGGCGCTGCTCGCCTTCAGCCTCTCCATCGATGACTTCGTCATCACCAGCTTCGTGTCGGGCACGACGAACACGTTCCCCATCTGGATCTACACGCTGCAGAAGAACGCCCTGCCGGTCCAGGTCAACGTCATCGGCTCGATCATCTTCTTCGCCGCCGTCGGCTTCGTCCTGGTGACCACCGTGATCGGTCGCCGCCGGGCCGCCTGAGTCCGTGACCGCCCCCGCCGCGCCGCGCACGCGCCTGCCCGACCGCACGGTCGTGCCGGCCGTCTGGTCGCGCTACACCGACCTGGTCGTGGACCGCGGCGAAGGCTCGTGGCTCATCACGACCGACGGCTCGCGCTACCTCGATTACAGCAGCGGCATCGGTGTGGTCAACACGGGCCATGCCCATCCGCGCGTCGTGGCGGCCATCCAGGAGCAGGCCGCGCGCCTGCTCCACGGCCAGCAGAACATCGTCTACCACGAGGCCGGCCTGCGGCTGTACGAGCGGCTCCAGCACGTCCTGCCCGGCAGCGGCTGGGGGGCGTTCCTCTCCAACAGCGGGGCCGAGGCCCTGGAGGCGGCCGTCAAGCTGGCCCGCGTGGCGACCGGCCGGCCGGCCATCATCGCCTTCCGCGGCGGCTTCCACGGGCGCACCGCGCAGACCATGGCCCTCACCAGCTCCCGGGTGACCATCCGTGGTGACTTCGAGCCCCTCCCCGGCTCCGTCTACCACACGCCGTTCCCCTACTGCTACCGGGCGACCGGCGGCCCGCACGACCCGGCGGCCTGCACGTGCGACTGGGAGGCGCAGCTGGAGCTCCTCTTCCAGCAGATCATCCCGCCCACCCGTGTCGCCGCGGTCGTGGTCGAGCCGGTCCTTGGCGAGGGCGGCTACGTCGTCCCGGGCGCCGGCTTCCTGCGCCGCCTGCGCGAGATCACGCGCCAGCACGGCATCCTCCTCGTGGCCGACGAGGTGCAGACGGGCTTCGGCCGGACGGGGCGGATGTTCGCCGTCGAGCACTGGGACGTGACCCCCGACATCCTGACCATGGCCAAGGGCATCGCCTCCGGCCTGCCGCTGTCCGGGCTGATCGCCCGTCGCGAGCTCATCGACCGCTGGGCCCCCGGCGCGCACGGCGGCACCTACGGCGGCAACGTCGTCGCCTGCGCCGCGGCCAACGCCACCCTGGACGTCATCCGCGACGAGGGCCTGCCGGCCAATGCCGAGGCTCGCGGCACGCAGCTGCTGGAAGGCCTGCGGGCGGCCACCGCCGGCCGCCGCTCGGTCGGCGACGTGCGCGGCCTGGGCTGCATGGTGGCCCTCGAGTTCGTCAAGCCGGGTGTCGCGGACGGCCGCACGCCGGATCCGGAGATGGTCAAGCGGGTCATCGCCGAGGCTCTCGAGCGGCACCTCATCGTCCTCTCGGCCGGCTCGTGGGGCCAAGTCGTGCGGATCATCCCGCCGCTCGTGACCACGGAGGCGGAGGTCGCCCACGCCCTGTCCGTGCTGCGGGAGGCGCTCCAGGCCGCCGGTGCATGAAGCGAGCGTCCCGCTCGAGGGCTGACCGGGTCCCCGCCCAGGGTCCCTCCCCCATCACCATCGTCCCGGCGTCCCCTGACCGCTGGCCCGACGTGGCCGAGATCGTGGGGTCGCCCTCCGGCTGGGGCTGCTGGTGCCAGTACTACCGCTGGTCGTCGGGCGATTTCAGCCGCCTCGGCCGCGACGGCGGCCCGGCGGCCCTCCGCAGCCAGCTGGCCGACGACCCGCCACCGGGCCTCCTGGCGTACCTGGACGGGCAGCCGGTCGGCTGGTGCGGTATCGGCGTCCGCTCCCGCCTGGAGCGCCTCGTCCGCTCGCAGACGATCCCCCGCCTCGACGCCGCGCCCGTATGGTCAGTCGTGTGCTTCCTCATCCGGCCGGGGATGCGCCGTCGCGGCATCGCCACGGCACTCCTGGCAGCCGCGGTACGGTACGCCCGCGAGGCCGGCGCGGTCGGCCTCGAGGGCTACCCCGTCGACCCCGAGGGTGCCCGCCTCCAAACGGCAGCCATGTACGTGGGCACGACCAGCATGTTCGAGGCGGCCGGCTTCCGCCGCGCCCTCATGACCGCCTCCCGCAGCGACCACCGCCCACGCTGGCTGATGCGCCTGGACCTGGAGCCGCCGGATCCCGCGGCCGCTGGTTCCGGGTGATCTCGGGGCGCGCCCATCGGATCCCGCGGCTGCTGCTCCCCTCGCTCACCAACACCACTGGTGGCACGTCCATCCGGGCGCCGTGGAGGTGTCGCCCGGGCGTCCGTGGCCGCGCGCCCACGGTCGGTCGTGGCGTCGATCACCCCGGCGGCGCTGAGGACATGCACATCGCACCAGCCTGGCTGGTGAGCGGAGGCACGGGATCGTCGACCGCGCAGGCGCCGCCCCCCGGGCGTGCTCTCAGCCCCCCCGGGCGTGACGTCAGACGGTGACTTCCGTGATGGCGGCCGGGGCCGGGCGTGAGGCCGCCACCGGTCGGATGTAGCGCCGCACGACCTCGACCGTGCCGGGCACCTTGAGCTGCTCCATCAGGAAGCCGATCTTGGCCTCCTGCGTGGCCAGGATCGCCTCGCGGCCGGGCAGCTCCCAGAGGCGCTGCTTGAACGGGCCAAGCGCCTTCTTGCGCGTCTTGTAGAGGAACTGCGCCTCGTCCTGGCCGGGCGTCCGCTCGTCGGCACACGTACCGTCACACCAGGCGTGGATCTCGGCCAGCAGATCGGCCGGGAAGGCGGGGTGCTCGAAGAGCAGGTTCTGGAAGCCGGTGGCGAGGTGGATCTCGGCGGTCTCGACGGTCGGGAAGCGGTGGAACAGCTCGTCGGGCAGGGTCGAGGCGCCATGCTGCACCGCGCCGGCCAGGCCGTACTGGCGGGCCACGATGCCGAGCCGCTCGAGCGTCCCGAAATCGAGCTTGACCGGCGCGACGCTGCCGTCCGGCAGGGGGATGCCCCCGTGGCTGGTGCCGGTCTGCACGCTGACCTTGCTGATGCCGACCGCGGCCGCCCCAGCCAGGCCGGTGAGCGAGGCCCGATACCCGTCCAGGTAGGCCCGCAGCTCGGCTTCCGTCGAGTTCTCCTTGCCGACCTCGCCGATCTCGCCGCCCACGCTGGTCGTCTGGCCGTCCGGTTCGTGCTGCCGGATGAGCGCCGTCAGCTCCGCCGCGCGCGTGTAATTGGTGTGCTGCTGCTCGTCGACGGTGGAGCGCGAGAGGTCGACCAGCGTGGAGGAGTCGATGTCGATGTTGCCGTAGCCGGCACCCAACGCCTCCACCGTCAGGCGCCGCAGGCCGTCGGTGACCGCGGCCGGGTCGGCGGCGTACTTCTTGGCGTTGAACTGGAAGTGGTCGCCCTGGACGAAGACGGGCCCCTGCCATCCGGCGGCGATGGCGCCGGCGAGCACATTGGTGATGAACTCGCCGGGCCGCTGGAAGGTGTACTCCTGCTCGCTGCGCGCCAGCTCCAGGATGACCGTGCCCACGTCCCGGGCGCGTGCCGCACGGAAGACGGCGGCCGCCATCTCGAAGACCTGCGTGCGCAGGTTGATGGCCGGCACGGTGAAGCCCCCGACCTCGCCACGGCCACGGGCCATGTACAGCTCGTGGATGCTGGCCGACGGCGCGTGGAGCAGGCGGCTCGCCTCCCAGACCATCCAGCGGGCCGCGTCGACCGTCGCCGGGTCGGCACTGAAGGTGGCCGCCCAGGCGAGGGCGCGGATGCCGCGCGCCCGGAAGGCGGCCTCGTCATCGATGTGTACCTGGCCGTCGACGACGCTCAGCGCCCCCTGCAGTTCGTGTATCAGCTCGGTGACGGAGGCGGCGACGGCGGGTTCGGGCATCAGGGGCTCCTCAGGGGATGGCGCCGGGGTCGGGGCGCTCCGATATCCTAGCCCCGGTTCATGACTCGCATCCCCAGCCCCTCCCGAGCGCGCCTGCGCGGGCTCCTCATCGACGTCTCGCCGCTGCGCCGGGACCGCGAGTTCCGCTGGCTCTTCGCGGGCCAGCTGATCAGCAACCTGGGCCGCCAGGTCACCCTGGTGGCCCTGCCCTACCAGGTCTTCGTCCTGACCGGATCGGCACTGGCGATCGGCGGGCTGTCGGCGGCGACCCTGGCCGGGCTCCTGCTGTTCAGCCTCCCCGGCGGGGCCGTCGCCGACGCCTACGAGCGGCGCCGACTCCTCCTCATCACGGCGGTCGGCCTGGGCAGTACCAGCCTCGCCCTTGGCCTGGTGGCCCTGCTCCCATCGCCACCCCTCGCGCTCATCTACCTCATCGCCTTCCTGGCGGCGGGCATCTCGACCATCGACGGGCCGGCCCGGCGGGCGGCCATGCCGCGCCTCGTGGCCCCCGAGCGCCTGCCGGCCGCCTACGTGCTCAACCAGTCCAACATGCAGGCGTCGAGCGTGGTCGGCCCGGCCATCGGCGGCCTGCTGATCGCCCTTGTCGGCGTCCCCGCGGCCTACCTGTTCGACGCGGTCACGTTCGTGGCGGCCTTCGTGGCCGCGCTGGCCATCGCCCCCATGCCCGTGGCCGCGGGCGTCGGCCGCCCCACGGTGCACGCCGTCATCGATGGCCTGCGCTTCGTCCGCCGCACGCCGGCGATCCTGGGCTCGTTCGTCATCGACCTCTCGGCCATGATCTTCGGCCTGCCGGTGGCCCTCTTCCCGATCCTCGCCCTGGTCACGTTCCACGGCGGCCCGGCCACCCTGGGCCTGCTGACGTCCGCGCCGGCCGTGGGGGCCGTGATCGGCACGCTGACCGCTGGGTGGGTCGGCTCGGTGCGCCGCCAGGGCCGCGCGGTGATCGCCGCGGTGACCGCGTGGGGCCTCGCCATCTGCGCCTTCGGGCTGCTCGTCTTCTCCCTGCCGCTGGCCCTGATCTGCCTCGCGCTGGCCGGCGCCGCGGACGTCATCAGCGCGGTCTTCCGCACGACGATGGCGCAGGACCTGACGCCCGACGCGTTGCGCGGGCGGGTCAGCGCCCTGACGCTGCTCGTCGTGACCGGCGGCCCCCGGCTGGGCGACATCGAGGCCACCGCCGTGGCGGCCATCGCCGGCGCGCAGTTCTCGGCCTTCAGCGGCGGCGTGCTCTGCCTCGTCGGCACGGCCTTCGTGGCGTGGCGTTTCCCGCAGCTGCTGCGCTACCGGGTGGAGCGTCCCGAGACTCCGGCCGCGGCCTCACAGGCCGCCTGAGCCTCAGACGCGGCGGGTCTTGCGCCCCACGTAGTCGACCAGGACGTACTCCCCCAGCCGCTCGGGCGTGGCGTAGAAGGCGCGGCCGCGATTGAGCCGCGTGAGGTGGGCCACGAAGTCGGCCAGGGCACGGGAGCGCTCGAGCATGAAGGTGTTGATGGTGATGCCCTCGCGGGTGCAACGCCCCACCTCGGCCAGCGTCTCCTGGATCGTGCGCCGCGTGGGCGGGTAGCTGAAGCGCACCTGGCCATCCTCGAAGTGCGCGGTGGGCTCGCCGTCGGTGATGACGACGATCTCCCGGTTCGTGGCGTGCGAGCGTGCCAGCAGCCGGCGCGCCAGCAGCAGGCCGTGCTGCAGGTTCGTGCCGTACTCGTAGCCCTGCCACGACAGCGAGGCCAGGGTGCCCGGCGGGATCTCGCGGGCGTAGTAGGCGAAGCCCACGACGTGCAGCTGGTCCTGCGGGAAGCGCGTGCGGATGAGGGTGTCCATCGCCACCGCCACCTTCTTGGCGGCCAGGAAGCAGCCCCGCAGCAGCATCGAGCGGCTCATGTCCAGCAGCAGCACGGTGGCCGCACTGGTGAGGTCCTCGTGCTCGTAGACGGCCAGGTCCTCGGGCGCCAGGCGCACGCCGCGTCGTCGCGGGCGATCTACCGCCCCGGCCGCAGCCGCCTCACCGGCCTGCCGGGCGAGGGCATTGGCGAGCGTGCGCCGCAGGTCCAGGTCGAACGGCCGGCCGAACTCGTAGGGCACCGCCGACTCCGCGCGTTCGCCACCGGCCCCGCCGTCGCGCAGGGGGTGCGAGCCGAAGGCATCGCGCTGGAGCCGCGCGAACAGCTCGTCCAGGACGCCCTGCCCGATGCGTCGGCTGCCGCGCGCGGTCAGCTCGACCCGGTCGCCGTGGCGCTCCAGGTAACCGGCGGCCTCCAGCGCGTCGGTGAGCCGCTGGAGGGCCTCCAGGTCGCGCGCCGCGTCCTCGCCGAGCAGGTCGCGCACCTCCGCCCGATCGATCGCCGCCAAGTCACCCGGACCAGCTGCGGCGTCCATCTCGTCGGCCAGGCGGTCGAGGCGCTGCAGACGGCCCAGCTGATCCAGGGCACCCTCCAGCGAGAGGCCCTCATCGCCACGGAACGCGAATCGCTGGCCCAGGCCGCCGGGGAGGAGCCGGTCCAGGGTCGAGGCCAGCTGCGCGAGATCCCAGCGCAGGCGGTCGTCGCGCAGGAGGGCGTCCATCAGCGACTGGAGTTCGGCCCGCTGGGCCGCCGTCATCGATGCCAGCAGCGACTGCATGGCAGCCATGCGATCGGTCAGTTGCTCGATGACATCGTCGAGCGTCTGGGCGCCGGGAAAGAACGCGCCGTGGCGGGCCAGGAAGCCGGCCGCGTCGGGCTCCCCGCCGTCAAGCCGCTCCTGGAGGAGCTGGTTCAGCTCGCGGACCATGGCCCGGTTCGCCGCGAGGGCCTCCGGCGACATGGTGCGGATCTGCTCCGAGAGGCCGTCCAGATGGGCGTCCAAGACCTGCCCGCGCAGCTGCTCCACCAGGCCCTGGAACTCGGCGCGGGCCTCCGGCTCCAGGAAGTCGTAGGCCTCGAGCGCCCGGATCCGTTCGCCCAGGCCGTCGGGCATCGCCGCGAGCTCCTCGCGCCGGCGCTCGGCCAGCTCGCCCAACATGTGCCGGAGCTCCGGCGTCCCCTCCTCCCCGCCGGCCTCCGCGACCCGGCGGTCGATGCCCCGACGCTCCGTCTCGACGACGTGCTCCAGGCGCTGCCGCAGCTCCGGCATGACCTCGCCCAGGCCGTAGCGTTCCAGGGTCTGGCGGCGCTCGGCGGCGATCCGCTGCAGCAGGTCGCGCAGGCCGGCCAGGCCGGAGTCCGGGCCGTCCGGTGACCCGGTCGTGCCCCGCTCCAGCAGCCGGCGGAGGGCCGCCGTGAGGTCGCCGTCCGCCAGCAGGTCGTCGCGCATGGCCGCCAAGGCCTCGTCGGCATCGAGCCCCTCGAGCCGCTGCGTGCCGTCCCAGCGGGAGTAGCGGAAATGGCTCGGTCGGACGGGCCCGTCGCCGCCCATGTCTGCCTGGATCATGCGCGGCTCACCCTCAGCGCCGGTATCGGCCGCCCCCGCCATCGCTGGCGCGGTCCTTGTTCAGCCGACGGTGGAGGTGGAGGCCCTCAAGCAGGAACTCGACCCCCGAGGCCACCGCGGCCGGCGAGTCGCCGCCGCCGAGGCGCGCCACGGCGCCTGCCAGCCCGGGCGTCTGACGCGCCCAGCGGACGTATTCGCGCGAACGGATGCGCTCGCCCGTCTCGAGCACGAGGCCGTTCTCGAAGGCACTGACCACGGGGTCCAGGTCGTCGATGGCGACGCGCCGCCCGAAGACGTTGGCCAGGGCCCGCGAGATGAGGCGCTCGACGACCCGTTCCTCGGGCGCCTCGTCATTGAGCGTCTCCAGCTCGATCTTGCCGGTCGTGGAGGGGATGAGCGCCCCCAGGTCGCTGACCCGCGGCGAGGCCGTGGGCTCGTCCAGCCGCACGGCCCGCTTGAGGGCGTTGGCCTGCAGCGTCTCCAGGTTGGTGATGCTGACGCGGACGCTCACGCCCGAGCGCTGACTGATCTCCGCGGAGCGGCGCGCCAGCTGCGAGATCTCGGCCACCAGCTCGAGCATGTACGGCGGCTCCTCGGCCACCGGCTGGGCCGCGTCGGGGAAGGCCACCCGCTCCTGGCGCATGATGGCGATCTCGTCGGCGATCGAGTGCGGGTAGTGCGTCCGGACCTGCGAGCCCAGGCGGTCCTTGAGCGGCGTGATGATGCGGCCGCGGCTCGTGTAGTCCTCGGGGTTGGCGCTGGCCACGACGAACAGGTCGAGCGGCAGGCGCAGGGTGTAACCGCGGACCTGCACGTCGCGCTCCTCGAGGATGTTGAGCAGGCCCACCTGGATGCGCTCGGCCAGGTCGGGCAGCTCGTTGAGGGCGAAGACGCCGCGGTTGGCCCGCGGGATGAGCCCGAAGTGGATGGTCGACTCGTCGGCCAGGTAGCGCCCTTCGGCCACCTTGATCGGGTCGACCTCGCCGATGAGATCGGCGATCGTGATGTCGGGGGTGGCCAGCTTCTCCGTGTAGCGCGCCTCGCGCGGCAGCCAGGCGACCGGCGTGGCATCCCCGTGGGCCGCCACGACGGCGCGGCCGGCGGCGCTGATGGGGAGGTAGGGGTCGTCGTGCAGTTCGCCGCCGTCGATCATGGGCACCTCCTCATCGAGGAGGCCCACCAGCAGGCGCGCCAGGCGCGTCTTGGCCTGGCCGCGTTCACCCAGGAAGACGAGGTCGTGGCCCGCCAGGATCGCGTTCTCGATGGCGGGGATCACCGTGTCGTCGTAGCCGACGATGCCCGGGAAGAGTGGTTCGCCCTCACCAAGGCGGGAGAGCAGGTTGGCCCGCATCTCGTCCTTGACCGTGCGCGACGTCCACCCGGCCGCCCGCAGCTGGCCGATCGTGCGGGGCCGAGCCGCCCCATCGCGCCCGGCCGCCGGCCGTGCCCGGCGGGGCTTGGGAGTGGGCGCTGGCGGTGTCTCACGGGCCATCCGGACGCCATCCTACTCGGCTCGTTCGAGCCCGTCGCCGGGCGGCCTCCCGGGCCGCCCGGATGGGCGCGGCGGAGATAACCACACCGGTACCGCTGAACGGTTACCATCCGCGGGATGCGGACGCGTCCTTCGGCCGAGCTTGTGCTGCTCGTCACCGTCCTCATCTGGAGCGGCAACTTCACGGCCGTGAAGGTCGGCGTGACCGACATCGCGCCGCTCGCCTTCTCCGTCGTGCGGTTCGCCCTCGGCGCGTCGGTCACGGTGGCCGTCGTCGTGTGGCGTGAGGGTTGGCCGCGTTTCCAGCGCCGCGACCTGCCCCTCCTGGGGGCGGCGGCGCTCATCGGCATCACGATCAACCAGGTCGCCTTCGTGACCGCCCTCCAGGCCACGTCGGCGGCCAACGTGGCCCTCCTCATCGGCACGATCCCCATCTGGACGGCCGTCATCGCCGTGCTGACCCGCCAGGAGCGGGTCGCAAGCTCGCTGTGGATCGGCCTTGGCGCCGGCCTGGTGGGGGTGACCCTCATCGTGGTCGGCGGCGGGGAGGCCGTCGGCGGCATCAGCGTGGTCGGCGAGCTGGGGGCACTCGCCACGGCCCTGAGTTGGGCCGTCTACTCGGTCCTCATCCGGCCCCTCATGCGGCGCTACTCGGCGCTCCAGCTGTCGGCTTTCGTGATGGTCGTGGGGACGCTCATCCTGGTGCCCTTCAGCGTGCCCAGCGTCATCTCGCAGGACTGGTCGGCGGTGCCACCGGACGCGTGGGTGGGCCTGCTCTACGCCGCCCTCCTCAGCGTCACCGTGACCAACATCCTGTACTTCACGGCCATCCACCGGATCGGCGCCTCGCGGGCGGCCCTCTTCACCTACCTGGAGCCGTTCCTTGGCGTCCTCATCGCGGTCGTCCTGCTGCGCGACACCGTGACCGTGCTGCAACTCGTGGGCGGCGCCGTCGTCCTGGGCAGCGTGGCCATCGGGCGGGGGCGACCCGGCCAGCCGGTCATCGCCGAACCCGGCATCTGACCCGTTGCGACCGGCCGGTGGCGCGCGCCGGCACCGTCGGGGACCACTGCCGCGTCGGGCGGTACGACTTCACTACGCCGAGGCCGGGTCGCGACCGCTAGCGTGAGGGGCGTCTCGGACCAAGCGTCCGCCTGCCCACTTCAGGGGGCTCGTACGACCATTGACTGACGCCGCCTTCTGCGAGAACTGCGGGACCGACCGCGACCAGTACGGGAGCCCCGATCGGCGGCTCTTCCATCGCTGCGCGTCCTGCCGGCTCGAGGTCTGCCCCGACTGCTGGAACCGCGGCCGCGACCTCTGCCTGAATTGCGCCCCCTTCAGCGTGGGTGTCACCGCCCCAGCCGCCGCCGGCCGCACCCCGGCCGCCGCCGGCGCTCCCATCGCCCTCAGCGGCACCGTCGCCTCCCAGGCCGCCGGCTGGACCCTGATCGCCCCCGACGACTCGCCGGGCGTCCCCGCGGCGGCCGCGCCCGCGGCTGTGACGACCGCTTCCGTCTCCGAGACCGTCGCCGCGTCGCGGATCCGGCTGGGTGGCACGCTGGCCGCCATCCGTGGCCGGGGCATCGCCGGGCTGGGCGCGCTGGCCGGCGGCCTGGGCAAGCCGGTGCGCATGGCGACCCATGCGGCCCTACTCCTGTGCCTCACGACGCTGGGCCTGCTCGTGACCTGGCAGCTGGTGTCGTTCGCCGGCACGGCCCTCCCCTCGTCGACCCCGCCCGGGGCTGCCCTCGGCGCGGGCGCGGGCGCGAGCGCGACGGCCTCCGACAGCGCCACCGTCGGCGCCACCCCGGGGCCGGTCGGCGGCACGACCGGCGGGGGCGTCCCGGCCGACCACGATCGCGGGCAGGGCGGCTCGACCGGCGGCGACGGTTCGCACGGCGGCGCCGGCCCGACCCCGCGGGTGACCCCCCAGCCGACCGCGACCGCGGGCGGGACGCCGACCGACGGCCCCACCGCCACGCCGACGCCGGCGCCGACCGACACGCCGGCACCGACCCCGACCGACACGCCCACCGCGGCTCCCACGGACACGCCACCGCCGCCGCCCACCGACACGCCTGCGCCGCCGCCCACCGACACACCCGGCCCGTAGCGCGGGCTCACCGGGCCGCGTTGACACCGACCACCGCGCTCGGCTATCCTCCGGACCTTCGGTCGCGACGGGCTTGCCGCGCCCTCTAGGAGTCCAAACCGCAGATGTCAAGCACCACCATCCCCTTCGAGGCAGCCATCGTGCTGCCGACGGTCGCGCCTCTCGGCGTCGCCGTCGATGGGAGATCTGTGCCCTGCGCCGACTAGTGCCAGGCGGCTGAGCCGCCGAACCACTGGAGCCGGAGGGCCAGATGGGCCCCCGGCTTTTTTGATGCCCGCGTGCCGGTCGTCAACGAGAGCCGCCCCTCCCCCAGGGGCCCGCCATCCAGGCCTCGTCACGACATGTGGAGCACGCGCCATGACCCTCATCCTTCAACCAGCGGCCCTCGCGCCCCTGGTGGGGCCGGCCGGATCGGCCGTGCCCGCGCAGCCGGCGCTGCTCATCGACCACGTCAACAAGACGTTCGTCGTGGGCCGCCACAAGCGTCCCGTCGTCGCCATCAGCGACGTCTCCATGCGGCTGGCCCGCGGCGAGATCTACGGGGTGCTGGGCGCCAACGGCTCCGGCAAATCGACGCTCATCCGCCTGGTCAGCACGTTGCTGACCATCGACTCGGGTCGGGTCGAGGTCTTCGGCCACGACATCGCCCGCGACGAGATGGCGGTCAAGCGCCTCATCAATCGCGTCAGCGTCGACGCGGCGTTCTTCAAGAAGCTCTCGCCGTTCGAGAACCTGATCTACGCGGCCCGCCTCTACGGGCTGGACGCGAAGGTCGCCAGGCGCGACGCGGTGCGCATCCTGGGTCGCCTGGGGGTCGCCGAATCCCGGCTGGACCGGCCCCTCGAGCAGATGAGCCGGGGCATGCAGCAGAAGGTCGCCATCGCGCGAGCCCTGCTGACCAGCCCGACCCTGCTGCTCCTGGACGAACCGACCACGGGCCTGGACCCGCGTTCCAAGCTGGAGGTGCAGGCCTTCATCGAGGAGCTCCGGGACACGCACGACGCCACGATCGTGCTGACGACGCACGACCTGGAAGAGGCCGAGCGCCTCTGCGATCGGCTGGCCATCCTGGCCGGCGGCCGCCTCATCGTGGAAGGGACGGCCGCGGAACTCAAGGCCCAGGTCGCTCGCGAGACGGGTCTCGCGCCGACCATCGACAACGTCTTCATGACCTACACCGGGCGCTCGCTCGATGACGACATCGAGATCGAGGACGGCCCGGAGACCGAGGCCTGAGCCGGCACCCCGCCGGCGTCGGCCGGCTGACGCAAGGGACACATCACCAGGAAAGGAGGTTCCGATGCGTATCGATCCCCATCTCGCGATGACCATGCACCGGGCCCGCGCCGCCGAAGCGTGGCGTGAGGCCGCCACCGACCGCCGTGGGCGACGCCCCGGCCGGCGACCGGCCCGTCCATCCGCTGCCCGCCAGCGGCTCGGACGGTCCATGGTGCGCCTCGGGACCCGGCTCGCCGGCGACCCGAGCTTCACGCCGGTCCGCTCCCGCTAGGGGGCGGACCGGCCCTCGACCCCGGAGGACCACGTCGTGACCGGAACGGCCCGCGAACTGCGGGCGAGCTTCGCCTTCGTGGAGCGCAACTTCAACCTGACCAGGCGGTACTGGGGCTGGGAAGTCGCCTTCCTGGTCTATGCCGTCGCGGGCGCGCTCTCCATCACCCTCATCGGCAAGGAGCAGGGCTCGGCCCGCCTGATCCTGTCGCTGATGATCGGGGCGATCTTCTGGAACTACCTCTCGACCGTCTTCGCCTTCATCGCCGAGACGATCGCCTGGGAGCGCTGGGAAGGCACCCTCGAATACACCATGATGGCCCCCGTGCGGCGCTACGCGCAGCTGCTTGGCTCGACCGTGTACGCCATCCTGTACGGCCTGATCCAGACGGTCGTCGTGCTGGCCGCGCTCGTCCTGTTCTTCGGGCTGGACCTGTCGCACGCCGACTTCGTCACCGGCACGATCTTCATGCTGCTCGGTTCGGCGTCGTTCGTGGGCATCGGCATGATGGCGGCCGTGCTGCCCCTGCTGTACGTCGAGCGCGGCGCGCAGATGACGTTCGTGCTCCAGTCCTTGCTGCTGTTGGTGAGCGGCGTGTACTACTCGGTGGATATCCTGCCTGGCTGGATGCAGGTCATCAGCCACTTCAGCCCGGCCACGTACATCCTCGACGGCGTCCGCGCCGCCCTCCTGGACGGCACTCCGGTGACCGCCCTGTGGGGCGATGTCTGGCCCCTCGTCGTGATGGGCGTCGTGCTCATCCCGCTGGGCGTGTGGGTCTTCGGGCGCGCGGAACGCTACGCCAAGCGCACCGGCAAGCTCAAGCGGGTCGGCTGACGTGACGGACGCAGCGCCGACCCTTCCCCGGTTCGCGGCCGGCGACGGCCTGCGGGCGCGCTTCCCGGTCGACCTGGCCGCGGACGCGGCGGCCATCGCGGCCGTGGCCAATGCGAGCTTGGCGGCCGCCGGGGAGCTCGCCCGCGAGAACGCCGCGGACACGGTCGTGGGCCTGACCCACCGCACGCACGGCGACTCGCGGACGGACCTCGTGCTCGTCGAGCGCGCCGGCGACGCGGTGGCCTACGTCGACGTCGAATGGCGCGACCACGCCAGTGGCGCCCTCGAGCTGCAGATCTCGATGGCTCGTCTGCCCGAGCCGGAACTCGCGGTCGTGGCGGCCCGACTCCTCGACTGGGCCTTCGCCCGCGGCCGGCAACTCGCCAGCGGACAGCCGCCGGGTCGCGCCCGCTGGTTCGCGGCGTGGTGTTCCGACGGCGAGGGCTGGACGCGGCAGACCTTGACCGCGGCCGGGTTCGTGCCGGAGCGGCACTTCATGCTGCTGGTCCGGCCACGGCTGGACGACCTGACGACCCCGCCGCCCTTGCCGACGGACCTGGAGGTCCGGCCTGCCCAGCCGGCCCACCGGCGGGCGATCTGGGCGGCCGATGTGGAGGCGTTCCGCGATCACTGGGGCACGCCCGATACGAGCGAGGCCGCCTTCGAGCGGTTCGTCCAGGAAAGCGCCCAGCGCCTCGACCTGTGGCAGGTCGCCTGGGCCGGCGACGAGGTCGCCGGGCACGTCCTGGTCGCCGTCGACGAGTCGGAGAACGCCGCGCTCGGCGTATCGCGGGCGTGGCTCGATTCGGTCGCCGTCCGTCGGCCGTGGCGGCGTCGCGGCCTCGCCACGTCCCTCGTCGTGCGGGCCCTGCACGCCATCCGGGACGCCGGCTACGAGAGCGCCGTGCTGGGCGTGGACGCCGCCAACCCGCAGGATGCCCTGGACCTGTACCGGCGCGTCGGCTTTGAGATCGCCTCGTCCGCGACGGCCTACCGGCGGCCGTTCGACCCCTGAGCGGCCGCTCAGGCGAACAGGCGGCCCGACTGGGCCACGAGCCCCATCCACGGCCGTTCCCGGCCGATCGTCGTGAGCGGACCGTGGCCGGGCAGGACCCGGGTCGTGTCGGGCAGCACCGTGAGGCGGGCGATCGAGGCGGCCATGGCGTCCGGCGAACCGCCCTCCAGGTCGACCCGTCCCCACCCGCCGGCGAAGAGCGTGTCGCCGCTCAGCAGCATGCCCTCGTCACGGGCCAGCAGGCAGACCGAGCCCGGCGTGTGACCGGGCGTGTGGAGGACCTCCAGCCGCAGGTCGCCGAACGTGATGTGGTCGCCCTCGGCCAGCTCGAGGGCCGGCACGCTGGGCGCGATGGGGAACGGGGCCCCGGTGCTGCGCGGTTCACGGATGCCCGGCGCATCGAGCACGTGAGCGGCGAGGGCCGCGTCGGTGGCGGCCATGACGGCGGCGTTGTCCCCGATATGGTCCCAGTGGCGGTGCGAGCTGACGATCAGCTTCAACGTCCAGCCGCGGGCCGCCAGTCGCTCGGTCACCCAGGCCACGCACGGCGTGGCGGTGTCGATGGCGATCGCCTCGTGCGTGCGCTCGTCCCCCAGCACGTAGACGTTGGTGGCGATGGGGCCCACGACGGTGTGGAGGAACTCCATCAGGCGGCCGCCTCGTCCCGTTCGAGCCGGTAGTAGCGGCCGACGGCGAGAACGTGGTGCCGGGCGGCGCGGTAGAGGAGGTCGCCGGGGAAGGGGTGCTGCCAGGTGGCCAGGATGGCCCGCTCGCGTTCCGGGCCGGAGGGCAGGAGCCGGGCCACGAACGGCGCCGCCTCCAGCCCCGGCCACCGCACGAGCAGGCGGCCCGCCGCGGCGTCAAGGTTGCGCGTCCAGGCAGCCGAGCCGTCGGGGTGGCCCAGGTACCAGCGGCCGTCGGTAGTCAGGAGGCCCAGCAGCACGTCGCGCGGGCGAGCGCTGCGCCGCCCGGTCGTCGTCACCAGGACGACGTTGCCCAGCCCGAAGCGCCGCCACCAGGCCCGCAGCAGGGGGTCCATCCAGCCGAGTAGGCGGTACAGCCCGCGGAAGGCGAGGCTCCAGCCGCCGTGGTGCTCGAGCGGCGGGTCGACCGTACTCATCGAGCTCGCCGGCGCGGGCGCGCGGGGCCCTCGATGACGGAGCCCGCGCCCGGCTCGTAGCGGCCCAGCGCGGCGCTGCGCGAATCGACCGCTCGCGGGTGGACCGCGCGGCGCAGCTCTTCCACATCCTCCAGCCCGGCGACCCTGGCGGCCTCGCCGAGGGAGCGGATCTTGGCCAGGGCGCGGGCGTGGGGCAGGCCGCCGAGGCCGGCCGAGGGGGCGATGCCCACACGGTCGAGGCCTCGCCCGCCGAGCGCCGCGGCGTAGCGCGCGCCCCACACCAGGATCTCCGTGCTGTCGAGCCGGGCGACGCGAGCGTCGGCGACGCCGGCGATGATGCCGCGGTCCTGCGGAGCCCGGCTGATCAGGCGCCAGTTGTCCGGCCCGGCGCACAGGTCGAAGAAGTAGCTCCGGAACGGCGCGTCGAAGAGGAGGGTCGCGCCCGCACCTTCGGCCGCGCCACCCGTGATCGCCAGGGTCAGGTGCAGCTCCGGCGCAGCGGCCGCAAGGCGCCGCCAGGCCTCGGCCGCGAGAGCGCCCTCCGAGGCGTCGGTGGGCCCGATCTCCGCGAGTGCGGGCTCGTCAACCTGCACCACCATGGCCCCCGCGTCGGCCAGCTCGGCCACCTCGGCGCCAAGCGCCTCGGCCAACGCCATCGTGACGCGACGGCGGCCGAGCCGGCCGCGGTCCGCCACGCGGCCGAGGGTGTACGGACCAAGCACCTGGGCGCGCACCGGGCGCGGCCCCTCGCCCCGCTCCATGGCGAGGGCCTCAGCCACGGCCGTGGCGGCCTGCCAGCGCGCCACCAGCGTCGCCGCCCGCCAGCTGGGCACACGCCGCACGACCGGCCGGGCCGCCAACCAGCCGCTGCCCAGGACCGCCCGCTCCGGGCCCGCCGTCACCCCGTCCATGCCGGCCACGGCGGCGGCCACGGGATCGGGCGCGCCGACCTCGCCGTCACCCAGCAGCTCCAGGCCCGCCTCCAGCTGATCGAGCAGGACGGCCCGCAGCGCCGCCTCGCCGGAAACGGCTGCCTCCGGCGGCGGGTAGGCTCCGACGAGCGTGGCGAACACGTCCGCAGCTTAGCGCCGTCGATGGGCGGCGGACGTTCGGCGGCGTTTACATGCCCCTTACGTAGCCTTCCGGTCGGCATGTGGACGCAGCGTATCCTGCCGCCGTGAAGACCATCCTCGTGGTCGATGACGAGCGCCACATCGTGGACCTGGTGCGGCTGTACCTGGACAAGGAAGGCTTCGCCGTGGTCACCGCGCGCGACGGCCGGGAGGCGCTGCAGCTCGCCGCGCGGCACGACCCGGACCTCATCGTACTGGACCTGATGCTGCCCGAGATGGACGGCCTGGAGGTCACCCGCGAGCTGCGCCGCACCAGCGACGTGCCCATCCTCATGCTCACCGCGCGGGCCGATGACGTGGACCGCATCGTCGGCCTGGAGCTGGGGGCGGACGACTACCTGACCAAGCCGTTCAACCCCCGCGAGCTGGTCGCGCGGGTCAAGGCCATCCTCCGCCGCACCGATGTGACGACCCGCGGCGGCCGTCCGGTGGAGGTCGGCCAGCTGCGGTTGGACCCCCGCCGCCGCGAGGTCTACGTCGGCGCCCGCCGGCTCGACCTCCGGCCCCGCGAGTTCGACCTCCTGGCGGCCCTGGCTCGTGACCCGGGCGTCGTCCTCACGCGGGACGGCCTGCTGGAGTCGGTGTGGGGCACCGACTTCCCCGGCGAGACACGGACCGTCGACGTCCACATCGCGGCGGTGCGGGCCAAGCTGGGCGAGGACGGACCGGACATCGAGACGATCCGCGGGGTCGGTTACCGCCTGGTGCCGCCCGCGCGTGAGCCCCTGCCCGTGGTGAGCGCGTCGTGATGCAGTCCCTGCGGGCACGGGTGCTGGCGGCCTTCGCCGTCCTGGGGCTGGCCCTGCTGCTGAGTGTCGGAGGCGCCCTGTTCGTGGTCCTGCGCGACCTCAACCAGCAGTCGCAGGAAGCGGCCCTGACGGAGGCCCTGGTGCCGTTCGTGGTCCAGGTGCGCCTGCGCCTGGTGGCGGGGACCACCCCCAGCCAGGTCGTGGCCGCGCTCACGCCGTTCACCCAGGGCAGCGACGTGAGCGTCTTCCTGACCGACAACAACGGCCAGGTCCTGGACACCGGCAGCGCCATCGCGCCGGGCAACCTCGTCATCCCCGGGCCGCAGCGCCGGGGCGACGTCACCAACGGCACCTACCAGCTCGGAGGCCACAGCTACCAGTACGTGGCGGCCACCCTGTTCGCCGATGCCACCCCGGGCGGGGCACGGGCGCTCGTGCTGGCCCATCCCGACACGGCCACGGCCCAGGCGCTCGGCGATCTGGTCCGGGGATTGCTGCTGGCGCTCCTGGCGCTCCTCATCGTGGGCATCCCGCTGGCCACGCTGCTGGCGCGCCAGGTGTCGCGGCCCCTCGAGCGCCTCGCCGTCGCCGCGCGCCACGTGGGGCAGGGCAGCCTGCCGCCGCCCCTGCCCGCCGACGGGCCACGGGAGGTCCAGGACGCCAGCCTCGCCTTCAACACGATGACCGCCGAGGTGGAGCACGCGCGGCGCGCCCAGGCTGACATGCTGGCCGGCCTGCGCCATGACCTGCGCACGCCGCTGACCGTCATCGGCGGGTTCGCCCAGGCGCTCCAGGACGGCACGGCCAGTGGCGAGGAGGCCGGGCGGGCGGCCGCGGCCATCGCCGACGAGGCATCACGCCTGGACCGCATGGTCACCGACCTGGGGGCCCTGGCCGACCTGGAGACCGGCGTCCGGCCGCTCCAGCTGGAGCAGCTCGATGCCGGCCTGCTCGCGCGCGATGCCGCCGAGCGCTTCGCCCCGGGCGCCGCCGCCGACGGCCAGGAGGTGACGGCCGCCACGGAGACCGTGCCGCTGCCGCTGGCCGGCGATCGCGTCGCGGTCGAACGGATGCTGGGCAACCTCGTGCGCAACGCGCTGGCCGCCGCCCCGCGGCCCGGCGGCCACGTGCGGGTGGAGGTCGTGCCGCTGCCCGGGGAAGCCGTGATGCTGGCCGTCCGCGATGACGGTCCGGGCATCCCCTCGGCGGCCCTGCCGCGCGTCTTCGAGCGCTTCTACCGGGCGGATCCGGCCCGCGCCGGACAGGGCTCGGGCCTCGGCCTCTCCATCGTCGACGAGCTGGCCCGCGCCCACGGCGGGAGGGCCTTCGCGGAGAACATGCCGGACGGCGGCGCACGGGTGGGGGTCATCCTGCCGGCGCTCCCGTCGACGGCCGGATCGTGGACGCCGGTATCAGCCGCCGCCGCCGTCTCGCCGCCCGCCTGACGCGGCCTGAGGGGCTCGCCGAGCGCGTGGTAGAGGGCGTTATACTCTCGCCTCGGCCGGTCGCGCCGCGCTCACGACCTCCGCGGCTGGCCGCCTCCCCTGCCCCCAGGATGGCCCCGCCGGGGCCGAGCCGCGAGCCCGCCAAGAGGGTCCCGTGAGTTCCAACGTCGGCCAGAACTTCCCCTACGCCAGCGAGTCCGAGACGCAGCGAGCCGCTGCCGTCGCGGCCGCCATCGAGCGATTCCCCGGCCTCGGCGACCGCATCCGGGCGGAGGCCAGTCCCCTCGGCACCGTCGAGCCGGACGAGCGCTGGTGGGTGTGGGTGTGCCCTGTCGGTGACCTGAGCGGGCGCCTGCACGTGGCCGGTTACGCCCTCGAGCGTCATGGGCTCTATACCGCGTGCGACACCTGCGGGCAGACATTCCTGCGCTGACGGAGTAACCCTCCCAGCCCATCTATACGGTTACGCTCATGGCGGGTACCATGCGCCGATGGCCACCGCCGACGCCGCGCCCGACCTCCCGGCCGGCCCCGCCGACCTCGCCGCGTCACGGCGGCGCATCGTGGTCGACGCCGTCGGGGTGACCCTCTCGGCCAGCGCCTTCGGCGTGGTCTACGGCCTGGCCACCCGCGGCGCCGGCTTCTCGCTCATCGACGCCATGGCCATGAGCACGCTCGTCCTTGCCGGCGCTTCGCAGTTCGCCGCGGTCGGCCTCATCGTCGCCGGCGCCGCCTGGCCGGCCATCGTCCTGCTGACGTTCCTCTTGAACGCACGGCACCTGCTCTACTCGGCCGCCCTCGCACCATGGTTCCGCGGACGCCCGCTGCTGGAGCGTGCGGCCGCGGCGCACGTCCTGACCGACGAGACGTTCGCCCTGGCGCTGACCCACTTCCGGCGGCTCGGCCGGTTCGACGGGCCCGGCTACTGGCTGGCCTCCTCCTTCGTGGTCGTGCCGTGGATCGGCGCCACCGCCGTGGGCTACCTGGGCGGCCAGGTCATCCCCGACCCGGCCCGCCTCGGTCTCGACATCGTCTTCCCCGCGGCCATGGGCGGCCTTGCCGTGGGGCTCGTCACCGGCCGCCGCGAAGTCGTGGCGGCCCTGGCCGGCCTGTTGATCGGCGTGGCCGTCGCGCTCGTCGCCCAGCCATCGGTGGGGGTCGTGGCCGGCGGCCTGCTCGGGCCGCTGGCCGGGCTGCTCACGCCGGACCGCGAGCGCCTCCAGCAGGTCCGGGCGTACCCGCTGTGAACCTGGGCTTCGTCGGCCTGGCCGCCCTGATGGCCGCGGTGACGTACCCGTCACGTGCCGTGGCCCTGCTGGCGCCCGGCATCGAGCGACTGCCGGGATGGGCCCTGGGCTACCTCCGCCTGGTCGGGCCGGCCGTCTTGGCGGCCCTGGCCGCGGTGAATGCGCTGGTCGTGACCGGTACCGACGGGCGGCTCAGTCTCCACGTGGGCCTGGAACCGGGCGCCGTCGTCGTGGGCGTCGTGATCGTGGCCTGGCGGCGCAACCTCTTCCTCGGCATCCTCGCCGCGGTCGTGGTCACCGCGGTGGCTCGTGCGCTGGGACTCTCGCCGTTGCCGTAGCGCCTCAGGCGGCGCGGGTCAGGCGAGGGTCGCGGGCGGTGGCCAGGAGGAGCGCCGCCAGCAGCGTCACCCGGGGTACGATCGAATCCAGTTCCAGGTACTCGCCGGGGGCATGATCCAGGCCGCCGATCGGGCCCAGGCCGTCGAGCGAGGGCACGCCCATACCGGCCGTGGTGTTGGCGTCCGAGGCCCCGCCCGTGGCGCAGTCGGTCAGGGCGAAGCCCAGCCGTCCGGCGAGGGTCACGGCATGCTCGACCAGCCTGCCGCTGGCGGCCAGCTTCTCCAT
>CAZFGT010000010.1:0-25510 GCA_964518505.1 uncultured Anaerolineaceae bacterium | reverse complement strand
TCCAGGACGGCGCTGCGGCCCTTCTCCGGCTCCACCCCGGCGTGCGCCGCGCGGCCCGCGACCGTCAGGCGCAGGTCCACGGTGCCCTTGCGCGAACTGACGATGTCCCCGCTGGCCCGGGCGCACTCCAGGACCAGGGCCAGGTCGCTCACCGCGGCCGCGTCGCGGATGATCGCCGAGCTCTCGGGCGAGCCGATCTCCTCGTCGGGGTTGGCCACGAAGACGAGCCGCGCGAAGGGCAGCCAGGCCGTCGCGTCGGCCGCTTCCTCCACGCCCACGCCGGCCAGCCCGCGCAGCGCGGCAAGGGCGTACAGCCCGGCCAGCAGCCCGCTCTTCATGTCCGTGACGCCCGGCCCGTAGGCCCGCCCCGCCTCCGTGCGGAACGGCCGGGCAGCGGCCGTGCCGGGGTCGAAGACGGTGTCCATGTGACCGATGACGAGGGCTCGCCGCTTCCCCTCGCCGCGCAGCAGGCCGGCCACCGTGTCCCCCAGCTCGCGCGACGGGTGGATCGTCACGTCCGCCCCCAGGCGGGCCAGCTGGTCGGCCACGAAACGGCCCACCTCGTCCACGCCGGCCTTGGTGTAGCTGCCGCAGTCGATGTTGACGAGGTGTTCCAGATCGGCCAGGTAGGCCGCCTGCGAGGCCTCGACGAGGGCGCGCAGGGTCACCAGCTCCTCGTCGGTCACGATGGGATCGGGCACGGGGGGCGGCGGCAGGGCGGGCATCGGGCGGCAGTCTAGCGGCCCCGGGCCGACCCTATACTCGGGTCATCGTGCGACTCGTCGAAGTGCGGCTGCTGGAAGGGCCCAACCTGTACCGGCTGGAGCCGACGGTCAAGATCGAGGTGACGGTCGGCCGGCGTCGCACCTGGTACGGGCAGCGCGCCCCTGGCGCGTACGCCATCGTCCAGCTGGGCCGACCGGTCGCACGCCACACCGCCCCCCCGCCGGTGCGCGAGCTCGCCGCCTGGGTCGCGCGGCTGCATCGGCTGAGCGGCACGCGTGGGGGCCGGCCCACGGGCCGCGCGGTGCCCGTGGCCATCCATCGCACGGGCGAACCGGGCCACTGGATCGTCGCGTTCCCCTGGCGCGAGCGGGAACGGGCGCAGGAGATCGCCGACGGCGCGTGGCGGCTGGCCGACGCGGAGATCGGGGTGCGCGCGACACCGCGCAACAGCCGGACGCTCGAGCGCGTCATGCGGCGGGTCTCGGACGCGGCCGGACCGGGTCCGGCCTGGATCACCGACGCCGAACGGCGCATCCCGACCGTCAGCATCAGCGGCACCAACGGCAAGAGCACCACCACCCGCATGCTCACGCACATCCTGCGGCGTGCCGGCCGGCACGTGGGCACCACCACATCCGACGGGGTACTCATCGATGAGCGCCTCGTCGAGGCGGGCGACTGGACCGGCCCCGGCGGCGCAGCGCAGGTGCTGGGCCGCAGCGACATCGACGTGGCCGTGCTGGAGACGGCCCGCGGCGGGATCCTGCTCAAGGGCGTGGGCTACGAGTCCAACGACGTGGCCGTGCTGACCAACGTCAGCTCCGACCACCTGGACCTCCAGGGCATCCACACCCTGCCCGAGCTGGCCGAGGTCAAGGCGGTCATCGCCCGCATCACGCGCCCGGCAGGCACCGTCGTCCTCAACGCGGACGATCCGTTGGTGGCCGGCCAGGCCCGCCGCGTGCGAGCGCCCGTCTGCCTCTTCTCGCTGGAGGCCGCCTCGTCACGCGTGGCGCGCCACGTACGCCGCGGCGGCCTGGCCCTCGTCCTCGAGGAAGGCTGGCTCGTGCGGGTCGAGGGCTCGACACGTGAGCGCCTGGTGGCGGTCAGCGAGATCCCCACGGCCTTGTTCGGGCTGGCCCGCCACAACGTCGCCAACGCCCTCGCGGCGGCGGCCGCCGCCCTGGCGCTCGGGACCACGGCCGAGGCCGTCGCCGACGGTTTGCGGGACTTCCGACCGACCGCCGAGCAGGCTCCCGGGCGCCTCAACCTCTATCGCCTGGGAGCCCGGGTGGTCATCGTCGACTTCGCCCACAACGAGGCCGGGGTGACCGTCCTGCTCGATGTGGCGGAGGCCATCGCCGGCGGCGCGGCGGGCCGCCGCCTGCCGGTGACGATCATCATCGGCACGGCCGGCGACCGGCCGGACGACACGCTGCGCGGGATCGGCCGCCTCGCCGCCACGCGGGCCGATCGCGTGGTCATCAAGGAGACGCTCGACTACCTGCGTGGGCGCAGCCGCGAGTCGGCCGTCGGCGAGTTCCGGGCCGGCTTGCGGGAGGGTGGCTGGACGACCGAGGCGCCGGCCTATCCGTCCGAGACGGCGGCGCTGCGGGCGGTCCTGGGCAACGGGGCAGGGGCCGCCGCCCATACGAACGAAGCGGGCGTCATCGCCCTCATGTGCCATGAGGACCGAGACGGCGTCGTCCGGCTGCTCGGTGAGTTTGGGGCGCGACCGCTGGCCGATCAGCGCGAGCTGCTCGAGCTCATGCCGCGCCTGCAGGTGCGTCCGTGACCGATCCGGCCGTGACCACGACGCCGGAGCGCCCGCGCCGCGCCGCGGGCCTGGGCGCGCTCGGCGTGTGGAGCCACCTCGACTCGCTGACCGCCGCCCAGGCGCGGGCCTATGCCGCTCGCGTGGAGGCGCTCGGTTTCGGGACGTTGTGGGTCCCCGAGACCGTGGGGCGGGACCCGTTCACGTTGCTGGGCCTGCTGGCCGCAGAGACAAGCCGGATCGCGCTGGGCACCAGCATCGCCTCCATCTGGGCCCGCGACGCCCAGACGACGCGCATGGCGGCCCACACCCTGGACGAGGCGACCGGCGGCCGTTTCGTGCTGGGCCTTGGCGTGTCGCATCCCCACCTCGCCGAACGCCTCCGCGGGCATGTCTACGAGCGGCCGCTGACCCACATGCGCGACTACCTGGCGGCCTACGGACGCGCCATCTACAAGGGCCCGATGCCAGCCGACGGCGCCGACCCGCCCATCCTCCTGGCCGCGCTTCGCGAGCACATGCTGGCCCTGGCAGCGGCGGAGGCCGACGGCGCGTTCCCCTATCTGGTGACCCCCGAACGGGTGGCCTGGATCCGGCAGCACCTGGACGTGGCCGCCCAGGCGGCGGCCACGGGGATCGGTGCCCCGAAGGCCCGCCCGATCCTGGCCGTGACCATGCCCGTCGTCACCGCGATCGCGCCCGAAACGGCGCGGGCCGCCGCCCGCGCGTACCTGGCCCCCTATCTTCGACCGCCCGCCTACCAGGCGTCATGGGGCCTCCAGGGGTTCGGGGCGGACGACCGCGAGAAGCCGGGCAGCGACCGGCTGGTCGACGCGATGGTCGCGTGGGGCGCCATGCCCGCCATCTGGCGCCGCTGGCGGGCCCTGCATGACGCCGGGGCGGACCACGTGGCGGTCATCCCGCTGGCGGCCGATGGCACGACCGAGGACGTGGCGACCCTGGAGGCACTCGCCGAGGCCGGCCTCACCGCCTGATGATGCGGGCAGTCCGGCGGGGATGCTCCCGGCCGCCCGAGGAGGAAGCGGCCGTGGAAGCCATCGTGGGGATCGCGCTCGTCGTACTGAGCGGCCTGATCATGATCGGCGTGGTCCGGGTGGTCGGCCGGGACGCCTCGGCCTAGCCCTCCGGGACGGACATCTCGCCCGGGTCGGAGATGGCCCGCCCGCGACCCGTGCGGCCATGGGCCATCGCCAGCTGGTAGATGCCCGGCGCGTCGTCGGCACAGACGACCACCAGATCGCCCGGCTGGGCCTCATCCAGGGCGGCCAGCGATGCGTCGTGCTCGTCGAGCACGGCGCGCGCGCCGATCGTGCGGGCGCCCTCCTTGCGCGCGGCCTCGATACCCTCGAGCACGTGGCTCGCGCTCTCGCCCGGCTTGCGCCCGCGCAGGTTGACATCCTCGCGGACGTAGATGCTGTCGAAGGCCGACGCGGCCAGGGCTCCGTACTCGCGCTGATCGGCATCCCGACGGTCGCCGGGGACGCCGATGACCCCGATGGCCCGGCCCTGGCGCGGTTGCGAAGCGGCGGCCGCGCCACCGGCGCCGGCGGCCGCGCGAGCACCGCGACGTCGTGTCACCGGTGATGCCCCGTCGGCCATGGTGAGGTTGACGAACTCGGCCAGGCGCCGCATGCCGTCGACGTTGTGGCAGTAGTCGATGATCAGCTTGCGGCCGTTGACCTCGAGCAGGTTCAGCCGGCCGGGGGCCTGGAAGAAGGACGTCGTGAACGTCCGCAGCCCCTGGCGGATGTCGTGCAGGTGCGCGCCCGCGGCCCACGACGCGGCGGCCGCGGCGAGGGCGTTCTGCACGTTCATCCGGGCGTGCCCATGGAACGTCGCCGGGATGAGGTGCGTGTAGAGGATGGGCATGGTCCGCGGCCCGTGGCGCAGCACGATCAGCTCACCCTCATCGGTCTCCTGGATGACCATCGCCGCGCCACCACGGCCACAGTGGCCGTCGACCCGGTCGAAGCCACCCTCCCCTGCCTGGGTGGCCATCGAGAAGTAGACGATCGAGCCGCGGCAATCGCTGGCCATGTGCGCCACGAGCGGATCGTCAGCGTTGAGGACCGCCGTGCCCGAACGTGGCACCGCCTCCACCACGACGGCCTTGACCGCCGCCAGCTGGCGGAGGGTCGTGATGCCGGCCAGGCCAAGGTGGTCCTCGGTCACGTTGGTCACCACGGCCACGTCGTTGCGGTCGTAGCCCAGGCCCTCGCGCAGGATGCCGCCGCGGGCGACCTCGAAGACGGCCGTATCGACCGACGGGTTCTGCAGCACCATCTGGGCCGAGCGCGGGCCCGACATGTCGCCCTTCTTGATCATGCGACCATCGATGACGATGCCGTCCGTGGTGGTCATGCCGACCCGCCGGCCCATGAGCTTCAGGACGTGGCTGATCATGCGCACCGTGGTCGTCTTGCCGTTGGTGCCCGTCACGGCCACGATCGGGATGCGGGCCGTGTTGCCGGCCGGGAACAACAGGTCCAGCACGGGCTTGGCCACGTACTGCGGATCGCCGACCGTGGGATGGGTGTGCATGCGGAAGCCCGGCGCGGCGTTGACCTCCACGATCGCCCCGCCCTGCTCGCGCACCGGGACGGCGATGTCGGGCACGATGAAGTCGATGCCGGCCACGTCGAGGCCCACTACCTGGGCCGCCGTCTCGGCGATCTCGACGTTCTCCGGGTGCGCCTCCAGGGTCCGGTCGATGGACGTGCCGCCGGTCGACATGTTGCCGGTGAGGGCCAGCTTGAGCCACGTGCCGGCGGGCGGCACGTCGTCGAGACCGTAGCCCTGGGCGCGGACCAGCGCCTCGGCCGCGTCGTCGACGGTGATCTTGGTGAGGACCTTCTCATGGCCGATGCCGCGTCGCGGGTCGGCGTTCTCCCGTTCGACCAGCTCGCGGACGGTGTGGTTGCCGTCGGCGGTGACGCTGGCGGGGACCCGTTCGGCGATGGCGGCGATGCGCCCGCCGATGACCAGGCAGCGGTAGTCGTTGCCGTGCACGTAGGTCTCCACCACGACGTCGCCGCCGCGTGACTCGCTCTGCGCTCGCGGGAAGGCGGCCCGCACGGCGGCCTCGTCCCGCAGGTCCAGGTGCACGCCGCGTCCGTGGTTGCCGTCAAGCGGCTTCACCACGCACGGATAGCCCACCGATCGCGCGGCGGCCACGGCGGCGTCCTCGTCCATGACCACCTCCGCCCGTGGCACGGGCAGCCCGGCGGCACTCAGGAGCGCGTTCGTGAGGCCCTTGTCGGAGGCGATATCGACGGCGATGGCCGCCGTCCGCGAGGTCATCGTGGCCCGGATGCGCTGCTGGTGGATGCCCTGGCCGAGCTGGATCAGGCTGTGGCGGTCCAGGCGGATCCAGGGGATGTCGCGCTGCGCGGCCTCGTCGATGAGGGCCTGCGTGGACGGCCCGAAGGCCTGGCGTTCGGCGATCCGGATGAGCTTCTCCAGCTCCAGCGGATAGTCGAGGGCGACGGCCGGGTCATCCGGCACCACGAGCTGGTTGACGAGGGCGACGGCCAGCCTTCCGGCGGCCAGGCCGACCTGCTCCTCCACGTACTGGTAGATCACGTTGTATTGGCCGTGGGTGCCGGCGGAACGCGTCTTGCCGTGGCGCGCCTCGGTCCCGGCCAGGGTCTGCAGCTCGAGCGCGATGTGCTCGGCGATGTGGCCCATCCATGTCCCGTCGCGCAGCCGTGACACGAACCCGCCCCGCCGGCCCAGCGAACAGGCGTGCTCAGTGAGGGTGGGCATGAGGGCCAGGAGCCGGTCGGTGAAGCCGGGGATACGGTTCGAGGGGTACGCCTCGAGGCTACCCAGGTCGACCAGCATGCGGATGACCGGCTCGCGCGCCCAGTAATTGGCCCCGCGCATGACACGGGTCTCCAGCACACGCAGATCCGGCCGGGGCCCTCCGGCTTCCACCTCGACCGCCGACGCCGCTGCGTCCGACATGCCGCGTCCCTCCCCGACGCCTAGCTGGAGGCGACCGCTTCGCCGCCCTCGAGGGCCCGCAGGCGTGGCGTCGCGACGCGTTCGCGGCGGCGCAGGTCGAAGCGGTACCCACTGGGCAGGGAGTGCAGCACGACGTTGCTGATCATGATCGGGCGGTGGGCCGGCACTTCCCACGCATCCGTGTCGGAGCGGCCGCCATCCACGATCGTGACGCTGCGCCGGCCGATGATCTCCATGACGTGGTCAGGTCCGACGACGCCAGCGGTGTCCTCGTCGATGCCGATGCCGAGCAGGGCCGGGTTCTGAGCGATGATGGAGAGCAGCCGTCCCAGCCGGTTGCGCTGCTGGAAGTGCTGGTCGACGATGACGTCCGGCAGCACGCCAAGGCCCGCCGCCAGCTGGGCCATGCGCTGCCGCGGCGACGCCCCGCTGGCCCCGAAGGCGACCATGTGGGTGCTCATGGCGGAGGCGCCGGCGCTCGTCCCGGCGATCACCGCCCCCGCCGCGTGGCGCTCCTGGATGATGTGGGCCATCAGGGTCCCGCCGATCGTCGAGCTCAGGCGCAACTGGTTGCCGCCGGTCAGGAAGATGCCCGTCGCGTCACGCAGGGCCTGGGCCTTGGCCTCGTCGTTGGCCTCCGCGCGGGTCACGGTGTGGATGGGCCGCACGTGGCTGCAGCCGAGCTCGCCGAAGACGCGCTTGTACAGTTCGCCGGCCGCCGCCCCGAGCGATGAGGCGGTGCTGATCACCGCCAGGCGTGCGTCGGGGCCGCCGGCCAGTTCGACGAAGCGACTCAGGATGACCCGTTCGCGGACCTTGTCCTCGGCCCCGCCGATGACCATGACATGACCCTTGGGCATCGTCCGAGTATACCGGCGCTCCGGGGCCGTTCGACTGCTACCATCCCCCGGGTACCGCCATGACCGCCACTACGACCCCCAGCGCCCTGTCCGGTCCCAGCCGGGCGGCATCCCCGCGTCGGACCGGCGTCAGGCCGGGGGCCCGTTCGCGCCTGTTGCGGCGCTCCGCCCACGCCCAGTGGCAGCGGCTGCACGAGCCCCGGCGGCTCCTGGCGATCATCCTGCTCAGCGTGGCCGGAGCGGCCGCGGTCGTCTGGCTGGTGTCACGAGGCGACCTCGTCGGCGCGGACGCGCGGGCCTACTGGGTCGGCGTGCGCACGTGGCTCGATGGCGGCGACCCGTACCACCCCACCGGCCCGTTCCTGCCCTACGTCTACGCCCCGTGGCTGCTGCCACTCTTCGTCCCCTGGGCACTCCTGCCGTGGAGCGTGGCGTGGTTCGTGTGGAGCGGCCTCAACGTGCTGCTCTTCCTCTGGACGGCGGAGTGGGCCTACCGGCGCCACCCGCTGGCCACGGCGGTCATCGTGTGGCTCCTGCTCCTGCCCCTCATCGCCACGGTCGACACGGGCAACGTGACGCTGCTGCTCGCACTCGCCGTGTGGGCCGCGCAGTTCGTGGGGCCGCGTCTGAGCGCGTCGCTGTGGGTCGTCGCCGCCTCCATGAAGTGGTTCCCCGTGGTGCTGTTCTTCTTCCTGCCGCCCCGGGCGCGCCTGTGGGGCGTGGCGGCCGCGGCCGTGGCCCTGCTGCTGACGCTGGCCACCTGGCCGCAGACGCTCGTGCAGATCGACCTGGCCCTCAACTTCCCACGGCCGCTGCGTCTGGACTACCTGCTCCTGTTGTGGGCCACGGTGCCCTGGTTCTGGCGCCACGCCGACCCGCTGTGGTGGATGAACCGCCGGGACCTGCCGCGCGTGGCGCGGGCGGCGGCCGAGCGGGCGGAAGGGCTGCTGCGCCGCTGGCGCCGCGATCCCGAGCACGCCACGGTCGTGGCCCGTCAGGCCGCGCGCGTGCGCCTGCGGGCCTTCTTCGGCCTGGGCTAGGCCAGGACGGCGCTGCGCCCCAGGCGGACGAGGCGGCGCGCCGTGGCGCCCGGGGCGGCCAGGCGGAAGAAGGAGCGGTCGAGCGAATAGAGACCCGTCGCGGCGAGCTCCAGCTGGCCCAGGTGAAAGGCGAAGACCGGGTTCTCGGTGTTGCCGGCGTACATGACGGCCGATCCGTCGGGTTGCAGCAGACCCAGGTTGGCCTGACCGCCAAGCGCCTGGTGCAGCGAGGCCAGGAGTCCGGCGGCGGCGCCCGCCTCAGGATCCGCGTCCCAGCGGTCCTCCAGCCAGCGGGCGCCGACTTCCGAGTCGGCCCGGCCGCGGATGCGGCCCTGGGCCACGTAGGTCTCGCGCGCCGCACGGTAGTCCCGGAAGTCGCCGTTATGGCCGAGCGCGAAGCGGCCGGCGGGGTCCAGGAACGGCTGCGTGTCGGGCAAGGCATGCGTGGACAGCCGGGACGGCCGACGGAGGTGGATCAGGGCGGCCGTCGTCCGCACCATGCCCAGGCGTTCAGCGCGTGGATCCTGGCGGAAGGCCGCCACGGAGTGGTGCGCCTGGAGCCCGTCGTCTGCGTCGATCCAGGCCACGCCCCAGCCGTAACCGGCGAGCCCGTCGCGCTCCATCCTCGCCGCGACCGACCAGAGGTCCCCGAGGGCGAATGGCTGGGCCGCGCGGGCGACCAGGAGCTCACACATCGGCGCGATGGTAGCGGGCGCCCGCCACCGCCGGACGCGACGGCGGGACCCAGCCCCGGTAGGCCGCCCGCCAGCCGGCCACCTCGAGGCGTGGACGCCAGGCCGTGTCACCGGGCGGCAGCCCGTCCACCCGGGCGATCTCCAGCGACCGCATCCGACCGTCGGTGACGAGCCCGGCAAGGGCCCTCAGACCAGCCTCGAACGTGCCATCGGGTGTGGCGCCGGGAAGGGTGTGGAGCGACCGACCGCCTCGCTCCAGGTAGAGGACCGGCTGACCGTCCACCAGGACGACATGGGCTCCGGCCGCCCGGGCCAGGGTCGCGGCATCGGCGGCCGCCGGCCATGGCAGCGCCGCGCCATACGGGTTGGCCGGATCCGTCGCGGCCAGTACGACGATCTGGCTGCCCGGCAAGCCGTCCGACCCGCCAGATGGCTCGCCACGCGCCGCCCGGAGGCGGTCGACCACGCCGGGCAGGGCGAACTGGGCCCCCCCAAGCCCCTCGACGAAGTAGCCGCGCCGCACCCGCCCGTGGTCCTCCAGCTCACGCAGGACGGGGTAGACGGTGCCGAATCCGCCGACCGTGCCCTCGGCCGCTACGCCGTCGCGCGTCACGACGCCCTGGCGGTCCAGCAGGAGGCTCGCCAGCGCGTGCCGCCGCGTCGTCTCCGAGGGCGGGTCACCGCCCAGGGCGACGGCCGTCGCCACTGCCTCGCTGACCAGCGACCAGCGGCCGGCCGCTTCCGGCGGGCCCATGCGGAGCGTGCCCGGGCGCGGCCGTCCGGCCGGCCGGTCGCGGCGCTTCCAGCGCAGGGCCCGCAACGGGGCGAACGTGTCGTTGGTGATCCGGCCGGCCCACACCAGCTGCCACAGGGCATCCAGCAGCTCGCGCGCATCCGGCGCGCGCCGGCCTCCCGCCGTCCCTTCCCGTAGCGCGGCGGCGAGGAGGTCGCGGTAGAACGAGGCGCCCCGGGCCTCGAGATGGGCCACGATCACGGCGGCCAGCCGGCCACCCGCCTCCGACTCCGCCGCCGTGGTCGGCGTCGGTGGCAGGAGCAGAGCGAGCCGATCAGGCCGATACAGCGCGATGCGGCCGTCGTCCTGGCCCAGACTCCCCTGCCCCACCCACAGCACCTCGCCGGCTGCGCCCAGCTCGTCGAGCAGGCGCGGCGCGTAATCGCGTACGCGGGCGGGCAGGATCTCGCGCTCCAGCACGCTCGCCGGTAGCGGCAGGCCCTCCAGCTGCGCCACCACCTCGGCCAGGCGACTGGTGCCGCCGGCCGTGGCACCGATGCCATGCCAGCCGGCCAGGAAACGGGCCAGCGCGGCGGGCTCGACCGGTTCGACCTCGCGGCGCAGGCGGGCCAGCGAGCGGCGCCGCAGCATCCGCAGGACTTCCGGATCGCACCACTCGCGTTCGGTGCCACCGGGCCGGAACTCACCCCGGACGATCGTGCCGGCCGCGAGCAGGGTGTCCAGCGCCGCCTCCACGGCGCCGACCGGCAGGCCCCAGCGGCCCGCCGGCGCGTCGCTGAGGAACGGCCCGTGGCGCCGGGCGAAACGGATGAGGAGGGCCGCCAGCGGGTCCATGCCCGACTCCAGGAACGCCGCCGCGACGCCCACCGGCAGCGTGACCCCCAGCGCATCGCGGACGCGGCCGGCGTCCTCGGCCGCGATCCAGCGCTCGTCGCCGGCCACGCGGACACGGATGGCCCGTCGGTCGGCCTCCAGGTGGGCCAGCCAACCCGCCGCGGTGATCCCGCGATCCGCTCCGTCGGGGACCACGATCCGCGCCGCGACCTCGTCCGGGCCCAGATCACCCAGGCGGCGCAGCAGGTCGTGGACCTGGTCGGCGGAGGTGGCGGCCCGCTCCGGCGTGAGTGCTTGCAGCTCCAGCTCCAGGTCGGCCAGGGCGCCCGCATCGAGCAGCTCGCGCAGCTCGTCCGCCCCGAGCAGCTCGCGCAGGAGGTCGCGGTCCAGCGCCAGCGCCTGCGCGCGGCGGTCGGCCAGCGGCGAGTCGCCCTCGTACATGTAGGCCGCGATGTAGTCGAAGAGGAGCGAGCTGGCGAACGGCGAGGCACGCGGCAGTTCGACGCTGACGAGGCGGATCTCGCGCCGCTCGAGCGCGCCGAGCAGGGCCTTGAGCGCCGGCAGGTCGAAGACGTCCTGGAGGCACTCGCGGTACGTCTCCAGGATGATGGGGAAGCTGCCGTACCGGCTGGCCACGGCCAGGAGCTGCGCGGCCCGCTGCCGCATCTGCCACAGCGGCGTGCGCGAGCCGGGTCGCCGGCGCGGCAGCAGCAACGCCCGGGCGGCGTTCTCGCGGAAGCGACTGGCGAAGAGGGCCGAGCCGCCTAGGATGCCGACGACCAGTTCCTCCACCTCCTCCGAGGCGATGCGCACGGCGGCCTCGGCCGCGGCGGCCCCGCGCTGGCCGTCGAAGTCCAGGGGGCCGGCCGATACCGCATCGCCCTCGGCCAGCTCGGCCGCGTACCCGTCGGTCGCCGGCAGGCGGATGACGATGCCGTCGTCCGACCACATGGGCTGGACCTCCAGGCCCAGCTGTTCCCGCAGGCGGGCCTCGATGGCCAGCGCCCACGGGGCGTGCACCCGCGCCCCGAAGGGCGTCAGCAGGCAGATCCGCCAGTCACCCAGCTCGTCGCGGAAGCGCTCCAGCACGAGCGTCCGGTCGGTCGGCAGCGTGCCCGTCGCCTCCTGCTCCTCGGCCAGGTAGCCCAAGACGTTGTCGGCCGCCCGTTCGTCGAGGTCGTGGTCGGCCCGCAGGCGCGCGACGGCCGCTGACCGCTGCCGCGTCGTGCCCCGGGCGGCCTCGCCGAAGTCTCGGGTGAAGGCACCGATGGCCCGCCCCAGCTCGACCGGCCGGCCCGCCGTGTCGCCCTTCCAGAAGGGGACCCTGCCGGGCTCGCCGGGGGCCGGGCTGACCAGCACGCGATCGTGGGTGATGCGCTCGATGCGCCAGGCGGACGCCCCCAGCAGGATCACCTCTCCCGGCCGCGCCTCGTAGACCATCTCCTCGTCGAGCTCGCCGACGCGCCGACCGCCGGCTCCACCGGCCCGGGCGGCCGTCGGCAGCCCCTGTGGCCCCTCCATCCCATCGTCCAGGAAGACACCGAACAGGCCCCGGTCGGGGATGGTGCCGCCGGAGATGAGGGCCACCGTGCGCGCGTCGCGGCGCGTCGACACCGTCCCCGCCACGCGGTCCCAGACCACTCGCGGCTTGAGGTCGGCGAACTCGTCGGAGGGGTACTGGCCGGCGAGCATGCCCAGCGTGGCGTCGAACACGTCGCGGCCCAGGTCGGCGAAGTTCTCCGCCCGGCGGACGAGGGCGAAGAGTTCGTCGGCCGGCCACGGCCGGTCGGCGGCGATGGCCACCAGCTGCTGGGCCAGCACGTCCAGGGGGTTGTGGGGCACGACGGTGGGTTCGATGGCCCCTTCGTGCATCGCCCGGGTGACGACCGCGACCTCCAGCAGGTCGCCGCGGTACTTGGGGAAGATGACGCCGCGGCTGGGCTCATCGACCTGGTGGCCGGCCCGGCCGATGCGCTGGAGCCCGCGCGCCACGGAGAGCGGCGACTCGACCTGGATGACGAGGTCGACGGCCCCCATGTCGATGCCCAGCTCGAGCGAGCTGGTGGCGACCAGGGCGGGCAGGCGGCCCGCCTTCAGCGCCTCCTCGATCTCGACCCGCTGCTCGCGCGCCAGCGAGCCATGGTGGGCCCGCACCAGCTCCTCGCCGGCCAGCTCGTTGAGCCGCTGGGCGAGACGTTCGGCGAGACGCCGGCTGTTGACGAAGACGATCGTGCTGCGGTGGGCCCGGATCAGCTCCAGGATGCGGGGGTGGATGGCGGGCCAGATACTCGTCCGCGCCTCGGAGGCCGTCGCCGGCCCGCCGGGTTGCTCGTCGAGGGGGATGGCCTCGCCCAGGCGGCTCATGTCGTCGACGGGGACCACGACCTGCAGTTCGAGCCGCTTGCGCACCCCGGCATCGACGATGGCGACCGGCCTCGGGGGCCCGGCCGCGGCCGTGGCGCCGGGTTGGCGTCCGCCCAGGTAGGCCGCCACGGCCTCGAGCGGGCGCTGGGTCGCAGAGAGGCCGATGCGCTGCGGCGGCGTACGCGCCAGCGCGTCCAGCCGCTCCAGGGACAGCGCCAGGTGGGCGCCGCGTTTCGTGCCGGCCAGGGCGTGGATCTCATCCACGATGACCCACTGCACGCTCCGCAGCGCTTCGCGTGCCTGTGAAGTCAGGATGAGGAAGAGCGACTCGGGTGTCGTGACGAGGATGTCCGGCGGATGCTTGCCGAAGGCCCGCCGCTCCTCCGCCGGCGTGTCACCGGTCCGCATCCCCACCCGGATGTGCGGCTCGGGCAGGCCCAGGCCCTGGGCGGCCAGCGTCAGGCCGTGGAGCGGCGCCCGCAGGTTGCGTTCGACGTCATGGACGAGCGCCTTGAGCGGCGAGACGTACAGCACGCGCAGCGCCGCGAGCGGGTCGGCGGGCGGCGGCTCGGCCGCCAGGCGGTCCAGGCACCACAGGAACGCGGCGAGCGTCTTGCCCGAGCCGGTCGGCGCGCAGATCAGCGTGTGACGGCCGGCCGCGATCGCCGGCCAGCCTTGCGCCTGGGCGGCCGTGGGCGCCCCGAACGCGCCGCGGAACCACGCCTGCGTGGCCGGGCCGAACAGGTCGAGAGGGTCGGCCGTGGCTATCGGTCGACGGAGGGAGGATCGGCTCGTGGGCACGGGTGGCGAGTATAGGTCGCCCGGGATGATTGGAACAGACGGTCTAAACAGCCGCTCAGCCGGCCGCGAGCAGCTCCAGGGCGCCCGTGAGGGCGTGCTCCACCGTGCGGGCGTTGCGGGCGGCGACGGCCGGCGACTCGGAGCCGACGGTGCCCGGCGGATCGACCATCTCCACCGGCGGCGGCCATTGGCCGTGCTCGGCGGCCTCGGGGCCCCAGCGCTCGCGCCATGCCTCGGGGGTGACGGCCGGCACGTCGGCATGGGCCTGGGCCAGCCACACCAGGGCCCACGCGCGGGGCACCACGCGGTACGCGTCGTAGCCACCGCCACCGGTCGCCAGCCAGCGGCCACTCGTGTGGCGATGGGCGACGTCGTGCACCAGCGTCACCGCCTGGGCATACGCGGCAGTGGTCAAGCGCAGGTGCGCCAAGGGGTCGTACGCATGCGTGTCGCAGCCGTGCTGGGTCACCAGGAACGTGGGTTGGAACGTGTCGGCGAGGGCCGGCACGACCGACCCGACCGCTTCCAGCCAGCTCTGGTCGCCGGTCCCCGGCTGGAGCGGCACGTTCACCGCGCGTCCCCGGGCCTCGCGGCCGCCGCGGTCCTCCACCCCGCCGCTGCCCGGGAAGAGTGTCTCGCCGGTCTCGTGGAAGGAGCAGGTCAGGACCTGCGGATCGTCCCAGAACATGGTCTCCACGCCGTCCCCGTGGTGCACGTCCAGGTCCACGTAGAGGACCCGATGGCCCGCGTCACGTGCCGCGGCCACGGCCAGCGCGACGTCGTTGTAGATGCAGAACCCCGACGCGTGGCCGGGCATGGCGTGGTGCAGGCCGCCGCCGGGGTGGAAGGCGTGCTCGGTGGAGCCGTCCAGGATCCGCGCCACGGCCGCCAGCGAACCGCCGGCCACCGCGGCCGACGCCTCGTGCATGCCGGGGAAGGCCGGACAGTCGCCGGGGCCGATGCCGCGCTGTGGCGCGCTGTCCGGGTGAGCGCCGAAATGTTGCACCGCCTCGACATAGGCGGCGTCGTGGAGGCGTTCCAGCTGGGCGACCGTGGCGGGCTCAGGCGCCAGGGACTCGGTCGCTCCGAACGCGCGAAGGAGCTCGATGCCCGGCCCGAAGCGACGCGGCGTGAGCGGGTGTTCCCACCCGAAGTCGTAGTCGGTGGAGCGCGGCCCGAAGACCAGGAGGGGCGGCCGGGCGCTCAGGACGCCGGCTCCCAGCCCACGGCCTCGACCGCGCCACGGAAGGCGGGGCCGGGGGCCTGGCCACCGTCCAGCGCAGCGGCGAATCGGCCGATCAGGTCGGCGAACGGCGAGACGGCATCGTCCGGGGCGACGAGGACCGTTGCGACCTGCGCCAGCCGCTCGTCCGGCGGCCCGTCATCCGTGACGACGGCCACCACCGCCGCGCCGTGGTAGGCGGCGGCCTCCAGGGCCACGTCGCGCACCGCCGGCGGCAGCGGCTCGGCCAGGACCAGCACACGGCATTCAGGCAGGTAGCGCAGACCAAGGTCCAGGTCCGCGGCATCGAGCCGGGGCCAGCTTGCCGCCGCGTCACCCCACCGTGGCGTGACCGCGCCGGCCAGCCTCAGGAGGGCGGCGTGGCCCACGCCGGCCCGGCCAAGCGCGACCGCCAGGGCATCGGCCCGCTCGTCATCGCCGACCGCGCCGAGCAGCTCCACCGACGCACCGGCGGCCGCCGCGGCCAGGGCGATGAGGACCACGGGTCCGGCCGGACGATCCGGACCGGCGGCCGCTGCGGCCCCCAGCGCGGGCCGCCCGACGACCACGATCACGCCGCCGGCACGACCTGCACGGGGCCCAGGCCGGCCGCGTCAAGCCCGGGCACGATGCGCTCGGCGTCGCCCACGAGGACGATGGCCGCCGCGTCGGGCTGGATGTGGCTCGAGGCCGCCACGACGTCGGCGGCCGTGACCGCGGCCACCGCGGGCCGGTATCGATCGAGTTCGTCGTCCGGCAACTCCTGGGTCACCAGGCCGGCGATCGCGCCCGCCACCTGCTCGGGGCTTTCGAAGCGGAGGGGGAAGACGCCGATGAGGAACTCGCGTGCCTCGGACAGCTCGGCGGGCGTCGGCGCGTCGGTGGTCAGCCGGCGCAGTACGCCGAGAGCCTCGCTGACGGCCGGGGCAGTGACCTCCGTCTGGACCGCGGTCCGCACGCCGAACGGCCCGGGCGAGCGCCGGAAGTCGAAGCCCGCGCTGATGTGGTACGTGTAGCCCTTCTCCTCGCGGAGGAGGCGCTGGAGCCGCGAGTTGAAGAGGCCGCCGAGCATGGTCGTGAGGACGATCGTGGCGTGGTAGTCGGGGATACGGCGCCGCAGCCCGACGTGCCCGATGCGCACCTCCGACTGAGGCGAACCGGGGCGGTCCACGACGACCGTGGCATGAGCCCCTGCGGCAGGTTCCGCTGGCACGGGCGTCGGCGCCGCGCCGCCCACCCCGGGCGTGGGTCGCCAGCCGCCGAAGCGCGCCTGCGCCACCGCCACCGCATCGAGCCCCTCCATGTCCCCAGCCAGGATGAGCGTGGCCTGCGCCGGTTCCAGGTGGGCCTCGTGGCGGGCCACGAGTTCGGCCCGCTCCAGGCGCGGCACCGTCTCCTCGTCACCACCCATCGGGCGGGCGTACG
Organism: uncultured Anaerolineaceae bacterium; assembly: GCA_964518505.1. Classification (GTDB taxonomy): domain Bacteria; phylum Chloroflexota; class Limnocylindria; order Limnocylindrales; family CSP1-4; genus DASPUH01. The sequence goes on along the minus strand of CAZFGT010000010.1, from coordinate 9,028 downwards.
GCGAGCTCGGGGCGTAGATGTGGGCCAGGAACGTCCGTTCGGCACGTCGCCCCGGCTGGGCGGCGGCCTGCAGCAGCTCGTTGAGGCGCTGCTCGCGCAGCCGCTCGATCTCGTGGGCGGGGAAGGCGGGCTCACGCAGCATCTCGTCGAGCAGCTCGAGCGCCGGTTCCAGGCGCCCGCGGGGGACCGTCAGCGAGAGCGACAGCATCTCCCAGTCGCAACTCGCCCCCACGGAGGCGCCGAGGCGCTCGGATGCCTCGATGAAGGCAACCGCGTCGCGCCGACGGGTGCCCTCGGAGAGCGCACGAGCGGCGAGGGAGCTGACGCCGGCCAGGCGGGCCGGCTCGTGGCCCGCGCCGCCCGGGAGCAGCAGCGCGGCGGCCATCAGCGGGCGACCCGGCACGTCGGCGGCGATGACCGTCAGGCCATTGTCGAGCCGTGCGCGGCGGAAACCGGGGAAGTGATACGGGCGGGGCGGGCCGGCCGACGGCCGGTGGGCCAGGATGGCGGGACCGCTCACGCGGCGTCCGCCTGAGCCGACTCGTCCTCGCGGGGCACGAACGTGATGATGGCCAGGTTGTCGTCGCGGAAGGTCGCCGCGCTCGCGGCCAGCACGTCATCGGCGCCCACGGCGAGGTAGCGGCCCAGCTGCTCGTTCACCAGCTCCGGTCGGTCGAAGAGCGTGGCGTACATGCCCAGGCGGTCGGCCACCTCCTCCACCCGACCCAGGGCCGACAGCTCGCTCGACTCGATCAGGGCGTGGGCCCGCAGCAGCTCGTCGGCGGTCACCGGTTCGCGGGTGACCTGCTCCAGCTCGGCCAGGAAGGCGGCCTCCACCTCCGCCGGATCAGCCTCGGGGCGCACCGTGGCCCAGCCGGCCAGCATGGCCCCGCCGGCCACGAGCGGCATGGAGAACAGCGTCACGTCCTGGGCGATCTGCCGCTCACGGACGAGGTGCCGGTAGAGCCGGCTGCCCTGCCCGCCGGCCAGGATCTGGGTGGCCACCTCCAGGGCATCAAAAGCGGGCGTGCCGAACGGCACCGTGCGCCACCCGAAGTGGATCCGCACGAGCGGCACGTTGTCCGGCACCGTCTCGCGAGAGCCCGCCCCGATGTGCGGCGGGGTGACGGGGGCCGCGAACCGGGGCACCGACCCGCTCGCCGGGATCGGCCCGAACCAGCGCTCCACGGCCGCGAAGGCCGCTTCCTCCTCCACGTCGCCGACGATGGTGAGCACGGCATTGTCGGGTGCGTAGTAGGTGCGGAAGAAGGCCGTCACGTCCGCCAGGCTGGCGGCATCCAGGTCGGCCATCGACCCTATCGGCGTGTGATGGTAGGGGTGGCCGGGCGGGAAGACGGCGGCCATGAGCTTCTCGTAGAACGAGCCATACGGCTGGTTGTCATAGCTCTGGCGCTTCTCGTTCTTGACCACCTCACGCTGGTTGTCCAGGTTCTCCTGGCTGAGCGCATCCATCAGCGTGGCCAGGCGGTCCGCCTCCAGCCACAGGCCCAGCTCGAGCTGGTTGGAGGGCAGCGTCTCGAAGTAGTTGGTGCGATCGAACCAGGTCGTCGCGTTGCACACGCCGCCCGAGCCCTGGACGATGCTCATGTGCTCGGCCTTGGCCACGTGAGCTGAGCCCTGGAACATGAAGTGCTCGAAGAGGTGGGCGAAGCCCGTCCGCCCCGGCGCCTCGTGCTTGCTGCCCACGTCGTACCACAGGTTGAGGGCCACGACCGGCACGAGGTGGTCCGGCGCGACGATCACGCGCAGGCCGTTGGCGAGGCGGCGCTCGGTGAAGTCGATGCGCGGATGGGTGGGGTCGGGGGCGACCATCGCGCCGATTGTGCCATCCTCCGACACTTGACACTCATCACTCACGTGTTAGATTAACGTCTAACATGCCACGGACGATCAGCCGGCCCGACCTCACCTCCGCCCAGCCGCACCGCGCCCTCGTGCGCGGCCGCGGGCCGGAATACCGCATCGAATTCGACGCCCGCACGGCATACGACTTCATCCTCAGCCTGGTCACCATCGATGGGCTTGACTACGACCTGCTGCCGGAAGACCGGGCGTGGCTGGAGCGGTCGCGCGCGGCCCTCTCCCCCGAGCGGCGGCAGGACCTGCGCGACCTCTTCGGCGAGGCCAAGGGCGGGTTCGGTCACGGCCTGACCGTCATGCCGGTCCTCCATCCGGAGACGCGATCCGCACGAGACCTCGTGACCCTGGTCGCCACCATGGAGACACGCCAGCTGACCCGCGAGCTGGCCGGTGATGGTTTCGGCGGCCCCGTGATGGAGCTCATCGACCGCGCCCTGGACGGCGACGAGGCCGCCTTCGCCGAGCTGCCGGCGCACCTGTCCGACCAGGAATGTGCCCCCGTCGTGGAGTTCCTGCGGGCACCCACCATGTGGATCGACAAGCTGCGTGGCCTGCTGGCCGACTGGCTCAGGGCCTTCGAGCCCATCGAGCCCCGTATCGCGGAGATCGAACGGCGCGACGTCGACTTGCGGCGCGCGGACCGCGAATCCCTGGCCCCGGCCGAACTGATCGAGCGGACGACCGGGGGCCTGCGCTGGTTGCCCGAACCGGGCATGCAGCGGGTCATCCTGGCCCCCAGTTACTTCGGTCGGCCCTACAACAACATCAGCTCGGGGTCGGACTTCCGGCTCTTCGCCTATCCGGTGCACGAGGACGCCCTGGGGCGCGCCGACGAGCTGGCCCCGCCGGAGAGCGTGCTGCGCCTCTATCGCGCGCTGGGCGATCCGTCGCGCCTGCGCATCCTCCGCCTGCTGACCGATCGCGACCTCTACCTCACCGAGATCGCGCAGCAGATGGAGCTCTCCAAGCCGACCGTCAAGCACCACCTCGCCGCCCTCCGCGCGGCCGGCCTGGTGACCGTCACCGACGAGGGCAACATGACCTACTACAGCCTGCGCCGCGCCCGTGTCGCCGAAGCGGGCCCCGAACTCCTCAGCTTCCTGCACTAGACGCCCGTTGACCGCCGCCCTCACCACGACCAAACACGAGTTAGACCGACGACTAACAGGAGGACAACCGAGATGACGCATCAGACGTACCCCACCTCGAACCATCCGAGCACTCCGCATCCCGAGGTCCCCGACGTGTTCCGTCACCCCATCGTCGACGATGTCGACTTCACCGAGCGCGCCCGCCGGCGTGAGGCCACCGAGCACCGCCTGGCCAGCGCCAGCCGGCGCGCCGCGACCACCCCCACCCCCCAGCTCCGCAAGCGCCTCGGCACCCTGCTGGTGCGCGCCGGCTACTCCCTGGGTGCGCCGCGGCCCACCGCCTGACGGTCGGCCGGCACCCATTCATGCAACGGGCGCACGTCGTCCAGCGCCGCCCGCAGGGCCGGATCCAGGGATTCGGCCGCGGCGATGGCCGTCTCCATGGCCGTGAGGCAGAGGATGCCCTCGGCCACCGCGGCGTGGCGGATGGCCGCCGCGTCGCGCACCGGGCCGGGCAGCGGTGACGGCGTGTTGACCACCAGGCTGACCGTGCCCCCCTCGATCAGGCCCAGGATGTCGGGCCGGTCCGCCGTTCCGGTCTCGCCAAGGCGTGCCACCTCCTGCACGCTGTGGCCCAGACCGCGCAGGGCGGCGGCCGTGCCGGCCGTGGCCGCCAGGCGGTAACCGCCCACCGCGAGGGCGGCGGCCAGCTGACCCAGGCCGGCCTTGTCCCGGTCGGCCACGCTGACGAGGGCCGTGGCTCCCTCCGCGCCCGGGGCGGGTGGACGCAGCGAGGCGGCGAGGAGGGCCTTGGCGAGCGCCACGCGCGCGTCCGTGTGGAGCCCGATGACCTCTCCGGTCGACTGCATGCCGGGCCCCAGCGACGGATCCACCCCGCGCAGCTTGGCCGTGGAGAAGACCGGCGCCTTGACGGCGACCAGCGGCGGTGGCGGCAGCAGCCCGTCCGGCCAGCCCAGGTCGGCCAGCCGCTCCCCAAGCGCCACTCGAGTGGCCAGCTCGACCATGGGCACGCCCGTGATCTTGGAGAGGAACGGGACCGTCCGCGAGGCGCGCGGGTTGACCTCCAGGAGGTAGACGCCGTCCTCGCGCACGATGAACTGGGCGTTGATCAGCCCGTGCACGCCCAACGCCAGGGCGATCCGCCGCATGGTCGACACGAGGAGGCCCTGGTCGCCCTCGCTGATGTGCTGCGGGGGGCAGATGCCGACCGAGTCACCGGAATGGACGCCCGCCCGCTCGACGTGCTCGATGAGGCCGGGGATGCAGACCCGCTCGCCGTCGCATACCGCGTCGACGTCCACCTCCAGGCCCTCCAGGTACGCGTCCAGGCGCACCGGCCGATCGGGCGTGACGACGGTGGCCGCGGCCAGCTGTGCGGCCAGGTCGCCGGGCCCGTAGGCGAAGTCGATGGCCAGGCCGCCGATGACGTAGCTCGGGCGCACGATGACGGGGTAGCCGATCCGCTCGGCCACCACGAGAGCCTCCTCCACCGACGTGGCGCGGCCGCCCTCCGGCTGCGGGATGCCCAGCCGCTCCACGAGGGCGGCGTAGCGCACGCGCTCCTCTGAGCGCTCGATGGCGTCCACGTCCAGGCCCAGCAGCGGCACGCCGCCGGCCGCCAGCGGCGCGGCCAGGTTGAGCGGCGTCTGGCCGCCGAACTGGATGAGCGCCGGCAGGAAGGGCGTGCCGGCCGGGCTCTCGGCGGCGACGACGGCGCGCACGCTCTCCACGTCGAGCGGCTCGAAATACAGGCGCGATGAGGCGTCGAAGTCCGTGGAGACCGTCTCCGGGTTCGAGTTGACCATGACCGCCTGCCAGCCCAGCGTCCGCAGCGTCGCCGCGGCCTGCACGGCGCAGTAGTCGAACTCGATGCCCTGGCCGATGCGCACCGGCCCCGAGCCGATGACGAGCGCCGCCGGGCGCGGCACGGGCGGGGCCTCCGGGGGCGAGCCGGCGGCGGCATACGTGGCGTAGAAGTAGGGCGTCTGGGCGGCGAACTCGCCGGCGCACGTGTCGACCATGGCGAACCCCGGCTGCAGGCCCAGGTGGTCGCGCTGGGCCGCGACCGCGGCCTCCGATCGGCCGCTCAGCGTGGCGATGTCGCGATCGCCATAGGCGGCCCGCTTGGCGCTCACCAGCAGGGGCACCGGCAGGTCCGGCACGGCCACCGCCTCGTCCCGGTCGACGGGAGGGGCGGTCGCCTGGAGCTCTGCGCCCAGGCGCACGAGGCGCGCCAGCTCGGCCAGGAACCACGGCGCGATGCCGGTCGCGTCGTGCAGCTCCGTTTCCGCCACACCGCGGCGCAGCAGGGCCAGCAGGCGCCAGGCACGCGAGTCGGAGGGCCGCAGGAAGCGGCGCATGACGATCGGCCGCGCGACGCGCGTGGCATGCGCCTCCGCCTCGCACATGAGGCCCTCCTCGTCCACGGCCGCCGGCCCGCCGTCCTCGCCCAGGTACTCCAGCGTCGGGCCCCAGGCAGGATCCTCGGCAAGGACCCCGGCGCCGGCCTGCTCCAGGCTGCGGAAGGCTTTGTTGAGGGCGGCGGCGAACGTGCGGTCGATGGCCATGACCTCGCCGGTCGCCTTCATCTGGCTGCCCAGCGATCGGTCGGCGGAGGGGAACTTGTCGAAGGGGAAGCGCGGCAGCTTGACCACGACGTAGTCCAGGGCCGGCTCGAAGGCGGCCACCGTGGTGCGCGTGATGGCGTTGGGGATCTCCGCGAGGCGCCGCCCCACGGCGATCTGGGCCGCCACGCGGGCGATGGGGTAGCCCGTGGCCTTGGAGGCCAGCGCCGACGACCGGCTCACGCGCGGGTTGACCTCGATGACGGCGTAGTCGCGGCTGTCGGGCGAGAGGGCGAACTGGACGTTGCAGCCGCCCTCCACGCCGAGCGCCCGGATGATGGCCAGGGCCGCGCTGCGCAGGCGCTGGTGGACCGGGTCGGGCAGCGTCTGGACGGGCGCCACGACGATGGAGTCGCCGGTGTGGACGCCCAGCGGGTCCACGTTCTCCATCGAGCAGACGGCGATGCACGTGTCGTCGGCGTCGCGCATCACCTCGTACTCGATCTCCTGCCAGCCGACCAGGCAGCGCTCGACCATCACCTGGCCGATGGGGCTGGCGCGCAGGCCGGCCCGGATGCGTTCGCGGTACTCCGCCTCCGTGGTCACGATGCCGCCGCCCGAGCCGCCCAGGGTGAAGGCCGGCCGGATGATGGCCGGCAGCCCGATCTCCGCCAGCGCCTCTCCCGCCGCCCGGACCCGTTCGGCCTCGGTCGCCCCGGTGACGATGGCCGATGGCGCATAGGGCTGGCCGGTCCGATCGAGCAGGTCGCGGAAGCGCAGGCGGTCCTCCGCCATCTCGATGGCCTCGAGAGGCGTGCCCAGCAGGCGCGTGCCGTGGCGGGCCAGGATGCCGGCGTGCGCCGCCTCCGCCGCCAGGTTCAGGGCGGTCTGGCCACCCAGCCCGGCCAGCAGGCCGTCGGGGTGCTCGCGGGCCAGGATGCGGTCGACCGATTCGACGGTCAACGGCTCCAGGTAGACGACGTCGGCCACGCCGGGGTCGGTCATGATCGTGGCCGGGTTCGAGTTGAGCAGGATCGTGCGCACGCCCTCTTCCCGCAGGGCGCGACAGGCCTGGGTGCCGGCATAGTCGAACTCGGCGGCCTGGCCGATGACGACCGGGCCGGACCCGATGAGGAGGACGCTGGCCGGTCTGTCCGGTCGCGGCGGCCGCATCAGCGCGCGGCCCGGCAGGCGGCCATGAAGCGGTCGAACACCTCCAGCGCGTCGAGCGGCCCGGGCGAGCCCTCGGGGTGGTATTGCACGGTCTCGACCGGCCACGTGCGGTGGCGGAGCCCCTCTGCCGAGCCGTCGTTGAGATTGCGCTGGCTGACGTAGAAGCCACCGTCGGCGGGCAGACTGTCGCCAAGGACCTGGACCTCGTGGTTCTGGGCGGTCACCTGCACCCGCCCCGTGTCGATGTCCTGGACCGGATGGTTGGCGCCGTGGTGGCCGAACCGGAGACGCGTCGTCCGGCCGCCGGCGGCGAGGCCCACGATCTGGTGGCCCAGGCAGATGCCAAGCAGCGGTCGCCGCGCGACCAGGATCGCCTCCGCCAGGGCGACCGGCCCGGGCAGGCGCGCCGGGTCGCCGGGTCCCGGCGAGAGGACCACACCGGCCACGTCGTGGCTCAGGACCTGCGCCGCGGTCGACGTATGGGGCATGACCCGGACCCGCGCACCCCGTGCCGCCAGCGCCGCCACGATGTTGTGCTTGAGCCCGTAGTCCACGACCGCCACGAGCGGCGTGGATCCGTCGGCGGTCGTGCTCGTGGGCGGCACCTCGAACGGGTCGAGGGCCGACACGTCCTCCACGAAGTCCTGATCCTCCCAGCGCGGCACGGCCCGGGCCGCGGCCACCGCGGCGTCGGGGTCGATCTCGCCGGGGGCGGTGACGATGGCCCGCTGCGCACCGGTCTCCCGGAGGCGCCGGGCGACCGCGCGGGTGTCCACCCCGGCGATGCCCGGGACCCCGTTCTCGCGCAGGAGGTGGGCCAGCTGGCGCGCCCGGCCCATCACGCCGGCCGTGGCGTGGGCCACCACGAGCGCGCGTAGCCACGGCCGGGCCGACTGGTCGTCGCCCTCCAGGCGCCCGTAGTTGCCGATCAGGGGGTAGGTCATGACCACCACCTGGCCCGCGTAGGACGGGTCGGTGCAGACTTCCTGGTAGCCCGTCTGGCTCGTGTTGGCGACGAGATCGCCGCCCGCCGCGACCGCCGCCCCGAAGGCGATGCCCGGGAAGACCGTGCCGTCCTCCAGCGCCATCAGCGCGGGACCGCGAGCGCCAAGGCGCGGGTCCACCACCGCCTCCGCGGGGACGGGCAGGGTCAAGCGAGTCCTCCTCTTGCCGGCCTCTCGGGCCGCCATCGCCGGCCTCTCGGGACCGGGTCACAGTGGAAGGATGCAGAGGCACCGCACGGGCATCCGCTGCGACCCGAATGGTACGGCACGGGACTGCCCGGCGCGGCCGATCAGGCCTTGACCCGGGCCGCACACTGGCAGCGTGTTCGGCGGGATCGGATCCAGCATCAGCGGCGGCATCGGCAACCTCGCCGATGGGCTCGGCCACGCCATCCTCACCGTCACGGACGGCTTCTCCCATCTCGCCGACGGCCTGGTCCGGACCGTGCTGTCGGCCGGCCCCATCGGCCTCGGCCTGATCGGTCTGGTGCTGGTCGGTGGCCTCGTGCTGGTGGCCCGCCGCTGAGGCTCCGCCGTTAGCCGAACGGGGGGCAGGACTACTGCGTCATTGCGAGCCGTAGGGGGCTAACGCAACGTCGCCAGCGTGAGCGAGGGTCTGGTCCAATACGTCTGCGAGCGCTGTCACACCCGATTCGTGCTGGCGCTCTCGGGCCGCAAACTCAGTCCGTCCAATCAGGTTCGCGCGGCCCTCGAGGCGGCCCGTCACACGGTGCTCCGGCGCGACGGCTCGTACGCCGAGAACCTCACCGAGTCGACCCGCCGCATCGGCCAGGTCATCGCCGACGCCGAGTACGAGCGCTTCCGGCGCAGCTTCAACTTCTGCCACAACTGCCGCCAGTTCGTCTGTTCGGACTGCTGGAACGATACCCAGCGCCAGTGCCTCACCTGCGCGCCGCGCAAGGCCGTGCGCGCCGCCGGCCCTCGGGCCGCCAAGGGCCCCGTGGCCCCCAGCCTGGACCCCGACGGCCCGCAGATCAACCGGCCACTCGCCGGTGGCCTCGTGACCGCCGCCGCGGGGGTCGCGGTCGCCGGTGTGCCCGAGGCGCGCCTGCGTTCCCGCAGCCGCTGGCCCGGCCGCACCACGGTGGCCCTCGCCGGTCTCGTCATCGTCCTGCTCGCCGCCAACATCCTGTCCTCACAGGCGGCCAAGGGACCGCGGGCGGTCAACGCGGCCGACTCCCCCACTGCCACCGCCACCCTCATCGCCCTCGGGCCGACCGCCACCCCGCGCGCGACACCCTCCCCTGCCCCGGACGGCACGCTCGATCCGCGC
>CAZFGT010000009.1:0-62009 GCA_964518505.1 uncultured Anaerolineaceae bacterium | reverse complement strand
ACGTCCGCAGTCACGGGGTGACCATATCGGCGCCCCCGCTGGCTCGCGACGCCCGATCCTGGCCAGGATCGGTCGATCCTGGTCACCGCCTGCACGGATCGGACCGTGAGGCGCCCGTGGCGGTCGATCCTTGCCACCGGGTGCACACCCGCGGCGGCAACGGGCCGCTCGACGGCGGGTCGAGGCGGCTCGGCGTCCGCCCCGCGGCCGCTAGGGTCACCAGGTGACAGCTGTCTTCCCAGGTCAGGCGGTGCTGGCCTCGGAGGTCACTCACGAACACGAAACGCGGCCGCTCGAGCCGCCACAGAGCCAAACGGTCGGTCCCGTGACCTGCCGGGTCAGGATCCAGCGGGGAATGGCCATCCGGGGGCTGCCCCATCCGTTACTGACCTGGGGCGTCAGACTTGACCGGGGGCCGCAGGGGTGCCGCGGCCGACGCTGGCCCCCCTAGCCCAGGTGCAACTCGGGGGCCTCGTCCTCGAAGGCCCAGGGGTCCACCGACACACCCCGGCCACGCAGCAGCGACAGGCCTCCCGAAACGTCGGTGGCGACGCCCACGATGTGGTCGCGCTGCACGAGCACGAACGGGAAGCGGCCGGCCAGGCGGCGGTCGGCCAGCCATCGGACGCGGACGTCGGTCATGGGGATGAAGTGAGGGTCGGTCGCGTCCAGGAAGGCCATCATGGAGGCCTCGTGGTGGAGGTGGGCCGCGCCGTAGATGATGTGCGCGTCGGTGCTGATCACGAGGCGGCGGCGCTCCGTGTCCACCGGCCCGCCTTCGTCCGAACCGTCGCGGTCGTGGCGACCGGTGAAGACCGTCGAGCTGACCTGGGAGTTCTCCGCAGCCGGTCGATCACCCCACGGGTTCTCCCCCAGCGGGCGCTCGCCGTGGCCGTCGAACATGGTCGACCGCGGCAGCTCGGCAGGAGGCACCACCGGCGTGACCGTGTCGCCCCACGCGCCTGCACCGACCGGATTGGCCTCGGGGTTCTGCTGGCCCACGATGGCGATCTCGTCCAGGCGCACCCGGAACTCGGGAAAGTTGATGCGGGTGGGCTCACCGGTCCTCGACAGCAGGACCACGTCCTGGAGGTTGAAGAACCCGCTCAGGATGTTGACGTAGTCGGAGACACGGGTGAAGCGTCCGAGTTCGACCGAGCCCTCGACCCGAAGGTGGGTCCCGATCAGCTCGACGCGCGGCCGCATGCTGCTGGCCGGCTGGTCCACCTCGACAGCGTACGCCTACGGCACCGTCTGTAACTGGTCCGTTCGGCCTATGCACATGTCCGTTTGGCCGGGCAGCAGCGGCATCGGCGTGACCCGCCACGTGGCCCCGCCACTCGAGAAACCGGTGATCTGCGTCGCCTGCTGGAGCAACGGCCACAGCCGCGTCAGGTCGGTGCCGCTCACCGTGCCGCAGCGGGCCACGTTGAGCGGCGTGGCCGTGGGCGGGATGGCTTGGCCGAACGCGGTGAGCGGCGTGGCCAGCGGCCACACGAGGGGCTGGCGCTGCAGCATCGAAGGCTGGACGGTCGCGCTGGGGTCACCCAGGCGGGCCACGATCTGCACGGCCGTCGGCACGTACGGCTGCGACTGGCCGACCTGGTACTGGGCGACCAGGCTGGGCGAGCCCGTGAGATGGGAGAGGAAGTCGGTGGCCTTGGCCCGCGCCGCGATCTCGGCCGGGTCGGTGAGCGTCGGCCCGGAGGCGCCAAGCGAGGCGAACCGGCCGGTGACGGCCTTGCCGTTCACCACCACGGTGATGATCGTGTCGGGCATGTCGGCGCCGATGCCGGTCAGCCAGGCCTGGTCCTTGTCGGCGAGGCCATCCTGGCGCGCCAGGTCGAGGATGGCCTGGACGCCCGCCGCCGAGACGTTCGCCTGGAGCAGGGACGGCAGCAGTGGGCCGGGGAAGATGGCGTCGACCGCCCCCGGCTGGAAGACGCGCCCGTCGCGGTAGATGGCGATGTCCGCGAGCCGGCCGATCGTCACGTCGGGGCCGACGAGACCGCCCACCTCCGTGACGCTGACGAGGAGCCCCGCCCCGACCTCATCGCTGGGCAGGGGGCCCGTGCTGGACGGACCGCTCGGGGTGGGCCCGACCGAACCGCTGGGGCCGGGTGATCCGGCGCCGCCCGTCGAGCAGGCCGCCAGCGTGAAGGCGAGCGCCGCCACCAGGACGGGGACGGCGCGCGAGCGCATGGGACGTGTCATGCCTGTACCGACGCCTCATAGTCCCGAACGGTTCCCCGCTTGCACGGCCGGCGACCGAGGCGCATCGTCTCCGCTGATCCACGCCCGCAGCCTGGAGCCGACCGCCATGTTCCGACGTCGCCTCGTAGTGGTCCGCCGCCCACGCCTCCTGGGGGCCGCGCTGCTTGGCGGAGCTGGCTTCCTCATCGGCCGGCGCCGCCGTTCCCAGGTCGTGGCCGCGCCGCCGGCGCCCGCGGCGCCCGCCGACCGACCGAGCGAGTTGGCCCGGCTGCACGAGGACGGCTCCCTGACGGATGAAGAGTTCAGCCAGGCCAAGCGCGAGGTGCTTGGCTCCTAGGCCGTCGCCGCCATGATGTCCGTGCGCGGCACCAGGGTCGCCGCCAACAGGGCGGCCAGCGCCGAAGCCACCACCGCGAACACGATGGCCGCCTCGATCGAGATGGACGCCACCACCCCGGCGATGGCCGAGCCGATGGGGAAGCCCAGGAAGTTCAGCGACATCGAGACGGCGAACGCACGACCCATCAGCGCGGGGTCCGTCCGCCGCTGGCGGATGGTGAACAGGGCGATGTCCATGGGCCCGTTGAGCAGACCGGTGAGGGCCATCGACGCGGCCACCAGCCAGACATTGCCGGTCGCCAGCAGCAGGACGACGGCCGCGGGGTACATGGCCATGGGCACGACGAGGAGGCGCCATTCCACGCCCCGCGTGTCGAGCCGCCCGGATGCCAGCGCCGCGACGCAGCCGAAGACGCCGCTCACCGCGAACAGCAGGCCCACCAGGAGCTCGCTCCCGTGCAGCCGGTCGAACACGATCAGCGGCAGCACGATCGTGCTGGTGCCGCCGGCCAGGTTGAGCACGGCGATCGAGACGCCGAGGCCGCGCAGGGTCGGGTTGCGCCAGGTGTAGACGGCCCCATCCCACGCGTCACGAAGCAGGTGGCCGCTGGTGGTGGTCTCCGTGTGGGGGTCGGGGCTGCCCACCAGGATGAGCGCGGCCAGCCCGAACGCGAGGCCGATGATGATGAGCGTCGCCGGGCCGCCAAGGAACCCGACGGATGCGGCGGCGAGGGGCGGGCCGAAGATCGAGGCCACGACGTAGCCGTTGGAGTCGACCGCGTTGACCCGCTCCCACAGGTGGCGCGGCACGAGCAGCGGGAAGAGGCTCCGCAGGCCGGTGTTGCTGAACGGGCCGGTCAGGGCGGAGAGGACAGTGATGAGCACGAGCAGCCAGGCCGGCAGCAAGTCGGCCAGGCCAAGCACCCCGATCAGGGCGAGGGAGCCCATCGCCACCAGGAAGTCCAGCACGATGAACCGGGTCCGGCCGTGGCGGTCCAGGATCGCCCCCGCCAGCGGGCTGACGATCAGGCCGGGGAAGATCGAGGCAAAGGTGACGAAGCCGGCCAGGGCCGGCGAGTGGAAGCGGTCCAGCGTGAACAGCACGAGCGCGATGCCCAGCGCCGTCTGGCTGATGCGGGCCACGAACATGCCCGCCAGGACGCGCGGCAGCGCGGGCACGGCGAGCAGGGCACGGTAGGACCGATCAACGGCCTCTGTGGACATCGGGCCGCTGAATCGTAGCCGAGAACGCCTTCTAGCCCGGCAACCCGTAGCGGTCGAGCTGGTCCACGTCGCCAAGGGCAGCCAGGGTCGTCGCCCCGGACGTGACGAGGGCGTCGTCCCGGGTGAGGCGGCCGAGCTCGATCTCCACGCGGGCGATGGCCGGCCTGGCTCCCGCCAACCGCAGGATGGCCAGGGCCTCCTCCAGTGATGCACGGTCGCCGGTGCGCAGGCCACGTGCCCGGGCCAGCTGAGCGCGCGTCATGACGGCCTGGGGGTACACGATCTGCAGCCCGTGATCGACGGCGGTCTCGTCGAGCTGCTGGCCCCGGTCGCACAGGAACGAGATGGCGCGCTCCCATGTCTCGTAGCCGATCGCGTTGGCCTGGCGCGCTTCGAGCAGGCGGCGGATGGCGGGCGGGTCGTTGTGCACGAGCGCCGCCTGGATCTCGCTCCGGATCGATCCCGTGAAGCCGTGGTTGATGCCCTCCATGACCTCGCGCCAGCGCGTCATGCCGGCGTCGTCACGACGCGCCCGGGCGATCTCGAAGGCGGCCAGGAAGCCTCGCGTGGCATAACCCGCGGCGACGCGCTCCAGGTCGATCCACAGGATCTGTGCCCGGCCGGCGCTGACCAGCGCGTCATCCCAGTCGCCGCGCAGGGAGGCGGCCACCGTCCGCCACGCGAACAGGTGCAGTGACCAGTTCGCGGCCTGTCCCGGCTGGATGAAGCGCATCGCGTCATCGGTCGCCGCGGTCGCCCCGTCGAGGTCGCCCGTGGCCACCGCGGCCCAGGCGACCATGCATGCCGCATCGATGCGCTCGAAGACCGGCAGGCGGTTGCCGAACGCGAGGCGCTGCCGGGCGGCCCCGGCCATCGCGGCGTAGTCGCCCCGCTGCTGCGCGATCCCGCCGACGGCGTCCAGCGCCTCACTCTGCAGCTGCAGGTCGCCGAGGCCCCGGGCCAGCTCCAGCGCCTCATGCGCCGCTGCATCGGCCGCCTCGAGCTCGTCGGCGGTCGGGCTGCGGCCGCCGGCCCCGATCCAGAAGGGCAGGAACGCTTCGGCCGCCCGGAACTGCGCCCGGATCGCCGGGTCGTCGACGCCGGCGAGCAGCCGGCGACCTTCATCGAACAGGGCCTGGAGCTCGGCGGCGGTCGGCCGGCTGGCGACCGAGCCCGTCCAGCGCGTGTGGAAGGTGACGATGCCCGCGAGGATGCGCAGTTCGCGCTGCGGCGGGGCACCGGCGGCGCGGGCCAGCTCGAGGGCGCGCGTGAGGGCCTCGATGCTGGTGTCGCCGTGGACCGTCGTCTCCCCCATCCGCTCATACAAGTCCAGGAGGCGGTCGGGCGTCGCCAGCTCCACCGCGGCACGGAGGTGGCGCAGCGCTTCCAGGTTCCCCGACGCGTTCTGGGCGGCGCGGGCCGCGGCCTCCAGGCGATCCACGGCCTGACGGCGCAGACGTGGGGCGTCTTCGAGGTCCAGCGCGGTGGCCAGGGTGGCCGCCTCGCGGGCGTGGACGGCGATGAGTTCCGCGTCGGCCTCGGGGTGGGCCCCGGCGCGAGCGACCAGCCACTCGGCCGCCTGCGCGTGCAGCCGGGCGCGCTCAGCACGGGGCAGCATGCCGTACGCCACCTCGCGGATCAGGATGTGGCGAAAGGCGAGATCGCGCGCGCCGGACGGACGGACCAGGTCGCGATCGATGAGGCGCTCGATGATCTCCTCCGCCCGCGGCCCGAGCTCGGGATCCAGGGCGGCGACGCCCGCCGCCGAGAACGACCGGCCAAAGACCGCGCCGAGCTGGAGCACGCGGCGCTCGGCGCCATCGAGCAGGTCGAGCCGCGCCAGCAGCGTCGCCTGGACGGTGTCCGGCAGGCGCTTCAGGGCCTCGCGGGTGGCTCCGGGTTCGAGCGGTGACCCGACCTGCTCGACGAGGGCCCGCACGATCTCACCGGCATAGAAGGGGTTGCCCTCTGCGCGGGCGACCACCTCGTCGACGATCTCGGGTGAGGCGCCCTCCACGAGGTGTTCCACCAGGACGGCGATATCGGGGCCCGGCAGCGGCTCCAGGGCCAGGGTCAGGACGTTGCGGCGGCCGCTGCCCCAGTTGGCGCGGCGATCGAGCAACTCCGGGCGGGCGATGGCCACGATGAGGATCGGCAGGTCGGCGCGCGGCTGGACCAGCGACTCGAGCAGGTCGAGGAGGCTGTCGCTGGACCAATGGAGGTCCTCCAGGATGAGCGTCAGCGGCCCGCCCGCGGCCGCCGCCTCGAGCGCGGTGCGCCAGGCGGCGAAGATGGCCGCCCGGTCGACCACCTCGAGATCGGCAGCTCCCACGGTGGCCAGGAGGGCGCTGCCAACGGCGGCCGCGTCCGTCACGTCGTGGTCGATGAGCCAGGCCTCGACGGCACGCCGCAGGTCGGCCGGTGAGCAGTCGTCGTCGGTGCCGACCAGGTGGTGCAGCACCGCCCGCAGCGGCCAGTAGGTCAGGCGCTGGCCGTAGGGCAGGCACTGGGCGATGGCCACCGTGCCGGCCGGCCCGAGCTCCGGCAGGCGTTCCAGCAGGGCCTCCACGAGGCGGGTCTTGCCCGTCCCCGCCGAGGCCACGATGGTCACCAGGAATGGCCGCCGATCGGTGAAGACGCGGCGCGCGACCAACTCCAGCTGGGCCAGGTCGGCGTCACGGCCGATCATGGGCAGCCGGGCGCGCTCGGTCCGTCCGCGGCCCAGCAGCGGGCGCGACGGGATGGGCCGCGACTTGCCCTTGGCGTCCACGTCCGCAAGCGGCCCGAACTTGAAGCCTCGCGCCGCCCGGGTCGTGCGGTCGGTGACCTGGATGGCCCACGGGTCGGCGCCCTGCTGGAGCCGCGCCGCCACGTTCACGGCGTCGCCGGTGATGAGGAAGTCCTCGCCGGCGGCCGCGTCACGGCGAGCCACGATGTCACCGCTGGCCACGCCGAGGCGGATAGGCAGCCGGTCGCCGAGGCGGGCATCGGCGCGGACGCGGTCACGCAGGTCCAGGGCCGCCCCGAGGGCCCGTTCGGCGTCATCGCCGTGCCCCGTCGGCAGGCCGAACACGGCCATCACGGCGTCGCCGATGAACTTCTCGATGGTGCCGCCGTACTCGGCGACCACGTCACGGGCGATGGCGTAGTAGCGCGTCAGGAGCGCGCGGAGGTCCTCCGGATCCAGCGTCTCACCAAGGGCGGTCGAACCGCTGACGTCCGCGAAGAGGATCGTGACGAGCCGCCGCTCCTCGCTCACCGGGCCTCCATGACGGGATGGTAGGGGGCGCGACGCGCCGCCGCCACCCTCCTGGCGGGCTGGATGGACCTAGACGTTGAGCAGGGCCAGCACGGCGACGCCGCCGATGACCGCCGTGACCCCCACGATCTGCCAGGTGCTCAGGCGCTCCCGGAAGATGACCCACGCGGCGATGGCCGTGATGGTCGCGAACTGCGAAGTCAGGACGGATGCCACGGTGAGGTCGGTCTGCGAGCCGATGGCGAACGCGGCCAGGCCGGCGACCTCGCAGAGGCCGGACACGATGACGAATGGCGCCGCCCGCCGCGGCCTGGGCAGCCGGCCCAGCAGCAGGAGCGGGATCGTGATGCACACCACGCCGGCGACGCGCGGCGCCATCATGGCCCAGGGCAGCGGCAGGTCGGCCGCGAGCCGGCCGACGGAGATGAGGTTCACACCGAAGCAGCCAGCCGCGAGCAGCGCCAGCATCGTGGCCACGCGGGGGTCCTTGGACGGCGCCTCGACGTCCTCGCTGGCAAAGCCGATGACGACCACGCCACCGGCGATCACGGCGAGGGCCAGGGCGACCGGCAGGCCGATCGACTGCCCCCCGACGATGTTGATGACCGCCGCCACGGCCCCTTCCGACGACACCAGCCCCACGACCAGGCCGACGCGGCCCACGCGCAGGGCGGCGTACTCCAGCACGAGGCCGACGACGTTGGTCAGGCCCGCGACCACCAGCAGCAGGACGTCCAGCGGCGTGAGGTGGACATCGAGCGCACCGGTGAGCGGGAAGAGGGGCAGCGTCGCCAGCAGGCCCACGAACATCATCCAGCCCACCACCGCGGGCGCCCCGATGAGGCGCGCCGAGCGGCTCGAGGAGGTCGTGGACGTGGCGAAGAAGATGGCCGCGCCGAGGCCGCCGAGGATGGCGATCACGAGGCGACGGAGCCCACGACCGTCCGATCGATCGCCTCGGGTGTGCGGAGCAGCCAGATTGCCGCGAAACCCTCCGCCGGCAGCTCCGGCAGGCAGCGTCGCAGGGCGCGAACCTGGCGCTGGTGGACGGCGTCCGGCACGATCCGGCTCGCACGGGTCGCGTTGCGCGCCGCCGTCACCTGCGGCGGGAGGTCGAAGACGATGGCCACGGCAGGCACGGTATAGCGACGGGCCACGTCGAGCAGGGGGCGCCGCGCGGACGGCAGGAGATTCGTGGCGTCGACCACGGTGAGGCGGCGCCGGGCGAGGCGGCGATCCACCGTCCGGTGGAGCAGCTCGAAGGCATCAGCCGTGGCGCCCTGGTCGGCCTCGTCGTCGGCGACGAGGGCGCGGAAGGCGTCGGAACTGAGCACCTGGGTCGGTCGGAAGTGGCGGGCCGCAAAGGTCGACTTGCCGGCTCCCGTGACGCCGATGAGGAGCACCAGGCTGGGGTCCGGCAGGCCGATGGTCGGCTCCTGTCCGGCCGCCGTCACGAGCCGGGTGATGGCGCGGGCGTGCTGGGGGGCGGCGCGGGCGGCGCGGCGCGAAGTCCGGCCGCCGTGTCCGCTCGCCAGGTGAAGTCGCTGCGCAGGATGGCCATCGAGATGGCGATGACGGGGTAGTAGATGGCTCCCAGGAGCAGGCCGATGAGCGAGGAGAACGCCGTCAGATGCCCCAGCAGCGAACCGAAGCCCGTGCCCAGGTCCAGGTTGCCGCCGGGCCCGATCGCCGGCGTCCCGTCGCCCAGCGAGGCGGCACCCATGGCCCCCCCGATCGCCGCCGCCACGAGCGTGATCAGGAGGTTGAAGACCATCTGCAGCAGGAACAGCAGGAACAGCGCGCCGAGGATGTACCAGCGGGAGCCCGCGGTCAGCTGGGCACTGCGGGCGAGCGCGGCGCGGACGCCAAGGCGGTCGACGACGATGAGGGGGATGGCCACGAACCAGCGGAGGTAGAGGTACAGCCCCACGACGGCGAGGCAGATCACCACCGTCCCCAGCAGGAAGAAGACGCCCAGGGACGGGCCGAGGTGGACGATCCCGGACGCATCGTAGGTGACGATCGAGGGCTCGCCGGCCTGGAGACCCCCGGCGGCCAGCGCGAGACCGCCCTGGACCACGACGAAGATCAGGGCGAGGCCAAGAAGTGGCGCCAGCCGCCCCACGAACCGGCTCAGGGCGCCGCGGAGGTGGACCGGATGGCCCTGCGCCGCCTCGGGCGTGCCGGCCACCACCGCGCCAACGGCCAGCGGCTGCATCACCGCCGTGACGACCGCCGCGACCACCGACAGCACAGCCTCCTGCGGGCCGAGGCGGGTCATGATGGCCTGGTACGCCGCGTACGTGGTGCTCGTCGGGTTCAAGGGGGTGGCCACGAAGATCTGGCCGACGACGTCGGCCAGGCTCAGGTAGACCGGGACCAGCACGATCGCGGCGATCGCGTAGACGAGGGCGGACAGGCACAGGAACGGCACGAACGCGCGGCTGTACGCATCGAAGGCTGTCCGGATCAGGTTGCCGACCGGCCGCCGCGGCAGGGTCACACGCGCCGGCGGCTCCCACCACTGGCCGAGCTGGCCGCCCTGGCCGCCGGCCTGCCCTTGCCCTCCGGTCTGTCCCGGCCCTCCGGCCCAGCTGGCCACGGTCAGGCGCGCTTCACGACGAAGGTGCCGGCGATCTTGTCGTGCCAGCCCTGCTTGCGCGAGTCGACGCCGACCCACAGGAGACCGATGCCGAGCGCCAGCCAGTCGACCAGGTAGCCCAGGTAACGGGCCGTGGCCCGTCCCAGGCCGATCGGCCGGCCATCCTCCTCACGGGCCACGCGAAGGCCCAGCGCGCGCATGCCGACCGTGCCGCCGGTATGCCACATGAGGATGAAGTAGAGGGCGGTGACCAGCCAGGCGATGCCCAGGCCAGCGTAAACGTACTGGGCGAACATGAGGGCCGCCGCCATCTGGTCGGGCGTGAACGAGCCGCCCACCGTGTTGATCGTCGTGAAGCGGTCGGCGCCGACGGCGCTGATGCCGATGACCAGCGCCCCGAACCAGATGATGCCGCTGACGAAGCCCAGGATGACCCAGTCGATGAGGTAGGCGACGAAGCGCACCCCGAATCCCGCGTACAGGATCCCCGGCGCCGGCCCGGCCTGGACCGGCGGCGTCGCGAGGGCCCACGACGGTGTCCCGGGCGGCGGCGTGTACATGCCCGGCGGCTGGGGCGGCAACGTCGGCTGGGGGGCGCCCCCTGCCCACGGCGGCACGTACAGGGCCGCGGGGGGCTGCGGTTGGTACGGCGGCGGAGGATCGGCCGGCGCCTGGGGCGCGACAGGTTCCGACGGCGCGAGGTCGGGTCGGTCGTTCGGCTCCATGGGAACCCTCCCTCGATCCGTGGGCGGTCGGACGGCCGCATCGTATCGCAGGGCCCTCGCCCGGAGCCGCGCTGCGGACCAGGTAGCCCCAGATCGGTCGCGTCCTTGCACCTGGCCCGAGTGTCGCTGGCAGTGAACGTTTCACCCCCGAAGCCGGCAGCTTGACCGCCGGCGGTCGGCCAGCGCGGCAAATGGTCACTGGCAGCGACCGATACAGCCCTGAAGCGGCCCGTCGAGGGCGCGCGGGCAACCTTTGACCCGCATCTGTTCACTCACCGTGAGGTGCGAACGGTCTCAGCGCGGCCGACGCCCGGCGACCTGGTCAGGGGCCGCCCGATCGGGTCAGATCTGACTCCGGGGCACGTTGGAGCAGTCCTGGATCGGATAGCCTCGCGATCCGGCCCCAGCGGCCCTGGCGCGCGCGTGGAGGTGCTCAGGAGAGGCCCGGATCCGGCCTCTCCAGCCGCGTTCGGGGCCGCGATGGTGCTCAAGCGTGCCCCCCAGTCACAGGTGACCAGGTAGGCGGGCGGCGAAGCGGCGACGTGCGCCACCGGCCAGAGACGCGCCCGCGCCGACGGTACACTGCACGGACCGTGGCGGCGTGGGCACCGCGTCGCACAGGGGCTTCGGATGGGGAGCAGCCTGGCGTGGATCTCCTCGTGCGCAACGCGCGCGTCCACCCCACGCATACGGATCCTGCCGTTCCCCGCGGGTCGGCTGCGGAACGCGTTGACGTGGCGGTCACCGGCGGCCGCATCGAGGCCATCCGCCCGGCGGGCACCCTCAAGGGCAAGGCCGCCCGTGAGCTGGACGCGGAGGGCCGCCTCCTCTCCCCGCCCCTCGTGGATCCGCACGTCCATCTGGACGCGGTCCTGACGGTGGGCGAGCCGCGTCACAACGAGTCGGGCACGCTCATCGAGGGCATCCTGACATGGGCCGAGCGCAAGCCGCACCTGACCCATAAGGACGTCAAGGATCGGGCGCGCCAGGCGATCCTCTGGGAAGTGGCCCAGGGCACGGGTCTCATCCGCTCCCATGTCGATGTCTGCGACCCCAAGCTCGTCGCGCTGCGCGCTCTGCTGGAGTTGCGGGACGAGATGCGCGACGTCGTCGACCTGCGCCTCATCGCCTTCCCCCAGGACGGCATCCTGTCGTTCCCCGACGGCAAGGCGCTGATGCGCGAGGCGATGCGCCTGGGCTGCGACGTCATCGGCGGCATCCCCCACTACGAATGGACCCGCGACGACGGCGTGGAGGAGGTCCACTTCCTCTTCGAGCTCTCGCGCGAGACGGGAGCGGGTATCGACCTCCACTGCGACGAGACGGACGACGAGCAGTCGCGCTTCCTGGAGGTGGTCGCGGCCGACACGATGCGACACGGCATGCAAGGCCGCGTGGTGGCCGGCCACACCACGGCGATGGGCTCCTACAACGACGCGTACGCCTTCAAGCTGCTGCAGATCCTGAAGCGGGCGGGGGTCACGATCGTGGCCAACCCCCTCGACAACATCGCCTTGCAGGGCCGCTTCGACTCGTACCCCAAGCGCCGCGGCATGACACGGGTCAAGGAGCTTGACGCGGCCGGCATCAACGTCGCCTGCGGCCACGACTCGATCATGGATCCGTGGTACCCGCTGGGCCGCGGCTCGATGCTTGACGCGCTGTCGATGCTGGTGCACGTCGGCCACATGACCGGCCGGGGCGAGCTGTTCCGGGCCTACCGCATGGTCACCGACAACGCCGCCCGGGCGGCCGAAGTCGAATACGGGGTGGAGGAGGGCAAACCGGCGAACTTCGTGGTCTTCGACTGCGCGGACGAAGCGGAGGCGATCCGCCTCCGGCCCGTGGCGCGCTGGGTGGTGCGCCTCGGTCGAGTGGTGGCCGAGACGGAGCCGGCGCGCGCGGTCGTGCACCGGGCTGAGGGCGACGTGCCCATCACGTTCACCAAGCAGGAGGGTTAGGGATGGCAGTCCAGGCGTTGACCCGCGACTCGATGCCCAAGGGCGAGGGTGACCTCTCCATCGAGGGCCACGGCATGGAGCCGATCCCGGACGCAGCCCGCTACGGCGCTGTCTGGCGGCTGTTCACGGTGTGGTTCACGCCGAACCTGGTGCCCGCCGCGTTCGCCATCGGCGTGCTCGCCCCGGCGTCGTTCATCGGGCTGGGATTCGTCGACGGCCTGCTGGCCATCGTCGTGGGCAACCTCATCGGCGCCGCCCTGGTGGGTGTCCTGAGTGCCATGGGTCCGCGCACCGGCATGGCCCAGATCCCGGCCGCCCGACTGCCCTTCGGGAAGTCGATCGTCGTGCCGGCCGGCATCAACTGGCTGAGCACGATCGCCTGGGACGCCATCAACGCGTTCTTCGGCGCCTATGCCATCGACGTCATCTCCGGTGGTGCGGTGCCGTTCCCGGTGGGACTGCTGATCGTCGTCCTGTGCCAGGCCGGCCTGAGCGTGGTGGGCTACGAGGCCATCCACACCTTCGAGAAGTACGCCGCCATCGGGCTGGCGATCCTCTTCGGGGTCGTCACCGTCGCGGTGCTCTCCAAGGCCAACTTCAGCCTCGCCGACGGCTCCGCCTCTGGCCTGGGCAGCTTCGTGCTCATGACCACCATCGCCGGCAGCTTCAACCTGGCGTGGGCCCTCTACGCGTCCGACTACAGCCGCTACCTGCCCAGCGACTCGTCCGGCTCCAAGGTCTTTGGCTACACCTTCCTTGGCCTGTTCCTCTCGGCCACCTGGATCGAGGTCCTGGGCCTGGCCGTCTTCGGCGCCCTCGACGCGACCCTGACCGACCCGGTCCACCAGATCAATGCGCTTCTGGGCGGCGGCATCATCGGCGCGCTGGCCATGATCGCCATCTTCTTCGGCACGGTGGCCGTCAACGCCATGAACGACTACACGGGCTCGCTGTCGCTCCAGGCGGCCGGCGTCAGGGTCCCGCGGCCGCTCTCGGCGCTGGTGGTCGGGGTGCTCAGCTACATCGCCACGCTGTACCTGTATCAGGCGAATTTCCAGGCCACCTTCGAGAACTACCTGCTGTTCATCACCTACTGGATCGGCCCCTGGGCGGCCATCGTGCTGGTCGACCTGAGCCGACGTGGGCGCGGGACCATCGATGGATCGAAGGCCGTCGCCTTCGGCCTCCTGCCGACCGGCATGAACGCCCTCATCGCGCTGGTCGTGGGCTTCGTCGTCTCGATCCCCTTCATGGACGCGACGATCTTCGTCGGGCCGATCGCGACCGCGCTCGGCGGCGCGGACATCGCCTACGTGGTCGGCTTCATCGTGGCCGGCATCGTCTACTGGGCCCTCGAGCAGTACACCAAGAGCACCGCCGTCCCCACCGCTTGAGGACCCAGCCATCGTGAGCGAGGCGTTCTGGCCGCCCGGCACCCGGGCGGCCGCCGCCGTCACGTTCGACGTGGACGCGGAGAGCGCCATCCTCGCCGGCGCTCCTGCTGCGGCGCGGCGCCTGGGCGTCATGACCCACCAGGCATACGGGCCGCGGACGGGCGTGCCGCGGCTGCTGGGCCTGCTCGCCGAGCGCCAGATCCGGGCCACCTTCTTCGTGCCCGGCTACACCGCCGAACGCTGGCCGGACACCGTCCGGGCCATCCGGGACGGCGGCCATGAGATCGGCCATCACGGCTACCTCCACGAGCCACTCGGGGCCAACGAGGCGACCGAGGAGCGGTACCTCCTGCGCGGATTGGAAGCCCTGGACGCGGTCGCGGGCGTCCGGCCCATCGGCTATCGCGCGCCGATGTGGGAGACGTCGCACCACACGCCGAGCCTGCTGGCGCGGCACGGCTTCCGCTACGACTCGAGCCTCATGGATGCCGACCGGCCCTACCGCCTGGCCACGGCCGAGCCCGGCCCGGACGGGCAGCTGGCGCCCTGGCTGGTCGAGATCCCCATCCACTGGGGGCTCGACGACTGGGAGCAGTACGCCTACCTGCCCGACCTGACCGGCTCGGGTCTCATCGAGAGCCCGGCCAAGGTCATGGAGATGTGGCGCCTGGAACGCGACGCCACGTTCGCCGCCGGCGGCTGCCTGGTGCTCACCATGCACCCGTTCCTTTCCGGGCGACCGTCACGCGCCGCGGCGCTGGCCGGGTTCCTTGACGAGCTGCTGGCGATGCGCGACTCGGGCGTCTGGGTCGCCGCGCTCGACGAGATCGCGGCGCACGTGGCCGGCCTTGACCTGCCCGCGGTGCACCATCGCCAGCCGCCTATCCCCGAGGGCTGGCTCCCGAGCTAGTGAGGGCCTGCCGCGTCGCGGCGGCGCACGGCGACAAGCGAGAGCATCTCGTACGCCAGGTTGGCCGCCAGGAAGGCCGTCTGGCCGGCCGGGTCGTAGGCCGGGATGACTTCGACCACATCGAAGCCCACGAAGTCGATGCCGGTGAGGCGGCGCACGATGGCCAGGGCGTCGTGGGCGGAGAGGCCGCCCGGTTCGGGCGTGCCGGTGCCGGGGGCGAAGGCGGGATCGACCACGTCGATGTCGAAGCTGATGAAGGCCGGTCGGTCCCCCACCCTGCCGCGGATGCGAGCAGCGATCGTTTCGGCGCCCTGGGCCAGGACCTGCTCGGTCGTCTGGTAGTCCAGCCCGAGCTCGGTGGTCAGGGAGGGCCAGTCCTCCGGGCCATAGAGCGTGCCGCGCAGGCCGACCTCGATCGAGTGAGCCACGTCGACCAGGCCCTCCTCGATGGCCCGGCGCATCCACGTGCCGTGGTTGTACTTCTCGCCGAAGTAGCTGTCCCATGCGTCGGTGTGCGAGTCGAAGTCCACCACCGCCACGGGGCCGCGGCTGCGCGTCGCGCGCAGGTGGGGCAGCGTGCAGGCGTGGTCGCCGCCGATGAGCAGGGGGACGACGCCGGCCTGGACCAGTGGCGCGACCGCCGCCTCGATGGCCGCGTAGCTCCGCTCGATGTAGCCGGGCACGATGGCCACGTCGCCGTGGTCGACGCATGAGAGGACCTGGAACGGGGACACGTCCAGGTGCGGGTTGTACGGGCGCAGCATCACCGAGGCGTCGCGGACCGCGCCAGGCCCGAACCGCCCACCGACCCGGTACGTCACGCCGGTGTCGAACGGCACGCCGACCACCGCCAGGTCCACGTCCGCCAGGTCCGTCACGTGCGGCAGCCGGGCGAACGTGGTGGGGCCAGTGAAGCGGGGCGACTGCAATGAGTCGGCCGGTCCGTAGCGCGGGGTGCGCGGCATGCCCGGCATCGTACAAGAGGGAGCGTGTCCCTCAGCGGCCGACCCGGGTAACGCGACGGCTCACGGGGCGATGGACGGCGGCGTCGACAGGCCGCTCAGGTCGATGGTCGTATCGCCGCTGCCATAGATGCGGTTGCAGAGGGTGGCGGCAGCCGCCGCGAGGATCTTGTAGTTCGCGTCGCCGATCCGGATCGTGTTGTTGACCTCGTCCATCAGGTGCCCGACGCCCGGGACGTTCTCGGGGTCGACCTCGACGCTGCAGTAGACGGTGCCCTTGATCGCCACGAACTCGGACGACTCGTCGTTGCTGTCCCAGATCGCCTTGTCGCCCACCCCGGGCAGGGGAACCGGATCCGTGAACGTGGTGCCGTCGAATTCGGCGGAGCCGTCGGCGCCGCCATCGACCGTGACATCGACCGTGACGCTGTCTTCAGTCGTGTTGAACCGGCACTCCTGGCCGGTCCCGTGGAGACCGTAGGGCGTGATGGTCACGTCGGTGATCTGATCCACGACCAGGGGCTGAGCGTCGACGGCGGTCAGCCCCTTGCAGCTAGCCGTGGCGCCGCCCGAGCCGGCGGTCGAGTCGCCCGGTCCGACCGAGGTGCCCTCCGTGGCCAGACCGCTCGTCGTGCCCGGCGCCGTCGGCGCGGTCGGCGCCCCGGAGGCTGAGCAGCCGCTCAGCAGGAAGGCCCCGGCGATCAGGCCGATGGCACCCGCGCGCGCGAAGCGGTACATGGGTCCTCCTGTTGCGTGATGCGCCGGGATGCGCAGGACTCGCGTGGATATGACCAAGGCTGGCATAGCCCGATCGCAATCCGATCGCAGGACAGAAAGGGCCCGACCCCCTACCGGGCCGGTCAGGTCGCGGACCGGCCACGGCAGGGCCGTTGTATCGTCCGCGTCATGGCCAAGGACGTGACCGGGGCCCGGCCGGCCGAGCTCCCGCAGCATCTCCCGGACGCGTCGCCGCAGCCGTCCCCCGACCAGGCTCCGCCGACCCCCGCCGCCACGCTCGCCGTTCCCCAGGCCGGGCTGGGTGTGCGGCCGGGTCCGGCGCGGCGGGTGGTCATCATCGGGGCCGGCCTGGCCGGCCTCGTCGCCGCCTACGAACTCAAGCGCCAGGGGCATCACGTGACGGTCCTGGAGGCCCGCAACCGGGTCGGCGGCCGCATCCATACGATGCGTGGCTTCGCGCCGGGTCTGTACGCCGAGGCCGGCGGCATGCGCATCCCGCGGGCCCACGACCTGACGCTGGAGTACTGCCGCCTCTTCGACCTGCCGCTGCGGCCGTTCATGATGGGCAACCCCGATGGCCTCGTCTACCTCAACGGCGAGCGCATGACGATGGCCGAGGCGGACGCGCAGCCGTCGCGCCTGCCCTTCACGCTGGCCGACCACGAGCGCGGCCGGACCGCCGACCAGCTGTGGGAGTCGGCCATCGGGGACCTGCGGGCGATGGTCGAGCACGAGGGCCAGGCGGCCTGGTCGGAGATCGTCAGCAAGTACGACCAGTTCTCGCTCTACGAGTTCCTGCGCGAGAAGGGCTGGAGCGAGGGGGCCATCGAGTACTACACGGTCATGAACTTCCTCGAGGCCGACATGCACAACGCGGTCGTCGAGATCCTGCGCGAGGACATCGGCAAGGCGTACGTGGACATGCAGGAGATCAGCGGCGGGATGGATCGACTGCCCAACGCCTTCTTCGGCGAGCTGCACCGCGAGGTCCACCTGGGGGCGGAGGTCTTCGCCATCGACCAGGAGCCCGGCTCGGTCGTGGTCCACTACAAGACCGAGGCGGGGCGCTACCGGGCGGTCGGTGACTACGCCGTGTGCACCGTGCCGTTCTCCGTGCTGCGGACGATCGAGACCGTGCAGCCCTTCTCCCACGAGAAACGCCGTGCCATCCGCCAGCTCAACTACCACGCGTCGACGAAGATCGTCTTCCAGGTCCGCCGGCGCATCTGGGAGAAGGACGACGGCATCGTCGGCGGCGCCACGGTCACCGACCTGCCGGTGCGACGCCTCAACTACCCGACCCCCGATCCCACCATCGAGCGAGGCGTCCTCCTGGCCTCCTATACCTGGGGCCAGGACGCGCTCCAGTGGGGCGCGATGGACGAGGAGACGCGCCTGGAGGAGGCGCTCGACGACGTGGCCCGCATCCACCCCGGCATCCGGGATGTGTACGAGACGGGCGCCTCGCACGCCTGGTACAGCGATCGCTGGGCCCGCGGCGCGTTCGCCATGTTCGCGCCCGAGCAGCAGACCGAGCTGCAGCCGGCCATCGTCCAGCCCGAGGGCCGCGTCCTCTTCGCCGGCGAGCACTGTTCCCTCTATCACGCCTGGATCCAGGGCGCCCTCGAGTCGGGCATCCGCGCCGCCCGCCAGATCCACGAGGCGCCCGACGTGGCCGAGGGCACGGGCATCGCTTCGACCTAGCGCGGGGCGGGGGCGGGCAGGCGGCCGGGGGTGCCTGCGCCGGGCCCCGACTCCCCAGGGCGCCCCGAACCACCTTCGGGGTCATCGTAGCCCGCCCTATTGATCATGCGAGCACACCGGGTCGTGCTAAGCCCGCCGACCCTGGGGTCGTACACCTTTTGTGGCCCCTGAAGGCACAAACCGGGGCCCCATCGACGAATGAGGGCGATCGCCCAGGCCCTTAGGCAACCGGGCCGCCGTCGGTCGGGGACCTTGGGCCCCACCCTCGTGCTCGGATCACCAGTGGGGCGGGTACCGGCGGGTCGAAGGCCTGGGGGTCCCAGGGCCCCCGGGGCACCCAAGGGCTCATCCGTATTCCGTGCAGTGCTGCTGCGAGCACGAACGTTCGCGATAAGGTCCGGCGCGGGCCCGGACGGCCCGGGGTGGGCGCGGCTTAAGGCCTTCCGAGCGGCTCGGCAGGCCTGGAGGCGCTAACGGGGTCCTCAAGGGCCATCGGGGCCGCACTTGATCGAGGCCGTTGTGTGGCGAGCAGCACCGGAGGCGCTATTCGGGACCCCAAGGTCGGCGCGAGCCTCCCGAGGTCGGCGGGAGCTCACCAAGGTCGGGGCGGACGCCGGCCGACTGGGCGGCCGGCGCCGAGGAAGCGGTCCCGAGCCCGAGCGGCCCCTACTTGTCCCGTTCGCCGGCGGCCAGGACGGCCTGGGCGGCGGCGAGGCGGGCGACCGGGATACGGAACGGCGAGCAGGAGACGTAGTCGAGCCCGATCTCATCGCAGAAGGCGATCGAGGCGGGGTCGCCGCCGTGCTCGCCGCAGATGCCGATCTTGAGGTTGGGTCGCACGCTGCGGCCCTTCTCGACGGCGACGCGCATGAGGTACCCGACGCCGATCGGGTCGAGCGACTGGAACGGGTTGAAGGGCAGGATCTTGCGCTCCACGTAGGCCAGCAGGAAGCCGCCCTCCGCGTCGTCGCGCGAGTAGCCGTAGGTCATCTGCGTCAGGTCGTTGGTGCCGAAGCTGAAGAACTCGGCATGGCGGGCGATCTCGTCGGCGGTCAGGGCGCCACGCGGCACCTCGATCATGGTGCCGAACTTGTAGTCGACCGACATGCCGGCCTCGGCCACGACGGCCGTGGCCTCGGCCTCCAGGAGGCGCTTGGTCTCGATGAGCTCGTTCACGTGGCCGATCAGCGGGATCATGATCTCGGCGTGCGGGTCGCGGCCGGCCTTACGCTCGGAGATGGCCGCGTTGAGGATGGCCCGCGTCTGGATCTTCACGAAGTCGGGGATCATCAGGCCGAGGCGGCAGCCGCGCAGGCCAAGCATGGGGTTCTGCTCGCGCAGCGCCTCCACGGCGGCCAGCATCGTGCGCGCCTTGACGAAATCAGGATCGCCCTCCGGCGTGCCACGGTCGCGGAATTGGGTCACCTCCACGAGCAGGTCGCTGTGGTTGGGCAGGAACTCGTGGAGCGGCGGGTCGATGAGCCGGATGACGACCGGCAGGCCGCTCATGGCCTCGAAGATGCCTCGGAAGTCGCCTTCCTGGAGCGCCTCCAGCTTGCCCATGGCGGCGTCGAAGCGGGCCACCACGGCCTGCTCCTCCGCGCTGAGCGGCTGCCCGGCGGCGGCCCGGTCCTTGGCCCGCGTGGCCTGGAACGCGACGAGGATCGCGTCGCGCACGATCTCCAGCCGCTCGCCCTCGCGGAACATGTGTTCGGTGCGGCAGAGGCCGATGCCCTGCGCGCCGTACCGGCGGGCCAGAGCGGCCTCCTCCGGCTTGTCGGCGTTGGTCCAGACCTGGAGGCGGCGGACGTCGTCGGCCCAGCCCAGGATCTCCTGCAGCCCGGTCTGGTCCTCGAAGCGGACCTCCACGGTCGGCAGGGCGCCCAGGTAGACCTCACCGGTCGAGCCATCCAGGCTGATGGCGTCGCCCTCCTTGAAGGTGACCCCGTCGGCGGAGGCGGTGCGCGCCTCGTAGTCGACCACGAGCGCGGAGCAGCCGGCCACGCAGGGCTTGCCGATCTGCCGCGCCACGACGGCAGCGTGGGAGGTGGCCCCGCCGCGGGCGGTGAGGACGCCCTGGCTGGCGGCCATGCCGTGGAAGTCGTCGGGTGACGTCTCCACGCGCACGAGGATGACCTTGTCGCCGGCCCCGGCCCGCTCGAAGGCGCGGTCGGCGTCGAAGACGGCGAGGCCTACGGCCGCGCCGGGCGACGCGTTCAGGCCCGTGGCCAGGCGCTTGGCCTTGCCCTTGGCGATGGGATCGAACTGGTCACGCAGGAGCTGGTCCACGTAGGCCGGCTCGATGCGGGCGAGGGCTTCCTTGCGGTCGATGATGCCTTCCCGGACCAGGTCGGCCGCGATCTTCACGGCGGCCGCCGCAGTCCGCTTGGCGCTGCGCGTCTGGAGCATGTAGAGGTGGCCGCGCTCGATGGTGAACTCGAGGTCCTGCGCGTCGCGGTAGTGGCGCTCGAGGCGCTCTGCGATGGCCTCGAACTGGCGGTAGACCTCCGGCATCTGGTCGCGCATCTGGCTGATCTTGCGGGGCGTCCGGATGCCGGCCACCACGTCCTCGCCCTGCGCGTTGGTGAGGTACTCGCCGAAGAGCACCTTCTCGCCGGTGTTGGGGTCACGGGTGAAGGCCACGCCGGTGCCCGAGTCCTCGCCCATGTTGCCGTAGACCATGGTCACGACGCTGACCGCGGTGCCCAGGTCGTGGGGGATCTTGTTGTACTCGCGATAGTCGTGGGCACGCTTGCCGTACCAGCTGGCGAAGACGGCCTTGACGGCCAGGTCCAGCTGCTCCAGCGGGTCGCTGGGGAAGTCACGGCCGGTGACCTCGCGGACGAGCTTGCGTGACGCGGCGGCCACCTCCTGGAGGGCCGAGGCGTCGAGGTCGGTGTCCTGCTTTGCGCCGTGGGCCGCCTTGGCCGCGTCGAGCACCGCGTCGAAGCGCTCGCCGGGCACCTCCATGACGATCCGCCCGAACATCTGGATGAAGCGCCGGTAGGCGTCCCAGCCGAAACGCTCGTTACCGGTCAGGGCGATGAGGCCGTGCAGGGTGGCCTCGTTGAGGCCCAGGTTGAGGACCGTGTCCATCATGCCGGGCATGGAGAACTTGGCGCCGGACCGCACGCTCACGAGGAGCGGATTGGCGGGGTTGCCGAAGCCCTTGCCGGTCTCCGCCTCGACCGCCTTGACGGCCTCGAGGACGTCGTCCCAGAGCCCGTCGGGCAGCTTCTCGCCGGCCGCGAAGTAGTCGTTGCAGGCCTCGGTGGTGATGGTGAAGCCGGGCGGCACCGGCAGGCCCGCGTTGGTCATCTCGGCGAGGCCGGCACCCTTGCCGCCGAGGAGGTCGCGCATCCCCGCGTTGCCCTCAGCCTGGCCGCCTCCGAAGGCGTAGATGTAACGCTTGGCGGCACGGTGCGTGCGCTCGCCGGCAACGGCGGTCTGCGACATGGGGACTCCTTCGGTCGCTGGGTCCGGTCCGCGCCCGGCGGATCGATACTTCGTTTCGCCTCGATTGTAGCCGCGGCCTGCCCGACACCCCTCGGCGTGCCATCATCGGGGTCATGACCGAACCCCTGGACTTCGAGCGCTTCGTGCGCCTGCCCCGCCTCTCCGGCCTCCAGCTCTCACCCGACGGCACCCGCCTCGTCGTGACCGTGGCCCAGCCGCATGCGAGCGGCACGAAGATGGTCAGCGCGCTGTGGGCCGTGGACCCGGCGGAGAAGGCCCCTCCCCGCCGCCTGACCCGGTCCGCGGCCGGAGAGGGCGCCGCGGCCTTCGCACCCGATGGCAGCCTCGTGTTCGGCAGCGCCCGGCCCGATCCGGACGCCAAGGAAGCCGAGGCCGATCCGCCGGCCGCGCTGTGGCACCTGCCGGCCGACGGCGGTGAGGCGCGCCTGCTGCTCGTGCCCCATGGCGGGGTCGACGGGGTGGCGGCAGCCCGCCGCGGGCGCCGCGTCGCCTTCGTCGCGCCGCTGTTCGCCGGGACCGAGTCACTGGAGGCGGACGCCGCCCGGGCCAAGTCGCGCAAGGAGGCGGGCCTGGAGGCGCTCCTCTTCGAGGGCTACCCCATCCGCCTGTGGGATCACTACCTGGGCCCTCGCGAGCGGCACGCCTTCGTCCTGGACCTGCCGGTGACGGAAGCCGATCCCGTCCCCGCGGCGCGCGACCTCGTGCCGGCGCTGGGCCAGCAGCTGGAGGACCGGGGCGTCGCCCTGACGCCCGATGGCGCGACGGCCATCCTGAGCCTGGGAGAGCAGACGGCGGGGCGGCCAAGGGTGGACCTGGTGGCCATCGACACGACGACGCTGGAACAGCGTGTCCTCACGCCGGGCGACGGCATGTACGACCAGGCCGTCGTCTCACCGGACGGCCGGCAGGTGGCCTGCGTGCGGGCCGACCTTGGGGCACCGGAGCGTGCGGAGTCGCATAGCCTGTGGCTCCTCGACCTGGCGGGCGGCGAGGGCCACGACCCTGCGCCCGATATGGACCAGTGGCCCGACGGGCTCGTATGGGCGGCCGACAGCCGGGCCCTGTTCTTCGTCGCCGACCGGCAGGGTCACCAAGCCGCCTTCCGGCTCGACCTGGACGACGGCCGCCTGACCTGCCTCGCGGCGAGCGGCACGATCAGCGATCTCTGCCCCTCCCCCGACGGGCGCTGGCTGTATGCCCTGCGCTCCACGCTGCGCGTCCCCAACGAGATCGTGCGCCTGGACGCGCGCGCCGCCGAGCAGGAGCCGGTCGTGGTCGCGTCACCGGCCGCGACCGGGGCCCAGGTGGCCGCGCCCGGGGCGGTCGAACGCATCACCGGCATCGCAGCGGACGGGACGCCCATCGGCGCGTGGCTGGTCAAGCCCGAGGGCATGTCCGCGGCGCACCCCGCGCCGCTCGTCGTCTTCGTCCACGGTGGCCCGCTGGGGACCTGGACCGACGGCTGGCACTGGCGCTGGAATCCGCAGCTGCTGGCGGCCCGTGGCTACGCCGTGGTCATGCCCGACCCGGCCATCTCGCTGGGCTACGGCCAGGCCTTTGTCCAGCGTGGCTGGGGCGAGTGGGGCGCGGCGCCGTACACCGACATGCTGGCGGCCGTCGACGCGGCCACGGCCCGCCCCGACGTGGACGCCTCGCGGACGGCCCTCATGGGCGGCTCGTTCGGCGGCTACATGGCCAACTGGGTGGCCGGCCACACCGACCGCTTCAAGGCCATCGTGACCCACGCCAGCCTGTGGGAGCTGCGGGGGTTCCACGGCACGACCGACAACGGGGCATGGTGGGAGCTGGAGATGGGTGACCCGTATGTCGACGCGCGGCGTTACGAGGAGCACTCGCCGGCCGCCCACGTGGGCAGCATCAGGACACCGATGCTGGTCATCCACGGCGAGTTGGACGCGCGCGTGCCGATCAGCGAGGCGCTGCGTTTGTGGACGGACCTCAAGCGGCACGGCGTGACGGCGCGCTTCCTGTACTTCCCCGATGAGAACCACTGGGTCCTGAAACCCCAGAACGCCCGCGTCTGGTACGCCACCGTGCTGGCCTTCCTGGACGAGCAGCTCCGCGGCGTGCCCTTCGCGCGGCCGGCCCTGGTCTGATGACGCACCACCACACCGACCCGCGGCAGATCGCTCCCGCTGCCGAGCAGTACACGGCGCGCCTCGTCAAACGAGTCGATGAAACGGAGGACCTGGGCTACTTCTGGGTCCGCTACGACGGGCCGCCGGTGCCGTTCGAGCCGGGCCAGTACATGACCATCGGCGTCTTCGCCGACGGCAAGCTGTGGCAGCGGCCCTACTCGGTGGCCTCGGCGCCCGCCGAAGCCGCCGACGGGGGCTACGAGTTCTACGTCCGCCTGGTCCCGATCCTGCGCTTCACGACGCTGCTGTGGCGCCTGCCGATCGGCCACGGCATGCGCATGATCGGACCCAAGGGCAAGTTCATGTTGGAGCCCGACGACCGCCGCACCCACCTGTACGTGGCGACCGGCACGGGCGTCGCGCCCTTCATGGCCATGATGCGCCAGACCCTCATCGACCGCGCTCCGCGACGTACCGTGCTGCTGCACGGCTGCTCGTACGTGGAGGAGCTGGGCTATCGGGATGAGCTCGAGGCGTGGCAGCGCGACGGTACCTACCCGGTGACCTACGTGCCCACCATCTCGCGGCCGAACGACCCGCGCAACGCGGGCTGGACGGGCCGCACGGGGCGCGCCGAGGTGGTGATCGACCAGGTGTGCAAGGACCTTGGCCTGCGCCCGGAGCGGACGGTCGTCTACATCTGCGGCAACCCGGACATGATCCTGAACGTCGAAGCGCGCCTCATGGACCGCGGCTTCCCCGAGTTCCACGTCAAGAAGGAGCTCTACTGGCCGAAGGGCAAGGTCGTGCCCCCGCTGGAGGGTGGCGCCGCCTGACGACGGGACCTTCGGCACCCCAGAGGGGCGCCTTTGGGCATAGGCGCGATCGGCGGCCAGGCCCGACGATAGGTTCCGTGATCGAAACACAACCTGGTGTCCGCGTGTTCCCCATCGTCGACCGCGCCGTGCTGTCGCCGACCGTCGCCCGCCTGACCATCCTGGCGCCGCGCATCGCCCAGATCCGCCAGCCGGGCCAGTTCGTCATCGTCCGCCGCGGCCCCGGCGCAGAGCGCATCCCGCTGACCATCGCCGACGGTGATGCGGTGGCCGGCACCATCACGCTGGTCATCCAGGCCGTGGGCAAGAGCACCAGTGATCTGGTCGAGATGCAGGTCGGCGAGGCCCTCACCGACGTCGCCGGCCCCCTTGGCCGACCGACCGAGCTGATCGAGTCGGGGCACGCGGTGTGTGTCGGAGGTGGCGTCGGCACCGCCGTCGTCCATCCCATCGCCGAGGGCCTCCACGCCCGCGGCGTGCGCGTCACCAGCGTCATCGGCGGCCGCTCCCGCGAGTGGGTCATCTTCGAGGACGAGCTGCGGCGCCACGGCGAGGTCATCGCCTGCACCGACGATGGCTCCTACGGCCGGCCCGGGTTCGTGACCCAGGCGCTGGCCGACGTGCTCGCCGGCGGCGACGTGGCCGCCGTGTACGCCGTGGGGCCCGTGCCCATGATGCGGGCCGTCGCTGAGATGACGCGGCCGCTCGCCGTGCCCACGATCGTCTCGCTCAACCCGATCATGGTCGACGGCACCGGCATGTGCGGCGGGTGCCGCGTCTCGGTCGGCGGGGTGACCCGCTACGCGTGCGTCGACGGCCCCGAGTTCGACGCCCACCAGGTCGACTTCGCCAGTCTGGCCGACCGCCTGGCCACCTATCGCCCGTTCGAGCAGGAGGCGATGGCCCGGCGTGCGCCGTGCCACCTCACGGAGCAGCTCGCCGAGCTGGCGCCGACGCGATGACCACGCGACCGATCCTCAACCCGAGGGAACGCATGGCGCTCGGCCGCGAGGCCATGCCCGAGCAGGCCGCGCCCATCCGCGCCCGCAACTTCCAGGAAGTCAACCTGGGCTTCACGCATGTCCTGGCCGCCGCCGAGGCCGAGCGCTGCCTGCAGTGCAAGAACCCGACGTGCATCGCCGGCTGTCCCGTGCGGGTCAACATCCCCCGCTTCATCGAACTCGTCGCCGACGGCGACATGCAGGGCGCGGCTGAGTCCCTCCTCGACGACAATGCCCTGCCCTGCGTCACCGGCCGCGTCTGCCCCCAGGAGTCGCAGTGCGAAGGCAAGTGCCTGCGCGGCAAGAAGGGCGACCCGGTGGCGATCGGCGCCCTGGAGCGCTACGTGGCCGACTGGGCCATGGCGCACCCGGAGGCCCTCAAGCACACCGAGGCGGCCCCCACCGGGCATCGCGTGGCCATCGTGGGCTCCGGCCCGGCCGGCCTCACCGCCGCGGGCGAGCTGGTCAAGAGTGGCCACGAGGTCACCATCTTCGAGGCCTTCCACGCCCCGGGCGGCGTGCTGATGTACGGCATCCCCGAGTTCCGCCTGCCCAAGGACATCGTGCAGAAGGAAGTCGACCGTCTCCGCGACGCGGGCGTCCACATCGAGGTCAACGAGATCATCGGCAAGACGTGGACGCTGGCCGAACTGCGCGAGCGGTTCGACGCGGTCTTCCTGGCCGTCGGCGCGGGCCTGCCAGTCTTCATGGACGTACCCGGCGAGAACCTCAAGGGCGTCTATTCGGCCAACGAATACCTGACGCGGGTCAACCTCATGGCCGCCTTCCGGGAGGACGCCGAGACGCCCGTCCTGAAGGGTCAGCGGGTCGCCGTCGTGGGCGGCGGCAACGTGGCCATGGACGCGGTGCGGACGAGCCTGCGCATGGGCGCCGATGAAGCGATCATCGTCTACCGGCGCGGCATGGACGAACTGCCGGCGCGCCGCGAAGAGGTCCATCACGCGGAGCAGGAAGGCATCCACTTCGAGCTGCTGACGGCGCCCCTGGAGGTCCTCGGCGACGAGCACGGCTGGGTGCGGGCCCTGCGCTGCGAACGGATGGCCCTTGGTGAGCCCGATGCCTCCGGGCGGCGGCGGCCCGAGCGCATCCCCGGCTCCGAGTTCGAGATCGCGTGCGACATGGTCGTCGTGTCCATCGGCACGCGGGCCAACCCGATCCTCACCGCCAGCGTGCCCGACCTGCACCTCAACCAATGGGGCTACATCGTGGTCGACGAGGACGGCATGAGCAGCATCCCCGGCGTCTTCGCCGGCGGTGACATCGTGCGCGGCTCGGCGACCGTGATCCTGGCCATGGGCGATGGCAAGCGGACCGCGGCGGCCATCGGCCGCTACTTCGACCGGCTCGACGGGCGCGTGCCCGAGGCCGAGGCGGCGAGCGCCGCGATCGAGGCCGAGGCGGCTCAGCCCGTCGCCTGAGGCCGGGCCCAGCGGAAGGGCCACCACCCCTGCAGCGCGAACGGCGCGAGGGTCACCACCAGCACCAGCAGCACGCCCACCTTGCCCAGCGGGCCGCCCAGCGGCCAGGTCACGGCGATGGCGTAGGCCACGGCCACCAGCCAGCGGTCCTGCCACGGCCAGCCCCGTGCCCTGGCGTCCGCGGCGAACACCGCCAGGGCCGGCAGGAGCAGGGCCGCGTCATAGACCCAGGCGTGGGGGCTGATGACGAGCCCGGCCGCACAGGCGAGGGCGATCGCCCGCTCGGGTGACCAGCGTCGCAGCGCCGGCAGGCAGCGCAGGACGATGAGCGCCGCCACGACGTAGCCCACGAGCGCCGGCCCGGTGAACGAACCGGGCGCCGCATCGCCGGGCGTGAGGCGACCCAGCAGGGCCGGCAACGAGACGGCCTGCCAGCCGTTGGCGGCCAGGTCGAGCGGGTTGTAGGTCTGGAGCGACGCCCACCACGTCGCCGGCCAGCCCCAGTCACCGCCCGCGGCGAGCACGCCGAGCAGGTACTGGGCCACCACCACGAGGGCCGCCGCGGCGACCGCCCGGATGACGCCACGCCAGGCGAGCGTCAGGACGACCGGCACGTCCAGCTGCGGCTTGTAGAGGAGCAGCCCGCCCAGGACCCCCGCGACCACCGGCCGGCCGGCCCGCAGGGCCGCCGCCACGCCCACCACGAGGAGCAGCGCCACGGACGTGTTCTGGCCGGACACGACCCCGGCGGCCGCGGGCGCCCAGGCGAGCGTCCCGAGCACGGCCCAGGCACGCGGGATGGCGAAGACCCGCGCCCCGAGCAGGGCCGCGGCGACGAGCGCGACGAGCATGAGGACCACGTGGAGCGCGCCGGCCAGGTCGTACGGCAGCGCCGCCAGCGGCACGTAGGGCAGGGCGACCCAGGCGGGGTACACGAAGGGCGTGGGCGGCAGGCCGTTGGCCGCCTGGAACTGGGCGATCGGCACCAGCTGGTCCACCTGGGGCGTGAAGGCGAAGTGGCCGGCGGCGTAGAAGGCGCTGAAGTCGAGCCAGCCGCGGGCGGGCATGCCCAGGGCGGGCAGGTAGGCGGCGATGACGCAGGCGATCAGCCACAGGCGCGCCCGTGGCAGGGTCCACAGGTCACGCCAGCCGCTCGGCTGGATGACCGCCGTGGACTGGGCGAACCTGTCGGCCGTGGCGGCCTCCGGTGTCAGGCGGCCCGGGCCGCGGCCAGGCGCGCCTGGATCACCTCGCGCACCCGGCCGACCGCCACGCGCTCCTGGGTCATGGCGTCCCGTTCGCGGATCGTCACCTGCCCGTCCTCCAGCGAGTCGACGTCCACCGTGACGCACCACGGGGTGCCGATCTCGTCCTGGCGGCGGTACAGCTTCCCGATCGCCGCCGTGTCGTCATAGACGCACATGAGGTCCTGCTGCAGGTCCGTCTTGAGGCGATGGCACAGCTCCACGATCTCGGGCCGCTTCTTGAGCAGCGGCAGCACGGCCACCTTGTACGGCGCGAGGTCGGGGTGGAGACCCAGCACGACGCGCGTCTCGCCGCGCACCTCCTCCTCGCGGTAGGCGTCGATGAGGAAGGTGAAGGCGGCCCGGTCGGCACCGGCGGCGGTCTCCACGATCCACGGCAGGACATGCTCGTTGGTGGCCGGGTCGAAGTACTCCAGGTTCTCGCCGGACGCCTCCTGGTGCCGCGACAGGTCGAAGTCGCCTCGGTTGTGGACGCCCTCCAGCTCCTTCCAGCCGAACGGGAAGCGGTATTCGATATCGACCGCCTTGCGGGCGTAGTGGGCCAGCTCGTCGGGGGCATGCTCGCGCAGACGCATCCGGGCGGGGGTCACCCCAAAGCGCTCATACCAGGCGCGACGGGCGGGCAGCCACGTCTCGAAGGCCTCGTACGCCTCCGCTTCCGGGTGCACGAAGTACTGCATCTCCATCTGCTCGAACTCGCGCATGCGGAAGACGAAGTTGCCGGGGCTGATCTCGTTGCGGAAGCTCTTGCCGATCTGGGCGATGCCGAAGGGCAGCTTCTTGCGGCTGGCCTGCTGCACGTTGCGGAAGTTGACGTAGCTGCCCTGGGCCGTCTCGGGGCGCAGGTAGACGATCGACCCCTCGTCCTCCACCGGGCCCATGTGCGTCTGGAACATCAGGTTGAAGCGCCGCGGAGCCGACAGCGGGCCCTCATCGACGGGGCATTTCAGGCCCAGGCGCTCGATGACCGTGGGGTCCCGCAGGTCGGTCGCGCTGAGGTCCTCGGCGCCCGGGAGCTCGTCAAGGCGGTAGCGGCGGTGGCAGGTCTGGCATTCGACCAGCGGGTCGCTGAACGAACCGACATGACCCGACGTGACCCACACCTGCGGGTGCATCAGGATGCCCGCGTCAAGGCCGACGATGTCGTCACGCTCCTGGATCATCGCCCGCCACCAGGCGCGCTTGACGTTGTTCTTGAGCTCCACGCCGAGGGGCCCGTAGTCCCACACGGCGTTGATGCCGCCGTAGATCTCCGAGCTGGGGAAGACGAAGCCGCGCCGCTTGCTGAGCGAGACGATCGTCTCCAGCTCGGCCACGGAGGGACCGGGATCGGACTCGTCAAGGGGCGGCGTGGCGCGTTTCTCGGCTGTCATGGGCGTCCGGATTGTCGCACGGCGCCGGCTCCAGATCGCGTCGCGGCACCTCCTCGTGGCTCAGACCGGCGGCGCCGCGTGGCGGACCTCGTCCAGGAAGGCCACCGAGCGGGGTTCGCGCTCCAGGGCGTGGCGCATGAAGCGGCGCATCGCGCCCTCCACCTCCCGCTCCACGGCCGCCGGCAGGCGCAAGGCGGCCAGGGCTTCGATATCGAGGCGCCGGTAGGCCCGCAGGACCTTCAGGGCGTCCTGCGACAGGCCGACCACCTCGGCCGGCGGGCCCGGATGGCGCTCGCACAGGACGCCCCCCAGCGAAGGCACCCAGCGGAACGTCTCGCCCGCCTCGAGCACCCGGTCGCACTCGACACAGCGCTCCACCTCCGGACGCACGCCCAGGGCGTCGGCCAGCCCGAACTCGAACCACCGCGCCACGCGCCCCGGCGCCATGCCGTCATCGAGGAGCTGGAAGGCGCGACGCAGCACGGCATACACGGGGTAGGCATAGGCCTGCTCCTCCGTCGCCCGCTCCGCCATCTCACCCAGGTACCAGGCCGTGGCGGCGGATTCGAGGCGGTCGCGCAGCGCTAGCCAGGCCTCGCTCACGCTGGCCTGCGTCACGACATCGAAGGTGCGCGCGCGGGCCACCACGAGTTGCAGTTCGGCGAACGGCTCGAGCGTCCCGCCCAGCCGGCTCGTCGGCCGCCGCACGCCCTTGGCGATGAGACGCAGCTTGCCGTCATGCGGCGTGAGCACCGTCAGGACGCGGTCGGCCTCGCCCAGGTCGAAACGCCGGAGCACGATCGCGGCGGTCTTGTACAAGCGCGGCGGTGGCACTCGCCAAGCCTACCCTGCGCGCGACGGTGCGCCCCGGCACACGCCGCGGGGCTTGACGCATCCGATCGACGTCCGCTGACGAATCCATCATCGACGCCGGTGCGGCCGCGTCCCCCGCACCGGCGCCTCCATGTCCCGCCGACCTTCGTCGCCTCCGTAGCGCCCCCAGTGCTGCTCCGAACACAGCGCCGAACGTAAGCATCGGATCGAGCCTGCTTGGCGCAGCCCCTAGCGCCTCCATGTCGGCCGAACCGCGTGCGAGCGCCTAAGGGGGCTATCGCTGGGCCGGCCGGGGCCGCCGCCGCACCCTAGCAACCCCCGTTGTGCTCGCCGCAACACTGCACGGACTACGCGGAGCCTTGGCCGCCCGGACGCCGTGGCCAGGCCGGGCGCTGGTTCCTCGGACCGTCAGACCATCGACCATCAGTTACCCGCCCCATTGATGATCCGAGCACAACGCCGGGCGAGAAGGCCGGGGCACCATCCTCATCGGCCGAGCGGGCTTACCGATGGTCCATGAGCTCACACCATCAATGGGGTGGGTAACGGGCCGCCCTTCGGCCCGATCGGGCGCACGGCGGCGGGGGACGGCCGTGATGGGGGGCTGGTGACAGCATGCTGCCTGCTGGTATCATGTTTCTCGTGATGACGTCGACGGACCTCCAGGCCCTCATCGCCGACACGGAGGCGACCATCCTGTCGCTCATCGACGAGCACCAGGACGACGCCACGCGCCCGCTCTACGAGCAGATGCGGTACCACCTGGGTCTCGACGGCGGCAATGGCACGAGCGGCAAGCGCATGCGACCGCTGCTGGGCCTCCTGGCCTACCAGTCGCTGACGGGCACGCACGAGCGCGCGCTTCCTGGTGCGGCGGCCGTCGAGCTGGGCCACAACTTCAGCCTGGTCCACGACGACATCGAGGACGGCGACCAGGAGCGGCGCCATCGCGCCGCGCTGTGGACGATCTGGGGTGTGGCCCAGGGCATCAACACCGGCGACGCCATGTTCGCCCTGTCGCGGCTGGCGCTCCACCGCCTCACCGACCTGGGCTTCAGCGACGCCCGGGTGCTGGCCCTCATGCGCCTCTACGACGAGACATGCCTGACCCTCTGCGAGGGCCAGTTCCTGGACCTCTGGACGTCGGAGGAGGACGGTCGCCAGTCGGTCCAGCTGTACTTCGACATGATCGGCCGCAAGACCGCCGCCCTCATCGCCGGCTCCATCCAGGCGGGGGCGATGCTGGCCACCGAAGACGCTGCCACGATCGCCGCCTACCGCGACTTCGGCTGGGCCCTCGGCCTCGCCTTCCAGCTCAACGACGACCTGTTGGGCATCTGGGGCGAGGAGCAGGAGACGGGCAAACAGCCGACCGACCTGGCCAAGCGCAAGCGCACCCTGCCGGTCCTGTACGCCCTCGAGCATGCGGCCCCGGAGGACCGGCTGCGTCTCAAGGCCCTCCTGGCGGAGGGGTCACCGACGGCGGCCACGACCGAGGAGATCCGGGCGCTCCTTGAGCGCAGCGGCGCGCGGGCCTACACCCGCGAGCAGGCGCGCCACCACCGTGACGAGGCGCTCGTCCAGCTGGAGCGCACCGGCGCCGCGGACGCGGCCGCGCGCGAGCGGCTGGCCCAGATCATCACCTCGGTCATCGAGGCGTAACCCGACGGGGCAGGCCCCGTCCGCATCGGTCAGGCGCGAGCCAGCTCCGCGTTCAACGGCCCGAGCGCGGCCACGTACGGGGCCAGCGCCGTCAGCGCCGGCATCTCCACCCCGAGGTCGCGGCCCGTCTCCAGGACGTCGAAGAAGATGTGCTGCAACTCGTCGTGTGCGGTGTGCCGCTCCATGATCTTGCGGGCCGCGCGATCGACGCGGTACTGCTCACGGATCCCGGCCGCGACCGTCTCGGGTGGGGCGAAGAACGGCTGCGCATCCACGATCGCGGTGGCGTCCACGCCCCTCGCCTGCGCGACCGCCAGGGCCTCCCGGACCGCCAGGACGGCCTGCTCCAGCCAGTCGGTGGAGTCCAGGAAGACCGCTGGATCACCGGCCTTGATGGCGGTCCCGATCACGCCAGCCTCGATGGCGAAATGCGTCCACAGCCAGGGCAGCATGTCGGTGTGGAGGTTGACGGCCAGACCGCACCCGTCGAACAGCGCCAGGATCCGCGCCAGGCGGTCGGTGCTCTGGCCGTCCAGTTCGCCGAGGTGGACGTCGCCCAGCAGGGCGGCATCCAGGAACCCGTCGCGGAACCCGCCCCCGGCCACGGGGAAGCCCCACAGATAGCGCTCGCGCGCGAGCCCGGCGTCGATCGGCTGGAGACCGGTCCACAGGTTGTTGAAGAACAGCACGTCGGCCTTGCCTGCCCCCGCGGCCAGGACAGGGATGAGGGCGGACAGCTGGGTGTGGCGCACGCTTGCCAGGACCAGGTCGTAGCCGTCGGCGGGCCGCAGGGTGTCGACCAGCTTGAGGCGATACCGCACGTCCTGCTCCGGCGCCGCGGGCGTGCGCCCGTCCAGCAGCCGGATGCGGATGCCGTCACGCGCGACCAGGGGATCGATGGCGCGGACATAGTGGACGACGGGATGACCGGCCTCGGTCATGAGGTGCCCATAGATCGTCCCGATGACGCCGGTGCCGATGACACACACACGCATCGCTGGTCCCTCCCCGAGATCATGGCTCACATTCCGGGCAAGTCTCCGACGGACCGCGGGCCGCAGGACAGTGCCTCCCGTCCCGGCGCGACGGGCCGCCCGGCCCTTCCTGGCCGGGACCGCCAGCGGCGAGGTCAGGCCGCGGTCTCGTCCTCGGTGGGCTCATCGGGGCGCGGGTCACGCACGGCGAGGACCTTGCCGACGCGGCGTCCCGCGATCGACTCCACCGTCAGGGTCAGGCCGTCCAGGCGGACCCGGTCGCCGACCTTGGGGATGCCCCCGATGTGGTGGTACACGAGGCCACCGACCGTGTCGTACTCCTCCTCGTCGGCATCGTCGAGGCGCAGATCGAAGAGCTCGACCAGGTCGTCCACCGGCGCCCGCCCGTCGATGCGGGCCTCGTTGTCGGAGAGCTTGACGACCATGGGCTCCTCGGCGTCGTACTCGTCCTGGATCTCGCCGACGATCTCCTCCAGGAGGTCCTCGATGCTGACCAGGCCGGCCGTGCCGCCGTACTCGTCGAGGACGATGGCGAGGTGGACCCGACGGCGTCGCATCTCGTGCAGCAGGTCGTCGATGCTCATCGACTCGGGCACGAAGACGGGCGCACGCAGGAGGGGTCGGATCTGCGCCGGCGGCTCGCCGTCCGGCCGCAGGTAGGGCAGGAGGTCCTTGGCGTACAGGATGCCGGTGACGTTGTCGATGGAGGTCTCGTAGGCGGGGATCCGCGAGTGGCCCTCCCCGATGATCAGCTCCACGGCCTCCTGGAGCGGCGCGGAAGCCTTGATGGCGATGATGTCGATGCGCGGCACCATGACCTCATGCACGCGGCTCTCGCTCAGCTCGATGACCGCGCTGATCATCTGCTCTTCCTCGGCCTCCAGGATGCCCTGCTGGCCGCCGCGCTCCACGATCAGCTTCAACTCGTCGGTGGTCATCGCCTGGGGGCTCATCTGGCCCGCGCCGAGGAGCCGCGTGACGGCGCTGGTGGCGGTGGTCAGGAGCCACACGATGGGCCCCAGGAGGCTCATCAGGAACTCGATCGGGGCGGCGAAGAGGAGGGCCGCGCCCTCGGTGTGGGCGAGGGCCAGCGACTTGGGCACCAGTTCGCCAAAGACGATCGTGAAGAGGGCCAGCAGAAGCGTCACCACGAGCAGACTGACCGGCTGAGCGGTACCGCCGAGGAGCGGCTGGAGCAGGACCGTCGTCTCGTTGGTGAGCGTCACGGCGGTGAAGGCCGCGGCCAGGAAACCCACGAAGGTCACGCCGACCTGGACCACGGCCAGGTAGCGCGCCGGGGTGGCCACCACCCGCTGCACTCGACGCGCGTTGCGGCTGCCCTCGTCGGCCAGCTGCTGCAGGCGCGTCCGGCGGACGGTCACGAGCGAGATCTCGGCGGCCACGAAGACGGCCTCGATCATCGTCAGGACCACGATCACGAGGATCGCGGTCACGGTCTCCATCAGGTCGTCTCCGGGTCCTCGGGGCGCGGCCGCGGCTCGCGGATCCGCGCCGGGACACCGACCGCCAGCTTGCCCGGCGGCACATCGCGCGTCACCACGGCCCCCGCGCCGGTGCGGGCCGCGGCCCCCACGGTGACCGGTGCGACGAGCATCGTGTCCACGCCCAGGAAGGCGCCGTCACCGATGGTGGTGCGGTGCTTGCGCCGTCCGTCGTAGTTGGCGGTGATGGTGCCGGCGCCCACGTTGACGCCCTCCCCGGTGGTCGTGTCGCCCAGGTAGCTCATGTGGTGCTGCTTGGAGCGCGCCCCAAGGCGGGCCTGCTTGAGCTCGGCGAAGTTGCCCACCTCCGCGCCCTTGCCCACCGAGGCGCCGGGTCGCAGATGGGCGAAGGGGCCGACGGTCGCCCCGTCCTCCACCTCGGACGACTCAAGGACGCTGGCCCAGACCCGGCAGCCGGCGCCAACGCGGCTGTCGATCAGCTGGCTCCCGGCCCCGATGACGCTCCCCTCCCCGACGGCGGTGGTGCCTCGCAGGATGACGTTGGGCGCCAGGACGACGTCGCGCGCCAGCTGGACCCCGGCCTCGACGTAGACGGTGGTCGGGTCCTGCATCGTCACGCCGGCGAGCATGTGTGTCTCCAGGATCCGCCAGCGCAGGTCGGCCTCCACCGTGGCCAGCTGGACGCGGTCGTTGATCCCCGCCAGCTCCAGGTCGTCCTCCACTTCCACCGCCACGACCGCCCGACCATCCGCCCGGGCCAGGGCCACCAGTCCGGTCAGGTACACCTCACCCGTCGCCGGGCTCGCGCCGAGGCGCTCAAGGGCCGTCCGCAGCCAGGCCGCGTCGAACGCGTAGGCGCCACCGACGACCTCGCCGAGGGCCAGCTCGCCGGCGGCAGCATCCTTCTCCTCGACGATGCGCAGCGGCCCCTCGTCATCCCGGACGACC
This sequence comes from uncultured Anaerolineaceae bacterium, assembly GCA_964518505.1. Classification (GTDB taxonomy): domain Bacteria; phylum Chloroflexota; class Limnocylindria; order Limnocylindrales; family CSP1-4; genus DASPUH01. The sequence goes on along the minus strand of CAZFGT010000009.1, from coordinate 26,585 downwards.
CGTCCGTAACCGCCCGGATCATCGGGCTCCATCGTCGCCAGGGCCATCGCGGCATCGGCCGACGCGCGGGCCGCGAGGAGGCGCTCCAGCGTCGCCGGGGTGATCAGCGGGGCATCGCCCGAGGCCACGACGACCTCCTCGACGGCCGGCGCGACCTGGGCCAGGCCGACCCGCAGGGCGTCGCCCGTGCCGAGCTGTTCGGGCTGCACGGCCAGGCACACAAGGGGTCCCACGGCCTCACGCACGGCCGCCTCGACCGCCGGCGAGACGACGACCCACGGCTTGCCGCCGGTGGCGGCGGTGGCAGCGTCCACGACGTAGGCCAGCATCGGCCGGCCACACACAGGGTGGAGCACCTTGGGCAGCCGCGAGCGCATCCGCGTGCCCTGACCGGCGGCAAGGATGAGCGCGACGGCCGCAGCGCCAGCGGGGGGCGGGGTGGGCATCGACGTGAGCGGCATGTTCGACCCTGCCCGACGGGGTGTCAACCGCGCGCGACGGCGTCGACCGGGGCTGCCCGGTGGGCCACGACCTCGATCTCCACGCGCGCGCCGCGCGGCAGGCCGGCCACCGCGACGGTCGAGCGCGCCGGCGCGGGTTCGCCGAAGCGCCGGCCGTAGCGCTCGTTGAAGGCCTGGAAGTCAGCCAGGTCGATGAGGAAGCAGGTGCTCTTCACGACATCGCCGAAGCCCATCCCGGCCGCCGCGAGCACGGCGCCGACGTTGTCGAGGGCGCGCTCCACCTGGGCCTCGAAACCCTCCACGAGCTGGCCCGTCGCCGGGTCAAGGCCGACCTGGCCGGCACAGAAGAGCAGCTCACCGGTGCTGATGGCCTGGCTGTAGGGGCCGATGGCGGCCGGTGCCCCATCGGTCTGGATCCGCTGGTGGGTCATGCTGTTCCTCCTGTGTCGATGGGCCCGCCGTGGGCCGCCCCCAGGCCCGTCGCGATCAGCCGCACGCCGTCGCGCTGGTCGGTCGACCATGAGCCAAGCTCCTGGACCGCCCCTCGTGCCTCCGCGAGGGAAGCATACAGAGCGAAGAGTGTCGGCCCGGAGCCCGACAGCAGCCACGGCCGCCTCGTGCGGGACTCCAGGGTCGCCCGCAGCTGCTCCAGGCCTGGCCGGAGCGCCACCAGCGCAGCCCACAGGTCGTTGGCGTCGCGCAGCTCGGCGGCGCGACCGACCAGCTCGTCCGCCGGGAGGCCCGTGCGGAGCCCGCTCACGAGGCGCTGGGTGGCCACCTCGGCCCGCTCACGTGCATCGCCGCGGCCCGGGCGCAGCCGGTCGAAGGCCTCGAAGACCGCCGCCGTGGCGACACCCTCACGGGGGACGGCCAGGACGCAGGCCGGCGCTCCCGCGGGAGCCGGCAGCGCGGCGAGCCGCTCCCCGCGGCCGGTGGCCCACGCGGCCGCCGCCCCGAGGGCGAAGAAGGGCACGTCCGAACCGACCATCGCGGCGACACGGAGGCGTGACGCCCGGTCGAGCGCGATGCCCCACGCGCGCGACGCGACCGCGAGGGCCGCCGCAGCATCGCTGCTGCCGCCGCCCAGGCCGGCGGCCACCGGCACGACCTTCGCCAGGCGGAACTCCAGCGGCGGCTGCGCGCGGCCCACGTGAGCGCGCAGGGCAGCGGCAGCTCGGAGCACGAGGTTGTCGGCGGCGGGCCCGGCCGGGAGTCCGGAAACCCCCAGGCGGTCGGCCCCCCCGGCGAGGGTCGGCGCGTCGCCGGTGGGTCGAGCCGTGAGACGGTCGGCCAGGGCGAGGCGAACGAGGATCGTGGACAGGTCGTGGTACCCGTCCGGCCGTCGCTGGGAGACGGCCAGGGTCAGGTTGACCTTGGCCGGGGCGGCGGCACGCCGCGTGGTCACGGCAGCGGCCCCAGGGCGGCCGCGAGGGCCAGCCAGTCCTCCACGGAGAGCGTCTGCGGCCGCCGCTCGGGGACGATGCCCACCTGTTCCAGGGCCGCCACGAGCGCGGCCCGCTCGACGGCCGGCAGCTGGCGGGGCAGGACGTTGTGGAGCATCTTGCGCCGCTCCCGGAAGCCGGCCTGGACCAGCCGCCAGAGGTCCTCCTCGGCCGCCGGATCGAGGCGGCGCGGCCTGGTCTCGCCGACGAGGATGGCGGAGGCGACCTCGGGGGCCGGTTCGAACGCTTCCGCCGGCACGATCCGGGCGACGCGCACCCGCGCGTGGTACTGCACGAACACGGAGAGGTAGCTGAGGCCGCCGGGCGGTGCGGCGATGCGTTCGGCGACCTCACGCTGGAGCATCAGCACGAAGCGCTCGGGCCGCGGCTCGGCGCCCAGCACGTGGTGCAAGGTGGGGCTGGTGATGTGGTACGGGAGGTTGGCCACGAGGTCCCACGGTGCGGTCACGAGCGCGGCCAGGTCCTCGTCGAGGGCGTCACCCTCGACGAGCCGCAGGTGCCCGTCCGCGAGAGCCTCGTCGGCGGCGCCGCCACCGGCCCCGCCGAAGCGGTCACGCAGGTGGGCGACCATCCGCCGGTCGACCTCGACGGCGGTGACGTCGGCGCCCGCCGCCAGGAGCGCGCCGGTCAGGATGCCCGGTCCCGGGCCGATCTCCAGGATCCGCCGCCCGGGCGTGATGCGGGCCTCGGCGACGATGGCGTCGAGCACCTCGCCGTCGGCCAGGAAGTTCTGGGAGAGGCGCCGGTTGGCCGTCAGCCCGTGCTCGCGGACGTAGCGGGCCAGCACGGCCGGGCCAAGGTGGCGTGCGTCGAGCGGGTCGCCGGCCTCGTTCCGGGTCACGGTCACCCGGCCAGGCGCAGCGACGGGCGCGCCTCCAGGTCCCAGCCGGCCCGCACGCCGGCGCGCGCTCGGAGGAAGCCGGCCGCGCCGATCATGGCCGCGTTGTCGGTGCACAGGCCCGGCCGGGGGATCACGACCGGGATGCCCAGGTCCACGGCAAGCTCGCGCACGCGGTCGCGCAGCACGGCGTTGGCGGCGACGCCACCGCCCAGGATGATGCTGGCCGCGTGGGCCTGGCGCGCCGCCCGGGCCGTCTTGGTCGCCAGCACGTCCACGACCGCCTCCTGGAAGGCCCAGGCTGTCTCCGCCACGAGGTCGGGCGGCAGCGCCACGCCGTCGTCGGCGGTGCCCCCGGCGGCCTCCGTGACGGCCCGCCGCACGGCGGTCTTGAGGCCGCTGAAGCTGAAGTCGTAGCCCTCGCCGAGCCAGGCGCGCGGGAAGTGCCGGTCGTGGCGGACCGCCTGGGCCGCGGCGCGCTGGATGGCCGGCCCGCCCGGATACGGCAGGCCGAGCAGCCGGCCGACCTTGTCGAACGCCTCGCCCGCCGCGTCGTCGACCGTCTGGCCAAGCAGGCGATAGGTAAGGTGGTCGACCATCTCCACGAGGAACGTGTGCCCGCCGCTGACCACGAGCGCGACCAGCGGGAAGACCGGCGCCGCCTGCTCATCCTGTCCCGGGTCGACCAGCCAGGCGGCGTAGATGTGGCCCTCGTGGTGGTTGACCGGCACCAGCGGCCGGTCATGCAGCCAGGCCAGCGTCTTGGCCATCGTCAGGCCCACCAGCAGCGAACCGGCGAGGCCGGGGCCGTAGGTCACGGCGATAGCCTCCACGTCGCCCCAGTCGCGCAGCCCGCCGTCGTCCACCGCCCGCTCCAGGACCGGCAGCATCCAGCGCAGGTGGGCCCGCGCGGCGACCTCGGGCACGATGCCGCCCGTCCCGGCGTGAAGGTCGGCCTGGCTGGCGACGACGTTGCTGCGGATGCGCCGGCCACCGTCCACGAGCGCCACCGCCGTCTCGTCGCAGGAGGACTCCACCGACAGGATCAGGCCGGAGCCCTCAGCCACGGGGATCGTCCGGAGGCGGCTCGAGGGGCAAGGCCGTCTCCAGCGTCTCCTGCAACCGGGCGAGCCGCTGGCGCATCGACCGCGAGTCGAGCTCCTCCGTGGTCATGATCAGGGCGTCCTCGTTGTTATCCGAGTAGTAGCGCGGGCGCACGCCCACCGGCCGGAAGCCGAAACGTTCGTACAGCCGGCGCGCGTCGAGGTTGCTGAGCCGCACCTCCAACGTGGCCACACTCGCCCCCAGCTCTTCCGCCAGCTCGATCAGGGCCAGCAGCAAGCGGGCCCCGATGCCCTGCCGGCGCCACGCCGGCAGCACCGCGAAGGTGGTCACATGGGCCTCGTCGACCATCAGCCACAGCCCGCCGTAGGCGACCACCAGCTCGCCGCTGCGGACGATGAGGTAGCGCGCGAGACGGTTGGTCTCCAGCTCCTGCCGGAAGGCGTATGAGGGCCATGGCACGGGGAAGCTGGCGCGCTCGATGGCATGGACATCGGCGATGTCCTCCACGCGCATGGCGCTGATGGCCAGCCTCAGCGGAGGTCGGGCGACCATGCCTGTGCTCCGACCGCCTCGGGCACGCCGCGAGGAAGGGTCACGTACAGCGGCACCAGCGCGGCCGCGTCATCGCGGCGGCCCGTGGCCAGGATCAGGCCGCCGACCGCCAGGAGGGCCGGCCCCAGACCAGGCAGGGCCTCGCCGCCAAGCTCGGCCATGGAGGCCGTCATGCCTGCCGCCGTCGGGGGGAGGTCCACGGCGACCAGGACCCCCTCGCCCACCGGCAGTGGTTCGCCGCTCACCAGGAGCCGGGCGGCCTGGACGGTGGGCACGGCGTCCTCGCCGAGGCGGACCGTCGTGGCATAGCGGTCGTGCGGGCCGGCGGGCTGGACGATGACGATGGGCCATCCCACGCGCGGGGCGACGGCCGCGGCAAGCGCGGCGGCCGTGGGGATCCCCACGATCGGGCAGCCGAGCTCGTGGGCCATGGTCTTGGCCGTGGCCAGCCCCACCCGCAGCCCGGTGAACGCGCCGGGGCCCGTGCCCACGACGATCGCCGCCAGGTCGGCTCGCGCCACGCCGGCATCCCGCAGCAGGGCCTCGATGGCCGGCAGGAGCGTCTCGCCGTGCTGGCGTCCGGCGTGCCACGACGCGGCGAGCGGTCCGCCGCCGGTGCCGCCCAGGGCCACCACGGCGCGGCTCGTGGCGGTATCCAGCGCCAGCCACGGCCCCGCCCGCCCCGGGCCCGCACGGGACGCGGCGATCACGACCGCGCCCCGGCAGCGGAGGAGGCCGGCCGCGGCCCCCAGGATCGGGCGGCCGCCAGGTAGCGCGCGTAGCGGCGCCCGCGCGCGACGAGCGTGATGTGGCGCGTCTCGTCGCCCGGCTCGTCGAGCGTCACCTCCAGGCGCTGGGCATCGAGCGCCGGGCCCAGGCGCTCGGCCCACTCGATGAGGGTCACGCCCGCCCGCTCGCGCTCGTCGAGCAGGCCCGCCGCGTAGGCGTCCGCATCGGTATCGCCGGCCAGGCGGTACAGGTCGACGTGGAAGAGCGGCAGCCGGCCGGTGTACTCGGCCATCAGCGTGAACGTGGGGCTCATGACCACGTCGGCCACGCCAAGACCGGCCGCGAACCCCTTGGCGAACTGCGTCTTGCCCGCGCCGAGCGGGCCGTGCAGGCCGATCCGATCGCCCCGCCGGGCCGCGCCGGCGAGGATCGCCGCCAGATCCCGCGTCTCGGCCGGTGAGCGCGACATGAGGTGCAACTCGCCCACCACCGGCCGTGCCTCGGTCACGACAGGGCCTCCAGGTCGGCCAGCGGCACGAGCACGTCCGGGGGCGCCGCCTCGCCCTCGAGCGAGTCCACGCGGACGAGCCCAGCATCGGACTCGAGGCCGCCGGCCCAGCGCACGCGGCCCGCGGCGCGCATGAAGGCGCCCTCGCGCCCGGCCCAGGCGCCGGCGCAGATGCGCACCCGGTCGACGGCCGGAGCCGGCAGCGGCAGGTCGCCCGGCAGCACCAGCTGCGGCGGGTCGATGCCGATGGCCACCTCTCGGCCCGCGGCGCGCACGAGGAGGGCCCAGATCGACGAGGCGATGGGCCGCTTGCCGTAGCCATCAAGCACGAGCACGGCGAACGGCGGGCCGCCGTGCAGAGCCGCCCGCTGGCGCACTTCGGAGGCGCGGAACCCGCGCAGGTCGCGGCTCACGAGGCCGCCCACCACGACGCCGCGGACGCCCATGGCGCGCGCGCGGCCGAGCGCCTCCAGGTCGATCCGGGCCCCGGCCACCAGGATCGCGCCGTGGCTGCCGACGTCGATGGCCGACGGCGGCAACTCGCCATCGGGTCCCGCCACGGCCAGCACCAACGCGCCGTGGGTGCCCTCGCCCGCGGCCAGCGTGCCGGGCAGGGCCAGCCCCTCGCCCTGCAGCACAAGACGGCCGGCGCTCACCTCAAGCACGACCCCGCTGACGGGACTCGCCATGGTGGCCGCCCGCTCGCCGAGGGCCACCCGGACCCGCCCGTCGGGCAGGCGGTACAGGACCCGCCCGTGGCCGGCCAGGCCGGCGGCCGCCGCTCCGTCGGTCGGTGGCGCGATGTCCGGCCCGATCGGGTCGCCGGGCATGAGCCCGGTGGTCCCGGCGGGCCCCACGTCCGCCACCCCGGCGTCGAGGACGCGCTCGAGCAGGGGCTCCCCGGCGAACACGGTCTGGCCCTCCACCACGAGAGCTCGGTCGGCCGGGCCCAGGGCGAACCGCATGCGCGGGTGCGGGGCGAGCCGGGGCCGGGGCACGACCAGGTCGGCAAGGCCCGGAGCCGGATCGGCGGCCGGAACCATGGTCACCGCGGTCATCGGTCGGCCGGCCACAACGGGCGTTCCCACGCCTCGATCAGGTCGCGGCGGCGGTCGGCACGATCCGGCAGGTGGAGCGGCACCTCCCGCGTGTCGATGAGCAGGCCCCCGAGCCCGCCGCTGACCTCCAGGGCGACGCGGCGCGCCCGTGGCCCGAGCCATCCCCCGTCACGGGCATCGAATTCGACGAGGGCGGTGCTGCCGGCCGCGACGGGCACGACCTGCACCGCGCCCGGGACGAGCGGCAGGTCGTGGCCGGGGCCCGGTCCGCCCACATGCACCCGCCCCGGGTGGCGCGCGGGGCGAGAGCCGGGGGCGACCATGACGCTGCCCAGCGGCAGCAGCAGGTCGTCCAGCAGGTCCACGAGGAGGCGCCGCCGGTCATCCTCATCGTCGATCGACCCGAGCGGCGCGAGGAGCCGGGCGTGGTCGTGGGCCACGGCCGCCCCACCTGGCCGGCGCATCGTGTCCAGGACGAGCAGCTCCGCCACACCGGGCGGCATCACGGCGAAGCAGCCGCCGCTCACGACGACCAGGTCCGGCGCAGGCCGCGACATCCAGGCCGCGTCCAGCCGCGCCAGGGCCGCGCGCGCCGCCGCGATGCGCAGGTGGATCCCGTCGCCGGCCACGTCGCGCCACGGCCAGAGGGCCAGGTTCCGCACATGGTCCCGCTGGAGGAACGCGTCGTCGTGCACCGTCGACCAGGCCACCACGGTGTCGACGAGGCGGTCGTCGTCGAGGAGCGCGGGGGGCACGAGGCCACCGTCGGCGAGGACCAGGCGAGCCTGGCGGCCGTGCGGGCCTGCGGCCACGCGGGCCCCGCCGGCGGCACCCACGTCGACGCCTTCCACCCGTTGCTCCAGGATCGCCGCCAGCGAGGTGATCGCCACGGCGAAGGCACGGCGCCCATCGGCGGCCGCCGGACCCGACGGGTCGTCGGTCCGCGCGGCCCTGGCGGTCACGTCGGCCGCAAGGTCGCCGAGCAGTTCGCCAAGCGACGTCGGCTCGGCGGGCCCGGCCGCCGTGGCCGCCGGACCAAGGACCAGGCGCGGGTCGGACCACCCCTCGGCAGCCTCGGCCGCGGCACCGGCCAGCAGGCAAGTGAAGCCGGGTCGGCGCTCGAACGCGGCGCGGATCAGGGCGGTGACCTCGGACATGGCGGCACGCTGCCGAGTGGTCGGCTCATGCGGACCGGCCACCACGAGCAGGTCGGGAGAGGCGCCCAGGCAGGCGGCGGTGCCCTCGAGCGCGTCCAGGTGGTCGGCCCGCAGCCGCCCCACGATGCGCCAGCCGGCGCCGCCGGCGGCGGCTCCCACGGCGGCCAGGCCGGGCTCGTCGAGAGCCGCGATGACGACCCGTGGCGCAGGCCGCGTCGCGACCTCGAGGTGCGCCCAACCCCGCCACGACCCCGCGTCCGGCAGGGCGGCCGCATCGGTGGCTACGGCGGCGTCGACCAGCCGGGCGAGCAGGGCCTCCACGGGCAGGCCCGCCGGCTGCACGTCGGCCGCCAGCAACCGGAAGCGGCCGGCCACGGGCGCGACGAGGGCGGCCGCGGTCGAGGCCGTGCCGTGGTCGAGCGTGAAGAACGCGAGGGGATCGCCGGCCACGAGTGAATGCTAGCCGAGGCGGGTGCCGTCAGGCGTCCCAGCGACCCTCGTCGTCGATCTCTTCCAGGCGCTCCATGAGGCGTTCGATGCCCGAGTCGTCGGCCAGGACCTTCTGCACGTCGGCCAGCTCGCCGCCGAACACGCCGCGCAGGACGGGGTCGAAGAAGAGCATGGCCTGGCAGCCGAGCGGCCGGTACGGCCGGCTGGCCTCCAGGAACATCATGGCCGGGCCGGTCAGGCCCCGGAGCTGGATCTCACGGGCGACCGCCTCGACGACCTCCTCGCCGATCTCCTCCGGCTGGGGCATGCGCACGCCGCTCATGGGGTCGACCCGCCGGCGGGCACGGCCGCGGCGCCCTGCAGGGCCCGGGCGAAGGCGTTGTAGGCCTCGGCCCCGCGCAGGGCGAAGATGACCAGCTGAACCGACGACGTCTGGCCCAGGGCGGCCTCGACGGCGGCCACGGTCGTCGCCGCGGCCTCGTCCAGGGGGTACCCCCCCACCCCAGTACCCAGGGCCGGCAGGGCGACGCTGGTGCACCCCAGGCGGTCGGCCGCGGCGATGGCGGCGCGGGTCGCGGCATCGATCAAGGCCCCGCTCGTGCGCCGGTCCGGGCCCAGCGACACGGCATGGATGACGTACCGGCAGGCGAGGCTGCCGGGGCCGGTGACGACGGCCGATCCGACGGCCACGGGACCCTGGCGGACCGCTTCGTACTCGATCACATCGCCGCCGCGACGCTTCAGCGCGCCGCCCACGCCGGTCGACATCCAGAGGTTCGTCGTGGCGGCATTGACGATCGCATCGACCTCGAGGTCGCAGATGTCGCCGTTCCACAACTGGATCTCAGACATGCCGCTCCTCTGGCCGCAGATGCTCCCCGGCAAGCGTCCGGAGGCCGGTCAGTCCCGTCGAGGCATGGTACACCCGGGCTACTCGCGCGGACATCGAGGCAAGGACCTCCCACGAGATCGTGGTGCGCACGAGCGCCAGATCGGCGGCCGTGATGCGCTCCCCGCCCTGCTCGCCCAGCAGCACGAATTCGTCCTGTGTGGTCACTCCCGGCACGTCCGTCACGTCGGCCATCACGGCGTCCATCGCCACGCTGCCCACGAGCGGCACCCGTCGCCCGCGGACCAGGGCCTGGGTGCGGCCACTGTAGGCGCGGGCCCAGCCGTCGCCGTAGCCGACCGGCAAAGTGGCCACGACCGATGGCCGCGCCGCCGTCCACAGCCCACCGTAGCCGAGCGGCTCGCCCACGGCGAGCGTCGCGACGCGCAGCGGCCGCGCCTTGAGGGTCATGGCGGGTCGCAGGCCGGCGACCGCCGCGGCGATCCGCGGTGCCACCGGGAAGCCGTCGGGCGGCATGCCGTAGAGGACCAGCCCCGGCCGCACCATCTGGCTGTCCCCGGCCGCGTCGGCGAGGAGGCCGCCGGAGGCCGCCCAGGCACGTGGTGGGACGGCCACCCCGTGGGCCCGGACCGAGTCGACCCCCTCGGCGAACCGTTGACGCTGGAGCGCCGTGAAGGCCGGGTCGTGGGAGCTGGCGAAATGGGTCCACAGGCCGGCCAGTTCGACGCCCGGCGCGCCCATGATGCGAACCGCCGCCTCGCCGGTCACGGGTGGCTGGAAGCCGCCCCGCACCAGGCCGGTCTCCACCTCCAGGTGCAGGCGCAGGGACTTCCCCGAACCGGCCGCGGCCGCGGCGAGGAGGGCCGGCAGGCTGGCCGGGTCCGCGGCCACCAGCTCCACGCCGTGGGCCCTGGCCTCGCCGACGGCGTCGAGGGGCACCTCGAAGATGCACAGGATGGGCAGCTGCAGGCCGATCGTCCGCAGGTGCAGCGCCTCATCGACGGTCGCCACGCACAGCAGGTCGGCGCCGGCGGCGGCGAACGTGCGGGCCGCCACCTCCAGGCCGTGGCCGTAGGCGTTCGCCTTCAACACCGCTCCCAGGCGCGCCCCGGGTGGAGCCAGCGTGCGCACGAGGCGCAGGTTCGACGCCAGCGCGTCGACGTCGATCTCCAGCCAGGTGGTGCGCCGCAGCGGCGGCAGCCCGGCCGCCGCCAGGCGGGCCTCGATGGACGCCCCGATTGTGGTGTCGGTCACGAGTCGGCGGGGCTGAAGCCCAGGCGCCGCGCACTGGTCCGTCGCTCGGCGATCGCCGCCAGGCGCCGGCGGGCGCGAGCGACCTCGTCGGGCAGGTCGTCGGCGAGGAGGCCGGCGTCGCCGAGACGCTCGCGGATGACTTCGCCGGCCACGCCATGCAGGTAGACCCCGCAGCAGGCGGCCTCGAACGGCGCGTTCCCCTGGGCCAGCAACGCCCCGACCAGTCCCGCCAGCACATCGCCCGTCCCGCCGCTGGCGAGGGCGGGGTTCTCGAACGGGGCCCGGGCGACGCGGCCGTCCGGCGAGGCGATCACCGTGCGCGCTCCCTTGAGGACCACGACCTGGCCCCATCGTCGGGCCGCCTCACCCGCGACCCGGGCACGGGCCTCGTCATCGGCCACGAGGTCGGCGCCCTCCACGCCCGGCACGGCGGCCGCGCCGCCCTGCAGCCGCGCGAACTCGCCAAGGTGGGGCGTCAGGACGCAGGGGCGACCGATGGCCCCGGGCCAGTCGCCGAGCGAGGCCAGCGAGTTCAGCGCCTCGGCGTCGACGACCGCCGGGGAGCCGGTCGCCAGGAGGCCCACCACGAGGTCCACCGTGGCCAGCCCGGGCCGCAGCCCAGGGCCCACCACGAGGGCATCATGCTCGGCGTCGAGGAGCCGCTCGAGGGCGGCCTCGGCATCGACTTCGCCGGCCACTTCGGTCTCCGGCAGGCCCAGCGTCATGACCTCCAGCCGCCGCCCCGCGGCGATGGCCTGGATGGAGCCGGGCAGGGCCAGCGTCACGAGGCCGGCGCCCCCGCGGCCAGCTGCATGGGCCGCGAGCAGCCCGGCCCCCAGGTGGTCCAGCGAGCCGGCCACGATGAGCAGCTTGCCGAACGTTCCCTTATGCGCCCGCGCCGGCCTAACCGGCAGCCACGGGCCGATGGTCGCGTCGTCCAGGACCAGCACGTCCGGCTCGTCAGCCACGGGCGTCGTCCGCCGTGGCGGCCTGGCGGAGGGTCGCGATGCGGGCCGTCAGGCGTCGCTCGCGTTCGTCGAGGCGGGCCTCCAGGTCGGGCGGGAAGACGTACGCGCCGCCGGCCTGCCGCACGCCATAGGCGATGGCGATGGCGTACGACCGCTCGTGGCTGATGGAGACCGCGACGCGGCCCAGCTGGAGCTGCTCGGCGCGGCGGCGCGCCCGGCCGTTCAGCCGCACGGCGGGCTGGCCGGTCGGCAGCCGCACGATCTCGATCTCCCGCCAGCCCACGCCGCGGACCCCCAGGCCGAGCACCTTGCTGACCGCCTCCTTGGCCGCCCAACGGCCGGCGAACGTCTCCGGCCGGTCGCGCACGTAGGCCGCCTCGGCCGGCGTCAGCACACGCCCGGCGAAGCGTGACCCGAAGCGCGCCAGGGCGTCACGGATGCGGCCGACTTCGATGATGTCGATGCCGAGCTCGGTGGTGCCCTCGGGGGCGGCCGACAGGCCCGGCGCCGCGCGAGGCTGGCGGGCCGCCATCGGCTACTCGACGGTGACCGACTTGGCCAGGTTGCGCGGCTGGTCCACGTCGGTGCCGCGCGCGACCGCGGTGTGGTAGGCAAACAGCTGCAGCGGGATGATGGCCAGGATCGGGCTGAGCGCCTCCAACGTCTCGGGCACCCACAGGATGTCGTCGGCGAAGGAGGTCACGGCGTCGTCGCCCTCGGTCGCCACGGCCATCACGCGGGCGTCGCGGGCGCGACCCTCCATGACGTTGCTGATCAGCTTGTCCTGGAGCGCCGACCGCGTGGCCACCGCCACCAGCGGCACCTCGATGTCGAGCAGCGAGATGGGCCCGTGCTTGAGCTCGCCGGCGGCGTAGCCCTCGGCGTGCACGTAGCTGACCTCCTTGAGCTTGAGGGCGCCCTCCAGGGCCACCGGGAAGCCGACCCCGCGCCCGACGAACATGAAGCCGCGCGAGTTGACGTAGCGGCGCGCCATGGCCCGCGCCGGCGCGGCCAGGTCGAGCGCCCGGCGGGCCTTGTCGGGCAGCTCGCGCAGCGCCTCCACCAGCTCGCGCTCAGCGGTGGCCTCCAGGCGTCCCCGGGCCTTGGCCAGGGCGGCCGCCAGCAGGACGAGGGTCGTGACCTGGGTCACGAACGTCTTGGTGGCCACGACCGCGATCTCCGGCCCGGCCTGCAGGAAGAGCACCGCATCGGCCTCGCGCGTGATGGCCGACCCGATGGTGTTGGTGATGGCGACGACCGGGGCGCCGCGCTCGCGGGCATAGCGCACGGGGGCGATGGTATCGGCCGTCTCGCCCGACTGGGTCACGGCGATGACGAGCGTCTTGCCGTCGAGCGGCGGGGGGCTGTAGCGGAACTCGGAGCCGACCGTGCTGCGGGCGGGCAGGCCGGTCCAGGCCTGGAGCAGGTACGCGCCGACGCTCGCCGCGTAGTGCGCGCTGCCGCAGGCGACGAGTTCGACGCGCTCGATCTCCCGCAGCCGGTCGGCCAGCGGGATCAGCTCGTCGAGCACGATGGCGTCGTCCTGGAGGCGGCCGGCGATGGCCGACCGGATGGCCTGTGGCTGCTCGTGCATCTCCTTGAGCATGAAGTGCGGGTAGCCGCCCTTCTCGGCGGCCTCGATGTCCCAGTCGATGGTGTGGACCGCCCGCTCCCGCGGCGTCCCGTCGATGGCGGTGATGACGACGCCGTCGGCGGTGAGATCGGCCACGTCACCCTCCTCCAGGAAGATGACGCGCCGCGTGTGGGCCAGGACGGCCGCCACATCGGACGCCAGGAAGGCCTCGCCGTCGCCCAGCCCCACGATGAGCGGGACGTTCATGCGGGCGCCCACGAGGCGGGAAGGTTCGCCACGGTGCATCACGGCGACTGCGTACGCGCCCTGCGCCTGGGCCAGCGCCTCCCGCACGGCCGCGGCGAGGTCGCCCCGGTAGGCCTCCTCCACGAGGTGCGCCAGGGCCTCCGTGTCGGTCTCCGAGCGCAGCGTGTGGCCGCGCGCCGCGAGGCCGTCGCGGAGGGCCCGGAAGTTCTCGATGATGCCGTTGTGGATGACCGTGATGTCGCCCGTGCAGTCCACATGGGGATGGGCGTTGAGGTCGTTCGGTCGGCCGTGGGTAGCCCACCGGGTGTGGGCCAGGCCGATGGCGGCGGACGGGGTCTGATCGGCCAGCGCGGTGCGCAGCACGGCCAGCTTGCCGGCTCGCTTCTCCACGAAGAGCTCGCCGTCAGCGGTCACGAGGGCGATGCCCGCCGAGTCGTAGCCGCGGTACTCGAGACGGGCGAGGCCTTCGAGCAGGATGGGGGCCGCCTCACGGGGGCCGATGTAGCCGACGATGCCGCACATCCGGCGGGGTGCTCCTTCGAACGCTGGGGTCGGGTCAGTTTAGGCGGTCGACGGCGAGGGCTGCCAACGCGTCAGCAAGCTCGGCGATGCGGGCCGCGTCGCGGCCCTCGATCATCACCCGCAGGGCAGCCTCGGTGCCCGACGGCCGTACGAGGACGCGGCCGCGGCCAGCCAGTTCCGCCTCGGCCGCGCGCACGGCGTCAGACAGGCGCGCATCGGCTTCCCATTGCTCCTTGTGACGAACGTGCACGGTCCGCTGCTCCTGGGGGTAGAGGCTGACCTGGTCGGCCAGCTCGGAGAGGCGGGCGCCGCGCCGGGCCAGGATGGCCAGCGTCTCGAGGGCGGTGACGATGCCGTCTCCCGACGAGGTGTGCTCGGCGATGATGACGTGGCCGCTCTTCTCGCCGCCCAGGCCCGCGCCGGACACGAGCATCGCCTCCAGGATGTACTTGTCGCCGACCGGCGTGCGCACGACGCGGCCGCCGGCGGTCGTCACGGCATCGGCGAGTCCCCCGTTCGAAAGCACGCTCACCACGACCGTGCTCGCCGCCAGTTCGCCGCGCCCGAGGCGATCCAGGGCCAGCAGGCCGATCAGGCGGTCGCCATCCACGACCTCGCCCCGCTCGTCGACCGCCACGCAGCGGTCCGCGTCACCGTCCAGGGCGAAGCCCACGTCGGCGCCGCTGGCGCGCACGCGTGCCGCCAGGGCGACGGGGTCGGTGGCCCCGCAGCCGGCGTTGATGTTGACCCCGTCGGGGCTGTCGAACATCGTCTCAACGGTCGCGCCCGAGGCGGCCAGGATCTCCGGGGCGACCGCGCTGGCGGAACCGTTGGCGCAGTCAAGGACCACGCGCAGGCGCGAGCCGATGGGCCGGGCCAGGCTGAGCCGGTGGGCCCGATAGGCGTCGAGCAGGTCGTGGGCCACGATCTCGCGGCCCAGGCCCTCGTTGAGGGGCCCGGTCAGCTCATCCGAGCGCCACACCAGCGCTTCCAGCTCGTCCTCGACGGCGTCATCCAACTTGAGGCCGCGCTGGTCGAGCACCTTGAGGCCGTTGTCCTGCGCCGGGTTGTGCGACGCGGACACCATCACGCCCGCCGCAAACCTGCCTGAGCCGGCGAGGAAGGCGAGGGCGGGCGTGGGCAGGACCCCGGCCCGGTGGACGTCCGCGCCCATCGACGTCGCGCCGGCCACGAGGGCGGCCGCCAGCATGTCGCCGGACCGGCGCGTGTCCTGGCCCACCACGATCGCCCCGCCCGGAGGCACCAGGCGGCGCACCGTCGCGCGGCCCAGGGCGAACGCGAGGGTGGGGCGCAGGTCGACGTTGGCGACCCCGCGGATGCCGTCGGTGCCGAAGAGGCGAGTCATCGATCAAGTGGGGCTGGGCGTGGGGATGACCGTGATCGTCACGGCCACCGACGCCGGCGCGATGCCGAGGAGCGTCGTGTCCGGTGGCAGCGTGAAGACGACCGTCACGTCCTGGGTCCCGGGCCCCAGGTTCGTCACATCGAGCGTGGCGCGCAGGCTGGCTCCGTCGATGGCGGCCAGCGTGGGCAGGTTGCCGCCCAGCGTCACCAGGACCGCCGTGGAGGCCAGCTGGTAGCTGCGGTCGGGATGAGCGCCAACGACCGTCACCCCGACGGTGAACGTCTGGCTGCCCCGCTGCGGCGCGATGCTGATGGTGACCTGGGCCTGGGCCGCGCCGACGACCGTGACGCCCTTGGGAGCGGCGAAGGCGACGTTCGTGGTGAGCTGGCTGGTCGCTTTCGAGACATCGATGGGCGCGGTGGGGATGGCCGTCAGAGCGGCCAGCGCGGTCGGGTCGCCGGTCACCGTCACCACGGCGGGTGCGACCTGCACGCTGGCGACCTGGTAGCCGGCGGGTGGTGTGCCACTCAGGACCGGCGTCACCGGCACGCTACGGCTCGAGGCCGCGGGGGTCACATCGATGTGGACATGGACGTGGTCCGGCGTCACGTTCACCGGCTCGATGGCATCGCCCCGATCGTCCTCCGGCTTGATGTCGACGTCGGAATCGACGTTGATGCCGTTGGGGTCCACGATGACCGACGCGACGGCGTGGGTGACCTGCGCCACGAGCGTGCTGCCGCCGCGGACGGTGACCGTCGCCGGGGTGATGAGCTGGTCGCCCAGCTGGAGGCCTGCCGGGATCACGCCGTGGTCGACCGTGACGGGCACGTCCTTGCTGACGATGGGATCCAGGCGCACCGGCACCTGGCGTGGCCGGAAGTCCAGGATCTGGATGCGGTCGTCCAGGGCCGTCAGCTGCACCGGCACGGTCGTCGGCGCGCTGTTGGCCGACGCCTGGATGCCCGACAGGTCGATGGTCGCGCTGAAGTCCTGGTTGCTCAGCTGGCTGGCCAGGTCGGGCGGCGCGTAGAGGCGGATGAACGTGACGGCGCCGGGGTTATCGAGCAGGAAGACCCCACTGGGCTGGCCGAGCGGCTGGATGGGCACCTGGCCGGACCACGTCTGGGCGTTCTGCGAGACCACCAGGCCGGCGTACAGCACGGTCGCCAGGCCGACCGCCCCGAGCTTCAGGGGCCAGTTACGGACGAGGAAGGCGACGGCGCGCGACACCTACCGTCGCTCGGCGCCCGACGCGGCGGGGGCGACCGGCGTGGCCGGCGTGGCGGGGGCCGCGGCGGGCCGCGGGGTGGCCCGGCGGCGGAGGTGGGGCCGCACGGGATGGACGCTGCGGCGCGAGGCGGGCAGGTTCAGCGCGTCGCGCGCCCGCGCGCCCCCCGGCCGAAGGAGCGCGGCGAGCGCCACGCGCAGGCGCTCCTCGTCCAGCTGGCGCGTGAAGCGACCGCGTTCGGCGAGGGCGATGGCGCCGGTCTCCTCGCTGACCACGATGGCCAGGGCGTCGGTCTGTTCGGTGATGCTGGCGGCTGCCCGGTGGCGTGTCCCAAGGCGCTCCGAGTGGGGGGCCAGCTCGGCCAGATCCAGGATCACGCCAGCGGCCACGATGCGGTCGCCGCGCACGATGACGGCCCCGTCGTGGAGGGCGCTGCGGGGCATGAAGAGCGTGGTGAGGAGTTCCGGCGAGAGGTCCGCGTGGAGCATGACGCCCGACTCGGCCGTGTCGCCCAGGCCCGTCTCGCGCTCGATGATGATGAGCGCCCCGTGGCGCTGGGCGGCCAGGGCCGCAGCGGCGCGGGCCAGGTCGGCGGCCACCCGCTCGATGGCCCCGCCGGGCGTGGGGCTGAAGAGCCAGCCAAGGGAGCCGACGCGCCCGATCCGCTCGAGGGCCCGGCGCAGCTCGGGCTGGAAGACGACGACGACCCCGACCAGGCCGACGAAGGCGCCCGCCTGGAGCACCTGGGAGAGGAGCTGCAGCCCGAAGAACTGGGCGGCCACGTACACGCCATACAGGACCATGACGCCGATCACCAGACGCACCGCACGGGTGCCCCGGATGAGGCTGAAGGCGCCGTAGATGAGCAGCGCCGTGAGGCCGACGTCGACGATCGTGATCGGCTGGATCTCGAGGCTGGACAACAGCCCGCGGAGCTGTTCGATCATCGTGGGTCGATTGTAGCAGTGGCCTTCCCGCCGACCGGCTGGTCAGGAGGCGGCCGCTGCGGCCTCCCCGTTAGCCGAGGGGGCATCGCCCGCGGTGGCGACGGGCGCGGCGATGGCGACCGAGCTGGCCAGGGCCAGCAGCCGCGGGTCACCGTTGGCGTGTGCCGCGGCGAGGGTGGCGATCTGGCGCCGCGCCCCGCTGGCCGGACCCAGGGCCAGGAGGCGGTCCAGGAGCGTCAGCTTCTCGATGGCCCGCTCGCGCCAGCCGCGCCCCAGGTACAGCCGCACCAGCGCAAGGTGGACCGACGGCGCCTCCGGGCTGATGGCCAGGGCCCGCTGGCACACCTCGAGGGCTGCTTCCCGGGCGCCGGCACGGGCGTAGGCGTCGCTGGCCAGCACGTACAGGGCCAGGGCCTCGCGCGTCTGGCCCGCCTCGCGCGCCTGCTCCGCCTCGTCGAAGAACGCCTCCGGATCCGGCGCGGTCAGGAGGTCCGGCGGGCCGCCCGGCTTCGGTGCGGGCGTGGCGCGGATGGCCGCCACCTGGGATTCGTCGAACGGCATCGGCTCTGGGGCAGCCGCGGGGCCCGGGTCGGCGGCGTCGGCCGGCGGCTCTTCGGCGGCCGGCGTGACCGTCGTGGAGGTCTCGGCGGGCGCCGCTACGCGGGCCACCCCGAGGCGCGTCGCCAGCTCGGCCGCGCGCTTCTCGCGGCGGCGGGTGACGGTCAGGCTGAGGGCCCGCTCGAGCGAGGCCAGGGCCTCCGGTTCGCGATCGCTGGCGGCCTGCACCTCGGCCAGGCGCTCCAGCATCTCGGCCGCCTCGAGACCGCGGCCGGCGGCGATGAGGGCCTCGATCCGACCGGTGATGGCGGCCTCGTCGTGCGGGGCTCGGCCGAGCGCCTTGGAGAAGGCGGCCAGGGCCTCGTCGACGCGCCCCATGCGCAGCAGGACCTGGCCCATGCTGGTCTGGGGCATGGCCCGGCCCTCGGCCAGTTCGGCGGCGCGCTGATAGTGGCCCAGCGCGGCTTCGAGCTGGCCCTTCATGGCGGCCACGTGGCCCGCCCGCAGTTCTTCCTTGTACTGCTCGAGGATAGGGTCAGGCATGCTCCGTCCTTGGTGACCCGCGCAGCCTACGACGGGCCCACCGCCCCGGTCCGTGGTACCACGGTCCGCTCCTGCCCGCCGTTCGTGCCCCGTCGGCGGGCGCCGGCCGCGGCCCCCCTGCGCGCGCACGACCGGGCCCGCGATCCTTGCACGCCACGACGCATCCGGCGGGCGACCTTCCCACACGATCGGGCTCCGCCGTCAGCGGTTGCGTGTGATGCCCACCGAGTCGCCTGGAGCCGGGTTGAGGCGCCCGATGCATCACCGCATGCAAGGGCCGCGTCGCGGGAACGCCCGATGGCGACGGACGAAGGTGGCGTTCGGGCGGCCCTGGCCCCCTGCGCGAGCGGGCCGGGGCCCGCGGCGTTACCGCTTGGTGTACTGCGGCGCCTTCCGGGCTCGCTTGAGGCCGTACTTCTTGCGCTCCTTCATGCGCGGGTCGCGCGTCAGGAGGCCGGCCTGGCGGAGGGGCAGGCGGAGGCTCTCCGGATCGGACTGCAGGAGCGCGCGGGCGATGCCGTGGCGGATGGCGCCAGCCTGGCCCTGGTAGCCGCCGCCCTCGACCTTGACCATGGCGTTGTAGCGCCCCTCGGTGCCGGTCACGCGGAACGGCAGCATCAGGTCGGCCATGTCGATGGCGTTGCCGAAGTGCTCGTCCAGCGAGCGGCCGTTGACGACGACCTCACCCTCACCGCTCATGAGGCGGACGCGGGCGATGCTCGTCTTGCGGCGCCCTGTGCCATAGAAGAAGGCGGCGGTGGTCATCGGGATGACGGTCTCCTCAGGCCAGCGGTTCGGGTTGCTGCGCCTGGTGCGGATGCTCGGCGCCGGCGTAGATCTTCAGCTTGCGCAACTGCTGTGCGCCAAGGCGGTTGCGGGGCAGCATGCCTTTGACCGCGCGGCGGATGACTTCCTCCGGCCGCCGCGCCAGCAGCTCACCCAGAGTCTCCTGGCGCAGGCCGTGCGGATAGCCGCTGTGGCGCGTGTAGAGCTTGCTGGTCAGCTTGTCGCTGGTGACCTTGATCTGGGCGGCGTTGATGACCACCACGTGGTCACCGCTGTCCATGTGGGTCACGAAGGTCGGCTTGTGCTTGCCCTCGAGGATCACGGCGATGCGCGTGGCGAGGCGCCCGAGGGTCTGCCCGCTGGCGTCCACGACGAACCAGCGACGCTCGATCTCGCTGGCGCTGGGGCTATACGTCTTGGTCGTCAACATCTTCCGTTCCTGTCCTTGTCGGTCGGCCAAGGCCGACGCGCCGCAGGCACAACCCGTGCGGTGGGGCGACTGCGCCCTCGAAGGCCCGGGGCCGTGACTCCAGCGCGAGCCGGACGTCGTCGGCGGTCGCCTCGCCGCGTCCGACGCGGATGAGGGCAGCCGCCAGGCTGCGGACCATCTGGCGCAGGAAGGCGTCTCCGATCACGTCGATCGTGATGCGGCGACCCTCTCTGCGGACCCGGACCCGATGGAGGGTCCGGATCGGTTGTCGATGGGCGGTCCCGAAAGCGGTGAAGTCGTGCCGGCCCTCCAGGACCTGCGCGGCTTCGGCCATCGCGGCCGTGTCCAGTGGCCGTCGCACCCCGAGCGCCGTGCGCTCGTGGAGCGGGCTGCGCGGCCCGTTCCAGACGGTGTACCGGTACGCTCGGTACCGGGCCGCCCGTCGGGGCTGCCACCCGGCCTCCACGCGCCACAGCGCGCGCAGGCCGACGTCCGCCGGCAGGAGCGTATCGAGACTGCGAGCCAGTCGCTCGTCCGCCATGTCCCGCACGGTGAAGGCGATGACCTGACCCGTGGCGTGGACACCGGCATCCGTGCGGCCAGCGGCGGAGACGCGGACCCGACCATCGCCGGAGACCGTCGTCAGCGCCGCTTCGAGCGCTCCCTGGACCGTCCGGCGTCCTGGTTGGAACTGGAAGCCGGCGAAGTCCGTGCCGTCGTATTCGACCCGTGCGGCGAACCGCACGAGGCCGCCCTCTCGGGCGGGCATGGCCGAGCCCGTGCTAGACGAGCTCGATCTGGACGATCGGGGCGGCGTCACCGACGCGCTGCCCCACGCGCACGAGGCGCGTGTAGCCGGAGGTGCGGTCGGCGTAGCGGGGCGCGATCTCGGTGAACAGCTTGTCCACCACGAGCGGCTCCTCGGGCAGCTGGGCCACGACGCGGCGCCGGGCGCTGAGCGTGCCTTCCTTGGCCAGGGTGATGATCCGCTCGACGATGCCGCGCACCTCCTTGGCCTTGGCCTCGGTGGTCTTGACCTGCTCGTAGCGCAGCACGGCCACGGTCAGGTTGCGGTACAGCGCCATGCGCGGGCCGTGCTTGCGGCCCAGCTTGCGCCCGTCGATCTGGTTGGCCATGGCTCAGGCTTCCTCGCCTTCGAATGGCTCTTCCCCGCCGTCCTCCAGGCCGTCCTCGTCGAGGCCCAGCAGGTCGTCGTCGAGCGACGACTTGAGGCCGGCCTCCTCGGGCGTGATGAAGCCGCGCATCACGAGGCGCTCCTTCATCTCGTCGAGCGACTTGCGCCCGAAGTTGCGCATGCGCAGGAGGTCGTCATCGGACAGCTGCAGGAGCTGGCCGACCTTGACGATGTTGTTGCGCTTGAGCGAGTTGTAGGCCCGCATGGGCAGGTCCAGGTCCTCGATGGGCATGTCGAGCATGTTCTGGGAGAGCTGCGGCCCGCTGGCGCCGGGGTGCTCGCCGGCCGGCAGGGCCTTGCCGGCACGGGTGAAGAGGCTGAACTGGCCGACGAGGAGCTCGGCGGCGCGGGAGAGGGCCTCCTCCGGCGAGAGCGTGCCGTCCGTCTCGACCTCGATGGTCAGGCGGTCGAAGTTGGTCATCTGGCCGACGCGCGTGTTCTCGACCGTGTAGTTGACCTTGCGCACAGGCGTGAAGATGGCGTCGACGGGGATGACCCCGATGGGCAGCGGCTCGGCCCGCTCGGCGGCGAGGTAGCCCACGCCGCGCTCGACGGTGAGGTCCATCTCCAGGGTCACGTCGTCGGAGTCGAGGGTCAGGAGCGGCAGCTCCGGGTTGACGATCTCGACGTCGGCGTTTTCGCTGATGTCGGCCGCCGTGACCGGGCCGGCGCCGGCCTTGACCAGCTTGAGCTGCACCGGGTGGGGGGCGTAGCACTTGAGGCGCAGCTTCTTGACGTTGAGGACGATCTGGGTGAGGTCCTCCTTGACGCCGGGGATGCTGGCGAATTCGTGGTACACGTCGCGCACCTGGATGGAGGTGACGGCGGCACCCTCCAGGGACGACAGCAGGACGCGCCGGAGCGCGTTGCCCAGGGTCACGCCGTAGCCGGCCGGGAGGGGGCTGGCCTCGTACTTGGCGTACCAGGCGCCGAGCTCCTCGACGGACGCGACCTGCGGGTTCTCCAGTTCGATCATGGGGTCTGGCCTACCTCGAGTAGTACTCGACCACGAGCTGCTCGTTGAGTTCGAGCGGCATCTGGTCACGCCGGGGCTCGCCGGTCACGGTGCCGGCCAGCTTTTCTGGGTCGACGGTCAGCCAGTCCGGCACCTGCGCGCCGCGCAGGGTCTCGCGGGCCTGCTTGAAGGGGCCGTTGGTGCGGCTCCGCTCGCGCACCTCGACGCGGTCGCCGGGCCGCACCTGGTACGACGGGATGGTCGTGGCCCGGCCGTTCACGGCGAAGTGGCGGTGGCCCACGTACTGGCGCGCCTGGGCCCGGCTGGTGGCGAAGCCCATGCGGAAGACGACGTTGTCGAGGCGCGTCTCGAGCAGCCGCAGGAGGTTCTCCCCGGTCACGCCGGGGCGCGACTCGGCCTGCTCGAAGTAGCCGTGGAACTGGCGCTCCAGGACGTTGTAGACGCGGCGGACCTTCTGCTTCTCGCGCAGCTGGACGCCGTAGTCGGAGACCTTGCGGCGGCGCACGCCGTGCTGGCCGGGCGGTGACGGGCGGCGCTCGATGGCGCACTTCTTGGTGTAGCAGCGGGCGCCCTTGAGGTAGAGCTTGCCCCCTTCGCGGCGGCAGAGGCGGCAGACCGGGCCGGTGTAGCGAGCCATGGCGCTAGACCCGGCGCCGCTTGGGCGGGCGGCAGCCGTTGTGCGGGATGGGCGTCACGTCGGTGATCGCGGTGACCTCCAGGCCGGCCGCCTGGAGCGAGCGGATGGCCTGCTCGCGGCCGGCGCCGGGGCCCTTCACGAAGACCTCCACCTGGCGCATGCCGTGCTCGAGCGCCTTGCGCGCGGCACCCTCGGCCGACAGGGCGGCGGCGTAGGGCGTGCTCTTGCGCGAGCCCTTGAAGCCGGCGATGCCGGCGCTGCCCCAGGCCACCGTGCCCCCGCTGGGGTCGGTGATGGTGATGATCGTGTTGTTGAAGGTGGCCTGGACGTGAACGTGGCCGAACGGCACGTTCTTCTTCTCCCGGCGCCGCGTCTTCGTGACGCGCTTGCGTTCGGCCATGCTGGGGCGCTGCTCCTACTTCTTGCGCCGCACGCCGACGGTCTTCTTGGGACCTCGGCGCTGGCGGGCATTGGTCTTGGTGCGCTGCCCACGGGCAGGCAGGTTGCGGCGGTGGCGGAGACCGCGGTACGAGCCGATCTCCTGGAGTCGCTTGATGTTGAGGGCCACCTCGCGACGCAGGTCGCCTTCCACCTTGTAGCGGCGGTCGATGATCTCGCGCAGCCGGCCGACCTGCTCGTCGGTCAGGTCACGGACGCGCGTGTCGGGGTTGACGTTGGCCTGGACGAGGATCTTCTGGCTGGTCGGCAGGCCGAGGCCGTAGATGTAGGTCAGGGCGATCTCGATCCGCTTCTCGCGGGGGATGTCGATGCCGGCGATGCGTGCCAACTCGCCCTCCTAACCCTGGCGCTGCTTGTGCTTGGGGTTGCTGCAGATGACCATCACGGTGCCGTGGCGGCGGATGATCTTGCAGCGCTCGCAGCGCGCCTTGACGGACGCTCGGACCTTCACGTTTCTTCCTACTTCAAGCGGTACGTGATCCGGCCCCGCGAGAGGTCGTACGGCGAGAGTTCGACGCGGACCCGGTCGCCCGGCAGGATGCGGATGAAATTCATGCGGAGCTTGCCGCTGATATGCGCCAGGACGCGGTGGCCGTTCTCCAGTTCGATGGCGAACATGGCGTTGGGCAATGGTTCCACGACCGTGCCCTCGACCTCGATGGCGTCCTTCTTGGCCACAGGCGGCAGCAGGCTCCTCGATACGGTGCTGGATGGGGGTGGGGGGCCCGGCCGTCCGGCTGGCGGCCGGCCGCATGGGCATCACGTCCATGCCGGGGCAAGCCCCGACGCACGAACGGCGATTGTATCAGGTGATGGTGCTCTCGGGCAAGGACTCCCCTGCTGCTACATTGGTGGTCAGGATGCGCGGCCCATCCTCCGTGATGGCGATCGAGTGCTCCCAGTGGGCGGCCAGGCTGCCGTCGGCGGCCACGATCGTCCAGCCGTCGTCGAGCAGCCGTGTGTCGCCCGACCCCATCGTGAACATGGGCTCGATGGCCAGGCACAGGCCGGGCTCCAGGCGCCGCCCCGGCCGGCCGGTACGGTAGTTCTCCACCTGCGGCGCCTCATGCATCTCCGTGCCGATACCGTGGCCCACGTGCGTGCGCACGATGCCGTAGCCGTGCTTCAGGGCGACGTCCTCCACCGCGGCCGAGATGTCGCCCATGTGGTTGCCCGGCTGCGCCGCCGCGATTCCGGCCAGCAGGGCCTCGCGCGTGGCGGCCACCAGGGTGCGCGCGGCGGGCGGCACCACGCCGATGACCCACGTGCGGGCGCTGTCGCCGTGCCAGCCATCGACGATGGCGCCAGCGTCGATGGAGACGATCTGGCCGGCCGCCAGACGCCGCTTGCCGGGGATGCCGTGGACGATCTGCTCGTCGATCGAGACGCAGAGGGCGTGGCGGTAGCTGCTGCGCGGCCCGGGCACGCCGATGAAGGAGGGCACGCCGCCGCGCTCGCGGATGAGGGCCTGGGCGACGTCGTCCAGCTCGAGCGTGGTGACGCCTGGGGCGAGCATCTCGCCAAGGCGGTCCAGGACATCGGCCACGAGCCGGCCGGCGACAGCCATCTGCTCGATCTGGCGCTGGCTCTTCAGGGTCACCCGGCGCTCGAGCACGGTCATCTCAGCGGATCGGCTGGGCCACGGCCCGCAGCAGCGAGTCGCTCACGTCGGCCACCGGCCCTTCACCGTCGACCGCGGTGAGGACGCCGCGCTCGGTGTAGTAGTCGATGACCTCGTACATCGGGGGCAGCTGCGTGGCCAGCCGCGCCTGGACCGTCTCGGGCCGGTCGTCGGGCCGCTGATAGAGCTCCGAGCCATCGATGTCGCAGATGCCCGGACGGCGGGGCGGGCGATCGATGACGTGGTAGATGTGATCATTGGCGCGGCACAGCCAGCGCCCCGAGAGGCGCCGCCGGAGCTCCGCCTCGCGCACCCCCACGTAGAGCGCCTGGGCCACCCGCTTGCCCATGCGGCCGAGCGCCACGTCGAGTGCCTCGGCCTGGGGCCGCGTGCGGGGGAAGCCGTCCAGGATCGCGCCGCCCGCCGCGTCACTCTCGTGGAGGCGCTCCAGGATGACGGCGATGGCCACCTTGTCGGGCACCAGCGTGCCCTGCTGCAGGTAGCCCGCCACGGTGCGGCCCAGGTCCGAGCCACTGCGCACGGCGGCGCGGAAGAGCTCGCCGGAGGCGACATGGGGGATCCCCAGGCGGGAGGCCAGGATCTGCGCCTGCGTGCCCTTGCCCGCGCCGGGTGCGCCGACCATGACGAAGATCACCGGATGAAGCCCTCGTAGTTGCGCATCATCAGCTGCGCCTCCAGCTGCTTCATCGTCTCCACCACGACGGAGACCACGATGAGCAGGGCGGTGCCGCCCAGGCCCAGGTTGGAGAGGACCGAGCCCGAGGCGAGGTTGGAGATCAGCGTCGGCAGCACGGCGATGCTGCCCAGGAAGAGGGCCCCGGCCAGGCTGATGCGCACGACCACCCGCGCCAGATAGTCGCGCGTGGGGCTGCCCGGTCGGATGCCGGGGATGAAGCCGCCGTTCTTGCGCAGCTGATCGGCCGTCTCATCCGGCTTGAAGGTGAAGGCGGTGTAGAAGTAGGTGAAGCCGACCGTGAGCAGGAAGTACAGACCGGCATAGAGCCAGCTGTGCGGATCAAGCCAGCTCAGGAGGCCCAGCGAGACATCCTTGACCACGCCGTTGCTGGAATTGGAGAAGTAGGTCGCCAGCTGGCTCGGCAGCAACAGGATGCTGATGGCGAAGATGATGGGGATGACGCCGGCCTGGTTGACGCGCAGGGGCAGGAACGTGGAGCCGCCCTGGTACATGCGCCGGCCGCGCACGCGGCTGGCGTACTGGACCGGGATGCGCCGCTGGCCCTCCTGCATGTACACGACGGCGAAGACGGCGAAGATGGCGAAGATCACGAAGACGGTGCCAAGGGCGAAGTCGGGCGAGGCCAGGAAGGCCTCGATGCCCTGCGGGATGCGGCTGACGATGCCGGCGAAGATGATGAAGCTGATGCCGTTGCCGATGCCGCGCTCGGTGATGAGCTCGCCCAGCCACATCGTGAAGATCGTGCCGGCCGTGAGGGTGATGATCTGGGTGATGGTCAGCAGGCTGGCCAGGTTGAACGAGGCGATGACGGGCGTGCCGCCGGAGATCGTGTTGTTGGACAGGATGGCGAGGTAGCCGTAGGCCTGGATGAGGGCCATCGGCACGGCCAGGTAGCGGGTGTACTGGTTGAGCTTGGTACGGCCGTACTCGCCCTCGCGGGAGAGGGCCTGCAGGCGCGGCACGACGCCCTGCATCAGCTGCATGATGATCGAGGCGTTGATGTAGGGGTTCACGCCCAGGGCGACCAGCGAGAAGTTGCTGAAGCCGCCGCCCGAGAAGAGATTCAGCAGCTGCAGGAAGTCGTTGCCCTGGAGGACGTTGGCCAGGGCGTTCTGGTTGACGCCCGGCACCGGGATGTGGGCCAGGAATCGGAAGACGACCAGCAGGACCAGGACGAAGAGGATGCGCCGCCGGATGTCCGGCGCACGCAGGGCGTTGATCAGGGCGTCGAGCACCGCCCGTTACTCCTCGGCTGAAGCGGGATCGGCGGGCGGCCGGCGAGGCCGGGTGGCCTTGGCCGCGGGGGCTGACTTCGGGGCGGGGGCGGCCTTGGCCGACGGGGCCGGCTTGGCCGCACGAGCCGCCTTGGGCGCCGCAGCGGCCTTCGCCGCGGAGGCGGCCTT
>CAZFGT010000008.1:42997-62132 GCA_964518505.1 uncultured Anaerolineaceae bacterium | reverse complement strand
ACATCTGCGACGAGTGCATCAACCTCTGCCAGGAGATCATCGAAGAGGAGATGCTGGAGGCGCCCCGCGCCAAGCCGCAGGTCGCCAAGCTGCCCAACCCGACGCACATCAAGTCGGCCCTTGACGAGTACGTCATCAGCCAGGAGCGGGCCAAGCGCGTCCTCTCGGTCGCCGTCTACAACCACTACAAGCGGGTCAACGCCGGCCACCAGGTGGATGACGTCGAACTGCAGAAGTCGAACGTCATGCTGGTCGGGCCCACCGGCTCGGGCAAGACGCTGCTGGCCCAGACCCTCGCCCGCGTGCTCGACGTGCCGTTCTGCATCGCCGACGCGACCTCGCTGACGGAGGCCGGCTACGTCGGTGAGGACGTGGAGAACATCCTCCTGCGGCTCATCCAGGCGGCCGACTTCGACGTCGCCCGGGCCCAGCGCGGGATCATCTACATCGACGAGATCGACAAGATCGCCCGCAAGGCCGACAACCCCTCGATCACCCGGGACGTGTCGGGGGAGGGCGTCCAGCAGGCGCTCCTCAAGATCCTGGAGGGCACGATCGCCAACGTGCCGCCGCAGGGCGGCCGCAAGCATCCCCACCAGGACTTCATCCAGATCGACACGACCAACGTGCTCTTCATCTGCGGCGGCGCCTTCGAGGGCCTCGAGCGCATCGTCGAGGAGCGGGTCGGCCGGCGGTCGATCGGCTTCGGCTCGGAGGCCCACCTCGATCGGGCCCAGCGGGAGAAGGTGCTCGAGCAGCTCATGCCGGAGGACCTCCTCAAGTTCGGCCTGATCCCCGAGTTCGTGGGCCGGCTGCCGGTCATCGTGACGCTCAACCCGCTGACCCAGGACGACCTGGTGCGGATCCTGACCGAGCCGCGCAACGCCGTGGCGCGGCAGTTCACCAAGTTCCTGTCGCTGGACAAGGTGGAGCTCGTGTTCACCCGCGGCGCGCTCGATGCCGCCGCGGAGCTGGCCCTGGGCCGTCGCACCGGAGCCCGTGCCCTGCGCTCGATCGTCGAGGAGGCCCTGCTCGACGTGATGTATGAGATCCCGGAGCGCACCGACGTGCGCAAATGCATCATCACCGAGGAGACGATCCGCCACGGACGCGCCCCCTTGCTGCTGACCAAGGCAGACGTGGACCAGGGCGTCGACGAGACCAACCATCCCGCGCTCCTCCGCAACGACGCCACGGCCTGAGCCGCGCGCGCCCGACCGGGCAGCCGGGCGCGCCACGTTGGCCCTCGATCACGAACTCCTGGACCTTGGCGGCGGCCGTCGCCTGGAGCGGTTCGGGGCGCGCGTCGTCGATCGGCCGGCTGTGGCTGCCGAGCGCCTGTCGCCCCACGACCCGGCGAGCTGGACGGGCGCGGACCTGCGCTTCGAACGGGACGGACCGCGCGGCCGCTGGGTCTCGGTGCCCGGCGCGTTCGCCCCGTGGACGATCGACGCGGGCGCCTTCCGCCTGGAACTGCGCCCGACCACCTCGGGCGAGGTCGGCTGCTACCCGGAGCACGCCGCGGTGTGGGCGGTCGTGGCCGCCGCCGTGGCATCCGGTCGCGGGCGTGTGCTGAACCTCTTCGCCCACACCGGCGGCACGACCCTGGCCGCGGCGAGCGCCGGCGCCGCCGTCACGCACGTCGACGCCGCGCGGACGGCCGTCACGTGGGCTCGCCGCGATGCGGCGCTCTCGGACCTCACCGCAGCACCCGTCCGCTGGATCATCGACGACGCGGCGGCGTTCGCTGCCCGTGAGGCGCGCCGGGGTCGCACCTACGACATCGTGGTCGCCGACCCGCCGGCATACGGTCACGGCACGGGCGCGCACCGCTGGCACCTGGCGGCGGACCTGCCGGCCCTGCTGGCCTCGTGCCGCGAGCTCGGCGATGGCGCGACGCCACCGATGCTGATCCTCACGAGCCACTCGACGGCGCTGGCGGCGGGCGACCTCGCGGACATGATGCGAGGTGCCTGGGGCGGCGCGCCGCGCGGGCGCGTCGAAGTCACGCCGCTGCGCCTGGTCACGGCCGACGGCCGCGCCCTGGAGGCCGGCACGATGGTCGTGGCGCGACCGTGACCGACGAGCCCATCACCTCTGCCCGCAACCCACGCGTCGCTGCGGCGCACGCCCTGCGCGACCGGCGCCGGCGCGACGAGACCAGCCTGACGCTCGTGGATGGCGCACGCGAGACATGGCGGGCGATGCAGGCGGGCGTGGAGGTGGAGACGGTCTTCGTCTGCCGCTCGCTGGTCCACGGGCCGGACGGGGCCGCCCTGCTCGAGGCGCTGGAGGCCCGCGCGCGGCAGGGCCGCGACGTGCGGCTGGATGTGGGGCCGCAGGCTCATGCGCGGCTCGCCTACGGGGACCGCAGCGACGGCATCGTGGCCGTGGTGCGACCCCGGCACCTGGCCCTTGGCGACCTCCACCTGGGGACGCCGCCGCTCGTCGCGGTCCTTGAGGGGGTGCAGAAGCCCGGCAATGTGGGGGCCATCCTGCGCACCGCGGACGCGGCGGGCCTCGATGGCGTCGTGCTGGCCGATCCGGGCACCGACCTCTACAACCCCAACACGATCCGCGCCAGCCTGGGCTGCATCTTCAGCGTGCCAGTCGTCGCGGCGGCCGCCGACGAGGTCCAGGTCTGGCTGCGTGACCTCGGACTCGCCGTCGTGGTGGCCCGCGTCGACGCCTCACGGCGTTACACCGACGTGGACTACCGGGCCGGGACGGCGATCGTGCTGGGCAGCGAGGCGGCCGGCCTGACCGAGCGCTGGAGCGCCCCGTCGCTCATCCCGGTGCATCTGCCGATGGCCGGCCTGGCCGACAGCCTGTCGGTGGCCGCCGCGGCAGCCGTGCTCTTCTACGAGGCCCGCCGCCAGCGCGACGCGGCCTGAGCGGGCCGGGGCCCGTGCTACACTCGCGCCCTTCACGGCGCTGACCGAGAGGAGTAGCGCTTCGGACGGCCGTCCAGAGACCGTGGGCCATCGGCTGCAAGCCCGCGGCGGCAGGGAAGCGCGAAGGTCGCTCGCGAGCCGTGCGGGTGGCGCCCGATAGCGCGCCGCGAGGGCCCCCGGCGACCGGCGTCGGGCGGACCGGGATGACCGGACCGCGTCGGGAGGCCGCACCAGCAGGTGGTACCACGACCCCGTTCGTCCGCTGGACGAGCGGGGCGTTTCGTTATCCGGGAGCGACCGGCCATGACCGACATGCCCAAGACCTACGACCCGTCGACGGTGGAGACCGCGATCTACGAGCGGTGGCTGGCGGCGGACGTCTTCGCCCCCGACGGCATGGGCAGCCGGGCCGACCCGGCCAAGCCGCCCTTCGTCATCATCCAGCCGCCGCCCAACGTGACGGGGGCGCTGCACCTGGGCCACGCCCAACGGACGGCCGTGGAGGACGCGCTCACCCGCCACGCCCGCATGAGCGGCCGCCCGACGCTGTGGCTGCCGGGCATGGATCACGCCTCCATCGCCGCCCAGGTGGTCCTTGACCGCATCCTGGCCAAGGAGGGCCAGAGTCGCGCGTCGCTGGGCCGCGAGGCCTACCTGGACCGCATGCGTGCCTTCGTGGCCACCACCCGGCCCATCATGCGCGGCCAGCTGGAGCGGGTCGGCGGCTCCCTGGACTGGGGCCGCGAGCGCTTCACGATGGACGACGGATCGGCGCAGGCCGTGCGGACCGCCTTCAAGCGGCTCTTCGATGACGGCCTGGCCTACCGCACGGAGGCGCTCGTCAACTGGTGCCCCGGGTGCCGCACGAGCGTGTCCGACCTGGAGGTCATCGCCACCCCCGAGACCGGCACGCTGTGGACCATCCGCTACCACCTGGCGGGGCCGGACGGCCTGCCCGACCCGGACGCGGCGATCGCCGTCGCCACGACGCGGCCGGAGACGCTCCTGGGTGACACAGCGGTCGCCGTGCACCCGGCCGACGACCGCTACGCGTCACTCGTGGGGCGCCTCGTGCGCATCCCCTTCGCCGAGCGCGACGTGCCGGTCATCGCCGACGACGCAGTCGACCGCGGCTTCGGCACGGGCGCCGTCAAGGTCACGCCGGCCCATGACCAGACGGACCTGGAGATCGGCGCCCGCCACGACCTGCCCCGGATCACGGTCCTCGACGATGCCGCGCGCGTCAGCTTCCCCGGCGCCTATGAGGGGCTGGACCGGCTCGAGGCGCGTCGCCGCATCGTGGCCGACCTGGAGGCGCGCGGCGACCTGGTGGGCACCGCGCCGCACGAGATGGTCGTGGGGCGCTGCCAGCGCAGCGACGACGTCATCGAGCCGCGGCTCAAGACGCAGTGGTTCATGCGCATGGAGCCCCTCGCAGCGAAGGCCCTGGCGGCCGTGCGCGACGCGCGAACGCGGATCGTGCCGCGACGCTTCGAGAAGGTCTTCTTTGGCTGGCTGGAGCAGATCCACGACTGGAACCTGAGCCGGCAGCTGTGGTGGGGTCACCGCATCCCGGCGTGGTACTGCCAGGACGGCCACGTGACCGTGTCCGAGCTCGCCGAGGGCCCGGCCGCCTGCGCCGTGTGCGGCCGGCCGGCGGCGCAGCTGGAGCAGGACCCCGACATCTTCGACACGTGGTTCAGCAGCGGCCTGTGGCCCTTCTCCACCCTGGGCTGGCCGGCCCCGACGGCCGACCTCGGGCGCTACTACCCCGGTTCGGTCATGGAGACCGGCTACGACATCATCTTCTTCTGGGTCGCCCGCATGATGATGCTGGGCGAGTGGCTGACCGGGCAGGCCCCCTTCGAGGCGGTCTACCTCTCCGGCCTGGTGCGCGACCCGTACGGCCAGAAGATGTCCAAGACCAAGGGCAACGTGGTCGATCCCCTCGGCGTGGTCGAGGACATCGGCGCCGACAGTCTCCGCTTCGCCCTGGTCAACGGGGTCGCCCCGGGCGCCGATCTGCGCCTCTCCCCGACGCGCCTGGAGGGGGCCCGCAACTTCGGCAACAAGCTGTGGAACGCCGCCCGCTTCGTGCTGGGGGCGCGACCGGCCGATCTCCCCGCCGATCCGACCCTCTCGTTGCCTCCCGCCGGCGCGCTCGGGCCGGCCGAGCACTGGCTGCTGGCCGACCTGGCGGGCACGATCGAGGCAGTCACCCACGCCTTCGAGTCGCTCCAGCTGGGTGATGCCACGCGCGTCCTCCACGAGGCCGTCTGGAGCACCTACTGCGACCAATACCTGGAGCTGGCCAAAGCGCGCCTGGCGGACCCCGCCGCCACACCGGCCGAACGGGCCGCCACGTGGCGCGTCCTGGTCTGGGCGCTCGACCGTTACCTCCGCCTGCTCCACCCGGTGATGCCGTTCCTGACCGAGGCGATCTGGCAGCGCCTGCCTCACGCGACGGGGGACCCCGAGCTGCTCATCGTGGCCGCATGGCCCGACGCCACCGCCGAACGGGCGTTGGCCGACCCGACCCAGGCCGCCGCGACCGGCGCCCTGCTGGAGCTGGTCCGGGCCGTGCGCAACGCGCGGGCGGAAGCCGGCATCGCTCCTGCCGAGCGCCTCGCCGCCGCGCTGTCGCTGCCTGACCCGGCCGTCCGTGCGGCGTACGCCGGTCTGGCCGTGGCCTTCGGCCGCCTCACCCGCCTTGGCCCCGTGGAGATAGCCAATGGTCCGCTGGCCGCGACCGGTGAGAGCGCCACGATCCACGTCCTGGCCGGGACGCTCGAGGCCGCCCTGCGGAGGAGCGGCGCCGACGTCGAGCGTGACCGGGCGCGTGTGGAGCGGGAACTGGCCGACACGCGGGCGAGGCTCGCCGCAGCCCAGGCCCGCCTCGCCGACGAGGCATTCACCAGCCGCGCGCCGGGGAGCGTGGTCGAAGGCGCCCGGACCCGGGCCGCCGAGCTGCGGGAGCAGGTGCGGCGGCTGGAGGAGCGCCTCAGCTGAAGCCGCGCGGACGACCCGTACCTCTGCCTCGGTTCGCTACCTCGCCCGTCCTACAGACCGCGGCGCGCGGCGGCACCAGGATGCGGACATGGCATCCCAGGCGTTGGCCGGTCGCGCGGCGACCGTGGCGCGGCCTCCCGCTCGCTACCTGCTGGCCGTCGTGGCCATCGCGCAGCTGTGCGACCTGCTCACGTTCCTGCCGGCGGTCGGACGGGTGGGCATCGGCGCCGAGCAGAACCCACTGGCGCGGTTCCTCTACACGGTGCTCGGGGCGGCCGGACCGGCCGCCCTCAAGATCGTCGTGGTGATCGCGCTGCTGGCCCTGCTGGCGCGCGTCGTGCGGCGCTACCCGCGCTTCTGGGCGCCGCCAGTCGTGCTGGCGGTCGCCCTTGGCGCGTTGGGGACGTGGTCGAACGTGGTCTTCGGCCTGGCCCGCTAGATCGACGTCCCGGTGTTGCTCAGGATGCCGGAGATCTGACTGCCCAGGAAGAGCAGGGCCAGGATCGCGATGATGGCGATGAGGGCCAGGATGAGGGCGTACTCGGCAAGGCCCTGACCGGCCTCACCAGTGACCGCGGCGGGCAGAAGGCGACGAAGGTTCACGGCTGACTCCAGCGGCTCGGTGGCCCGCGAAAGGCGGACCGACTAGGACGCCGTCAGTACTACCAGCGCCCAGTACCGATGTCTACGGCCGTGTCGCCCGTGCGCACCGCTATCGGGGACGGCGGGCTAGGGGATCACCAGGTGGACCGGGTTGCCCAGGAGGCTGACCGTCCACGTCGTGATGTCGGTGGCGTTGTCGCTCGAGCTGCCGCCCATGTCGTATTCGATCTTCCACCAGCCTCCACCGTGGGTCTCACCCACGGGTTGAGGCGCGGTGTAGCTGGTCGGCAGGGGTATGTCGATGGTCACCCAGCAGCCGTTGAAGAGCGAATTGCCGCCCGTGTTCGTGGTGACGGACATCACGCCCGTCCCCTTCAGGCTGTTGCAGTTGGAGGCGTTGGCGTTGGTCGTGCCCTTGTGGGCAGTCCAGTTGAACGGCACGGAGACGTACGCGCCCGGATTGGGAGCCAGGACCTTCAGGCTGGCCGACAGGCTGCCGGTGTCCCCGGGGTCCCAGAGGTTGATCTCCATGGTCTTGCCGGCATAGTTCTTGTCGATCTGGGCGAGGTAGAAGACCTCCGACCCACCGCCGCGAAGGGGCTCGAAGGTCTCCATCGCGCCGTTGCCGTAGACGCTCGGCGTCCCGCCGCTGGCGTTGGCCCAGATGGTGAACCCGTTCCGCGCGTTGGTGTTCCTCTGGTCGCTGGCACTCGACGGGTCTGTGGTGGCGATGTGCAGCCGGTAGACCTTGCCGCCGACCAGGCCACTCGCCATCTTCCACCACTTCAGGTGGTAGTAGAGCCCGTTGCTCGGATCCGTGACTTGACCCGGGGCGCAGTCCGACCCGGTCCCGTCGCCGCCGACACTGTCATCGGACGCCTGCTCGTGCTTGAAGAGGTTGCCTGAGGACGCCGCGACGGTGTCGTCGCTCGTGTCGCTCGTCAGCTTGGTGTCGTACAGCGTGTAGAAGGTGCTCACCGAGCCGCTGCCGGAGTACCAGCCATCGCCGGTGCCCAGGGACAGGTCACCTCCGCAGAAGGCTGGGTCGTACAGCCACACCTCCCCGTTCGTGCTGCCGGCCGGGAAGCTCACGCTGTAGTCGTAGAAGGTGGTCGAGTAGTTCGGGTTGGTCGAGGATGTGGCCGTGTCGTAGTACGGCAGGTAGGCGTCACCGCTGATCGACTCGGCGCCCTGGCTCAGCGCCGTGGCCCAGAAGCCCTGCGGGGCGAGCGGGTTGCCGTAGGGATCGGTCAGCAACTGCCCGCTGGGGATGGGCTGGGTGGTCGTGTACTGGTAGTAGATCGTCACGGCCACCGAGTCGAGCGACGTCGTATGGCTGGTGCCCCCAGTGCAGCCGGCATCGGCCACATCGACGACAAAGTTCGTGTTGTTCGTGCCGCTGAGCTGACTGCTGGTCCACGTCCGGCCCCACAGGTCCGTGGCGCTGCCGAGGGTGTACTGCGCCCCGGCCGCCGCCGTCGTCAGCGTGCCTGTCGACTTCGTCGAGGTGAAACTCCCGCCTCCGTTCTGGCTCAGCGAGACGTTGATCGTGCAGGCCGTACGGCTCGCCTTGGCGATCAGGTCGACCTGGAGGCCCAGGATCGTGGTGTTGTTGGGGAACGTGTAGTTGTAGTCGTAGTAACCCTCATCGTTCCCGCTCGAGGTGCTCGTCGCGAACTGCCCATCTGGGGAGAAGCCTCGCGAGCCGTTGGTCCACTGGTTGAGGTTTCCGGAGGCGTTCTTCGTCGGCGCGACCCCCCCGGTGTCGTCGTTCGTCGTGATCGTCTGATTGCCCGTCCGATAGATCGGCCCGAAGTCCCCGTAGTAGTTGAGCGGGCTGCCCATCGGCACCGGCAGGACGTAGACCGCCTTGGACGTGCGCGTCGCCTGGATCTTGGTGATCCCGAACATGCGCATGAAGAACGTGTTGACCGGCGCGGTGATCGTGACATCCATCTGGCGCGGGTTGCCGTTCGAGACGACCTGGGAGTCCTGGTTCGGGGTCACATCGATGGTGCCGCCATCCGGGAACCCGTTCTCAGCCGCGGCGGCGTTGGCGGCCGCGATGCCGTGGGCCACGTCACCGGGCAGCCAGACCACACCGGCGAGAGCCGCCGCGTCCGCGGCCCGCTGCACCTTCAGGCTGCTGGCCCAGTAGAAGGACACGTCGACGACGACGGCCAGGATGCCCACGAAGACGATCGTGGCGACCGCGAAGATGGCGAGGACCTGGCCGCGCTGGCGGCGCCTCGCGGGCCGGGAGGAATCTGGGGTAGGCGAAGCAGCGCTGGCGGAGTCTGGCAATGCAGTGTCCTCGAAGGGCGACGGATGAGTGCCCTTGAAGAGTACCTATGGCCGCCTTGAGATACACCTTTCGTACTGGTCGAAAGGGGCCCATTTCGGTGCGTCCGGGCACCGTTCGGGTCCCCGGTCGCACATGCCGTGGCAGAGACGCAACGGGGCCGACCGGGGGCGCACATGACGATGCGACCGGGAGGGCCCGGTCGCATCAGCCTGGCGTGGGTGGCGGCGCCTCGCGTGGCCAGTGAGCCTGAGCCTACGGCACCACGAGGTGGACCGGGTTGCCGAGCAGGTCGACCTGCCAGGTCGTCAGGTCGTACGCGTTGGTCGAGGAGCTCCCGCCCATGTCGTACTCGATCTTCCACCAGCCACCGCCATTGGTCTCACCCGGCGGCGTGGGGGCCGCGTAGTTCGTGGGCAACGGCACGGTGATCGTCAGCATGCAGCCGTTGAACGTGCCGGTCGTGGCGCCCACATTGGTCGTCACCGACGTCACGCCGCTGCCCGACGAGGTGCACGACTGCCCCTGGGAGTTGAGTTTCTGGGCACTCCAGGAGAACGTCGTCGCCGTGTAGCCGCTCGTCGTCGGGGCAAGGATGCTCAGGCTGGCGGGCAGCGGGTTCGTGTCGCCCGGGTCCCACAGCTTGATCTCCATCGTCTTCCCGGCGTGTTCGGCCCCGATCTGCGCCAGGTAGAAGATCGAGGCCCCGCCACCGGGCAGCGGCTCGAAGGTCTCCATCGCGCCCACGCCGTAGACGCGCGGTGCGGTCCCCGCCGCGGTGGCCCACAGGGTGAAGCTGTTGTGGCCGTCCGAGTTCAGCTGGTCGGTCGGGCTGTTGGGATCGGTCGTGGAGACGTGCAGGCGGTAGAGCGTGCCGCCGGTGAGCGTGACCGGTAGCTGATACCAGCGCAGGTGGCAATCGAGGCCGCTCGTGGCGCTGGCATTGCACTGGGTGCCCAGCCCGTCCGTCCCGGCTGGCCCGCTCCCGCTCGTGGTGGTCTTGGAGCACGAGCTACCGCCCGAACCGCTCAAGTCGGGATCGGACCACGACTGGGTCTCCTTGAACGTGTTGCCCGATGACCAGACGAGCGTGTCATCGCTGGTGTCGTTGGTCAGCTTCGTGTCGTACAGGTCGTAGAAGGTGCTGATGCCGTTGGTGCTGTTGAACCAGCGGTCGCCTGTCCCGTACTGGCCATTGCTGCCGCTGGCACAGAACGGCGCGTCGTAGATCCACAGCCGGCCGTTCGAGCTGCCCGGGCGCATCTGGACGTCGTAGTTGTAGTAGTTCGAAGCGTTGTAGTAGGAGCTGTTCGTCTTGGTGCCGCCGTTGTTGTCGTAGTACGGGGCGTAGAGGTCGCCGTTGATGCTCTCGCCGCCCTGGCTCATGATCGTGCCCCAGAAGCCCTGCGGCGTCAGTGACCCGCCGTTCGGGTCGG
Organism: uncultured Anaerolineaceae bacterium; assembly: GCA_964518505.1. Taxonomy (GTDB): domain Bacteria; phylum Chloroflexota; class Limnocylindria; order Limnocylindrales; family CSP1-4; genus DASPUH01. The sequence continues at coordinate 51,888 of CAZFGT010000008.1, read as the reverse complement.
TCAGATTGGCATCGGGCAGGGTGGTCGTGACCGTCTGCTTGTACGTGACCGAGATCTGGAGCTGGCGCACCGAGACCATGTTCGTGCCGCAGGCGGTCGGGTTGGTCAGCTGGATGATGAACTTGCCGTTGTTGAGGTCGGTCGGCGGACTCCACGTGTGGCCCCAGGTGTCACTCGCCCCACCCAGTCCGTAGGAGGTGGCCGTGGTCGTCAGGTTGGTCGTGGTCTCCGCAGTCGTATAGCTCGTGCCGTTGTTCCAGGACAGGGCCGCCGATAGCTGGCATGTGCTGGCCGCGATCTTGGCCGTCATGACCACCTGGATGCCCAGCACCGTCGCCCCGCTGGGGATGCTGAAGCCGAAGTTGTTCCACGTCTGGGCAGTGTTCTTCACCTTGATCGTGGCGAACTGCGAACTCGTGCCCGAGTAGGCGTACTGGGGCGTGGTCCAGGTCGCGGTGCCCGAGCCGGTCGGTGAGCTTGGTCCGGCCGTCGTTGTCTGGGTGGTGGACGCGGACTCGCCGGAGCCGGGGTAGCGAACCTTGCCGAAGTCGCCGTAGTAGTTCTGCGGGCTGCCCATCGGCACGGGCAGGACGTAGATGGCCTTGGAGCTGCGCGTGGCCTGGATCTTGGTGATGCCGAAGAGGCGCATGAAGAACGTGTCGACTGACGCGTTGACGGTCACGTCGAGCTGATTCGGATCCCCGCCCGACACGGCCGTGGAGTCCTGCGTGGCGGTGATGGTCACGCCGCCGACCCCAGTCGTATAGCCGTCCTTGGACGCTTCGTTATACGCAGCCTGCTGTGCCGTGGAGACATGTCCGGGAAGCCAGACGACACCCGCCAGCGCCGCGGCGTCGGCCGCGCGCTGGACCCTGAGGCTGCTGGCCCAATACCACGACACGTCGATGACGATGGCCAGGATGCCCACGAACAGGATCGTCGCGGCCGCGAAGATGGCCAGGACCTGGCCCCGCTGGCGAAGGGTGCGCCGATCCAGGATGTGCTCCGGAGCGTCGGCGCCGCGGCCCGCTGGCCGGACGGTGGCGAGGTCCATGGGTGCTGCTCAACCTCTGGTCGAAAGGTCCTGGTGATGCGCAAACGCAGTCAACCGTGTGGCGTGGGTCCTAGATAGGGCCCGTTGGTACCGGTCCGCCGCGTCAGATGGCGCGGCATCCCCGATGCCCACGAGGTTGGCGTCGTGACCTTGCGACGGGGGTTGCGGGCGTGCGGAGGCGCACCGGACCAAGGTCCTGGGCCGTGGCTGCCGAGGGTCCTGGTGTCCGCCCACCGGGTGTCACTGTCAGTGGACAGATCCGGGCCCAAGGAGTGCCTACGGCTGCTGCGATGGCCGATCGTCCACTGTCAGCGAACGAATCCGGGTCGTGGGAGCGCTCGGGACCCTCAGATGGTCCCCTTCGGGCCCCGATCGTTCACTGTGAGGAACACATCGGGGCCGAAGGCGTGCCGGGCGGCTGCTCCGAGGGCCGATCGTTCACTGTGAGTGACAGACCTGCGCTGGGAATCGCGCCGCGCGCGCGGGCGGTGACTCGAGCAGGGGAGGGCGGGCTCAGCGGGAAGGTTCGGGCTCAGCGGGGCGCGGCCGGCGACGGCCGCGCCGGAGGTCAGGGAACGACCAGGTGGACGGGGTTGCCGATGACGGAGACCTGCCACGTCGTGGTGTCGTTGCCGCCGACCACGTTGTACTCGATCTGCCACCAACCGTTGTTCCACAGGCCGCCCGTGGCCACGCTGCCGTAGGTGTCGGGCAGGGGGATGAAGATATGCAGCCAGGTGTTGTTGAAGCCCGAGGAACTGCCGTTGTTGGTCTCGATCTGGGTGCGGCCGCTGGCCGCGCACGCGTCGCTGCTGCCCGTGCAGTTGCCGTCGCTCGTGTAACTGAACGTCGCGTACGACTGGCTGCCCCCGTCGGGGCTCAGGATGCGTAGGAAGGCCGGGCCCTGGACGTCACCTGGGTCGAACAGGTCGATCTCGGCGGTCTTCCCGGCGCCCACCGTCGGATCGATCTGGGCCAGGTAGAACTTCTGCAGGCCGCCGCTCAGGTTGTTGTAGGTGGCCATGCGTCCGGCTCCGTAGACCCGCGGCCCGCCGCCGCCGGTGATGGCCAGCGACCACATGTTCTCCGCATTCGTGCTGTTGTTGATCGCGGCGTTACCGGTGTTGGTCGTCTGGATCTCCAGCTGGTAGGTCCCGGCCGCCAGGCCACTGCGCATCTGCCACCACCTGTCGTGGTAGTTATCGGCCCCGTTGTTGACGCCGGTGCTACTGCAGTTCACCCCGGTGCTCGCCGCCCCGTTGGCGGTGTCCGCCCCGGTCTCGTTCTCGAACAGGGTGCCCGAGGCGGCGACCTGGGTCCAGATCTGCTTCTGGCCGGGCGCCCCGTTGGTGTTGAACAGGGTGTAGTAGGTGGAGACCGGATTGCTCGCTCCCGCGATCCAGTGGTCACCGGCGCCGTAGGTGCCGCCGGACCCGTTACCTCCCATGGCGCAAAAGCCGGGGTCGAAGATGTAGACGCCGCCGCCCGCACCCACCTCGAGCTGGTAGTAGTAGCCGTTGGGGTCATACAAGACGTTGTTGGCCGGTGCGTAGCCACCGTTGTTGGCCGGCGCGTAGGCATCGCCATTCTGCTGGTTGCCGCCCTTGGTGATGATGGCGCCCCAACCACCCTGGCTGCACAGGTCCGCGCCGCACAGGGCGCCACCCAGACCGGCCGGTGGGGCGACGCCGCTGTCGCCGTTGGTCGTGGCCGATTGCGTACAGGCCGGCGCCGTGGCGGGTGGTTTAAGGACGAAGCAGCCCACGCCGTAATACGCGAGGGGGCTGCCCATCGGCACGGGCAGGACGTAGATGGCCTTGGAGCTGCGCGTGGCCTGGATCTTGGTGATGCCGAAGAGGCGCATGAAGAAGGTGTTGACCGGGGCGGAGATGGTCACGTCGAGCTGGTGTGGGTCGACGGAGTCCTGCACCGGCGTGACGGTGATGCCGCCGCCGGTCGTGTAGCCGTTCTTGGTCGCCTCGTTGTCGGCCGTCTGGTAGGCCGTGGCCTGCTGACCAGGAAGCCACACAGCGCCGGCCAGAGCTGCCGCATCGGCGGCGCGCTGCACCTTCAGGGTGTTGGACCAGTACCACGAGATGTCGACCACGATCGCCAGGACGCCGACGAAGAGCACCATGGCGCCGGCGAAGATGGCCAGCACCTGACCTCGTTCGCGGGAGCGCTTGGCGGGTCCCCTGCTGGGGGCGGGGTCCTGGCCGGGCATGACCGATCGGTCTCCTAACTGGTGGGGTTGAGCGCCATGACGGTCTGGTCGTTGAGACTCTGGGTCGAGGCGGCGGGTCCGCCGAAGAACCGCATGACCGCGGCCAGGGGAGTGACGTACAGGTACTGGTACGTGATCTTGATGCCGATAGAGTCAGGGCAGGTGCTGAGGCCCGAGCCGCAGTTGGTGGTCTCCGTGGAGGACGTGACCCGGGTGCTGTCGGCCCATCCGTTGCTGCCCTGGCGGACAAAGTCGAGCTTCTGCCCACTCACCGTGGGTCCGTTGCCCTTGCTGTACGTCCACGTGTCGGTGTTGCTGCCGTACACGCCGCCGGTGGCAGTCGCGCGGAAGATCGTGATGGACCCGATCTGGGCCATGTTGATCGGCGAGCCACTTGCCTCGAGGACGCGCTGGACCGCGGCCACGATGTACGTGTCCACGTCCTGGGGCGAGGGCAGGGCGGAGTCGCAGGTCGGGCTGTTGCTATTGGCGCCGCAGCCCAATGCCGACCCGACGCGGGCGCCCTCGCGACTGGCGTACTGGAGGGTCAGGTCGTGGTTGAACATCAGGCCGAACTCGAGCATGCCGATGAGGATCAACATGAAGACCGGCACGAGTACCGCGAACTCCACGAGCGACTGGCCCCGCTCCCGGCGGCCGCGACGGTAGGCGGCAAAGACCGTGGCGCGGCTCACAGGATCGGCTCCATGCGCATCTGCTGGCTCTGGACGAAGGTCCAGTTGCCGCCGTTGAAATTGCCGTTGCCGCGCAGCAGCGTGATGGCGCTGCTGAGCGGCGTGATGAACGAGTAGTTGTAGGTGATCTTCACGCCGATCGTGTCGAGGGTGCTGTGGCAGGTCGAGGCCTGACCCGCACCACAGATGCTGAGGGTCGCGCAGCCGTCGATCTGGTTACAGCGGTCCCAGTAGGGGTAGCCCGTGTTCGCGGCGCTGAGCGTGTACGGCACCGTGTACGTGGTGCCTTGATAGGTGCAGTTCGTGGACCCGCTGCGGGTCCACGTGTCGGCGCCCGACTGGCCGATGTCGGCGATCTGGTTGCCGTTGGTGTCGGAGTAGTAGATGGCGACCGACGCGATGCGGTTGTGCTGGGCCGGGGCGGTGACGTCGTTCTCGACCGAAGTGAGGATGATCACGTCGGCGCACTGGTTGTTGCCGGCCTCGGCGCCCAGGAGGGCTGCGTTCCGGCTCGCGTAGTTGATGGTCAGCAGGTTGTTGAAGGCCACGCCGAATTCGAGGAGGGCCATCACGCACACGACGAAGATGGGCCAGATGAGGGCGAACTCGGCGATGCCCTGGCCGCGCTCCTTGTCGGAGCGGCGCCAGAGGAGGCCATAGGGGCGGCGGTGGTGGCGCAAGGATGAGTCCTTAGTAGTAGAAGAGCGGTCGCCCGTCGTGTGGGGGCTCGGCCATCAAAGCCGGGCTACCTTGCGGCGGACCTTTCAGGCGCGACACGGAGCCCTTCTGGCCCGCCGCAGCGGTGCCGGGTAGCACCGTCACGGGCGGGTCGGGCAGGGGCTCCCTGCATGCGGCGAGCATCGTACGGCCGCCTCGGCATCTCAACGACCCCGACCGAAGTACCAATCGGGTACGCAGATGTGCGTATCGTGCGCCCTTCCGATAGCGCTATAGTCCTATGCGCATAGGACCCGAATGGGCTACCTGTGGGCGTCATCATCCTTCGTGATCGGGAGCCTTGATCGATGGACTCGAACGGTCCCGGACCGTCGCCGACCCTGGGTCGGCCGGCCCTCCTCGCCGTAGCCGCTGCGGGCGTGCTGCTGCTCATGTCGCTGGCACCCACCGTGGCAGCCAACGGTCGCAGCCCCCTCGACTCGGCGCAGCCCAGCGGATGCGCGGTCGGCGCGGTGTGCCCGAGCGAGTCGGCCACCGACACCGCGAGCGCCAGCGCCACCTCGTCCGAGGAGCCGTCGGAGACCGCGTCCGAGGCGCCAAGCGCCAGCGACACGGGATGCTTCGACGTCACCGGCAAGCCTGCGCCGTGCCCCAGCGGCTCGGCCGAGCCCACGGAGACGGCCCCGCCGACCGAGTCGGCGCCGCCCACGGATTCGACTCCGCCCACCGAGTCGGCGCCGCCGACCGGTTCGGCGCTGCCCACCAGCTCCACACCGCCGACTGAGTCGGCCCCGCCCACGGAGTCGGCGACACCGACCGAGTCGGCCTCGCCCAGCGACTCGTCGACGCCGAGCGACTCGGCCACGCCAACGGGCTCGGCCGATGCCTCCAGCAGCGTCGGCGTCACGCCCCCGGCGACGACCACCGGCAGCACGCCGGGCGGCTCCGGCAGCGCGCTGGCCCTGGCTGTCGTCCTGCTGAGCCTCGGGGCCGGTGGCCTCGTCCTGTTCGGGACCCGGACGGGGGTCCGCCGCCGCCGCTGATCCATCATCCGGGCGCCACCGGGGTGCCCGATCCATAGCCACCACGGCGGGCGCGGTCCGATGGGCCGCGCCCGTGCCGTACCCGTGCAGCGCCACTGGTACGATGCGGGGGACGCCGTCGAGCCAGTCGGCGCGGCGTCGATCACATGGAGGTCAGCGTGCCCCTCGAGTTCCTGAAGCGCGGCGGTGGTGCCAAGCGGCCCGGGACGTCGCCTCAGGCGCCGCCCGAGGAGATCACCGCCCAGGACTACGACGTGCGGCTCAACTACCACGGCAAGTCCAGCGAGGGCGTGCGCATGAAGGCGGGCCCCAACGCCCGCCGGGAGCTGCCCGCCATGCTCCTTGGCCTCACGCAGAACGAGATCGAGGTCGTCGAGCCGCTGCCCGTCGAGTTCTCCGAGGCGGCGCCGTACATCACCCATCCCTCGGAAGCGATGCAGTGGATCAACGCCCATCACGGCAACTCGCCCATCGCACGCCACGCCATCAGCGTCCTCGAGACGGTCGGGGCGCTCGACCTGGCGTTCGACACCTTCGTCGTGACGCTGCTCGACGGCGAGACCGACACGAGTGGCTACCCCGAGTACAACGCCATCGTCGGCGGCGTCGCGTCGCATTGGGATGAGGCGACCGGCGACATGATCGTGCGCGCCGTGGCGGGCTGGGGTGGCAAGGGCGTGCGGGGCGACACCGACCGGAAGGCAACTCGCATCCTGGCGGGCCTGCTGACGAACGTGCTGGCGAGCCAGTACGCCATCGGCCTGACGCCGCTCGACCGGCCCGTGCCGGCCGCCGGTCGCGGCGGTCTGGTCTGTGCCCATTGTGGCTTCGCCTCCGTCCACGATCGCGCCTTCTACTGCCCCAAGTGCGGCATGCGCCTGCTGCGCGGCTAGATCGACCGACCACCCGTGCCCTTCTACGACTACGTCTGCCAGGCGTGCGGCCGGCGCATCGAGGTGATGCACGGCGTCCACGCGACCGGCCCGGAACGCTGCGACGCGTGTGGCGGCCGGATGCAGCGGGTCATCTCCCGTCCGGCCATCCACTTCAAGGGCTCCGGCTGGGCCAAGATGGACGCTCGCGTGCACACCGCGTCGACCGCCCGCAGCCACGAGTCCAATTCGGCCGGCGACAGCGCTTCGAGTGCCGAGGATGCGTCCCCGGGCGACGGCGGGACCAAGGACGAGGCACCGGCCAAGCCGGCCTCGACCGATGCCGGCGCAGACACGTCGAAGGCCCCCAAGTCTGGGCGCCGATCCGCGGGCCGTTCACGCAGCCGGGAAGAGGCCTGACCGATGCCGCGGCCCGTCTCCGACTGGATCACCCTGAACGAGGCGGCCGAGATCTTCGCCACGGCGAACATCCAGATCAGCACGAGTACGCTACGGCGATGGGCGAGCACCGGCCGGTTGCAGAGCATCCGCCCGGGGCGCCGCATCTTCGTGCGGCGGGCGCAGGTGCGCAGCATGCTCCGCCCGCGCGGGCGGAGAGCGGTCCCGGCGAGCCAGCTGATGGTCGGCCTGTTCCAGGACCTGGAGGACTGACCAGGCGCGCGAGCGCCATGCAGGAGCTCCTGCGGGCCCAGCGCCATCGGCTCGCGCGGCTGGCCCGGCCCCTGCTCCGCCGCCGGCTCGTCATGGAGCTGCGCCAGGCGTGGGCGGACTTCGGCGCCTCGGGCGGCACCATCGTCGCGGCGGGGCTGGCCTATCGGACGATGTTCGCCACCCTGACCCTTCTCGTGTTCGCGGCCGGCCTGGCGGGCATCGTGATCAGCGATCCGGCCCGCCGCGTCGACGTCATCAACGCCCTCGTGACGGTCCTGCCCGGCCCGTTGCACGAGTCGCTGACGGCGAGCGTCGACGCGCTTGGTCGGGAAGGCCTGACGGTCGGCCTCATTGGCCTGGTCGGCCTCTTCTGGGGCGCCAGTTCGATGTACGAGGCGCTCGACCAGGCGACGTCGATGATCCTGCCGGGCGGGCGGCGACGCGGCGGGTTCGATCGGCGCGTGCGCGGGCTGGTGGCCGTGGCCGCCCTCACGGTGGTCGTGGGGGCGTTCCTGACCCTGACGCCGCTCGTCGCGGCCGGCTTCGTCGACGTGGGCGGGGGTGTCCTCCTGGCCACGGTCATCGAGCCCCTCGGCGCGATCGTGGCGTTCGTCGCCCTGGTCTACGCCGGCTACCGCTTCGTGCCGAGCGCGCCGCCGACCGCCCGGGATGCCCTGCCGCCGGCGGTGGTGGCCGGCACGGCCATGAGTATCCTCACGACGTTCTTCGCCGTGCTGGCGCCGTTCCTCGTCAACCGCATGCAGGCCTTTGGTGTCGTCGCCTCGTTCCTGGCAGCGCTCGTTTGGCTGAACCTGCTGGCGGTGTGCTTCCTGGTGGGTGGGGCGTGGGCCCGGGCGCGACGCGACGATCGCCGAGGGTCAGCGGCCGACGGCTGACCGGGAATCAGTCACTCACGGTGAACGATCGGCGCGGGAGCGGGCGCTTCGCGCGCCTTGGGGCCCGGATCTGTCACTCACAGCGAACGATCGGCCCTCGAGGCGGGCCAGCTGACGGCCCGAGGACGCCTTCGGCGCGGATCTGTTCGCTCACCGTGACCGATGGCGCTCGGAGCACCCTCCCAGCGCGCCTTCGACCCGATTCGTTCACTCACGGTGAATGAGCGGCCCTCGGTCCATCGGTGGGTGGGCACCAGCCGACCGCGGACTGGGGCGCTCAGGCCGCCTGGCGCGCCCCGCAGCGGCGGCAGAAGTGGGCCGCGGCTGAGAGCGGCAGGCCACAGCTTACGCACGACTGCACGCCGGACCCGGGCTGGTTCACGACGTCAGCGCTCGACGCCTCCCAGATGCTGGCGTTCGTTCGTGCGGTGAACCAGGGGGCCGGCCGGACGTCCGCCGAGGCCGTGAGATGGGGCAGGGGAGGCGGCTGCGGGCCGGCCACGTCCGGGGCGACCATGTCCCACCCCGGCAGCCTGGTCGTCGACCGATGGGCATCGCCGCCGGCAGGCGGCGGGAAGATCGGCGCAGGCGGTGCAGCGGGCGCAGGCGGTGTAGCGGGCGCGGACGCAGCTTCAGGTTCGGGCTCGGTCGGCTGGACGGACGCTTCCGCTGCGACCGGCTCGGGCGCGGGTTCCTCGACAGGCGCGGCCGCTTCCGCGACGGGCTCGGCGGCCATCGCGACGGGCTCGGTGGCCAG
>CAZFGT010000008.1:0-42897 GCA_964518505.1 uncultured Anaerolineaceae bacterium | reverse complement strand
GCGCTGCGGCAGCCTCTGGAGCCTCAGCGGTCTGCCCCTGGGCCTGCGCCGCCTGGGCCGCGGATGCCGCCAGCAGGTACTCCTCGAGCGAGGGGGCTCGCACGGGCGCCTCGGGCTCGACCGCCAGCCACTCGGGGACGGGCGAGGCGGTGGCTTCCGGAGCCTCCTCGGACGGGGCCGCGACAGCGGGCGTGGCGATGGCCCCCTCGTCCGTGGTGTCCGCAGGCTCGGCCGAGAGCCCCGCCTCGGGAGCCGCGGCTTCATCCGTGGCGAAGGCCGCCAGCGGGGCGGCCTCGTCGAGCTCGGCCGGCGCCTCCACGGCATCCCCGGCAGGCAGCGCGAAGGCGGTCTCCATCGGCCACGCCTCGATGGCCGGCGGCGCGATCGGACCTGGTCCCAGCAGGGCATCCAGGCGGCTGACGGTGGCGGTCTGGGCCAGCACCGGCATGCTCATGGTCGACTCGATGCGGCCCGGCGCCGGCGCGCAGCTCAGGCAGCGGCCTTCGGCGTCGTTCCAGCAATCGCGGCACGTGTACTGCCGGCAGTCCATGCAGAAGTTGAACGTCTGGTGGAAGGCTTCCAGCTGGAGCGCGGCCCGCTCGCGATCCTCATCGCGCTCGCCCTCCGCAAGGGCCGTCTCCAGCGAGTCGTCCGAGAGGACGAAGTGCTTGAGGCCGCGCGCGAGCACCCGGGCCTTCTTGATGCTCGGCCGGCGGGTCTCGGGCTCGCCCGACTCGAAGGTATAGCGGGTGCCGCAACGTTCGCAGAAGGATTCGGTCAGGAGCTCGGACATGATCCCCAGGCGGTGCGCAGATAGACGCCGCGGCGAGGGCTCGCCACGGGAGCCCAGAGTATAGGCACGGCCGCAACAGGCTCCCCTGCAGGGGTACTGGCGCGCGGCGGTGATGGTCCCGGAGCCTCTGTTACCCTTGGCGGCCCCATGGCCCGTCCTCTGATGGCCCTCGAGGGCTTCTTCGAGCGCCTGCTCGAGCGGCCCGCGGCTCGCCTGTTCCGGGTGCCGCTGCAGCCGGTCCAGCTGGAGCGACGCATCGACCGCGCGATGGACACCGAGCGACGCCTCAGCGCGGATCGCACGTACGTCCCCAACCGCTACACGGTGCGCTTGTCGGCGCCCGACATGGCGGCCTTCGCGGGCTACCGCGACGCGCTGGAGGCCGACCTGGCCGCCGGGGTGACCCGCCGCGCGCGCGCCCGTGGCTACGCCCTGGTGGAACGGCCGGTCGTCGTCCTGCGGGAGGATGGCCATCTGACCCGCGGCCAGGTGGCCGTCGAGGCCGCCTTCGAGGCGGTCGCCGCCACCCCGGGCCCGGCCGGCCCGCCGTCCCTGGACGGGCGCACCGCGGTCATGCCCGTCGTGGAGGATCCCGCCACGGCGGCCACGCCGGTGACGCTGGTCATCCATGAGCCGGGCCGCGAACCGCGCGCGTTGCTGCTCACGGGCGTCGTCCGCCTGGGGCGGGCGGCCGATAACGACATCGTGCTCGACGATGGCATCGTGTCGCGGGTCCACGGGCGCCTGGCGCCGCGTCACGGGACGTGGGTGTTCCAGGACCTGGGCAGCAGCAACGGGTCGTTCCTCAACGGCCACCCGGTGACGGAGGCGGCGCTGGGCATCGGCGACGAGCTGCGCCTGGGCGCGACCCGCCTGACGGTCGGCCCGGGCCACTGACCGGGGTGTCTGCATTCGAGATCCTGGTGTGGATCCTGCGGCTCGCGTTCCTGGGGCTCCTGTACCTCTTCCTGGCGGTCCTCGCGCGCGGCCTGCTGCGCGACCTGCGCGCCACGACGGCCCGGACGACCCGAGCGCCCGGGATGCTGGTCGTGATGGCCGCGCCGCCCGGGGTTCCGGCCGTCGGGGCGACCATGCCCCTGGAGACGATCACGACCCTCGGGCGGGATGCCGACAACGTCATCGTGGTGGACGACCAGTTCGCCTCCACGCATCACGCACGCCTCACCTTCCGCGGCCGGGTCTGGTACCTGGAGGACCTCGGCAGCACCAACGGCACGCGCCTCAACGGCCGGCCGGTCGAGGGCGCCGTGGCGGTGGGCTTCGGCGATGAGATCGCGGTCGGGGAGACGCGCTTCCGCCTCGAACCGGCCAGCGCGTGATCAGGCCGTCCCTGGCCGGCATCCATCCGCGGCCCCGCGGCCGCGAGACGACGCTGCTGGCGCTCGCCGCCGCCGCGCTCCTGACCGGCTGGGTCAGCCTGGCGACGACACAGGCCGGTCGCCTCAGCGCGGGCGATCCGCACCTGCTGGTGATCTACCTCGTGGCGGCCGCGGTCATCCACGTCCTCTTCGTCGTCACCGGCCGGCGGACCGACCAGGTGCTGTTCCCCGCGGTCGTCCTGCTGGGCGGCATCTCGCTCCTCTTCATGGCCCGCCTGCCGCCCTCGCTGGTGACCCAGGACGCCGGACCGGCCGGCATCCTGACGCTGGCGCCCCTGCAGCTGGTGTGGCTGGTGCTCAGCCTGTCGACGATCGGCGGGCTGGCCATCCTGGTGCGCAACGACACGTGGCTGCGCAACTACAAGTACAGCTGGGCGGCGGCCGGGGTGACGTTGCTCGTGCTGGTCTTCCTGTTCGGCGACGAGGTCAACGGCGTACGCCTGACGCTGCGGGTCGGGCCCCTCGCCGGCCAGCCCTCGGAGCTGCTCAAGATCATCCTGGTGGTCTTCCTGGCGGGCTACCTGGCGGAGAACCGCGCCCTCCTGGCGGCGACCAGCCTGCGGGTCGGCCCGCTCGACCTGCCGCCCCTGGCGTACCTCCTGCCGATGCTGGCCATGTGGGGCATCGCCCTGGCGGTGGTCGTCGTGCAGCGCGACCTTGGGGCCGCGCTGCTGTTCTTCGCCGTCTTCCTGGGCCTGCTGTACGTGGCCACCCAGCGGACCTCGTTCGTGGCCCTCGGCCTGCTCCTCGCGGCGGTCGGTTCGGTCTTCCTGTATGCCGTGGAGCCGACCGTGCAGGTGCGCGTGGCGATCTGGCTCGACCCGTTCGCCCAGGCCCTCGGCAGCGGCTTCCAGATCGTGCGCGGGCTGTACGCCTTCGGGAGGGGCGGCCTGCTGGGCACGGGCCTGGGGGCGGGCCTGCCGTCGCCGGACGGCACGCTGGCCGTGCCGGCCCTCGCCACCGACTACGTGTTCGCCGGTGTGGCCGAGGAGTTGGGAGCAGCCGGCGCCATCGCCCTCATCGGGCTGTACCTCGTCATCGCCGAGCGCGGCCTGCGCATCGCCGCGCGCGGCGCGGATGACTTCCGGGCCCTCCTGGCAGCTGGCCTGACGCTCGTCCTCGTCCTCCAGGCGGCCCTCATCATGGCCGGTGACCTGAAGCTGGTGCCGCTCACCGGCGTGACCCTGCCGTTCGTGGCCTACGGCGGGTCGTCCCTCCTCGGCAGCGGCATCTGCGTGGGACTCCTGATGGCCCTCAGCGACGCCGGGGTCGAAGCGCCCGCCCCGCCGCAGGCTCTCACGCGGGGCGAACGGCTGCGTGCGCGGGGCCGCGGGGTGGCCGGTCGCTTCGAGCGGGCCGTCCGATGAACCGCGGCTCCGCCCCGCCGGTGCGACACGGCCTCGCCCGGCTGGCCGTGGCCGTCCTGCTGTGCTACGCCGCCGTGGCGCTCGGCCTGGGGTACTGGCAGGGCCTCCAGGCCCAGGCTCTCACCAACGACCCGGGCAACCCCCTCGTGGCGGCCCTGCGCGACGGCCCGCGCGGCCGCATCCTGGACGCGCGTGGCACGGTGCTGGCCCAGGACGTGACCGTCGGGGGCGTGCGCGTGCGTCGCTACCCCCAACCGGCCGCGGAACCCGCCGTGGGCTACTGGAGCCCGACCCTGGGCTCCTCGGGGCTGGAGCACACGTACGACGCGGACCTCTCGGGCCTGGCCGGCACCTCGCCGGTGGATGAGCTGCTGCGCAAGTTCGGGGCCTCGACGGCGAGCCCGCTCGATGTCGTCACCTCGCTTGACATGCGCCTGCAGGCCGACGCGGTGAAGCTGCTGGGCAAGCAGAAGGGCGCCATCGTGGCCCTGGACCCGACGACCGGGCGCGTGCTCGCCCTGGCCAGCACGCCGTCATTCGATCCCGATCGAGTCGTCGCGCCGGGCACCGGCCCGGCGTACATGGCGGGCCTGTCCGCCCCCGGCAACGCCTCCCCCCTTCTTGATCGGGCCACCCAGGGCCTGTACACGCCGGGGTCCGTGTTCAAGATGGTCACCGCGATAGCGGGCATCGGCTCGGGGGCCATCACCGGCGCCACGACCTACCCGGACCAGCCCGGCGAGGAACGGTCCGGCTTCGTGGTCGACGGTTTCAAGGTCGTCGACGGCCACCACGACTTCACCGGCGACACGGCCCTCGACTTCGTCCAGGCGACCGAGGTCTCGTGCAACATCTACTTCGCTCACGTGGGCCTGGCGACCGGGGCGGGCGCCCTGCGCGACTGGGCCCGGCGCCTGGGCTTCGAGGCGGCCATCCCGTTCGACCTGCCGACCGCGGTCAGTCAGGTGACGTCGGGTGGCGGTCCGCTTGACGGCTTCGTGGACGACGTGGAGCTGGCCAACGCGGCATACGGCCAGGGCACGACCGCGGTCACCCCGCTGCAGATGGCGCTGGTGGCGGCGACGATCGCCGATGGCGGCACGCTCATGCGTCCGACCCTCGTCGATACGGTGCGCTCGCCCGACGGCACGGTCGTGCAGCACACCGAGCCGCAGGTCTGGCAGCAGGTCCTCTCCGGCGCCCAGGATGCGGTCCTGCGCGCGGCGATGACGGGCGCGGTCGAGAGCGCCTGGGGCCGGCCGTTCGCCGGCAGCGCGGCCATCCCGGGTGTCCAGACGGCCGGCAAGACGGGCACCGCCCAGCTGGGCGGCAGCGGCGAGCCGCACGCCTGGTTCATCGGCTTCGCCCCCGCCGCCGCCCCACGCATCGCGGTCGCCGTGATCATCGAGCAGGGCGGCCACGGCGGCGAGGTCGCCGCCCCGCTGGGCGGTCAGCTCATGGGTGACTGGCTGCGGCTGGCGCCCTAGGTGTGGTGGGCGCGTCGCCTTCGGGGGGGACGCGCCTCGGGGTCCGAGCCGATGGCTCCGGCGGCTGAGCGCGGGGCACCCGCCACCTGGCGGCCGGTCTGCTCGATCAGCTTGGCCACCAGGGCGGTCCAGCCGGTCTGATGGCTGGCCCCCAGCCCGGCACCCGTGTCGCCGTCGAAATACTCATAGAAGAGGATGAGATCGCGCCAGGCCGGGTCGGCCGCGTAGCGCTGCTCGCCGCCATGGGCCGGTCGCTCGCCGCCCGGGCCGGGCAGGAAGAGCCCGATGAGGCGCCGCGACAGGGCGTCGGCCACGTCTCCCAGCGTGCCGTACTCGCCCGACCCCGTGGGGAACTCGACCTGGAAGTCATCCCCGTAGTAGTGGTGCAGGCGCTGGAGGGCCTCGATGAGGAGGTAGTTCAGGGGGAACCACACCGGCCCGCGCCAGTTGGAGTTGCCGCCGAAGAGGTCGGACTGCGACGCCCCGGGCTCGTAATGGACCTCCAGTTCCCGCCCCCCGAGCGTCACCTGGTAGGGGTGGTCCTGGTGCCAGCGGCTGAGCGAGCGGATGCCGTGGTCGCTGAGGAACTCCTGCGGATCCAGCATGCGGCTGAGCAGGCGCTTCATGCGATGGCCATGGACGAGCGACAGCAAGCGCCGTTCCCCGACGCCTGGCTCGTCCCAGCTGGCGACCAGGGCGGCCAGGTCGGGGCGGTGGCGCAGGAACCACTGCATGCGCCGGCGGAAGTCGGGCAGGTGCTCCAGCTGGTGGGCCTCCAGGGTGCCCACGGCGAGGAGCGGGATGAGGCCCACCAGCGAACGCACCTTGAGGGGCGTGGCGCTGCCGTCGGGCATCTGCAGGACGTCGTAGAAGAACTCATCGTCCTCGTCCCACATGGCCACGCCCTGCCCGCCCAGGTCGTTGAGGGCCGCCCCCACGTAGAGGAAGTGCTCGAAGAACTTGGTGGCCAGGTCCTCGTAGGCCTGGTCGCGGCCGGCCAGCTCGCAGGCGATGGCCAGCATCGAGAGGCAGAACATGCCCATCCAGGCGGTGCCGTCGGACTGGGCCAGCCAGCTGCCGTCAGGCAGGCCCGCGTCGCGGTCGAAGACGCCGATGTTGTCGAGGCCCAGGAAGCCGCCGCCGAAGACGTTGCGGCCGTCGCGGTCCTTGCGGTTGACCCACCAGGTGAAGTCGAGCAGCAGCTTGTGGAAGATGCGCTCCAGGAACAGGTGGTCGGCGTGGCCCGTCGTGCGGCGCTCGATCTGGTACACGCGAAGGGCGGCCCAGGCCTGCACTGGTGGGTCGACCGCCCCGAAGTCCCATTCGTAGGCCGGCAGCTGGCCGTTGGGGTGCATGTACCACTCGCGGGTCAGGAGCAGCAGCTGGTCCTTGGCGAAGGCGGGATCGATGAGGGCCCACGCGACGGCGTGGAAGGCGCTGTCCCACGACGCGAACCAGGGGTATTCCCACGTGTCGGGCATGGCCAGCACCTCGCTCGACTCGAAGTGCCGCCACTCGTGGTTGCGGCCGCCGAGTCGCTCGGCGGGCGGCGGGGGCCCGACCGGGTCGCCCTCCAGCCAGCGGGCCACGCCGTAGTGGTAGGACTGGCGGGACCACGTCAGACCGGCGAAGGCCTGGCGCATGACGCGACGTGCCTCGGGCGGGGTGTCGGGCGCGCCGACCGTGGCGTAGAAGCGGTCCGCCTCGGCTGCCCGGCGCGCCACGGTCCGGCCCGCCGCGCGCAGGTCCGGCGGGAGCTCGCCCCGGGCCAGGCGGAGGGTGATCGCCCGCGCTTCCCCCGGGGCCAACTCCCAGCGGTACTGCAACGCGGCCATGGTCCCGGGCTCGGCGGCATCGGCCAGCGAGGGGTTCCCGGCGAGGACGGCCGCGTCCAGCCGGTCACGTGTCCGGGCCGCCCTGCCGCCGGCGCCCCACAGGGTCGCCGCGTCCGACTCGTTGTGAGTCATGAGCACCGCGTCGGCGGGCGGGCCCACCAGCCAGTAGCGGCCCAGCCGGTGATGCTCGGCCTGCAGGGCCATGGCCCCCGCCCCCCGCTCGAGGCTGATGGCCGGACGCCGCGGATCCAGGCCCCAGCTCCACGTGTTGCGGAACCATAGCGTGGGGAGCAGGTGGATGAGGGCCGCCTCCGGCCCGTGATTGGTCACCGTGAAGCGGGCCACGATGTCCTCCGGCCCGGCCTTGGCATATTCGACGGTCAGGTCGAAGAAGCGCCCGTCGTCGAGGAGGCCCGTGTCGAGCAGCTCGAACTCCGGTTCCTGCCGCGAGCGCGCCGCATTGGCCTGCCGCAGCTGGTCGTAGGGGAAGGCCGCCTGCGGGTAACGGTAGAGCGCCTTGAGGTAGCTCGAGGTGGGTGTCCCGTCGAGGTAGTAGTACAGCTCCTTGACGTCCTCGCCGTGGTTGCCCTCGGGGTTGCTCAGGCCGAACAGGCGGCGCTTGATCGTGGCATCCCGACCGTTCCACAGGGCCGGCGCGAAGCACAGGTCGCCCACGTCATCGCTCAGGCCGAGCAGGCCGTCCTCGCCCCAGCGATAGGCCCGCGACGCGGCCTGGTCGTAGGGGAAGCTCCGCCAGGCGTCGCCGTCGGCCGAATAGTCCTCGCGGACCGTGCCCCACTGGCGGTTGCTCAGATAGGGCCCCCAGCCGTACCACGCACGGCGGCCCTGGGCGACCTCCGCCAGGCGCCGCCGCTCGGGGTCCGGGGTCGCCGGGAACCGGCGCGCCTCTCGTGACGTACTATCCGGCAACGGATCCGGGCCGTGGGGCGCCATCTTCAGCGGCCCAGCCCATCGAGGAGGGGTCGCCCGTGGCCATCCGGGAGTCGGTCGACAAGGTCGTCGCCAACGTCGAACGCGTCATCGTGGGCAAGCATCACGAGGTGCGCCTGGCGCTCGTCGCGCTGCTCTGCCAGGGCCACCTGTTGATCGAGGACGTCCCCGGCACCGGCAAGACCGTACTGGCCAAGTCGCTTGCGCGCAGCCTGGGCTGCAGTTTCCGGCGCATCCAGTTCACGCCCGACCTGCTGCCGTCGGATGTCACGGGCCTCTCCATCTACAACCAGAAGACCCAGGAGTTCGAGTTCCGCCCCGGGCCCATCATGGCCCAGATCGTCCTGGCCGACGAGATCAACCGGGCCACCCCCAAGACGCAGTCGTCGCTGCTCGAGTGCATGGAGGAGCGGCAGGCCACCATCGACGGCACGACCTATCCCATGCCCGAGCCGTTCCTCGTCATCGCCACCCAGAACCCCATCGAGTACGAGGGCACGTTCGCCCTGCCGGAGGCCCAGCTCGACCGCTTCATGCTGCGCCTGCGGCTCGGCTATCCGCAGCCGCTCGAGGAGATCGTCATCCTCGACGAGCAGAAGCGGAGCCACCCGCTGGGTGAGATCCAGGAGGTCGCGTCGCTCGAGGAGTTGCGCGCCATGCAGGCCGCCATCCGCGAGATCTACGTCGACTCGGCGATCAGCGATTACATCGTGCGCCTGGTGAACGCCACGCGCGTCCACCCCGACGTCTACCTGGGCGCCTCGCCCCGTGGCTCACTGGCGCTGTACCGCGCGGGCCAGGCGTGGGCCGCCTTCCAGGGGCGCGACTACGTCATCCCCGACGACGTCAAGGCCCTCGCCGAGTCCGCCCTTGCGCATCGGCTGATCATCCGCACCGCGGCCAGCATTCGCGACGTGGATCCCACCGCGATCGTCCGCGAGTTGCTGGCCAGCGTGCCCGTGGAGGCGCCGACACCGGCTGCCTCACGCGCCGGCGTCCGACCGGCCTAGCGCCCGAGGGTCGGCGTGCTGCGACGCCTGGAGATCCTCCTCGTCGGCGCCGTTCTGCTCGTGGCCGCGTTCGCCTCGGGGGCCGACTTCCTCTTCTTCCTGCTCTACCTCGTCCTTCTCGTGGTCGGCGGCGCCTACCTCCTGAGCCGCTTCGGCCTGGCCGATCTCGAGGCGGGCTACGCCCTGGACCGGACCCACGGCCATGTCGGCGAGCAGCTGCGGGCGACCTACACCCTGCGCAACGTCAGCCGCCTGCCCAAGCTGTGGCTGGAGTCGTCGAGCCCGTCGACCCTGCCGGTGCCGCTGCCCGGGCGGGCGCTCTCCCTGGGCCCTCGCGCCGAGCGCTCGTGGGCCGCGCGGGTGCCCCTCGTCGCCCGCGGGCACTACCGCGTCGACCCGCTCCTGATCCGCACGGGCGATCCCCTCGGCCTGTTCGAGGCGGCCGCCACGGTCGGTGCCGCGACCGCGGTGACGGTCTACCCCCGGGTGGAGGCACTGCCCGACTGGCGGCTCCCGCCGAGCTCGCTGGAAGGCAGCCGTTCGAGCCCTGAGCGCACCCTCCAGGCCACGCCGCTCGTCACGTCGATCCGGCCGTACCTGCCGGGCGACGCCTACAACCGCATCCATTGGAAGAGCACCGCCCGCCAGAGCGAGCTGCAGGTCAAGGAGTTCGACCTGGAGCAGACCGCCGACCTGTGGCTCTTCCTGGACCTGCAGGCCACGGTCCAGGCGGGGCGCGGCGACGAATCGACGCTCGAGGCGGGCGTCCGGGTGGCGGCGGCCCTCGCCTCGCACGCCCTCGTCGACAACCGCGCCGTGGGCATCACTGTGTCGGGCCACCGGACCAGCGTCGTGCCCGCCGACCGGGGCGCTCGCCAGCACCTCAAGATCATGAGCCTGCTCGCCGCGGTGGCCGCGGACGGCGCGGAGCCGTTCGTGGAGGCGCTCGTGCAGGGCCTCCCGCGTTTGCGACGGGGCATGACCGCGATCGTCATCACCCCGTCACTGGAGCGCGACTGGGTGCGCCCGCTCGCGTCGCTGCGCGGCCGCGGCATCCGCGCCGTGGCTTGCCTGCTGGACGCGGCGGCCTACGCCACGTATCGGGGGCCGGGCAGCCGACCGGCCGCGACCGAGTCCGATGGGCGTGACGTCCGCGCCCTCCAGCACGCGCTGGCCGAGCACGACATCCGCGTCTTCCACATCATCCCGGAGAAGCCGCTGGGGCAGATCCTGGTGACCGCGCGCGGCGCTGGACTGGCCGTGGCGCGATGACCAGCGCGGCGCTGCGGCGCGACGACAGCTTCGAGGGGCCGGCCTGGCTGCGTGGTCCGCAGGAGGGCTGGCTGGCCGTCATCGCCTTCATCGTCATGATCGGGTCGGTCGCCCTGTCCATCGATGCCGCGCATTGGGCCGGCTTCGTGCCCGCGGGGCCCAGCGAGACCGGCTTCCTGCTGCCGGTCATGCTGCTGGCCGCCCTGTGGGGCTTCGTCAGCGCCAAGCTGGGCTGGCCCGCGCTGGCCGCGGACGTCGTCGGCGCGGCCGTGGGGGCCGGCGTCCTGCTCCTCGCCGTCGCCGCCATCGTGGCGCCCGGACAGGCGCCTGGCACCGCCCTCACGGCCCTCTCGGACTCGGTGTACCGCTTCTACCACGACCTCGTCATCGACGGCGTGCGCTCGTCGGAGACGTCGGTCTTCCTGCTGGTCCTGGGGGCCGCGATGTGGGCGGTCGCCCAGCTGGCCGCCGTGAACCTGTTCGGGCGTCACCGGGGCCTGGCGGTGGTGGCCATGACCGGCATCGCCATCTTCGTCGAGCTGTCGGTCTCGGCGCAGGACCAGTACGGCTACCTGATCATCTTCACCGTGGCCGCCCTGGTGCTGCTGATGCGCCTGAACCTGCTCGACCAGCGGGTCGGATGGGTGCGCCGCGGCATCGGTGACCAGGGCGCCGTGGCCACGCTGTACACCCGCAGCGGGGTGACCTTCATCGCCCTGACCCTGATCGGCGCCCTGGCCCTGACGGCGACCGCCAGCTCCGCGCCGCTGGCGGGCGTGCTGAACCAGCCGGGGGTGCGCGACCAGCTGGTGAACCTGGGCGAGCAGCTCAACACCCTCGTCGGCGGCGTGGTCGGCAACGCCCGCGGCCCGAACGGCCTCTTCGCCACCTCGTCGACGATCACCGGCCTGTGGGAGTCCTCGCCCACCGTCGTCTTCACCGCCACGACCGACACCCAGCAGGGCTACTACTGGCGCGGGGCCACGTACGACACGTTCGACGGGACGACATGGAAGCAGGTCGACCGCACCAACGACGGCGACGTCGCGGCCGGCGCACCCGTGCTGGCCGGGACGGCGGACGGTGGTGCCTCGCTCGTGGCGCGCGCGACGGTCAAGACCACCATCCACGACATCAGCCTGGGCAGTTCGACCCTGGTGGCCCCGGAGGACGTGGCCTCGGTCGACCGGACGACGACCGTCTACACGGCCGGACCGGGCGGCGGCTTCGACTCGGCCGAGCTGTCGGGCGGCCTGGGCGCCGATGACAGCTACACGGTCACCTCGCTCGTGGTGCCGCAGGGCGATGAGAAGGGCGCCCCCACCGAGTCACAGCTGGCCGCCGCCGGGCTCGACTACCCCGACTCCGTAGCGCCCTACCTGCAGTACACGGGTGCCGTGGGCGACGAGACGATCAACCTGGCCCGCTCCATCGTGGCCGGTCTGCCCGCCTCGCAGCAGGACCCGTACCACATCGCCAAGGCGATCCAGGCTTTCTTCACCACGGCCAACGGGTTCCACTACAACACCGACGTGCGCGGCGAGTGCCCGTCCGGTGACATCGTCGACTGCTTCCTCGCCGAGTCCCACCGGTCCGGCTACTGCGAGTACTTCGCCACGTCGATGGTCATGATGCTTCGCACCCTGGGTATCCCTGCCCGCTACGTGAAGGGCTACCTGCCCGGCCAGCAGCTGGCCGACGGCAGCTTCCAGGTGGAGGCGAGCGCCGCCCACGCCTGGGCCCAGGTCTACTTTCCAGGCTACGGCTGGATCCGCTTCGACCCCACGCCCAGCGCCCAGGCGGACCTTGGCCAAGCGGCCACGACGTTCGTCAAGGGGAGTCCCGTGCCGGCCACGCCTTCGCCGTCGATCGGCTCGGTCCAGAGCGGCGCCGACGCCACGGACCCGCTCCACCGGACGCTGCCGCCGCTGACCCCGGGCTCGGTGAGCGGCGGTGACTCGGGCATCGGCTTCCTGGCCGTGATCGTCATCGGCCTGCTGGCCCTGCTTCTGGCCTTCGGCGTGTGGCGCAGCCGCCGCTCGGGCGTCCTGTCGCGCAGTGAGCCCGACGCCGTGTACCGCGGGATGGTCGGCTTCGCCACTCGCCTGGGGTATGGCCAACTGCCGACCCAGACGGCCTACGAGTACGCGGGGGCCCTGGGCGACCTGGTGCCCGCCGCGCGCGAAGAGCTGCAGCTCGTGGCGCGGGCCAAGGTGGAGGTCACCTACGGACGCCGGACGGTGCCCGGCGACCGCCTCATCGCGCTGCACGCGGCCTACCGGCGCCTGCGGGTGCGCCTGCTGCGGCTGGTGTTCCGGCGGCAGCGCGGGTTCCGGCCGCGTCGCGGTGGCCCGGGGAGCGCGTCCCGGCTCTAGAGGGCGCCGGGTCGGGCGATCTCCGGCTGGCCGACGGGCCCGTCCAGGTGCTCGGCCAGGTTGTGCGCCCGCAGGGCGCTCGCCCCACCGTCGATGGTCACAGCGGTGATCCCGCACAGCACGAACGGCAGACGCCAGAAGGCGTCGAGCGGCAGGCCCAGGAGCGACAGGAGCGCCAGGCGCAGGACACCGTCGTGGGCCACCACGACCGCCCACGGCCGCGTGGTCGCGGCAGGGGCGTATCCGGGCACCGGTGAGGGTGCCGGAGCCTGGGGATCGGCCGTCGCCAGCGAGCCAGCGGATCGAAGATCCTGCAGGACGTCTACCAGCGCCGCCCGGATGCGGACGTCCACGTCCGGCAGCGCCTCCCCGCCGGGGGCGTGGTGGGCCGTCGGGTCGCGGCGCCAGCCGGCCAGCAGGTCGGGCCAGCGCTCCGCCACGACCGCGCTGGGCTGGCCCTCCCATTCGCCCTGGCCGATCTCGGCCAGTCCGTCGGCAGTGCGGACGGAAGGCCAACCGGGCAGGGCCGCCATGTGGCCCGCGGTGCCGCGGGCCCGGCCGAGCGGCGATGACCAGAGGGCGTGCGGCGCCGTCGGCGGCATCGGATCGCCGCCCCGCGACGCGCCAAGGCGTGCCGCGACGCGGGCGGCCTGCTCCTCGCCGAGGGTCGAGAGGGGCGGGTCGGCCCGGCCCTGGAAGCGGCCTTCGGCGATCCACGTGGACTGGCCGTGGCGCACCAGGACGAGCGTCGCCGTCAAGCCATCGGTGGGCAGGCCGCGGGCCGGGCTCACGTCAGCTGCACGACCCACAGGTCCAGCACGGCGTCGAGCCGGCGCAGCTGGCCGGCCACCTCGTCGGGCACCGGCTCGTCCAGGGCCAGGATCATGAACGCGTCGGCCCGTGGCGTGCTGCGGGCCAGGTGCATGCCGCTGATGTTGATGTCGGCCGTCCCCAGGATGCCGCCCACGGCGCCGATCGTGCCCGGCCGGTCATGGTGGCGGGTGATGAGCATCGACGGGCTGAGGGCCATGTCGAGCCAGTGCTCGCCGAGGCGCACGAGGCGTGGTTCGCCGGCCCCGACCGTGCCGGCCACGGTCGCCGCTCCGCGGAGGGTCAGCAGCGAGGCGTACCGCCCGGCATCGGGGTTGCGCTGCTCCGTCACGGCGAGGCCCCGCTGGCGGGCCAGCAGCGGCGCGTTGACCTGGTTGACCCTCGTCCCGCTGGAGACGGCGAGCAGGCCGCTGAGGGCGGCTGCCACGAGCGGCGCGGCGTCGAAGGCGGCGACCTCCCCGGCGACCTCCAGGACCAGCTCAGGCTGCGGCTCGGCGATCTGGGCGTACAGCTCCCCGAGGAGGCGGGCGAGCCCCACGAACGGCGCCAGGGCCTCGGCGGTCTCGGGCGGGACGACCGGTCCGTTGACGGCGTAGCGGGCCGGCCGGCCAGCCAGCACGTCGAGGACCTGCTGGGCGACCTCGACGGCGACCCGTTCCTGGGCCTCGGCCGTGGAGGCTCCCAGGTGCGGCGTGAGCACCGTGTTGGGGGCCGTCAGCAGCGGCGAGTCGCGGGGCGGCTCGGAAACGTAGACATCGATGCCGGCCCCGCCAAGGTGGCCACTGGTGAGCGCCTCGGCGAGGGCCGCCTCGTCGATGATGCCGCCGCGGGCCACATTGAGGACGATGGCCCCGGCCGGCAAGGCGGCCAGCTCCTCGGCGCCGATCCGCCCGCGCGTGGTGCGGGTCAGCGGCACGTGCACGGTGAGCGCGTCGGCACGAGCCAGCAGGTCGGCGAACGGCACGAGCTCGACGCCATGCCGGGCGGCCGTCTCGGGCGCCACGAACGGGTCGTGCGCGACGACCGTCATCTCCAGGCCCCTGGCCCGATCGGCCAGGGCGAGCCCGATCTTGCCGAGGCCCAGGATGCCGAGGGTGCGGCCGCGCAGCTCGATGCCCGTGAAGCGGGACCGGGCCCACTCACCGCGGCGCACGGAGGCGTCGGCTGCGGCGATGCGGCGGGCGACCGCGAAGAGGAGCGCCAGTGTCTGCTCGGCCGCCGCGATCGTGTTGCCGGTGGGGGCGTTGACGACGACGACACCGGCCGCCGTCGCGGCCTCCAGATCGACGTTGTCGACGCCCACCCCGGCGCGGCCCACGACGACGAGCCGGTTGCCCGCCTCGAACGCGGCGGCGTCGACCTGGACCTGGCTGCGCACCACCAGGGCGTCGTGGTCCGACAGGGCGGCGAGGAAGGCCTCCCGCTCAAGGCCCGGTCGGAGGTCGACCTCGTGGGCGGCCCGCAGCAGCTCGAGGCCGGCCTCTCCCAGGGGCTCGGCGACGAGGATCCTCACGCGGGCACGGCGACCCGCCCGGTGCGGCTGGCGTCGGCCGCCCGCAGCGCGGCCACGAGGGCAGCTCCGCGGTCGACGTGGCGGCCGCGCTCGATGAGGACCGCCTCGATCATCTCCAGCGCCACGAGGATCTCATCCACGGTCACCGCGCCAAGGTGGCCGATGCGGAAGATCTTGCCGGTCAGGGCCCCCTGGCCGCCGGCCAGGATGAGCCCGCGGGCGCGCAGGGCGCCGTTGAACTCGGCCCACGGCAGGTCGTCCGGCAGGTGTGCGGCGGTGATCGTGGCGGAGGCGTGGCGGGGGTCGGCGAACAGCTCGAACCCGAGCGCCTGCAGCCCCGCCCGAGCGGCCGCGCCGCAGGCCGCATGGCGGGCGAAGATGGCCGGGTAGCCCTCCTGCTCGATCAGCTCGAGCGCCACGTCGAGGGCAAGGGCGACCCCCACGGCCGGCGTCCACGGTGTCTCGCCCTTGGCCAGGGCGTCACGGTGCATGGCCAGGTCGAAGTAGAAGCGCGGCATCCGGGCCCGCTCGCCCGCCGCCCAGGCCCGCGGCGAGACGCTCACCATGGCCAGGCCGGGCGGCACCATCCACGACTTCTGCGAGCCGGTCGTCACGACGTCCAGGTCCCACTCGTCTGTCTCGAACGGGATGGCTCCCAGGCCGCTGATGCCGTCCACCAGGAGCAGGGCGTCGGGTTCCGTCGCCCGCGCGGCCGCGGCGAGGTCGGCGATGGGGTTCGTGACGGCGGTGGAGGTCTCGTTGTGCGTCAGCAGCACGGCGTGCGCGGGACGGGAGGCGGCGCGCATGGCCCGCAGCGCCTCCGTCAGGGCCTCGGGCGTGGCCGCCTGGCCCCACGGTACGTCGAGACGCGTCACGTCGGCCCCGTATCGGGTGGCGATCTTGGCGAAGCGGTCACCGAACGCCCCGATGCTGACCGCGAGGACAGGGTCGCCGGGCGAGCAATGGTTGACCACCGCCGCTTCCAGGGCCCCTGTGCCCGAGGCGGTGAGCACGAGCACGTCATGTTCCGTGCGGAAACCGGCCTTTAGACCTATCGTGACGCGGCCAAGTAGTGCCTTGAACTCTGGGCCTCGATGGTTGACCATCTGCCGCGCACCCGCTTCCCGCACCGCGTCGGGCAAGGGTGTCGGGCCTGGGATCCGTAGATAGGTGACGAGTGGGGTCACGGAACGCTCCGACTGATAGGGGGGACGCGGGCACCGGCCGGGTGGCCATGCCCATCGTACCGTTTCAGGCGCCGGCGGCCGTGAAGCCATGACCGCACCCGGCCTCGAGACCCCCGTCACTGGCCTGGGCCTGCCCGACACGCGCTCCGGCGATGAGCGCACCACGCCCGTCATCCGCACGCGCCGGCGGGTCGGCGGACTACTCGGGGGAGCGTTCCTGGGCCTGGTCCTGGCCCTCGTGGCGGCCGGGGCGTTCCTGGTCGGCCTGTCGATCGCCTACCAGGGCCGCATCATGCCGGGTGTCCAGGTCGCCGGCGTGGACCTCTCCGGGCTGGACCGCGCCGGCGCTGAGGCGCGCCTGGCAGCCGCCCTGCCGCCGGTCGGCGCCGGGCACCTGACGTTGGGCCTGGGCGGCCAGCTGGCGGCGCAGACCGTCAGCCTCTCGACCCTGGGCCGGCGGTATGACGTGGCCGCCGCGGTCGATGTCGCGCTGGGCTACGGCCACGACGGCTCACCGCTCTCCCGGGCCGAGGCGGAGGTGCGCGGCCTGCTGGGTGGCGTGCAGGTCAGCTCGGCCCTGGTCTACGACAGCGCCGCCGTCGACGCCTTCATGAGCCGCGTCGCGGCCGCCACCGCGCTCGCGCCCGTGAGCGCCCAGGTGCGCTGGACCTCCGGTACGACGACGTTCACGGTCGTGCCCGCCACGACCGGCCGGACCCTGGATGCCGCCGCCACGAAGGCGGCCCTCGAGACCGCCCTGACCGGTACCGCCAGCGGCGACATCGCCCTCGCCGCCACGGTGCAGGTCCTCCAGCCGGCCGTCACCGACGCCACCGCGGCGCAGGCGAAGCAGCAGGCCGACGCGTTCGTGGCCAACGCCCTGACGCTCCGCGCCACCGGCCACACCTGGTCCATCAAGCCGGCGGTGGTGGCGGGCTGGATCACCTTCGGCAGCACGACACCGGGCACGTATGCGCCGCAGCTCGAGCCCGCCCGAGTCTCCGTCTCGCTCGCCAGCGTCGGCACCGCCGTGGCCTCGCCGGCCAAGGACGCCGTGTTCGTGACCAAGGGCACGAAAGTGATCGGCGTCATCCCCTCGGCGGCCGGCAAGCGCCTGGACACGGATGCCACCACCACGCGCATCCTGGCCTCGCTGCAAACGGCGGCCGACACCGGCAGCGCGCCGGTCCCGGTCGACCTGGCGGTGACCACCCAGGCGCCCAAGCTGGACTCGTCATCCGCCGCGGCCTACGTGCCGCGGATGGTCGTCCTGGGCAAATGGACCACGCCGTTCGTGCCCAGCGATCACAACTTCTTCGGCGCGAACATCCGTATCCCGGCCGCCCAGATCAACGGCTACGTGCTGCTGCCGGGCCAGTGGTTCGACTTCTGGAAGGTCGTCGACGTCAGCAGCAAGCTGGGCTTCGGACCCGGCGGCATCATCAAGGATGGCCACACCGATCCGACCGGCGCCCTGGGCGGCGGCATCTGCTCGTGCTCCACGACGCTCTTCAACGCGGCCCTGCGGTCGGGCCTGCAGATGGGGGCGCGGGCCAACCACTACTACTACATCAACCGCTATCCGGTCGGCCTCGACGCGACCGTGTGGAAGGAGTCGTCCGGCGCGGAGCAGACGATGAGCTTCCGCAACGACACCAGCGCGCCGCTCCTGATCCGCGGCAGCAGCACCCGCACGTCGGTCACCTTCCAGATCTACGGCGTGCCGGATGGCCGCCGGGTGGTGCTCTCGACGCCCATCGTCAAGAACTACGTCGGGGCGATCGACACGACGGTCCACACGTCGGCCCTCAAGGCCGGCCAGACCTATCGCGCCGAGTACCCCGTGGCCGGCTTCGACTCGTGGGTCACCCGCACGGTCTACAACGCGGCCGGCAAGGTCATCCACCAGGAGACGTACTTCTCGCACTACGCCCGGGTGAACGGCATCCTGGAGATCGGCACCGGCTAGCACCCGCCCGTCGCACGATGGCGGGCGAGCCGTCATGCGCGCCGCGACTGTCACGACCGGCGTGCGCCCCCGTCTCGCGCCTGCGGGCCTCGTCACGGGCTGGCTCATCCCGATGGCGCATGAATGGCTCTGGGGGGTGGCGTCCCGGTCGCCCGGCGGCCGGGACAGTCGGCTGATGCATGAACCCAGGCGCCCGGCCTTGGGCGACGAGCCTCGGCGAGCTCCCGGCGGGCCACGGCACGTAGACTCATCCGATGCCGGGTCGTCGAAGCCCCTCCGGAGCCCCTCCTGGGACGCTGTTCCAGCCCGCGTCCGACCAGCACGCGCCGCTGGCTGCCCGGATGCGGCCGCGCACCCTGGCCGAGGTGGTGGGCCAGGGCCACCTGATCGGCGAGCACGGGACACTGACCCGTCAACTGCGCCACGGACACCTGGCCTCGATGATCCTGTGGGGTCCGCCGGGGGTCGGCAAGACGACGCTGGCGCGCCTGCTGGCCGATGCGGCCGGGGCGCGCTTCGAGACCCTCAGCGCGGTGATGAGCGGCGTGGCCGACGTGCGGGCCCTCATCGCCGCGGCGGCCGAGCGCTCGGCGACCGGCGGCCCGCCGACGGTCCTCTTCATCGACGAGATCCACCGCTTCAACAAGGGGCAGCAGGACGCCCTGCTGCCCCACGTCGAGGCCGGCACGATCACGCTCATCGGGGCCACCACGGAGAACCCGTATCACGAGGTCAACTCGGCCCTCCTGTCGCGCACGCGAGTGATGCGCCTGGAGCCGCTCACCGACGAATACGTGACGACGATCGTGCGGCGCGCGCTGGCCGACGAGCGGGGCTACGGCGGCCACGTGGGGCTCGCGGACGACGCCTTGAGCCACCTCGTGGAGGTGAGCGGCGGCGATGCCCGCATCGCCCTCAACGTGCTGGAGGCGGCCATCGCCCTGGCCGACGGCGGCAGTCCCACGCGCGAGATGCTCGAGGCCGCGGCCCAGCAGCGAGTGCTCGCCTACGACCGGGCCGGTGACGGCCACTACGACACGGTGAGTGCCCTCATCAAGAGCGTGCGCGGCAACGATCCGGACGCGGCGCTGTACTGGCTGGCGACGATGGTGGCGGCCGGCGAGGACCCCCGGTTCATCGCCCGGCGGCTGATCATCCTGGCCTCCGAGGACATCGGCAACGCCGACCCGCGCGGCCTGCAGCTGGCCGTGGCGGCGGCCTATGCGCTGGATTGGGTGGGCCTGCCGGAGGCGCAATACGCCCTCGCCCAGGCGGCGGCGTACCTGGCCAGCGCCCCCAAGTCCAACCGCGCCGGCACGGCCTACTGGGCGGCCATGGCCGACGTCCAGCAGCACGGTTCCCTGCCCGTCCCGTCCCACCTGCGCAGCGCGACCTGGCGCGAGCGGCGCGACTTCGGGACGGGGGAGGGGTACCGCTACCCGCATGAGTTCGAGGGCGCCGATGTGGGCCAGCAGTACCTGCCCGATGAGCTCGCCGAGCGGCGCTACTACGTGCCGTCGGATCAGGGGTTGGAGAAGCAGATCGGGGAGCGGCTCGAGCGGTTGCGGGCGGCCCGTGCGGAGGCGAGAGGGCGCCGCGCCGCGCGTCGGCCGGACGAGCCCGAGGTGGATGCGATGCGGGTCGCCGGCAAGGTCATGCCGGCCCGCGAGGAGCAGAAACGGCGCATCGCGGGTGCCCAGCGACAGGACGCCGACGAGGCCACGGGGGCTGATCCGGCGAGTCCGTCGACCGACGCCTGAGGGGGCGCCCGGGCGGGCCGCCGGTCAGAGCTGGATCAGGCGCAGGACGTCGATGATCAGCCAGAGGAGGATCAGGACGCCCCCGATCGCCGAAGCCAGCAGGGCGATGTGGCGCAGGTCCTGGCCCACATAGACGTACTCCGTGGCGGCGCGCACGGCGAGCGCGCTCTGGCGGGCCGGTCCGCTGCGGGGAAGCGGCGAGCGCACCGCGGTGGCGGTGGCGGCGCCGGTCGCGGCCGCCACCGGGACGTTGGGCTCGGCGGCCTGCGTCAGCTGGTTGGCCGGGGCCAGGGCGGCAGCGGCAGGTGCGGGCTGTCGCACCGGCCGGTTGGCCGGCCGGGCAGCGGAGGGGCGGCGACCACGGACACGCTTGCTCATCGACGCGCAGGATACTCGACGCCGTCAGAGCCCTGTTCCCGACCGGCGTGTCACCTGAGCTGACACCGGGGCACTCGAACCTTGGGGCCATGACCGCAGCCCTCGCTCCACACCGCTCGCCGGCGGTTGCCCGCCCGTCCGGCGCGGCGGCCGGGGCGCCGGTCGCCCTGGCCACCGTGGCCGCCGTCCTGAAGGGTCTGGACGGGGCCCAGCGGCGGGCCGTGACCCACGGCGACGGGCCACTCGTCGTGGTCGCCGGTCCGGGCACCGGCAAGACACGCGTCATCACCCGGCGTGTCGCCTGGCTCATCGCCACCAAGCGGGCACGGCCGGCGGAGATCCTGGCCCTGACCTTCACGGAGAAGGCGGCTGCTGAACTCCAGGGACGGGTGGATGAGCTGGTGCCCTACGGCTATGCCGACGTGACGACCCAGACCTTCCACGCCTTCGGGGACCGGCTCGTGCGCGACCACGCCTTCGAGCTCGGTCTGCCGCCGGAGCCCCGCCTCCTTTCACGGCCGGCGGCAGCCGGCTTCATCCGGGAACGGCTGTTCGACCTGGGCCTGGACGGCGACCGCCGCCTTGGCGATCCGGGCCGTGCCGCCGTGGGCCTTGCAGAGGCGTTCGGCCGGGCCAAGCAAGCGGGGCTGTCGCCGGAGCGGTACGAGGCTCAGGCCTTGCGACTGCTCGACGAAGCACGGCACCTGGCTGAGTCCGGCGCGGAGGACCCGGCGGAGGCGATCGAGGCGGCCGAGCGGCATATGGCCCTCGCGCGGGCGTATGGGGCCTACGAGCGCTTGCTGGTGGCGGCCGGCTGCATCGACTTCGGCGACCAGGTCGGGCTGGCCGTGCGACTCCTGGAGGACCACCCGGCCGTTCGCCAGGCGCTGCGCGGGCGCTACCGCTTCGTGCTCGTGGACGAGTTCCAGGACACCGACCCGGCCCAGCTGCGGCTCCTCGAGTCGCTCGTCGGGCCGCGGGGCAACCTGACGGTCGTCGGCGACGACGACCAGG
This sequence comes from uncultured Anaerolineaceae bacterium, assembly GCA_964518505.1. Taxonomy (GTDB): domain Bacteria; phylum Chloroflexota; class Limnocylindria; order Limnocylindrales; family CSP1-4; genus DASPUH01. The sequence continues at coordinate 21,755 of CAZFGT010000008.1, read as the reverse complement.
CCATCTACGGCTTCCGGGGCGCGGTGGAGGGGACCGCCCAGGCGGCCCGTCGCGCCTGGCCCGCGGCGACCACCGTCACCCTGCGGCGCAACTACCGCTCGCGCCGGCCGATCCTTGTCGCCGCCGCTCGCCTGATCGCCTGTAACGACCCAGCCGACCCGCCCGCGGCACCGCGTCGGGCGCTCGTCGCCCACCGGCGGGCGCGGCCTCGCCCGGTGATCTGCGAGGGCTTCGGGACCGTGGACGCGGAGGCCGCGTGGGTCGCGGACACCCTCGCCGCCCGGGCGGCCGCTGGCCTGCCGTTGCGTGAGATGGCCGTCCTGGTGCGCAGCAACCGCGATGCCCTGCCCTTCCTCCAGGCGCTCGACGCGGCGGGGCTCGCGACAAGGTCATCCGGCGGCAGCGGCCTGCTCGACCGGCCGGCATGTCGAGAACTGCTGGCCTTCCTGCGCACGACCGCCGACCCTGCGTCGACCCTCGACCTGTACGCCCTCGCCACGGCCGAGCCGTACCGGCTCGGCGGAGCGGACCTCACCACGTTGCTCGAGATGGCCCGCCGGCGCCACCGCCCGCTGTGGGAGGTCCTGCGCGAGCTGCTCGCGCAGCCGGGCATCGTGCGCGTCGCGCCCTCGACCAGGACGTCCGTGGAGCGGCTGGTCGGTGACATCGAGGCCGCCTGCGAGATGGCCCACCGGCGACCGGCCCCCGAGGTGCTCTACGACCACCTCAAGCGCAGTGGCCGCCTGGCTCGGCTGGCGCGACAGCCCGACGGGGATGTCTCGGTGCAGGCCGTCGTGCGTCTCTTCACCGTCATCCGGGACCAGGCCGCGGTCCTGCCCGATCCCCGCCTGGCCTTCCTCGTGCCGCACCTCGACTTGCTGACCGACGAGCCGGCCGACGACCCGGATGACGACGGGCCGCTCGATGCGCCGGACGCGGTGTCCGTCCTCACGGCCCACAAGGCCAAGGGCCTGGAGTTCTCGCTGGTCGTCGTGGCCGGCCTCGCGGAGGGCCGCTTCCCGGTCAGGGGCCGCGCCGCGGCGTTCGCCCTGCCGCGCGAGCTCATGGATGCGCAGCCCGACGCGGCGCAGCCGTCCGTGCCGCACGCGGAGGAGCGGCGCCTCGCGTACGTGGCCATGACACGAGCCAGGGACGAGCTGATCCTGACGTGGTCGGAACGGGCCCGCGGCGCCCGGGTGGCCCGCCCGTCGCCGTTCCTGGCTGAGGCGCTCGACCGCCCGCCCGCCCGGCTCCACCAGGCCCCTGATCCCGTGGCCGCCCTCGAGGCGCTCGGCACCGCGCCGGCCGAGCCGGCGACGGCGGCGCCCGGGACGCCGGCCGCGCCGCGCGAGCTCAGCTTCTCGCAGCTCGACAGCTACCTCGCCTGCCCGCGCCAGTACCGCTACCGCTACGTGACCGGTCTGCCGACGCCGTCGCACCACGCCCTCATCTACGGCTCGGCGCTGCATGCCGCGGTGGCCGCCTACCACCTGAGTGAGCGCCGTGGCAGCCCCCTGAGCGAGGAGACCTTGCTGGATGCCTTCGCCGAGCACTGGCAGTCGGAGGGGTTCCTCTCCCGCGCTCACGAAGAGGCGCGCTTCGCGGCCGGGCAGGCCGCCCTCCGGCGCTTCCGCGACGATCGCCTCGCGAGCAGGGCCGCCCCGCCCGCCGCCGTCGAGGCGTCATTCAGCGTCACCCTGGGGGGCGACCGCCTGCGCGGCCGCTACGATCGCGTCGACGAGGGGCCAGATGGCGCGATCATCACCGACTACAAGTCCGGCGACGTCCCCGACGGGCGACGGGCGCGACAGCGAGCGCGCGAGTCGCTGCAGCTCGCGCTGTACGCGCTGGCCCACCAGGCGGAGACAGGCGAGCTGCCGGCGCTGGTCCAGCTCCACTTCCTGACCAGCAATACGGTCGGCGCAGTAGCGCCCGACCCGGTCCGCCTGGAGCGGGCCCGGGCGCGGCTCACGGCGGCCGCCGGGGGCATCCGGCGGGGCGAGTTCGAGCCCACCCCCGACCCGATGGCCTGCGGCGGCTGCCCCTTCCGCGAGATCTGCCCGTCCAGCGCCGCCTGACCGGGACGGTCGACGGGCCGCGGGCGACCGCTAGACTCGTCCCCGGTGTACGCGCGCGATCGCTCCTTCAACCTGGGCCTGCTCAGCGCCGCGGTCGCCTCGTGGATCGCTCTCGTCCTGCTGGTCACGACCGTCTATCCCGACACGCTCCTCGTCGAGGCGCTCGGGGCGGCCCTGATCGGCGTCGCCGTCGGCCTGACGGCCATCCCGCTGTGCTGGCTGGCCGCCTTCGGCCTCCACCGGCGCATCGCGTACCACGGCGACTGGGGCCGCGCGGCGCGGCGGGGCGCCGGCGTGGGGGCCCTTGCGGCCCTGTTCGTGCTCCTGCGGGAGCTCGGCGCGTTCAGCCTGCCGATCGCCCTGTTCGTGACGGCGATGGCCCTCTTCGTCGAGGTGAGCCTGAGCGTGGAGCGCTGACGGGGGGCTATCATCCCGCCCGAGGCGCCCCGCTGGACCGTCACGGGGAACCGGCGGCGCCACGCGCCATGCGAGGCCGCCGTGGCCCAGACGTCTTCCGGGGGATTCGCCCACCTCAATGGCTGGGATCGAGCCTATCCCCCCATGGCCGAGGTCGAGCTGCCGAGCTACGTGGGCCTGCCCACGTTCTGCAAGCGCGACCACTTGGAGGATCCGGCGGCCCTCGCCGCCCGTGCTCCGGACGTGGCCATCATCGGCGCGCCACTGGACGAGGGCGTCAGCCATCGCCCCGGCGCACGCTTCGGGCCGCGGGCCATCCGCGCCGCGACGTACACGGAGGGCGACCACTCGTTGCAGCTCGGCGTAGAGCCGTGGCACCACCTGGATGGCGTCGACACCGGCGATGCCCCCATCGTGCCGGCCTGGCTGGAGCGGGGCCACGCCATGATCTACCGCAAGGTGCTGGAGGTGGCCCGCTCGGGAGCCGTGCCGTTCGTGCTGGGTGGCGACCACTCGATCACCTGGCCAAGCGCGACGGCGGTGGCCGAGGTGGTCGCTCCACGCCGCATCGGCATCGTCCACTTCGACGCCCACGCCGACACGGCTCCGGATGACTACGGTGTGCTGGCCGGCCACGGCACACCGATGCGCCGGCTCGTCGACTCGGGCGCCGTGAGCGGCCGCAACTTCGTGCAGGTGGGCCTGCGTGGCTACTGGCCCGGGCCGGAGATCTTCGCCTGGATGCAGGCGCAGGGCATGCGCTACCACTTCATGCGCGAGATCGAGGAGCGCGGCGCCGAGGCCGTCGTCGACGATGCCATCGCGGAGGCGCTGGACGGCCCGGACCTCATCTATCTCTCGCTCGACATCGACGTCATCGATCCGGGCATGGCCCCCGGTACGGGCACGCCGGAGCCCGGCGGCCTGCTCACGCGCGAGGTCCTGCGGGCCGTCCGGCGCATCGTGGGCCGTGTGGAGCTGGCGGGCATGGATGTGGTCGAGGTCTGCCCGCCGTTCGATCACGCCGAGGTCACGTCGATGGCGGCCCACCGCGCCGTGCTCGAGGCCATCAGCGCCCTGGCCGTCAAGAAGCGTGATGGTCGCGGCGTCCGCCTGCCTGACATCGTGGCGGCCACGGCGGACCGGGCGGCCAGGTGAGCAGCGCCGCCGGCACACCGGCCGGCACCACGCTCGACGCGGGCAAGCAGCGGGTCGCGGCGGCCGTGGCGGCCCACCGCGACGAGATCCTGGCCCTCTCCCATGCCATCCACGCCGACCCGGAGCCGGCGTTCCAGGAGGTGCACGCGGCAGCGCGGGTCGCCGACGCCCTGCGCCTCCACGGCTTCACCGTGGAGGCCCCCGCCGGTCGCCTCGCCACGGCCGTCCGGGCCACGCTGGCCGGGGGCCTCGGCACCGATGGGCCACGCATCGGCATCCTGGCCGAGTACGACGCCCTGCCCGGCCTGGGCCACGGGTGCGGCCACAACACGATGGCCGCCAGCGGGGTCGGCGCGGCCCTCGCCCTGGCCGACTTGGCGCCCGGGCTGCGCGGCGAGATCGTCTTCCTTGGCACGCCCGCCGAAGAGGCCGGCTCGGGCAAGCAGTACATGCTCGACGACGGCCTGTTCGAGGGCCTTGACGCGGCCCTCCTCTTCCACCCCGGCGACCGCGACCATGCCGCCTGCGCGCTCCTCGCCTGCGAGGACGTCGAGGTGACGTTCACCGGCCTCCAGGCGCATGCCGCCAGCGACCCGTGGAGCGGACGCAACGCGCTCGACGCGATGATCCTGCTCTTCACCTCGGTCGGCCTGTGGCGGCAGCAGCTGGCGCCGAACGCACGCGTCCACGGCATCATCACCGAGGGGGGCACCGCGGCCAACATCATCCCCGACCGCGCGGTGGCCCACTTCATGATCCGCAGCACCGACCAGGTGTACTTCGAGTCGATGCGCCAGCGGTTCCGCGAGATGGTCACGGCGGCCGGTCTGGCGAGCGGCACGGAGGCGGCCACCGTCTTCAGCAGCGGCTCGACCGTGATGAAGGACAACGCCACGCTTGCGGCGCGCTTCCGGGCCAACATGCGGGCGGCCGGACGTGCCGACCAGGGGGTCGACCCGGAGCGCCTCGGCAGCTCCGACATGGGCAACGTCAGCCTCGTCCTGCCGACCATCCACCCGACCCTCGCCATCTGCGACGACGGCGTGCCGGGCCACTCGACCCTCTTCCGCGACGCGGCGGCGACGCCCCGCGCCGACGAGACCACGCTGCTCGCCGCGACGCTCGTGGCGCAGACGGCCTACGAGCTCTTCACCGAGCCGGCCCTGGTGGAAGCCGTGTGGCGCGAGTTCCGTGGCGCCTGATCGGGCGGCTCGCCTGGCGGCCTTCTACGACCTGGACCTGAGCGACGATCCCGGCGACCTGGACCTTTACCTGGCCCTGGCCGACCGTGAGGGTGGCCCCGTGCTCGAGCTGGGGGTCGGGACGGGTCGCCTGGCGGTGCCGCTGGCGGCGGCGGGCCATGTGGTCACCGGCGTCGACGACGACGCCGCCATGCTGGCGCGGGCCGCGGCGCGATGGGCCGGCACCCGCATGAAGGCGCACGCCGTGGCAGGGGCGGGTGGGCTCGAGCTCGTCCAGGCCGACCTCCTGGACGTCGACCTGGGACCCCGCTTCGGGCTCGCCTTCCTGGCCCTCAACTCGCTCTTCCTCATGGGCACCTACGAGCGCCAGGTGGCGGCGGTGCGGGCCCTCGCCCGTCATCTGCGTCCCGGCGGGTTGGCCCTGGTCGATGTGTGGCTGCCCTCAGCCGACGAGCTGTCGGCGTACGACGCGCGCCTGGCCCTGGAATGGCAGCGTCCCGACGAGGACGGCATGCACCAGGTGGCCAAGGTTGGCAGCGCCCGACTCGACATGTCCGCCGCCACCGTGACGCTCACCACCTTCTTCGACCGATGGGCTACCGCCGGCGGCCCCGTGGAGCGGACGGCCCGAACCGATGAGCTGCGCCTCGTCACCGCGGCCGAGTTGAGGGCCATGGCCCAGGCGGCCGGCCTGGGCGTGGAGATGCTGGCGGGGGACTATCGGATGGAGCCGTTTGGTCCTGGAGCGGAGCGGGTGCTGCTCCTCGGGCGCTTGGTATAGTCGGCCCGTGGCGTCATCCCTCCCGGATCAGATCCGCCTGCTGCTCGTCGAGGACGTCCCGCAGGTGGCCCAGTACGTGCGCAACCTGCTGAACAGCCAGCAACGCATCAAGCTGCTCGACATCCAGAAGGACGGGCGGGCCGTGGCGGAGCAGATCCACCAGCTGCGGCCCGACGTGGTGATGATCGATTCGCTGCTCCAGGGCCGCATGAAGGGCCTGCAGGTCGCCGAGCAGATCCGCCACGAGGGGGCCTCGCCGCCCATCATCATCCTGACCGTGCCCCAGAACCCGGTCCAGGTGGACCCCGCCAAGGGCGTCGACCGGGTCCTCTCGATGCCCTTCAGCGGCTTCGACCTGGTCAACATCCTGACCGGCACGGTGGCCGCTGCGCATGCCGCCTCGAGCGTCGGCCAGTGCCGCGTCTACACCCTGTATGCGCCCAAAGGCGGCGTGGGCAAGACGACGCTGGCCTTCAACCTGGCCGTGGCCATGACCCAGCAGGGCGGCCTTCGTACGGCCCTCGTCGACGGCAGCTTCCAGTTCGGCGACCTGCGGTCGCTCCTGAAGGTGCCCCAGGACGCCCCCTCGCTGCTGGACCTGCCGACCGACCGCATCCAGGAGAGCGACCTCTCGGAGGTCATGTGGCGCGACCCGTCGGGCATCGACATCCTCCTCGCCCCGCCGCGCGTCGAGATGGCCGAGATGATCACGCCGCGCGACCTGGACAAGGTCCTCTCGCTCCTGCGCCGCGTCTACAACGTCGTCGTCATCGACACCCCGGCGACCCTCGGCGACGTCGTCCTGTCACTGCTCGACGCGGCCGACGTCATCCTCCAGGTCGTCACCTGGGACTCGACCACGCTGCACAACACGCGGGCCATGGGCGACACGTTCCGCGCCATCGGCTACCCGCCGGGCAAGCTGCGCTACCTCCTCAACCGCGCCGACGCCAACGGCGGCCTGACCCAGGCGGCCCTCGTCGAGCAACTGGGACGACCGCCCGAGTACGCCGTGGTGAGCGACGGGCGGCTCGTCGTGGAGTGCAACAACCAGGGCCTGCCGTTCGTGCTGGCCGAGCCCGGCGCGGCCATCAGCCGCGACTTGTCGGCGCTGGCCGGCGCCCTCCAACCCGGCCGCGAGCCGGTGGGCGCCGCGCGGTAGCCGATGGCCGATCCCCGCCCCATCGGCTTCTTCGACTCGGGCGTGGGGGGCCTCACGGTCCTGCGCGAAGTGCTCCGCCGCCTGCCGGCCGAGTCGACCGTGTATCTCGGCGACAACCTCCGCGCGCCATACGGGCCGCGCACCGATGACGAGGTGCGCCGCTTCAGCCTGCAGTGCCTGGACGAGCTGGCGGCGCGGGACGTGAAGGCCATCGTGGTCGCCTGCAACACGGCCACCGCGGTCGCCCTGCCCGACCTGCGGCGGCGCCACGACGTGCCCATCCTGGGCGTGGTCCGGCCGGGGGCCACGGCGGCTGCCCTGGCCACGCGCACGCGCCGCGTGGGCGTCGTGGCCACCAGCGCCACCGTCCGCTCCCACGCCTACTTCCAGGCCATCAAGGACGAGGATCCCTTCGTCGAGGTCTACGAGCACGCCACGCCCGACCTGGTGCCGCTCGTGGAGGCGGGCCAGGTGGAAGGCCCGCAGGTGGAGGCGGCCGTGGCCGAGGCTCTGGCCCCCCTGCTCGGTGCCCGCGACGGCCGCGGCGAGGCCATCTTCCCGCTGCCGCCGGCCGAGCGCATCGACACGCTCCTGCTCGCCTGCACCCACTACCCGCTGCTGCTGCCGGTCATCACCGCGGCGGTGGGGCCCGGCGTGGCGGTCATCGACTCGGCTTCGGCGACCGCCTCGGCGCTGGCCAGCCTCCTCGAGGCCAACGGCCTCGGCGCGCCGGCCGGCACGACGGCGACGCATGTCCAGCTCACGACCGGGTCGGTGCGCGCCTTCCGCCTCATGGCCGAACGCCTCTTCGGGCAGCTCTTCCCGGCCGTCGAGGCCGTGGTGGTGCCGGGAGCGGCGGCATGACCGCCGCGCGTCGCGCCGCCATGAACGCCAGGCGGCCGCCGGCGACCGACCTCGAGAAGCGCCACTGGCGCACCGGCCTGCTGATGGGCGCCGCGGCCGGTGTGGCGGCCACGTACCTGGGACGCCGGGCAGGCCGCATCGCGCGGGCCGGCCTGGTCGACTGGCCACGTGCCGCCTCGGTCGCCGAAGGCCGCCTGCGGCGCGCCACAGGGGCCCTGGATGCGGCTGCCCTGGAGGCCGCCGGACCGGCGTATGCCGAGGCCATGGACCGCCTGGTCCCGCTCCTCGAGGCCCGCCTCGGCCAGCCGCTGCCGGGGGTGGTGGAACGCCACGCGGTCGTCTCGCGGGCCGGGTGGGTGGCCGCCAACACGACCACGTTCCGCTCGCTGCTGGGGCGCCTGGAACAGCCCTTCCTCGACGAGATCGAGCGCGATGGCACCCCGCTGGCCGGCTTCGCCGCCCTGGCCAACCGCTTCCTGGCGACCCAGCAGGTGGGCCTCATGCTGGGCTTCCTGGGCACGCGGGTGCTGGGCCAGTACGACGTCGCCCTGCTGTCCGCCGAGGCCGTCCCCGGGCGCCTGCTGTTCGTCGAGGAGAACATCCGCCAGGCGGCCACCGCCATCGGCGCGCCGCTCGACGAGATGCGGCTGTGGATCGCCCTCCACGAGACGACCCACGCCTTCGAGTTCGAAGCGCACCCGTGGCTGCGGCCGTACCTCGCCGAACGCCTGGAACGGCAGCTGGCGGCCTTCCTGGAGGAGGCCCAGGGCCTGCGGACGGAGGGCCTCAAGCGCGCCCTGCGCCGTTGGCGGCGTCCCGGTGCGGACATCCTGTCGGCCTTCATGAGCCCCGAGCAGCGTCGCCTCCTGCGCGAGACGCAGGTCGCCATGAGCGTCCTGGAGGGCTTCTCGGACTGGGTCATGGACGAGGTCGGCGGGGCCCTGCTGCCCGACGTGGCCACCCTGCGCGAACGGTTCGAAGGTCGCCGCCAGGCCCCGCGCAAGGGCTTCGACCGGTTCGTCGCCCGTCTGACCGGGCTGGATCTCAAGCTCGAGCAGTACCGCCGCGGCGAGCGCTTCGTGGCCGGCATCCACGCCGCGGGCGGAGAAGCTGCCCTTGCCCAGCTCTGGCGGGGGCCCCAGAACCTGCCCACGGAAGCCGAGCTGGCGGATCCGGCCGCCTGGCTGCGCCGCGTCATGGTCGCGTCGGCGTCCGCGCCGGTGCCAGCGCCCGCCGACGGCTGAGGAGGTCGTGGCGCCCACCGACCTGACGCGATCGGGGCCCGGGGCCGGCCCGGGCGGCGTGCCCGCGGCCATCGGTCTCACGCCCATCCTGTCCGCCCGCTACGCGACGGGCGAGCTGGCCCGCATCCGCGAGGCGGCGCCCGGCAGCCGCCTGGTCGCCATCTCCCTGGAGGGTCTCGCCGACGGGCCCCTTGACGACGTGGAGGTGATCCTGCGCGGGCCCCTGCCGGCTGGGGTCTTCGACCGCCTGCTGGCCCGCTGCCCGCGCCTGCGGTGGGTCCACTCGGCCACGGCCGGCGTCGAGCGCGTCCTCACCCCGAGTGCGCTCGCCCGGGGGCTGCTCATCACCAACGCCCGGGGTGTCTTCAGCCGCCCCATCGCCGAGTACGTGATGCTGATGGTCCTGGCCGTCTCGCGCCGCCTGCCGCAGCTGCTCGAGCTGCAGCGTGAGCGGACCTGGCAGCCCCTGCCCGGCGTGGAGCTGCGCGACGTGACCATCGGCATCGTCGGCCTTGGCTCCATCGGCCAGGCCGTGGCCTCCCTGGCGACGGCGTTCGGCTGTCGCGTCATCGCCACCCGGCGCGGCACGTCCGGGGCCGCCGCCGGCGCGCCGACCGGGGACGACGAGGCCGATCGCCTCGTACCGCCGCCTCACATCGACCTGGTGCTGCCGCCGGAGGGCCTGCCCCAGCTGCTCGCCGAGAGCGACTTCGTCGTCCTGGCCCTGCCCCTCACGCCCGACACCGCGGACCTGCTCGACGCGCGCGCCCTCGCCCGCCTCAAACCGGGCGCCTGGATCATCAACGTCGCCCGCGGCGGCCTCATCGACGAACGGGCCCTCGTGCGGGCGCTGCGTGAGGGGCCGCTGGGCGGGGCCGTCCTGGACGCCTTCCGCGACGAGCCGCTGCCGCCCGACTCGCCGCTCTACGGCCTGCCCAACTGCATCGTCACGCCGCACACCTCATGGTCCAGCGGGCGCGTGCTGGTGCGGAGCGTGGAGCTCTTCTGCGACAACCTGCGCCGCTATCGGGCCGGTGAGCCGCTGCGCAACGTGGTCGACCCGGCCGTCGGGTACTGACGGCCCATGCAGATCGCCATCGTCGGCCTGGCCAGCGCCGGCAAGACCACGGTCTTCAACACCCTCACCCGGGGGCACGCCCAGACGGGCGGCTACGGTGGCGTGACGGTCAACGTCGGCGTGGTCAAGGTGCCGGACGACCGGTTGACCCGCCTCACCGCCCTCTTCCACCCGCGGCGCGAGGTGCCGGCCGACGTGACCTACGTGGACCTGCCGGCCCCGCCGTCGTCCACCGAGGGTCATGGGGGTGCGAGCGACATCCCACCCGATCAGCTGGCCCGGTTGCGTGACGCCGAAGCGCTGCTCCACGTCGTGCGCGCCTTCGACGACCCGAGCGTGCCCCATCCGGACGGCAGCGTCGACCCGTGGCGCGACCTGGAGCGCCTGGAACTGGAGTTCACCCTGGCCGACCTCGGGGTGGCCGAGAAGCGCGTCGAGCGCCTGCGGGCGACGGGCCATCACGGGACGCCCGCGGAGCGCGAGGCCAACGATCGCGAGCTGGCCGTCCTGGAGCGCATCGTGCCCGCCCTCAGCGCCGGCGAGCCCATCCGCGGCCTGGACCTCGACGACGAGGCGAGCCGGCTCATCCGCGGCTTCCGCTTCCTGACCGAGAAACCGGTGCTGGTGCTCCTCAACATCGGGGAGGGCGACCTGCCGCGAGCGGCCGACCTCGCGGCGGAGGCACGCGGCCGGCTCGACCGCCCCGGCACGCTGGCCGACGTCCTGTCGGCGCGCATCGAGATGGAGATCGGCGAGCTCGAGGAGGCCGAGGCGGCCGCCTTCCGGGCCGACCTTGGCCTGGCCGAGGCGAGCCTCGAGCGGGTCATCCGCCTGAGCCACCGGCTGCTTGGTCTGATCGTCTTCTTCACCGCCGGTCCCGACGAGACGCGGGCGTGGACGATCCATGACGGCGACACGGCGCTCGAGGCCGCCGGGGCCATCCACAGCGACCTGGCGCGCGGCTTCATCCGCGCCGAGGTGGTGGCCTGGCAGGACCTCCTGGAGCTGGGCTCGACGGCCGAGGCGCGGCGGGCGGGCCGGCTGCGCTCGGAAGGCCGCACCTACCGCATGCGGGACGGCGACGTCATCGAGGTCCTGTTCAACGTCTGAGGCGGGCAGCCTCAGTTCATGTCGTTGGGGTCGATGTCCACCAGCAGCGTGCGGAAGATGTCCTCGCCCGACTCCTCGCTGTCGCCCGGCTCGTCGGTCAGGTCGGCCAGGAACGTGCCGTCCTCGCTGGCCGAGACGTTGACCGCCGCGGTCAGGCTGGCGTCGTCGACGAAGGTGAAGCCGTGCTGGCGCTCCAGGTCGTGGGCGATGGCCTCCACGAGGGTATCCTCGGTGAAGGCCTCCAGGACCCGCTGACGGGCCTCCAGGACGAACTCCAGGAACTGGCCGTCATCGAACTCGAGCTCGTGCACCAGGAGGGCATCGGTGAAGAGGTCGTCATCGCCCTCGTGCAACTCGTAGAAGTACATCGTGTCTCCACTGGCCGGGGCGGCGTGACGTGGTGGGCGAGTATACGCGGCGGGCCCCGCTGGTCGTCGCTGTCGGGTCGGCGAGCCGAGACCTGGACGCCGCCGACCCGCGCGGCTGGCGCCTCGGCGGGGGCGTCGTCTACGGCGCCTTCGCCCTTGCGCGCCTGGGTCTCGCGGCTGGCGCGGTGATCGGGGTCGACGAGGCGGCCTCGACGGCCTGGGAGCTGGATGCGCTGCGCGACGCGGGGGCCCGGATCCACCGCGTCCCGCTTCGCCGCGGACCCGTGTTCACCAACGACGAGCAGGGCGGTGCCCGGCGGCAGCTGTGCCATGAGCCGGGCGAGCCATTCGACGCGGCCGCCCTGCCACGGATGTGGGGGGGCGCCGCGGGCTGGCTCTTCGCGCCCGTCGCCGCCGAGCTGGCCGACGCATGGGCCGGCGTCCCGCGGTCCGACGCGCTGGTCGCCCTGGGCTGGCAGGGCCTCCTTCGCCGTCTGGCCGCCGGCCAGCCCGTCCGGCGTCGGGCGGCCGGCCCCAACGCCCTGCTGGCGCGGGCCGACCTTGTCGGCGTCAGCCGTCACGATCTCGCCCCCTCGCTGACCCTGCGCCGCATGGCCGGGTGGATCGGACGCGGTCGACCGGGCGGGGCAGAGCTGGTGCTCACGGCGGGCGGGCGCGGCGGCCTGGCGGTCGACCTCCGGGCGACCGGGGTGGGGCGGCTGCGGCTCGTGCCGGCGATCAGGTCGCACCGGACGGTCGATGCCACGGGCGCGGGCGATGTCTTCCTGGCCGCCCTGCTCGCCGGCCGGCTCTGCGGCGCGGGTCGAGCGGTGCGCCCGGACGGCGGTCATGCGATGGCGGCGGCCGCGGCCAGCCTGACCGTCGAGGGGGTCGGGGTGGCCGGCGTGCCGACCCTGGCCCAGATCGGGGCACGGTTGGGGTTGCGGGTGGGTCAGGCGCCGGAGACCATCGGAGGCATCGCCCGCGGCTGAAGCCCGGCCGCGCGCCGGCGGAGCCGCTGGAGGCGCCGCGGCAGGTCCCGTTCCAGGTCGCGTGTGAAGAGGCCCATGGCGCGGCGGCGGACCAGCAGCCGCTCGACCTCGGCGGCGGCCGCGAGCGCCCCGGCCGGGTCGCGGAGGTGGTGCTCGCGATCCTTGGCCAGGGCGAGCCAGGCTTGGAGGGCGACCTCGCCGCCGCGGTGGGTGAGTGCCTGCCAGATGCTCCGTGCCTCCGCCCGACGGCCGAGCCTGGCCAGCAGGCGGGCGTGTTCCAGGGCCACGGCGCCCGCATCGACGGCACGCGGCGCGTCGGGCCGCTCGCACGCGGCGAGCGCGTCCGCGTAGCACGTGGCTGCCTCGTCGCGTCGCCCGCGCCGCCGCAGCAGCCTGGCCAGCGCGGCGACATCGCCAGGGTGCGCCAGGCGGCGCGCGTCGCCCGCGGCCAGCTCGCGGCCCAGCACCTGGAGGAGGCGGCCCATCGTCACGACGTCCTCACGGTTGTGGTGGCCGATGGCCAGCAGCGGCCGTGCCGAGCCGTCACGGAGGTAGGCGAAGTAGCGTTCCGGCACCAGCGCGCCGGGCAGGTCCTCGTGGCGTCGCAGATGGGCCACGCCGGCCTCGACACTGATGAGGCGGGCATCGGTCAGGCGGTGGCGCCACAGCTGGCGGGCCACAGGCAGGAGATCGAGATGGCCGCCCAGCGGGGGAGGGGGACGCCGATGGAGGCGGTACCGGGCGACCAGGAGGGGCCAGTCGAACGTGCGGCCGTTGTACGTCACGAGACACGCGGCAGGCGGCAGGAACGTCTCGAGGGCGTCGAGCAGGGCCGGCTCGGCGGCATGATCCGGGAGCCACAGCTGGCGCACCTCCAGCGATGTGCCGTCCCATCGGCCCAGGCCGATGAGGAACGCGACCGTCCCGGCCGCGGTACCCAGGCCGGTCGTCTCGGTGTCGAGGAGGACCAGCGGCCGGGAAGCATCGATGTCGAGTGGCAGCCCGACCAGGGCGGGCAGGTCCAGCGGCAGGCTCAAGCGCTCCGTGACCACCACGATCGGGCCGCCCGTGCCGTCGACCACGGCCCCGTCGAGGGCATGCGCGAGGGCCGCCGCGCGGCGGGCCGGATCGTACGGCATGGGGGAGGGGGGCGCCGCAAGGTGGGCTGCCAGCGTCAGCCGGTGATCGAGCGCGCGCAGGCGTTCCAGCCGCTGCGCGCGAAGGTTCGGGTCGCCGGCCATGCCCGACATCTTGGGCGAGGGCGGTGCCAGGTCGGATGGCACGGCCGGCCGGCCGGTCAGGCGGCGGCGCGACGGGCGCCGGGCGCGAGGACGGCCAGCAGGCGGCCCGCCAGCAGCTTGCCGTCGTCGCCGGTCTCCAGGCGTGGGCCGGTGCACGCCGGGCAGCCCGCGTCGCACGGGCACGAAGCCACGAGCTCCCGCGCCCCGGCCAGCAGCTCGGCATGCCGCTCGTGCAGGCGCGCAGCCAGGCCCACCCCGCCGGGAACGCCGTCGTAGAGATAGATGACCGGCTGCTGGAGATGTGGTGAGCGGACCTGCGTGACCAGGCCAAGGTCGTGCGGATCGCTCATCAGCAGCACGCTGCCCACCGTTTGCATCGCCCGCCCCGCGCCAACGAGCGCGACGTCCACCTCGTCACGGCGCCAGCCGGCCACGGCGGCCGGGTCCAGGGCCAGCCAGTAGGCCGTCGTGTGCATCTCCATCTCAGGCAGGTGGATGCGCCCCCAGCCCAGGTTCTCCAGCGTCGTGAAGCGCAGCTTCTTGTAGACCGTGGCCAGGCGGCTGACCATGACCTCGCCGTGCGACCGGCCGCCTCCGGCGATCTCCTCACTGGCGAACGTCTCCAGGATCTTGAGCGTGACGGCCGACTCGGCCTGCGTGAAGTGGTCGACGTCGACGGGGCGGACGTACGCCTTGTGCTCGTCCCAGTCCAGCCGGTCGACGTGGTACTGGCGGGACTCGTGCAGGTAGATCGCGCCCTCATGGACGACCGTGGGCGCGCCGAAGAGGTCGACCTCGCCGATGACCCGCGGGCGCGGCCCGCCGGTGTCGATGATGACCACGTTGTCGGCGGCAGCCGTCCGCAGGGGGATCTCCGAGGCGGGGAAGTTCTCGCTGGCCCAGTACCAGCGCCCGTCGTCGGCCTGGCGCACATGGCCCTCCTCGGCCAGGAAGGCGAGGAGGTCGTCCGCGGGCGCTTCGCCGAAGCGCTCGCCGGGCTCGAAGGGCAGCTCGAAAGCCGCCGCCCGCACATGGGCCAGCAGGATGTGCAGGTTGTCGGGGTCCAGGCGGGCCTCTTCCGGCGAGCCCGCCAGGAGGTACGCCGGGTGGCTGGCGATGTACTGGTCGACGGGGCTGCTGGAGGCGACCATGAGCGAGACCGACGGTTCCAGGCGGCGGCCCGCGCGGCCCATCTGCTGCCACGTGGCGGCCACCGATCCGGGATAGCCGGCCAGGACCGCAGCATCGAGCCGCCCGATGTCGAGACCCAGCTCCAGCGCGTTCGTGCTGACGACGCCCAGCACTGAGGCGTCGCGCAGGCCGGCCTCGATGGCGCGGCGCTCCGAAGGCAGGTAGCCGCCTCGGTAACCGCGCAGCCGCTCGCGGGGCCCGCGGCCCTCGCGGAGCGCCTCACGCAGGTGCGTCAGGAGGACCTCCACGCCGGTGCGAGAGCGGGCGAACACGATCGTCTGGCGCTCGGCCCGCATGAAGGCCAGGGCGATGCGCTCGACGAGGCCGTACGTGCTGCCCCGGACGCCCAGCCGAGCGTCCACGACGGGCGGGTTGAGGAGCACGACGCGGCGCGGGCCGGTCGGGGCCCCGGAGTGGTCGATGACCGTGACGGTTCGGCCCGTGAGCGATGCGGCGAGGGCGTCCGGGCGGCCGATGGTGGCCGAGCAGAGGATGAGCTGGGGGTGGCTGCCGTAGTGGGCGCACAGGCGGAAGAGCCGGCGCAGGACGTTGGCGACGTGGCTGCCGAAGACGCCTCGGTAGAGGTGCGCCTCATCGACCACGACATAACGCAGCTGTTCGAACAGCTGGAACCACTTCGTGTGGTGCGGCAGGATCGCCGCGTGGAGCATGTCCGGGTTGGTCAGCACGACCTGGCCGGCGGTGCGGATCGTGGAACGGATGGGCGCCGGCGTGTCGCCGTCATAGACGGCGGCGGCCAGTCCCAGCTCGGCCGCGCCAGCCAGCGCCTCCAGGGCCACCAGCTGGTCCTGGCTGAGGGCCTTGGTGGGGAAGAGGTAGAGCGCCCGGGCGGCCGGATCCTCGGCCACCGCCTGCAGGACCGGCAAGTGGTAGCAGAGGGACTTGCCCGAGGCCGTGGGCGTCACGACCATCACGTCCCGCCCGGCGTGCAGTTCCTCGAGGGCCGCGGCCTGGTGGCTGTACAGGGTCGTCAGGCCGCGGCGGGCGAGGCCGTCGCGCAGACGCGGATCCAGCCACGGCGGCAGCGACGTGGCCTCCGCCGGGCGGGCCGGCCGCCGCTCGTCGGCCACGACCGAGGCGGCGATGTCGGGCTGGCGCAGGAGCGCGTCGACGACCTGGTCGACGGTGGCCGGGGCGTACAGGCGCATGGTCACCTTTCGCACGGATGTTCGGTTTGCGGCGGGAGTGTAGCATCGGCCGGATGAGCGGTCCAGCCATGCCCGGCTTCACCCGCCGCCGGGTGGCGTTCGTCCTCGGCGCGGTGCTCGTCGCGTGGGTCGTGCTCATCTTCGGCCGCGCGGTGGCCACCGCCGCCGACGCCGCCCACCAGGTGGAGCTGCTCCAGGAGGCCAACGCAGCGCGTACGGCGCAGCTGGCGGCCGGCCAGCGGGAGCTGCTGGTGATCCAGACGCGCGCCTACCTGGACCTTCAGGCCCGGGCGGAGGGCCAGGGCACGCCCGCCGAGCACGTCTTCGCCCTCCAGTCGGCCGCCCCCAGCCCGCGCCCGATCGTGCCCCTGGGGAGCCCGACCCAGCCGCTCGCGCCGACCCCGCTCGACGCCTGGCTGCGGCTGCTGCAGCTGCCCTAGCGAACGCCACCGGCGGCGGCCGGCGCGGAGCCGGCGCCGGCCAGGTAGTCCTTCAGCCAGGTCTCGTCGAGGTCGCCGAAGGGCTGCGGCACGCCGGGCAGGGTCCAGACGTGGAGCATCTCGCCCGTGTCCGGCAGCAACAGCGAGCCTACCGGACAGTCACCGAGGGGCGAGAGGAGGCCGCTGATGCCGGGGGGCAGGAGCGACAGGCAGACCTGTTCGTGGGCGTGCCACACCGTCAGCGGGCCTGCGACCTGCGGGCCGGCCTGGTCCAGGCGCGGCATCTGGTACATCGCGCCAAGGAGGATCGCGCCGCCTGGCGTCTGGGCATAGACCAGCGTCTCGGGCCGGGAGGGATCCAGGATCAGCCCGTCGTGCTGGTAGACCGTGTTGGCGGCGTGGTAGCCAAGGCCGCTGATGTGCGCCACGTCGTAGCCGGCCGCGGCCGCCACGCCGAGGTCGGAGAACCGGGCGATACCCGCCCGCGTCGCCGTCACGAGCGCGTCCGCAGCGGCCCGATCGGCGGGCGTCGTGACCGTGGGGCCGGTCGCCGGCAGGAGGGTGCCCGGCGGCGGGATCGCGCCTGCCGCGTGAGCGTGTTCGGCGCCTCCACCGGCGGCCCGGAAGGCGCCCAGCCATGCGCTGAGCCCGGTGGCGAAGACGAGGACGACCATGACGACCGTCCCGCCGACCGCGCGCCAGCGGGCCGTCGAGGTCGGCCACAGGACGATGGCCAGCGCCGCCAGCTCGACGAGCTTGGTCACGAGGCCCACCTGGTCGGGCGGCTCGCCCCCCAGTACGGCCGCCCAGTAGGCCCCGATGGTGAGGCCCAGCACGAGGGCCGCGGAGCGCCGCCAGGTCCGTCCCAGCAGCAGACGTCGCAGCACGTCGAGCAGCCACAGCGCGTCGGCCGTGAAGAGCAGCTCGAGCAACGGCTCGTCGTGGGTGAAGACCAGGCCAAGGTGGACCACGGCCGTGATGGCCAGCAGCCAGGCCTGCAGGCGGTAGAGGGCCGGCAGGCGGCGGTACCCGGCCGACAGCGACGGGCGATCGCGCAGGACGAACGACCCCCCGGCCAGGGTCAGGGGCACGAGCAGGAGGGCCAGGACGTGGTCCGGGTCGAGCGTGTAGAGGGGGTTGCCGATCATGGCCGGCGCCCGCTCCGCAGGAGCGCCAGGACCGCCAGCGGCACGAGGCCGCCGGTGACCAGGGTCATCAGGGGTGGCAGCCCGTGGATGAGCGCGAGGGCCAGGATGGCGTCGATGGTCGCGGTCAGCAGGACGAACGACTCGCCGATGATGGTCAGCCGGCGAGCCCAGCGGGCGCGGCGGCCAAGACCCCAGGCAGCGAGCAGGGCGAGCGCCGCCGAACCACCCGTCAGGCCAAGGGTCGCCGGCTGGGCGCCGCCCAGGAGGCTGCCCAGGATGAGGGCTTCGACGGTGGCCGTGATGAGCACGGCTGCCTGGAGGGTGATGAGCAGGCGGGCCGTGCCGAGCGGCCCGAAGCGTTCGTCGGCGGTGAGGCGGTGCATGCTCGCAGGCTGCCCAAGCCGGGTGAGGTCGGCCTGAGGTCGCCGTGAGAACCCGGTGAGAACCGGCCCGGGCCGGCTCCTTTCAGGCGGGCGGGCCGGGCGCCACGAGCAGCGGCAGGACGACGCGCAGGCAGGCCCCACCGCCGGCTGGCGGCGGATCGACACGGATGCTCCCGCCGAGACTCTCCACGATGGAGCGGGCGATCGCCAGTCCCAGACCCGTGCCGTGGCCGGTGCGCGCTGGGTCGCCCCGATGGAAGCGCTCGAAGACGCGCTCCTCCTCGCCTGGCGGGATGCCGGGACCCGCATCGGTGACCGTCAGGGTCGCCCCGCCCCGCTGGGCCAGCACCTCGACGGCGACCGGCCCCTCGCCGTGCCGCAGGGCGTTGTCGACGAGGATCCAGCACAGCCGGGTCAACGCTCCCGCGTCTCCGTCGACGACGGCAGGTCCCGGGGCGCGGAGGGTCACGGGGCGGCCGCCATGCCCCGCCTGGTCGGCGCGCCGAACGACGTCAGCGGCGACCGCCGCAAGGTCGACTGGCCGCCGATCCGCCGTGACCCGCGCGTCCGAGCGCGCCAGCAGCAGCAGATCGTCGATGAGGCCGCTCATGCGCTCGCTCTCGGCCACGATGTCACCCACCGCCTCGGCCCGGTCGGGCGCGTCCGCGGCGGGGTGCTGGACGAGGAACTCGGCATTGCTGCGGATCGTGGTGAGGGGCGTCCGCAGCTCGTGCGAGGCGTCGGCGACGAACCGGCGCTGCGCCGCGAGGGCGTCGCCCAGGCCGGTCTGGGCGGCGGCAAGTCGGTCCAGCATGGCGTTGAAGTTGGCCGTCAGCAGGCCGACCTCGTCGCGCGTCCGCGCCGCCGGCAGCCGCGGGCCGATCTCGCCCGTATGGCCGATCGTCTCGCTCGTGGCCGCCAGCGCGCGCAGCGGCCGCAGGGCCCGCCCGATGACCAGCCAGCTGACAACGCCGACGAACACGATCGTGACCAGTCCGGCCACGACCAGGAAGGCGGTCAGGCCAGCGACCTGCTGGGACGTGAAGGCGGTCGATTGCATGGCGACCACGACCCCCTCACCGGGTCCCCCGTTCCACGTCAGCGCCGCGACGCGCACCTCGAGGGACGGCGAGAGGCGGATCGTGGCGCTCGAGGCCCCGGTCTGCTCCGCCTCGACCAGGACCGCCGCGGGGACCCGCGGGGTCAGACCGCCGACCATGACGGAGCTGTACAGCACCTGGCCTTCGTCGGTGAGGACCTCCACGCCGGCGGCGGTGCTGCTCGCCAGGTCGATCGGCACGAGCGGCTGCCGCGAGCTCAGGGCGCCGGAGGCGAGGCCCTGGATCGTGCCCGCCGTGGCGAGCGCCAGGTGGTCCAGCGCCGTGTCCTGATCGGTCGCGACACCCCGCCCGGCCAGGCCGGTCAGGACGAGCGCGAAGAGAGTCACGCCGACCGTGGCCACGGCCACGGCATAGAGGACGAGGCGCCGCCGGATGGGCATCTCAGGACGGCCGAAGCACGTACCCCACGCCGCGCACCGTGTGCAGCAGGCGCGGCTCGCCGGCGGCCTCCAGGGCGCGCCGCAGGTAGCCCACGTAGACGTCGACCACGTTGGACGCGGTGTCGGCGTCCATCCGCCACACCGCGTCGAGCAGGCGCTCGCGGCTGAGCACGACCCGCTGATGGCGCAGGAGATGGGCCAGCAGCTCGAACTCCAGGGCCGACAGTTCCACGGACCGGGTGCCGCGATGGACCTCGTGGGCCGCCACATCCATGCTCAGGTCGGCGCAGGTCAGGCGCTCCGTGGTCGCCGGCGCATGGCGCCGCAGCAGCGAGCGGACGCGCGCCAGCAGCTCCTCGTAGGCGAACGGCTTGCCGAGGTAGTCGTCGGCCCCGCTGTCGAGGCCCGTCACCCGGTCGCCGACGGCATCGCGGGCGGTGAGCATGAGGATGGGCACCTCCGAGGCGGCCCGCAGCCGGCGGCACACCTCCACCCCGTCGAGGCCCGGCAGCATGATGTCCAGCACCACGAGGTCGGGCAGGTCGTCCCGTGCCGCGTCAAGGGCGGTCCGGCCATCCCCCGCCACCGTGACGCGGTAGCCCTCGTAGGCCAGCGCACGCCGGATGGAGGCGGCCAGCCGCTCGTCGTCGTCGACCACGAGGATGCGGGCCGTCTCGCTCACCACCGCATCATGCCAGCCGTGTCTAAGGTGGGGATGAGAACTTGAGCGACCCCGTTCGGTCGTGTGGCTCCACGTGGTACGCTGTGGGCAGTGTGGTCATGAATCTGTCGAGTGGGACTCGGCATCCGTAGGAGGAGTCATAGATGCAGAAACGCGCCACAGTACTGGCCGCCGTCGCGGCCGCCTCGATGATCGCCGCCGGTTGTAGCGGCACGTCGACGACGCCGCCGGCGTCCGCCCCCGCTTCCGGCGGTGGCGGTGGGTCGGCCTTCGACCCGACCAAGCTCGACGCCGACTTCACCCAGATGGCGTCGCTCGCGTCGGTCTACACCGCGGGCAAGGGCCTCGTCGGGGTGATCCTGCCCGACGCCACCACGTCGGCCCGCTACACGGCCTATGACCTGCCATATCTGACCACGGCGTTCCAGAAGGCCGGTTACGCCGCGTCCGACTTCAAGATCGACAACGCCGCGGGCACCACGACCACCGAGCTGGCCATCGCTCAGGCCGACATCACGGCCGGGGCCAAGGTCCTCCTGGTCGACCCGCTCGACGCCACCACTGGCAAGGCCATCCAGACCGCCGCGGCGGCCGCGGGCGTGGCCATGATCAGCTACGACCGGGCCACGTTCCAGGGCACGTCGACGTACTACGTGAGCTTCGACAACGTGCAGGTGGGCGAGCTCATCGGCCAGGGCTTCATGAAGTGCGTCACCTCCTGGGCCGTCGCGAGCCCCAAGGTCTTCACCGTTGACGGTGGCCAGGACACCGACCCGAACGCGATCGACTTCGCCAAGGGCTACAACGACGCGGTGTGGGGCCAGAAGGTCGCCCAGGTCAAGGCAGGCGCCACCAACAGCGCCGGCATGACCCTCATCGGCGAGCAGCTCGCTCCCGGATGGGACAACAAGCAGGGCGGCACCATCTTCCAGCAGGCCCTCACGGCCAACCCGTCCATCAACGCCACCATCGAGGCCAATGACGGCCTCGCCGGGGCCGTGATCACCGACCTCAAGACGGCCGGCGTGGCCGCCAAGAAGGTCCCCACGACCGGCCAGGACGCCACCCTCCAGGGCATGGAATACGTGCTCCAGGGCTGGCAGTGCGGATCGGTCTACAAGCCGATCTACTTCGAGGCCCAGGCGGCCGTCGCCCTGGCCACCTACCTGCGCGCCGGCCAGACCCCGCCCGCAGCCCTCTTGAACGGCACCACGACCGACCCGACGAACAGCGCGACGACCGAACCGGCCGCCCTGCTGACGCCGCTGTGGGTCGATGCCACGAACATGGAAGCCACCGTCATCAAGGACGGCGCCATCAAGGTCTCTGACCTCTGTGGCGCGGTCGGCGCTGACGTCTGCACGGCGGCCGGCATCAAGTAACCGCTGCACCAGCAGCGGGCCGTAGTCCGCAACCCATAGCGCGAGTCCACTCGCCACAACCCCGTGTCGCACCCGCCGCGAGCGGGGGGGGCCCGGGCGGATACCGGGCGGGTGGGGGGGCGCCGCGGGGGGGATGTTGTGGTGCAGCCCCCCCGGCGGAGCAT
>CAZFGT010000007.1:70530-78444 GCA_964518505.1 uncultured Anaerolineaceae bacterium | reverse complement strand
CGATGCCGATGGGACATTCCTGGGCAAGTACCGCAAGACGCACATCCCGCACGTCCAGGGCTTCTGGGAGAAGTACTACTTCCGGCCGGGGAATCTCGGCTACCCGGTCTTCGAGACGGCGGTCGGCAAGGTCGGCGTCTACATCTGCTACGACCGCCACTTCCCCGAGGGCGCGCGGGCGCTGGGGCTGAACGGCGCGGAGATGGTCTTCATCCCGAGTGCGACATCACGCGGCCTCTCCGAGTACCTGTGGCGCGTCGAGCAGGTCAGCCACGCCGTCGCCAACGGCTACTTCGTGGGCACCATCAACCGGGTGGGCATCGAGGCCGAGATCGGCGACGACGACTTCTACGGCCAGAGTTACTTCTGTGACCCGCGGGGCCAGTTCATCGGGGGCATCGGCAGCCCGCACGACGAGGAGCTCATCGTGCGCGACATGGACCTGGACCAGATCAACCAGGTCCGCCAGACCTGGCAGTTCTACCGGGACCGGCGGCCCGACGCGTACGGCGATCTGACCCGCCCCTGAGCGCCGTCGCGCCGGCGTATCCTGCCGGCCATGCAGTTCGGGTTCACGCTCAAGCCTGAGCACTCCATCGCCCAGTCGGCGGCGCTCGCCCGCCGTGCGGAGGAACTGGGCTTCGACTACGGCTGGCTCTTCGACTCGCACGTCCTGTGGCGCGACCCCTATCCCCTGCTGACAGTCATCGCGGAGAACACGAGCAGGCTGCGGTTGGGCACCTGCGTGACCAATCCCGCCACGCGGGAGCCCAGCGTCACGGCGTCCGCGCTGGCCGTCCTGCAGGAGCTATCAGGCGGGCGCATGGACCTGGGCATCGGCCGCGGCGACTCGGCCCGCCGGGTGCTCGGCAAGCCGCCGACATCGATCAAGGACCTCGAGGAGGCCATCCACGTCATCCGTGCGCTCGTGGAGGGGCGCGCCATCGAGTTCGAGGGCACCGAGCTCCACTTCCCGTGGACGAGCGGCTGGCCGCTCCCCGTGTGGGTGGCCGGCTACGGGCCCGTGGTCCTCAAGTTGACGGGGCGCGTCGCCGACGGCGCGATGCTCCAGATCGGCGACCCGGACCTGATCCGCTGGTTCGTCAGCCAGGTGCACGAGTCGGCGACCGAGGCGGGCCGTGACCCCCGGGCCGTGACGGTCATGGCGGCCGCGCCGGCCCACCTTGGCGACCTCGCCACCTGCCGCGACCGGGTCCGCTGGTTCCCCGCCCTCGTTGGCAACCACGTCGTCGACCTGGTCAACCGCTACCCTCGGGAGGACCTCCCGGAGGCCCTGACGGGGTACATCCGCGGCCGCCAGGGCTACGACTACCTCCATCACGCGGAAGTCGGGTCGGGCAACGCCGGGTTTGTGAGCGACGAGGTCGTCGACCGCTTCTGCCTCGTCGGCGATGTCGAGGCCCACGTGCGACGGCTTCGCGAGTTGGCCGAGGCGGGGGTCGACCAGTTCAACTTGTACCTCATGAACGGGGACGAGGCGGAGCAGCTGGAGCGGTTCGGCACGGAGGTGATCCCGGCCTACCGGGCTGCGACCGCCTAGACCGTTGACGGGGCGCACCGTCCGACCCGCCCGAGGGGCGGTCTAGTGGGGTGGCGTCCACACGACGGTACGAGCGGCCCTCTGGACGTCCGGACCCGGGTCGGGTGGACACTGGGCGCATCCCAGCCTCGCCGCAGTTGGAGGAACCGACCGTTGCAGCTGCATCTCTCCATGCCCGGTCGCCGGGACCCCTGGTGGGGTCTTGAAGGACCCGGCGCTCGGCGCCACCGCGCCCGCGTGATGATCGAAAGCGGGGTGGCCTTCATCCTGGCCATCGGCGCCTTCTGCTTCATGGTCGCGCTGTGGGTCAGCGCCGTCGCGCTCTGGACGCACGCCTGACCCGACCCGTTCGCTATGCTCGTGGCCTTCGCTCGAGGAGGCCCGATGCGTACCCTCATCACGAACGGCACCGTCGTCACCGCTGACGGTTCGTACCGGGCCGACGTGCTCGTGGATGGCGAGACGATCGCCCAGATCGGGAGCGGGCCGGGCGGGGCCACACCTGCCGCCGACCAGACCATCGACGCCCGCGGCAAGTACGTGATCCCGGGCGGCATCGACGTGCACACGCACATGGAGCTGCCGTTCGGCGGCACGTTCGCCAAGGACACCTTCGAGACCGGCACGCGAGCGGCGGCCTTCGGCGGGACGACCAGCATCGTCGACTTCGCCGTGCAGAGCCGCGGGAAGAGTCTCCGCGAGGGCCTCGACGCGTGGCACGCCAAGGCGCAGGGCAACGCGTGTGTCGACTACGGCTTCCACATGATCATGAGCGACGTCAACGACGGGACGCTGGCCGAGATGGACCAGCTCGTCGCCGAGGGCGTGCCCGACTTCAAGCTCTTCACGGCCTACCCGGGCGTCTTCTACAGCGACGACGGGGCCATCTTCCGGGCCATGCAGCGGACGGCCACCAACGGCGGCCTGATCATGATGCACGCCGAGAACGGCATGGCCATCGACGTCGTGGCCGGCGACGAGGTGGCCCTGGGTCACACCGACCCCTACTACCACGGCGTCGCCCGCAAGGCCGTCTTCGAGGGTGAGGCCACCAACCGCGTCATCCGCCTGGCGGAGGCGGCCGGCGTGCCCATCTACATCGTCCACCTGTCGGCGCTGGATGCTCTGGAGGCCGTGCGCACAGCGCGCGACCGCGGCACGCGGGCCTTCGCCGAGACGTGCCCGCAGTACCTGTTCCTCTCGATGGACGACCTGGGCCACGGCTTCGAGGGCGCCAAGTTCGTCTGCTCGCCCCCGCTGCGGGAGCGGGACGTGTGGCCGGAGCTGTGGAAGGGGCTCATCAGGGACGATCTGGCCCTGGTCTCGACCGACCACTGCCCGTTCGACTTCCACGGCCAGAAGGAGCTCGGTCGGGGGGACTTCCGCAAGATCCCCAACGGCCTGCCGGGCGTGGAGGATCGGGTCGACCTCCTGCACGACGGCGGCGTCGTCGGCGGCCAGATCACACGCGAGCGGTGGGTCGACATCATCTCCACGGCGCCCGCCAAGCTCTTCGGCCTCTACCCCCGCAAGGGGGCCATCGCCGTTGGCTCCGATGCCGACCTCGTCATCTACGACCCGGCCGCCCGCCACACCATCTCGGCCAGGACGCACCATATGGACGTGGACTACTCGTGCTACGAAGGGCGAGAGGTCGTGGGCCGGTCGGATGTGGTCATGTCTCGCGGCACGGTCGTCGTGCGCGACGGCACCTTCACCGGCCGGAAGGGATGGGGCCAGTTCCTTAAGCGCGCCCCCGCCGACTACGTCCGCCAGCACTAGACCCTAGCCGCGGCGCCAGGCGTACAGGCGGGTGCAGCGGACGTCGCACCAGACGAGACCCAGGTCCGACGGAGGGGGTGAGCCGGTGCTGAGGGTCTGGATCCAGGCTCGGCTGGAGCCCGCGAATCGGCTGGCGAAGAGCTCCGGGTAGCGCACGACGAGCTCCCGGTTCCGCCGGGTGGCGCGGACGACCCAGACGGTGGCCACGGCGTAGGGCTCGCCCGGCTCGTCTCCGGGACCCGTCGGGCGGGCGCCGCCGAGCACGACGGCCAGGCCCTCCACGTCGGCCCGTTTCCGATTCGTCGAGCGCACGGCCGCCCCGACGTCACCGATCGTGTTCCAGCACTCGACCAGGATCAGCTGTCGCGCCCCGTCGTCCCGCAGACCCACGTCCGTGGAGTGGGTGGGGTTGGAGGGTTTGGTCGGCAGCTCGAAGGTTCGCCGGAAGCCCGCACCGCGTCCCACCCGCATCATCAGCTCCTGGATCGCGAGATGGCCGGCGTCGGCCGGCTCCTCGCGCACATCTCGGGACAGTTCGATCCGCAGTGGTCGATCCAGCGCCAGCCCGATCCGTTGCCACGCATCCAGCGCAAGTCCGCCCCCCTTGCCGACCTCGATCAGGCTGATCGAGCCTTGACTCAACCCGACCCTACGCCCGAGCTCCGACTGGGTCCATCGCCGGCGTCGGCGTGACTCGGCCACCTGACCGCCCGCTCGCGACAGCTGCTCCTGGTTCAAGCGGCGGGCAAGGGCGGCCAACTCCGGCCGCTTGAGTCGAGGCATACGAGCCCCATTGTTGCTGTGAACACATGCTCGAGCCTTATCGGAGCACCAGCCCACTGGGTGGGCGGACCTAGGGCTCCTTAAGGCTCGGTCCGCCCGCTCCTACGAATAGGGTTGATGAGGACGGCGACAAGGTCGGCCGGGGCCGGCCGGGGCAGACGCACGAACGGCTTGTGACACGAGCTTGTGCTCCGACCACTAATGGGGCTCGTAAGCGAGGGCGGAAGGCTTGATCGGCCGGGCAGGACGCCGATTCGGCGGGTAGAGACCGGCCCCGCCCACTGGCCCTAACGGGTGCGGGGGAAGCCCAGGTCCACCTTGGAGGTGCCCGGATCGGGCCAGCGGGCGGTGACCACTTTGGCTCGGGTGTAGAACTGGATGCCCTCGGGGCCGTACATGTGGAGGTCGCCGAAGAGCGAGGCCTTCCAGCCGCCGAAGGAGTAGTACGCGACGGGGACGGGGACGGGCACGTTGATGCCGACCATGCCCACGTTGACGTCGAACTGGAACTGCCGCGCGGCGCCCCCGTCGCGGGTGAAGATGGCCGTGCCGTTGCCGTACGGGTTGGCGTTGATGAGTTCGAGCGCATCGGTGTAGGTGTCCACCCGGACCACCGTGAGCACCGGCCCGAAGATCTCGTCCCGGTACGCATCCATGGGCGGCGTGACGTGGTCGATGAGCGACGGCCCCAGGAAGAAGCCCTCGGAGCCACCGTAGAGGGGGTGGGAGCGGCCGTCGGCGACCACCGTCGCGCCCTGGGCCGGGGCACTGTCGAGGTATGAGGCGACCTTGTCGCGATGCTGCTTCGTGACGAGTGGGCCCATCTCGGCGTTCGGGTCGCTCCCCGGTCCGACACGCACCTTGGGCAGCCGCGCGTTGATGGCCGCCACGAGCGGATCGGCCACACCGCCGACGGCCACGACCGTGGCCACGGCCATGCACCGCTCACCGGACGAGCCGTAACCGGCCGACACCGCAGCGTCCGCGGCCATCTCCACGTCCGCGTCGGGCAGCACGATCATGTGGTTCTTGGCGCCGCCCAGGGCCTGGACGCGCTTGCCGGCGCGGGTGCCGGCCTCGTAGATGTAGCGCGCGATGGGCGTCGAGCCGACGAAGCTCACGGCGGCGATGTCGGGGTGCTCCAGGATCCGATCGACCGCCGCCTTGTCGCCCTGGACCACGTTGAAGACACCCGCCGGGACGCCCGCCTCCGCCAGCAGCTCGGCCATGTAGATCGACGCCGACGGGTCCTTCTCCGACGGCTTGAGGATGAAGGTGTTGCCGCAGGCGAGGGCGTTGCCGAACATCCACATCGGCACCATGGCCGGGAAGTTGAACGGCGTGATGCCGGCCACGACGCCCAGGGGCTGGCGGATCTGGTAGACGTCGACGCCGGTGGAAACCTGCTCGCTGAAGCCGCCCTTGAGCAGGTTGGGGACGCCGCAGGCGAACTCCAGGTTCTCCACGCCGCGGGCGATCTCGCCGAGCGCGTCGGACGGGACCTTGCCGTGCTCCGCCGTCAGGTGGGCGGCGAGCTCCTTGCGGTGGGCATCGATGAGGTTCCGGATGCGGAACATGATCTCCGTGCGGCGCGAGAGCGACGTCGCGCGCCACGCCGGGAATGCCTCGCGGGCGGCGCGGACCGCGGCGTCCACCTCGTCCACCGACGCGAAGTCGACCGTGCGGGCCTGGCGGCCTGTCGCCGGGTCGAAGACCGGGCCCGACCGACCCGAGGTGCTCGGGACCAGCCGGCCACCGATCCAGTGGCTGACCCGCTCCCCCGCGCCGGCCGATGCCGAGTCCGCCCGCTCGATCACCTGCGTCATCAGTGCTCTCCCAGATGCGAAGGGGCCACGATAGCGTGTTTGTCGCGGCGGCCGGTCGCTACGCTAGTCCCATGACCGATGCGACCCGGCTTCTCCTGGCGATCGCCGCCGTCGTGGCGGCCGTGGACTGGTGGGCGGCTGAGTCCGGGCGGGCGCGCCTCGAAGCCGTCGCCAAGCCGGCCGTGATCGTCCTGCTGATGGGCGTGGCCCTGACCCTGACCGCCACGAGCGAGCTCGCCCGTGGCCTGGTCATCGCGGCCCTCATCTGCTCGTTGGTGGGCGACGTGGCGCTGCTCCGGCCCACCGTGGCGACGCTGTTCGCGGTCGGCCTGGCCGCCTTCCTGGTCGCGCACCTGGGCTACATCGGAGCCATGATCCTGGACGTCGGCGACGCCTCGGGCGGGCTGCTCCTCGCGCTGGTCGCGGCCGCCATCGTCGCGATCGGCGGCTGGCGAGTCGGGTGGCGGATCATCGGGGCCGTTCGCGCGGCGCGGCCGGAACTGGCCACCCCCGTGGGTGCCTACATCGCCGTCATCTCGCTGATGGTCGTGGCCGCTTGGGCGACCGGGCGACCCCTCGCCATCCTGGGATCGCTGGCGTTCTACGCGTCCGACAGCCTCCTGGGCTGGGATCGTTTCGTCCGCCCGCTGTCGCACCGAAGCCTGCTCGTCATGTCGACCTACCACCTGGGACAGGCCCTCCTGGTCCTCTCGCTTGCCGGCTGACCGAACGACGGTCGAGGATCCAGCGCCACCACTCACCCGTTTCGCCCGGCAACGGCCTCTTGATGGGTGACACGCAGCCGCCGGGATCGGGAGGTGCCTTGGACGCCGAGCGGCTGGACCTGGGGGCGGCCCTCCAGGCGCACGGTCCGCTGCTCCTGGCGGCCGCGCGGGCCATCACGCTGAACGAGGCAGAGGCGCAGGACCTGGTGCAGACGACGTTCGAGATCGCCCTTCGGCACGCCGACGACCTCCGCGATCCCGGCGCGCTGCGGGCGTGGCTGCTGCGCATCCAGGCCCGCGAGGCGTTCCGCCTCGTGCGCCAGCTGCGGCGGTTCGTGCCCATGGGCGGCGGCGTGGTGGAGGTGGCCGTGCCGGCGCCGGACGCGACCGACGCTGTCGCCGTGCGACGGGCCCTGGGCGACCTCCCCCGCCGCATGCGGGCGGCCGTCGTGCTCCACCACATGGCCGGCCTGTCGGTCGCCGAGACGGCCACGGCCCTTGGCGTGAGCGAGAACACGATCAAGTCCCAGCTCAAGACGGGCCTGGCGCAGCTGCGGAAGGCGCTCGGTGATGGTTGAGCAGCAGCAGCCGGGAGCACCGGACCCGCCGCCCGACCGCCTCCAGCGCTGGTTCGCCCTGGAGGTCCGCGCGGCCGAGCAGGACGTCAAACGCGGCCTGGTCGGTGTGCCGGGCACGTCGGTGCGTCGGGGACGGCTCGGCGGCCGCGGGTTCGCCGGCGGTGCGGTGGCGGCATCGGCACTCGCCATCGTGCTGGTGGTGGCCCTGACCAGCGGCTTCCTAGGCGGCACCGTCGGACCGTCGCCGACGACTGGGAGCAACCAGGCAACGGGATCTCAGCCGGCGGTGGTCATGGGCCTGTACGGCATACCTGCATCGATCGACGGTGAATCGGTGTTGACCGTAGCTGAAGCACTAGTCCGAGTGCCGCAGACCACCGACGACGCACCGTTCCTCGTCGGTGGCATCTTCGAGGCGCAGGGTCCGGTCCATTGCCCCGTGCAGGTCCAACCATTGCCATCCACCGCGGCCAGGCTCGTTGTCTGCCCCGGTGACGTCTTGACTGATCCGACCGCCGCAGGCTCGGCATTGGTCGCGATCACTGGTGCTCTAGGCGTCGTCCCGGCCGGGACCGCGGTGGTGGTCCGGGTTCACACGCACGATGCCGCCGCGGCCGGGTGCCCGCCGCCATGGACAGCCCAGTGCCAGGAAGCGCTGG
>CAZFGT010000007.1:59037-70430 GCA_964518505.1 uncultured Anaerolineaceae bacterium | reverse complement strand
GCCGCCGCGGCCGGGTGCCCGCCGCCATGGACAGCCCAGTGCCAGGAAGCGCTGGTCGTGGAGGCAGTCGCGTGGACCCCGACCGTAGTGGCTACGGGCCCGACGGCCGCGGCGTCCGGTGGCGTCTACGCCGACGGGATCCCTTCCACGTTCGATGGCCAGGCCGTGCTGCGGCCGACCGAAGCAGCGGCCCGCGCCGCGGCGTCGACCGACGCCTCATCGTTCCTCATCGGCGGCTGGGTCAGCACCGTCTTCCCGTACACCGGGTGCGCAACGCTGGGCGGATCGGAAGGGCAGCAGGTGCTGGGCGGGAGCTTCTGCGGGTCGTACCTCACCGAGTCACCCGTCAGCGGCATCGAGGGTCCAGTGGAGCTCCACTTCCGTACGGCCATCGCCGATTGGCAGGGCGCGGGCCCGGTGATCGTGCGCGTCCACACCCATGACCCCCTGGCGACGACCTGCGTAGGGGCGGATCAGGACGCCTGTGCGCACGCCATCGTGGTGGATGTCCTGGCGTGGGATGGACCGGCCCTCGGGCCGGACGGCCTGCCCGCCTGGATCGGCGGCCAGCAGACCCTGTCGGTCTCCGAGGCGCAGGACACGTTGGCTCAGTCCACCAGTGCCGCCGAACTCTTCGTGCGCGGGTGGTACGCCGGGCTGGCGCTGCCCTGCCCGTACATCCCAGCCACCGTGCCACCGACTCCAGGCAGCAGCCTCCTGCCCGACAACTGCCAGCCGAGCATGCTGGGGGCAGGCCCGATCCCGATCGGCCAGGATCACGCGACGTCAGACGACCTGAACCTGACGCTTGGCCCAGGGGCTGACGCGCCGCCGAACGGCGCGGTCGTGTTGGAGATCCACGGCCACGACCCGGCCAGCGCCGCCTGCGACGCCTCCATCCGCACGGCGTGCGACGCAGCCGTGATCGTGGACCGCGTGGTGTGGACGGCCTCCACGGGCCTCGTCCCTCCTGCGCCGACCAGTACGCCGACGCCGTCGTCCTCAGCGGACGTCCCGTCGTCGATCGACGGCCAGCCGGTGCTTCGCGGGAAGGCCTTCGTGGATCGGGTCAACCAAGCGACCGACGCGACCTCGTTCCTGGTCGGCGGATGGACCCCCACGACGCCGGAGGTCTACTTCTGCCCCTTCATCCCGGCGCCATCGCCGGGGGTTTCCTTCAACCCGGCGGCGGAGGCGCTGTGCGGCGGCCTGTGGTTCCTGGACACCCCCGGCGACCCGCAGGGCGCGCTGAGAGGCAGTCCGCCGTGGGTCGCGGTCCGCATCGCCGTGGTCACGACCGTGCCCGCGTGGGGAGCGCCGTTCGTGATGCGCGTGCACGTGCAGGTTCCCACGGCGTCACGGTGCCCGGTCGGCACGACGGCCTGCCAGCGGACGGTGATCGAGGAGTCGCTGGCGTGGCAGGGCCTGGCGCCTTCTCGATAGACTGCGCGGCATGCTGCAGCAGCGCCACATCCACGCCATCGTCCCCGCCGCCGATATGGACCGCGCCCGCGCCTACTGGGAGGGCACGGTCGGCCTGACGCCCACGACCGTGCGCTCGAACTTCGTCATCTACCAGTGCCTGGACTCGTGGTTCGCGCTGTCCAGGTCGAGCGGCGCCGGCACGGCCAAGTCCACCGCGGCGGCGTTCATGAGCCACGACCTGGCGGCCGACGTGGCCGACCTCAAGGGCCGCGGGGTGGTCTTCGAGGAGTACGACTACCCGACGCTCAAGACGATCGACTCGGTCGCCGACATGGGCACCTTCCAGGCGGCCTGGTTCCGCGACAGCGAGGGCAACATCATCGGCGTCATCCAGTTCGCCGAGCCGCCGCTCTGACCTAGCCCCCGCGCAGGCGCCATCGACGGTGCCCGACGCGCCAGCGCTCCTCGGTTGCCAGCGGCCGCGGCTGGCGGATGCTGGCGACCAGTACACCGACCACGATCACCAGCACGACGATGATGGCCGCCACCTGCTCCACGCCGAGCGGGCCAAGCACCGGGTCGTCGCGCCACAGGAAGGCGATCCCGATGCGCCCCACGAGCCACCACACGAGGGCCACCAGGAACAGGTAACCGAAGCGCAGGCGCCCGCGCGCCACGGGTTCACCGAGCGCCTCGCGGTTGGCCGCCCACGTCCCCGCCTGCCTGACGCGTTCGGGCAGGTGTCCCAGCACCGGCCCGGCGTGGACGGCCAGCACGACCACGATCCCGAGCAGGGCCCACAGGCCCTCGTACACCTGGGTCGGGTGGGCCGGGATCTGCGCGGACGGCGACAGCCACGGTCCGCTCCCGGCATAGCCGATGGCCCATGCACCGGTCCAGAACTGGCCCTGGCCCGCCCCCTCGAGCACCGTGGCGAACTTGCCGAGGCCGATGGCCAGCAGCATCGACGTGCTGGCGACATCGAGCCAGCGAGATGCCGAGTCGAGCAGCCCGGCGATGTAGGCGCCGGTGACGGCGCCACCGATGACCGCCCCCAGCAGCGACAGGCCACCCTGGGCCGGGTCGATCAGCGCCGTGGGGTTCGCCTGGTAGTAGGGCAGGTAGTCGAGGGCATACATCAGGCGGCCGCCGATCACCGCCCCGGGGATGATGCCAAGGACGATGAACAGGAGGTCGTCGAGCCGCAGGGACGGGAGCCCCGTGCGACGCCCGCTCCGGTCGGCGAAACGAGCCGCCAGGAGGATGGCCACGAAGATGGCGCCGGCGACCGCCAGGGTGGCGTAGGCGATGTCCGCGCTGACCGGCCCGCGCAGGTGCAGGATCGGGTCGAAGTCCAGCCGGATCACCGCGAGCAGGCCGTCCATCTCAGGCCAGGGGCTCGGGCGGCACGTGCGCCGCACCAGCCCGAGCGACACCGGACAGGCGGGTGACCGCGGCCCCGGCCGTGAGGAGCGTCAGGCCGCCAGCCACCGCCAGCGTGGCGGTCACGCCGGCCACGGCCATGGCCACGCCCGAAGCCAGGCCGCCGATGGGCGTCGTCCCGGCGAACACCGTGGTGTAGACGCTCATCACCCGTCCGCGCAGGGCATCGGGCACCTGCAGCTGGATGAGGGTGTTGGTGGTGGCACTCATGGTGATCGTGGCGAAGCCCAGGAGGACCATGATGGGCAGGCTGACCAGCAGCATCGGTGAGACCGCCAGGCCCACCAGGGCGATCCCGATGAGCGCGCTGCCGATGACCAGCAGGCGCAGGGTGGGCCGCATGCCGAAGGCGATGAGGAGGGCCGCGGCGAGCGACCCGACCCCCGCCGCAGCCATGAGATACCCGTACGTGCTGGCATCACCGTGCAGCGTCTCGGCTGCGTACAGCGGCATCACGACGGAGAAGTTGAGGGCCACCGTGCTGACGATGCCCAACACCATGATGGCCAGGAAGACCGACGGCGTGCGCTGCACATACCGCAGACCCTCCGCCAGCTGGTCGACGACGGCGCGCGCTGAGTGCGGCACCGGCGAACGGACCCCCGGGTGGAGCTCGACCTCATGCATCAGGAAGAGCGCGGCCAGCACGGCCAGGTAGCTCGCCGCGTTGAGCATGAAGCAGAGGCCCACGCCGACCGCGCCGATGAGCACCCCTCCGACCGCGGGTCCGATGATGCGGGCGCCGTTGAAGGTCGCGCTGTTCAAGGCCACGGCGTTCACCACGTGCTCCCGGCCGACCATCTCGACGACGAATGACTGGCGCACCGGCATATCGACCGCGCTGATGCAGCCCAGGATCGTGGCGAGGACGTAGATGTGCCACACCTGGACCGTCCCGGTCAGGGTCAGCACGCCGAGCGTCAGGGCCACGAGGCCGGAGCCCGCCTGGGTGACGTACAGCGTGGCCCGCTTGGGCAGGGTGTCGGCGATGATGCCGCCGAACAGGCCGAGCACCAGGACCGGCATGAACTGGAAGACGGAGCGCAACCCCAGCGCGACCGGGTCGTTGGTCAGCAGCAGGATGAGCCAGCTCTGGGCCACGCTGTCCATCCAGGTACCGACCAGCGAGATGAGCTGGCCGGACCAGAAGAGGCGGTAGTTGCGGACGCCCATCGCGGAGAGCCCGCGGCCGAGGGTCACGGCGACGGTGCCGCCAGCGCGATGAGGTCCGTGCAGCGGGCGAGCCCGAGGCGGCCGGCATCGAGCGACAGGTCGTAGTGGCGGAGGTCCATCCAGTCAACGCCGAAGCGGCTGCGCAGGTACCCGGCACGGGCCCGGTCGACTGACGTGCAGAGGGCCTTGAGCGCCGCGTCGTCGGCGTCGGGCCGCACGTCCGGCGGCAGTTCCTCGACGCGCGCACGCAGGTAGCTCACCCGCGCGTCGAGCGATGCGTGCAGCTGGACGCGCAGGACGCCGGGCCGGCCGGCAAGGATGAACCCGCCCCCTCGGCCGGCGATCACGGCATTGCCGGAGGCGGCCGCCTCCTCGATGACGCTGCGCGTGATGGCGAAGAGGCGCTCCTCGATGGCCGCTTCACCCGACACCTCCACCGGCAGCGCGACGGTCGCCTCTTCGGGCGTGGCCGAGGTGAGGGCGGCCGCGAGGCGCCGCCAGAGACCCGGCAGTCGCTCGTCGTAGCCGGCCGCCTCCGCCTCCGGGATGCCGCTGCGGGCCGCCACCTGGGCCACCAGCTCGCGATCCAGGTACTCCGCCCCCAGGCGCTGGGCGAGCGCGCGGCCGATGGCACCGCCGCCGCTGCCGTACTGGCGGGACAGGGTGATGACGGTCATCAGGCCGCCTGGATCGAGGCGGGCGTCATCGCACCCGGGGCCGCGGGCTCATGCCGGCAGGTGGTCCACCAGCTCCCGCACGGCCGCCGCCGACCGGTCGAACTCGGCCTGCTCGTCGGCGGTCAGCTCGATGGGCACGATCTCCTCCATCCCGCGCCGGCCCAGCTTGACCGGCACGCCGACGAACAGGTCGTGCGCGCCGTATTCGCCCTGGAGCAGCACGGCGCAGGGCAGGATGGCCTTCGTGTCGCCCAGGATCGCGGCCGTCATCTGGGCCACCGACGCGGCTGGGGCGTAGAAGGCGCTGCCCGTCTTGAGCAGGGCCACCACCTCCGCACCGCCGTTGCGCGTGCGCGTCACGAGTGCTTGGATGCGCTCCGCGCTCAGGAGCTCTGTGAGCGGCACGCCGGCCACCGTGCTGTAGCGCGGCAGCGGCACCATCGT
Organism: uncultured Anaerolineaceae bacterium; assembly: GCA_964518505.1. Taxonomy (GTDB): domain Bacteria; phylum Chloroflexota; class Limnocylindria; order Limnocylindrales; family CSP1-4; genus DASPUH01. Next base: position 65,268 of record CAZFGT010000007.1, on the reverse strand, counting down.
GTCGCCGTGTCCACCAAGGACGAAGGCGTGCGTGCTGGTCACCGAGACCCCCAACTCGCGGGCCATGAAGGTGCGGAAGCGGGCACTGTCGAGGACCCCGGCCATGCCGATGACCCGCTCGCGGGGGAAGCCGCTGGCGCGCATGGCGATGTGGCACATCGCATCGAGCGGGTTGGTGACGATGATGAGGATCGCCTGGGGCGAGACCGCCACGGCCGACCGCACCACGCTGCCCACGATGCCGGCGTTCTTCGCCAGCAGGTCGTCGCGACTCATGCCCGGCTGGCGGGCGAGGCCGCTGGTGACGACCACGATGTCCGAGCCGGCCGTGTCGGCATAGTCGTTGGTGCCGGTGATCTGGCAGTCGTGGCCCAGGATGGGAGCGGACTCGGCCAGGTCGAGCGCCTTGCCCTGGGGCAGGCCCTCCACGATGTCCACGAGCACCACGTCGGCCAGGCCTGCCTCGGCGATGCGCTGCGCGGTGGTGGCGCCGACGTTGCCGGCGCCGATCACGGTGACCTTCGGTCGGGACATGGGCGGGCGCGCTCCTCTGCGGCGGGTCGGCAGGCCATTCTAGTCGGGAGGTAGGATGCTGCCGTGACCACACCGCGCCCGGACGCCCCGCTCGACCCGTCCGTACAGGCCGACTTCCCTGGGGCGAGCGGCGGCCTGGAGCGCTACGGCCGCGATCCCGGGTGGCACTTCGACACGCTGGCTGTGCACGGCGGCTTCGAGCCGGATGCCGAGACCGGCTCGGTGGCCCCGCCCATCTACCAGACCAGCACCTACGCCCAGGAGGGCGTCGAGCGGCCGCGCCACGGGTGGGAGTACGCGCGGACCGGCAACCCCACCCGGTCACGCCTGGAGGCGGCCGTCGCCGCCCTCGAGGGCGCGCGCCACGGGCTGGCCTTCGCCAGTGGCTCAGCCACAACGGCCACGATCGCCGCGCTGGCCCTCTCCGGCGACGAGGTCGTCGTCAGCGACGACGTCTACGGCGGCACGTACCGCCTCTTCGAGCGCGTCCTGCGCGACATGGGCGTGAGCGCTCGCTACGTCGACCTCTCCGACGACCCGGGGGCCGTGCTGGCCAAGGCGGTCACGAGGCGGACCCGCCTCGTGTGGGTGGAGACCCCGTCCAACCCGCTGCTCAAGCTGATCGACCTGACCGCCGTGGCCCAGGCGCTGGAGCGGCGGAAGGGCCCGGGGGGCGAGCGACCGATCCTGGTGGTCGACAACACCTTCGCGTCCCCCGCCAGCCAGCAGCCCCTGGAGCTGGGAGCCGACATCTCATTCCACAGCGCCACCAAGTACCTGGCCGGCCACTCGGACACGGTCAACGGCGTGCTGGCCACGTCGCGCGATGACCTGTACGAGCGTCTTGCCTTCCTGCAGAACGCCGTGGGCGCGGTGCCGGGACCGTTCGATTGCTTCCTGGTCCTGCGCGGCCTGCGCACGCTGCCGCTCCGCGTCGAGCGGCATGCGGCGAATGCCAGCGCCGTCGCCGACGCACTGGCGAGTCGGTCGGATGTGGCGCGCCTGCGCTACCCGGGGCTCGCCGACGGTCCGCACGCCCATCCGCAGGCCGCTCTCGCCAGGCGGCAGATGCGCTACCCGGGCGGCATGGTCAGCTTCGTGCCCGCGGCCCGCGACGGCCGGACGCCCCACGAGCGGGCCCGCCGCTTCGTGGAGGCGACCCGCATCTTCACCCTGGCCGAGTCGCTCGGCGGCGTCGAATCCCTGTGTGAGCTGCCGTCGGTCATGACGCACGGCTCCGTCCAGGGCTCCGCGCTGGAGGTGCCGGCGGCGCTCGTGCGGCTCTCGGTCGGCATCGAGCACGCCGACGACCTGGTGGCCGATGTCATGGGCGCCCTCGACCAGGCCTAAGCTCGAGGGCCCGCGCGCCCGGTATCCTGCCGGGCATGCCCTTGACCGAGGCGGTCCTCCACCTGGCCGCGTTCGTGGCCGGGGTGTATGTCGTGGCGCGCACGATGCTGGGCGCCATCCGGGCCTTCGTGCTCACGAGGGGCTCGAACGACCCCCTCATCCGCGCCTTCTTCCTGGTCATCCGACGGTTCTTCGGGCTGATCGCGCACCAGCGCAAGGGCTACGCCTGGCAGGACCGCGTCCTGGCCTACTACCCGCCCGTCTCGCTGGTCCTGCTGCCGATCTACTGGATCGCGCTCGTGGGCATGGGCTACACCCTCATCTTCTGGGCCCTTGACGCGGGGTCGCTGGCCGATTCGTTCCGTCTCAGCGGCTCGTCCATCCTCACCCTGGGCTTCGCCAGCTCGCCGGTCCCCGGCGCCTCCCTGGCCGCCTTCACCGAAGCGGCCCTGGGCCTCATCCTGGTCGCCCTCCTGATCTCCTACCTACCCACGATCTACGGCGCCTTCTCGCGCCGCGAGCTGCTGGTCAACCTGCTGGAGGTGCGCGCCGACTCGCCCCCATCGGCGGTCGTGCTGCTCACGCGTGCCCATCGCCTGCGCGGCCTGGATGCGCTGCACGAGATATGGGAGCGCTGGGAGCCGTGGTTCTCCGAGCTGGAAGAGACGCACACGTCGCTGCCCATCCTGGTCTTCTACCGCTCGCAGCAGGCCGACCATGCGTGGGTCAACGCGGCCGAGGCGATCATGGACACCGCCGCCCTGGCCCGCTCCGTGGTCGACATCCCGCTCGACGTGCAGGCCGACCTGACCATCCGGGCGGGTTATCTGGCGGTGCGCCGCATCGCCGACTACTTCTTCCTGCACTACGACGCCCATCCGCCACAGAACGCACCGACGAGCATCAGCCGTGAGCTCTTCGAGCGGGTCTGCGACGTCCTGGCCGCGGACGGCGTGCCCCTCAAGGCCGACCGGGATCAGGCCTTCCTGGACTTCAACGGCTGGCGCGTCAACTACGACGCACCGGTGCTGGCGCTGGCGCGCATGACGACGGCGCCGCCCTCGTGGTGGACCCGGCCGATGGTCTCGGCCTACGTCACCGACGAGCCCGTACTCGCCAAGCCGGTCGGCGGCTGACCAGCCCCCGGGTCAGGCGGGGCGGGGCCCGGCTTCGCGGACGGCCGGACTGACCTCGTCTTCGTAGTGGCGGAAGTTCTCGCGGAACATCGCCGCCAGCCGGTCCGCCTGGCGGTCGTAGGCCGCGCCGTCCGCCCAGGTGTCCCGCGGCTGCAGCACCTGGTCGGGTACGCCGGGCACGGTGGCCGGCACGGCGATGCCGAACCGGGCGTCGATGCCGAAGGGGACGTGCTCCATGGTGCGGTCGATGGCCGCGTGGACCATGGCCCGGGTATGGGCGATGTTCATGCGCTCACCGGTCCCGTACGGGCCGCCGGTCCAGCCGGTGTTGATGAGCCAGACTGCGGCGTCGTGCTCGCGGATGCGGGCGCCCAGCATCTCCGCGTAGACACCCGGATGGCGCGGCATGAAGGGCGCTCCGAAGCACGCCGAGAAGGTGGCGGATGGCTCCTTGACCCCCACCTCCGTGCCGGCCAGCTTGGCCGTGTAACCGCTCACGAAGTGGTACATCGCCTGCTCGCGGGTCAGGCGCGAGATGGGCGGCAGGACCCCGAAGGCGTCCGCGGTCAGGAAGATGATCGTCCGCGGATGGCCGGCGCGGCCGACCTCTGAAGCGTTGGAGATGAAGGAGACGGGGAAGGCCCCGCGGGTGTTCTCCGTCAGCGCCTCGGAGTCCAGGTCCAGCTGGCGCGTCGCGTCGTCCATGACCACGTTCTCCAGGATGGTGCCGAAGCGGCGGGTCGTGGAGAAGATGTCCGGCTCGTAGATCGGGGACAGGCGGATCGTCTTGGCGTAGCAGCCGCCTTCGAAGTTGAAGACCCCGTCGGGGCCCCAGCCGTGCTCGTCGTCGCCGATCAGGGTGCGCGTCGGGTCGGCCACGAGCGTCGTCTTGCCCGTGCCCGACAGGCCGAAGAAGACTGCCGTATCACCCGCCGGCCCCACGTTGACCGCCGAGTGCATCGGCAGGACGTGCTCATCGGGGAGCAGGTAGTTCATGACCGTGAAGGCGCTCTTCTTGATCTCGCCGGCATAGGCCGTGCCGCCGATGAGGACCTCCCGCCGCGTGAGGTGGACGAGGATGAACGTCCCCGTGCGGGTGCCGTCCCGCTCCGGCTCGGCGGTCAGCGTCGGCGCGTCATAGATGGTGAAGTCGGGCCGGAAGGCGCCCCGCTCGGCGGCCGACGGGCGGATGAAGAGGTTGTGGGCGAAGAGGCTGGCCCAGGCCGACTCCGTCGTCACACGGACCGACCGCCGGTGGGCGGGATGGGCCCCCACGAAGAGGTCCTGGACGAACGTCTCGCGCTTGGCGAGATGGCCCAGGACGCGCTCGCGGAGGGCCTCGTAGTGCTCCTCGCTGATGGGCCGGTTGACCGGGCCCCACCAGACCTGGTCGCGGCTGGCGCTTTCGTCGACGATGAACTTGTCCTGCGGCGAGCGGCCGGTGTGCGACCCGGTGCGCACCACGAGCGGCCCACGGTCCGCGATGAGGCCCTCGTCGCGACGGATAGCGGCCTCGTACAGCGCCGGCACGCTCAGGTTGTGGTTGACCGGTGCGCCGGCCTGCCCTCGGGCATGGGCGGGACGGACGGCTGGCTGCGACGCGCTCAACGATCACTCCTTGCTCGGTCACGAGCGCGGCGGGTGCCGCAGCCACGCCCGGGTGCACCGCCGGATCGGGCGGTGGACCGGCCGCGCGTGGCTGCCCCGGTCGGCCCGGCGCAGGGAGTCGGCTTTCGCAGTCCGGGGCATTCTACCGCGCGATACGCGGCGGCCAGTGACCCGAAGGTCATGGCCCGGCGACCATGCTGCGCCGCCGATCGGGGGATCAGGATCCGCGGTGGGCCAGGAACTCCAGCAGGTCGAGCTTGCTGACGATGCCGGCCGGCCGGCCGCCGGTCACGGCCACCAGCGCGGGCGCCCCCTCGGAGAGCAGCACGAACGCCTCGTCGAGGGCAGCCGACGTGGCGATGGTCGGCAGCGGGCGCTCCATGGCCTCGCCGACCGTGCGCTCCACGATCGACGGGTCGTGATAGGCGCGCTCCAGGAGGCTCCGCTCGCTGATCGAGCCGACGATCCCCTCGATGGCATCATCCGCCCGCTCCGAGACGGGCATCTGGCTGATGCCGAACCGCTGGAGCGTGTCGATGGCGGTGGCCACGAGCTCCGTCGTGCGCGCCAGGACCACCGACGGCAGCTCGCCGCTGCCGTGTCGCGCGACGAGGACCTCGGCCACACGCACCGGCGCCGTGGGCGAGCCGACGAGCCCGTTGGCCCGCAGCCACTCGTCGTTGTAGAGCTTGGACAGGTAGTTGCGACCACCGTCGGGAAGGAGCACGACCAGCACCTTGTCGCGGGCCGTCGCGGGCTCGTCGCGCATGAGGCGGGCCGCTTCGTCGAGGGCCGCCACGAGGGCCGTGCCGCAGGACTCCCCGCCCAGGATCCCCTCCTCGCGGGTCAGGCGTCGGGCCATGGCGAAGGCGTCGCGGTCGGACACACGGACCCATCGGTCGACCAGCGTCGGGTCGAAGGTGCCCGGCATGAAGTCCTCCCCCACCCCCTCGGTGAGGTACGGCCGGGCCACATCGCCGGACAGGACACTGCCCTCGGGGTCGGCGCCGATGATGCGGATGGCTGGGTCCTGCGCCTTGAGGTGCCGGGCGATACCCGTGATCGTGCCGCCCGTGCCCACGCTGGCCACCAGGTGGGTCACGCGTCCCTGCGTCTGGCGCCAGATCTCCGGGCCGGTCGTGGCCTCATGGGCTCGCGGGTTCTCCTCGTTCCAGTACTGGTCGGGCTTGAACGCACCCGGGATGTCGCGGGCCAAACGGGCCGCCACGGAGTAGTAGCTCTCGGGTGACTCGGGCGCCACATTGGTCGGGCACAGGACGACCTCGGCGCCGTACGCCCGCAGCAGGGCCTGCTTCTCCACCGACTGCTTGTCGGCCATGACGAAGATGCAGCGGTAGCCCTTGAGGGCCGCGGCGATGGCCAGGCCGTGGCCCGTGTTGCCGCTGGTCGGCTCGATGATCGTGCCGCCCGGCCGGAGCAAGCCGGCGCGCTCGGCGGCCTCGATCATGGGCACGCCGATGCGATCCTTGACCGACCCGCCCGGATTGAGCATCTCCAGCTTGGCCAGCACGAGGGGCTGCGCCTCGACCGGCCCGAGGGAAGCCGTCAGGCGCGACAGGCGCACCAGCGGCGTGCGACCCAC
>CAZFGT010000007.1:0-58937 GCA_964518505.1 uncultured Anaerolineaceae bacterium | reverse complement strand
CCGGCCCGAGGGAAGCCGTCAGGCGCGACAGGCGCACCAGCGGCGTGCGACCCACAAGCTCGAGGATCGAGGCCGCGTACTCCATCGGCCCGAGTATAGGTTGGGACGGTGCGGACGCTGCCCATCCGCGAGGCCCGCCGACCCAGCCCGCCGACCCGGCCCGCCGACCCGGCCCGCCGACCCGGCCCGCCGACCTGGCCATCCTCCTGCGCACCAACAGGGTTGGTACTACGTGCCTCGATGACGGCCTTGGGCCCTCGAGCGCCAGGCGGACCGCGGTCCCGCGTGCGTGGAGACGCTCATCGCGTGGCTGTGGTCGACCGTCCGGCAACCACCGATGCACACACCACCACGTGGGCTGGTGACCGAGAGGACGTGGCATCCCCGGCACGTCAGGGGCGGCGTCAGCGGATGACGAGCAGGCCGGCGATGAGGATGGCGAGGACGACCAGGGAGATGAGCACGTACATCCTGTCGCGCTCGACCGCGAAGAGGCCGAGCGACGCGGCCACACGCGCCATCGGCGTGAGCACGAGCGTCAGCAACCCCAGCTGGGCGATGGCCTGCGGGCGGAGGTTCCGGAGACCTTCAGCGAGGGCGCCGACGTCGGTCGGGTCGCCGCCGGGAGCTGCCCCCAGCAACGACCCGTCCCAGCCCACGAAGAGCGAGGCGACGAAACCGGCCAGGATCAGCACAGCGCTCAGGACGACACCCGCGAGCAGCACCCGCGACACGATCAGCCGGAGCTCGTCGGCCGACAGGTGCGCGTCCGGGCGCTCCGGCGGCGTCGTGACGGGACCGCTCATCCGAGGAAGGCCACGTGCAGCCCAAGGCCGCGCGCGAGCATCTGGAGCGCCACCACCACCATGATCGGCACGAAGATGAGGCGCACCTGGCGGTTGCGCAGGCGCACGAGGATGCGCGAGCCCAGGAGAGCGCCAGCGAGGACGCCGAGCGCGACCGGGGCGGCCAGCCGGGCGTCGACGTCGCCCCGGCCCAGATAGATGCCCGCGGACGCGGCGGCGGTGACGCCGATCATGAAGTTGCTGGTGGCCGTCGAGACCTTCATCGGGAGGCGCATCACGCCGTCCATGGCGAGGACCTTCAGGACGCCCGATCCGATCCCCAGGAGGCCGGACAGGAAGCCGGCCATGAGCATCATCACGAAGCCGAGGCCGACCCGGCGGGCGGCGTAGGGCACCTCGCGCCTCAGCTGGTGGTCCGGATAGGAGCTGGCCAATCCGAGCGCCGCGGCAGCGCGCGACGGCATGACCTCCGGCGGCAGCTCTTCGCCAAGACGCGCCACCTGCTGGACGATCGAGACTCCCAGCACGGCCGCCAGGAGCACGTACAACAGCTGCGGGGCCACCACGGCGGCCGCCAGGGCCCCGCCGACGGCGCCGGTCGTGGTGGCGACCTCCAGGAACATGCCCACCCGCAGGTTGGTCAGCCGGTCCCGGACGTAGGCCACGGCCGCGCCAGAGCTGGTGGCGATGATGGAGACGATGCTGGCCCCGATCGCCAGGTGGATGTCCACGCCGAAGATCGTGGTGAGGGCGGGGATCACGAGGATCCCGCCGCCGACACCCGCCAGGGCCCCGATGATCCCGGAGAGGACGCTGATCCCGAAGAGGGCCACGTCCGCGCCGGGCGTCATGGGCCCCGTCAGGTCACCACGGGCGGCGGTGGCGGCTGGGGCCGCCGGTGGTTCAGCACCAGCAGGACCAGGCCGGCCGCCGACGCCACCAGGCCCAGGAGCATCGCCACCGGCACACCGAAGAACGTGAAGTCGTAGCTCAGGCGCAGCGTCTCCAGGGTGGCGCGCACGAGGCCGTACCAGATCAGCCAGAAGGCCAGGACGTCACCGTCGCGCAGGCGGGTGGCCAGCCGCGTCAGGAGGTAGAGCGCCAGCAGGCCGCCCAGGAAGGTCAGGGACGACTCGTAGAAGAAGAGCGGCTGGAACGCGGCGTCGGCCGGAACGGGGACCTGGCCGGCCACCAGGTTGGCGTCGCCGGGACAGAGATAGGCCGCCACGCGATGGGCGCAGTCGATGGCGATGCCCCACGGCAAGTTGGTCGGCGGTCCGTACAACTCCTGGTTGGCGTAGTTGCCCCAGCGGGCGATGGCCTGGCCGAAGAACAGGGCGGGGATGGCCACGTCCGCCCAGCGCAGGAACGGCTCGTGATGGCGCCGCGTGTAGATGAACGCGCCGACCATGCCGCCGAACACGCCACCGTAGAGCGCCAGCCCGCTGTAGGGCGGCAGGATGATCCGGCTCCAGTCGTCCTTGTAGAGCTGCCACTGGTCGATGACGTGGTACACGCGCGCCCCGATGAGGCCGGCGATCACGACCAGGAACAGCGCATCGCCGATCTTGGCGACGTCCAGGCCGCGGCGCCCGGCGAGGCGAGCCGTCAGCCAGGCCCCGAAGCCGATGGCCACAGCGTAGCCGACGCCGTACCAGGGGATCGCCAGGGGCCCGATCTGGAAGGCGTCCGGGCTCGCCGGCGACGGGATCACGCTGGAAGCATACCGACTCGCAGCGTGCCCCCGCCGTGCTCCGCTCGGGGCAGCGGCCGGGCGGCCCTCCTATACTCGGCCAGTGGGTGAAGCGTGGGGCTGGTGGCTCTTCTTCGTCGGCCTGGCGCTCGGCGTCGCTGGCTACTGGCTCGTGAGCGGGCGGGTGCAGCGAGCGGACGACGACCTCGCGGCTGACGAGCGAGCCAACGAGGCGGCGTGGATCAGTCGCACGGTCGCCAGCTGGGGCGGCGAGGCGCCGGCCGACCTGGTGGCCCAGGTCCTGGACCTGCACCGGCGCTACCTCGGGGGCGCAGCGCCGCTCCTCGCCCCGGACGAGCCGCCGCAGCCGGACGAGCCACCGGCCGCAGACGAGGTCCTGTCAGCCGCCCCCGCCGACTCGCCCGACGTGGAGGGCGACGGCGCCCAGGGCCAGGCGGCGGAAGCGCACGTCGACGAGGCCGGCTGAAGCCATCGTCGCGGCCAGATCGTCGGCGTCGGGGAAGCCGTCGAGCGACGCCGGCAGGTAACGGTAGGCGTCGGACGAGCCACCGGCCAGCGCGGCCATGAACGGCGCGCTGCGACGAAAGGTGGCGTGGTAGGCCCGCGCGATGGCCCGGTGGCGGGGCAGCGACAGCTCCAGGCACACGACGCGCCCACCGGGCCGCACGACCCGCCCCATCTCCGTGAAGCCACGTCGATAGTCGGCCAGGTTGCGCAGGCCGAAGGCGATGGTCGCCGCCTGGAAGCTGTCGTCCTCGAACGGCAGGGCCAGCGCATTCGCCTCGCTGAACGTGAGCTGCACGTAGCCGCGATGGTCGGCCGAAGCACGCGCCACCATCGCCGGGGACAGGTCGACCGCCTCCACCCGCCCGAAGGGACCGACGGCCCGTGCAAGGCGCACGGCCAGCCGGCCCGTGCCGCAGGCGACATCGATGGCGGCATCGCCTGAACGCAGCTCGGCCGCCTCGGCCGCGAGGTGCCGCCAGCGCTCATCCGCGCCGGCGGTCATGAGCGTGTTCAGGCGGTCATACACCGGGGCGATCGTGTCGAACATGGCCGTCACGTCGGTTTCCGGGACGCGATTACCGGGGCGGGCCATGGCCCGTCGATGCTAGTCCCGATCAGAAGGTGCCGCTGAGCACCGGCGCGGCGCCGGGCACGTCGGCCTGCACCACGATGCGGTCGCCGGCGTGGCCGAGCGTGACACCGGCCGGGGTCTGGCCCACCCAGTAGGCCACGTCGCCGGCGTCATCCATCCAGCCGATGAGCGTCAGCGACGACCCGCGGACCAGGAAGCAGTCGTAGCGGGTGCCGCTGGCCATGCCCACCAGGTCGTGGCTCCAGACCGCGAGCTGGCCCGACGAGGGGCTGAACACGACCATGCCCATGGATGCCCCGTCGGTGGCGAGGAGCGGCAGCTGCGCGTGGTCCGGACGGGCCAGGATGTGCCCGCTGGCCGACGCGAGGTCGCCCAGCGCAGCCACCTCGGCCTGCGCGATGTCGCGCTGGTGGCCCATGTTGGCGACCGTGACGAGACCGCCGACGATGATGGCGGCCATGGCGAGCGAGGCGAAAGCCGGCACCAGCCGCCAGCGCCGTACCCGCGAGACGGCAGGAGCACGGGGGACAGCCGGCACGACGAGGGCGGCCGGCGCGGGCGCGGCAGCGGCCGGCACGCGAACCATGCCGGTCTCCCGGACGGACCGCAGGATCCGTTCGCGGGCCGCGACCGGCGCGAGGACGTCGTCCGGAGTGGCGGCGGCGAGCAGCGCACCCGTGGTCACGAGCGCACCGGCTTCCGCGCGGCATGGGTCGCACGCTGCGAGATGGGCCCGCACCTCATGGGCTGCCGGATCGGGGGATGCGCCAGCGGACCCGGGCGCCGCGGCGAGATCATCGAGCACCGACGGCAGGACGCCGCCGGCCAGGGCATCGGTCAGCCACTGGCGCACTTCAACGTGATCCATCGGACCCTCCCTGCGCGAGCGTCCCGAAGGCCTCCACGGAGCTGACCGACGGCAGGACGCGCAAGCCGGCGTCGGGGCCGAGGACCTCGGCGAGCACGACGCGCAGCCGGGCAAGCGCGCGACGCGTGCGGGTCTTGACCGTGCCGAGCGGCCAGCCCAGGCGGGCGGCGATCTCGGACTGGCTCAGGTCGTGGTAGTAGGCAAGCTCCAGCGCCTCGCGCTCGGGGCCCGGGATGGCTGCCAGCGCATCGCGGACGGCGCCGGCGAGCCAGGATGCCTCGGCGGCCGCGGCGGGGTCCGGTCGTGGGGCGGCCGCGCCCACCAGCTCACCCCCGGCGACCAGCCGGTCGATGGCCGTGTCGTCCGTGGCCGCCCCGGCAGCCGCGCTGAGCAGCGTGCCCACAGGGCGCCGGGCACGTGCCCGCAAGCGGTCCACCGCCCGGTTCCGGGCGATCGTCAGCAGCCAGGCGGCGAGCGACGCCACTGATGGGTCGTACGTTTCGGCTCGGTTCCAGAGCGCCAGCATGGTCTCCTGCAGTACGTCTTCCGCCTGACCGCGATCCCCGAGCAGCCTGAAGGCGGCCCGAAAGATCGCGTCCGCGTGGCGGTCGTAGAGCGCGCCGAGCGCATCGTCCTGGCCCGCCACGAGGCTGGCCATGAGTTCGGCGTCCGTGCGCCCGGATGGGCTCATCGCCATCGTTACGCGGCCCACACGGCGGCGGTTTCAAAGGGCATGCGGTTCATGCCATGGCCACGCCGATGAGGTGGCCCACGCCGTAAGTCACGGCCGCCGCGAGCGCGCCGATGGCGACCTGGCGTGCCCCGCTGAAGAGCGCCGAGCGCCCGGTGAAGAGGCTGACCGCCGCCCCGACCGTGAACAGCGCCACAGCCGACAGGGCGACGGCCACGGCGAAGGCGAGCGTGCCGCTCGTCAGCAGGAACGGCAGCAGCGGCACGAACGCGCCGGCGGCGAACGAGATGCACGAGCTGATGGCGGCGCCCCACGGCGAGCCGAGCTGGTCGGGGTCCAGGCCAAGCTCCTCGCGTGCCTTCGTGTCCAGGGCCACCTCGGGGTCCTGCATCAGGTTGTGGGCAAGCCGCGCGGCATCGGCGGCCGGGATGCCCTTGCGCCGGTAGAGGCCGGCCAGCTCGGCTTCTTCATGCTCGGGCATGACCTTGAGCTCCTCGCGCTCGAGCTGGAGCTGGCGCTCGAACAGCTCGCGCTGGCTCTGCATGCTGATCCACTCGCCGGCGGCCATGGAGAAGGCGCCCGCCAGCAGGCCGGCCACGCCGGCCAGGACGACCAGCTTCTGGTCCGCGTTTGCGCCCACGAAGCCCATCACCAGGGACAGGTTGCTGACCAGCCCGTCGCTCACCCCGAAGACGGCGGCCCGCAACGTGCCGCTCCGCCCGGCGTGGTGCCAGGCCTCGTCGACCGCGTCGCCGGCGACCGACTCGTCGTCCTGCGTGGCCGTCGTGGCCGCGGCCGGGGCGTCGTCGCGGAGCCGGCGCCAGATCTCGGCATGCTCGCGCTCGTCGGCCACGATGGAGGCCACCTCCGGGCTGTCCTGGTCCAGGTAGGCCTCCTCCTCGTCCCCCTCGAGCGAACGGACGAGTTCAGTCACGGCCTGCGTCCCGAACAGGCGGGCCACCAGCAGGATGAAGCGGATCCGCAGCCGGGGGCGTGTGTCGGCCTCCGGGACGGCGACGCCCGCGTCGCGCAGGCGCCCGGCCCAGATGTCGGCGTGCCGTCGCTCGTTGCCCGCGATCAGGCGGAAGGCGGCCGCTCGGCGCGGCACCTTCTCGATGCGCGCCAGCGCGTCGTACAGCACGATCGCGTCGCGCTCGAGCTTGAGGTTGGCCAGGCTCAGCGCCTGGTCGGGTGACGTCACCAAACCATCGTAGCGAGGACGTACGATGCGAACATGGATGCGCCCCGCTCGCTGCCGGCGCTGATCTACCTGGACGCGGCGGCGGTGGAGGCGTCGATGCCGCCGCTCGAGGAGCGCCTCCGGCTCGCCGAGCAGACCATGCGGGCCCTCGTGGCGGACGCGCAACTGCCGCCCAAGGTCGGCGTCCATCCCGGTCCCGCGGGCAGCTTCGCCCACGCCATGCCGGCCTGGCTGGACGCCCGGACCGGTGACGCATCAGCCGACCTTCTGGGCCTCAAATGGGTCACCGGCTTCCCCGCCAACCGCGCCGCAGGGCGGCCGGCGATCCACGCCACGGTCGTCCTCAACGACCCCGTCACGGGCGACCCGGTGGCCATCCTGGACGGCTCCCCCATCACCGCCCAGCGCACCGCGGCTGTGAGCGGGGTGGCCCTGCGGAACTGGAGCCCCCGCGTCGAAGGGCGCCCGCTGCGCGCCGCCATCCTGGGGGCCGGGGTCCAGGCGCAGAGCCACCTGCCCGTCCTTGGCGCGGTCCTCCCGGGGGTCTCGGTCGCCATCCATGACCGCCACGAAGACCGGGCGGCCGCCCTCGTGGAGGTGGCCGCTGCCACGGCCGGCATCGGCGCGGCGAGCGTGGCCCGGTCGGCCGGCGATGCCGTGCGCGAGGCTGACGTCGTCATCACGGCGATCTCGTTCGGCGCGACGCGCCAGACGATGGGCCCGGACGCCTTCCCGGGCCACGCCCTCGTGGTGGCCGTCGACTACGACATGTGCTGTTCGGCAGCCGTGGCCCGCGAGGCCGACCTCTTCCTGGTGGACGAGCGGGCCCAGTTCCTGGCCGTGCAGGCCACGGGGCCGTTCACCGGCTATCCCGTCCCGCCAACGACGATCGGCGAGGCGCTCGCCGCGGGGATGGCACGCCCGCCCGGGCGCGTGCTCGTGACGCACCTCGGCGTGGGGCTCGCGGACGTCATCTTCGGCGCCGCGGTCACGGCACGTGCGCGCGAGCTGGGCCTCGGCATGGAGCTGCCGCGGTGACGCGACCGAGGCACCGGCCATCGCGCAAGATGGGCGGGCACGGAGGACCTGGGTGTACCTGATCGGTCGACTGCTCAAGCTCCTGCTGGTCATCCTCGTGGTCGTGGTCGTGGCCGCCGGCGCGTTCGTGGGCTGGGTCGGCGCGCGAGGCCTGCCCCAGCGCGACGGCACGGCGTCGCTGCCCGGACTCTCGGCCGACGTGACGGTCAAGCGCGACACGAACGGCATCGCCCAGATCTACGCCAGCACGCCGGCCGACCTGTTCGCCGCCGAGGGCTACGTCCATGCCCAGGAGCGGATGTGGCAGATGGAGGTGTGGCGCCACATCAGCAGCGGCACGTTGTCCGAGCTGTTCGGCCAAGGTGAACTTCAGACCGACGAGTTCATCCGCACGCTGGGCTGGCACCAGTCGGCGCAGCGCGACTACGACGCCGCCGACGCCGGCACGAAGGCGATCCTCAAGGCCTACGCCAGCGGCGTGAACGCCTGGCTCAGCCAGCACCACGACCTTGGCCTGCCCTTCGTCATCAGCGGCTTCCTTGGCGCGGGCGGCGGCCTGAGCGGCTACCAGCCGGCGCCATGGACGCCGGTCGACACCCTGGCCTGGGTCAAGGTCGAGTCATGGCAGCTGGACGGCGACTACTCGAGTGAGGTCTTCGACCTCCTGCTGGCCAAGAAGGTCGACGCCAAGGCGGTCACCGAGCTGAGCCCGCCGTACCCGGCCGGTCGGCCGGTCATCGCCCCCACGGGCGCACCGGGCGTGGGCGGGGCCGGCGCGAGCGGGTCGGTCGCGGTCCCCGGTCAGGCGGTCGGGCCGGCATCGGTGGGCATCGACCCGCGGGTGCTCGCGCTGGCCGGCGATCCGACCTCCCTGCTGGGGCTCGAGCAGGCCTCCGACCAGATCGGCCAGCTGGCCGGCTTCGGGCCAGCCGACGCGATCCAGCGCAGCGACGGCATCGGCTCCAACGACTGGGTCGTCAGCGGCGCCCACACGGCCAGCGGGTCGGCGCTGCTGGCCAACGATCCCCACCTGGGCTACTCCATGCCCTCGCTGTGGTACATGGTCGGGCTCCACTGCACGGTCGTCTCCAGCGCCTGCCCGTACGACGTGGCCGGTGTCTCGTTCCCCGGCACGCCCGGCGTCGTGCTCGGCCACAACGCCCACATCGCGTGGGGCTTCACCAACGTCAACCCCGACGTGCAGGACCTCTTCATGGAGAAGGTCGACCCGGCCGACCCGACGCAGTACGAATACAAGGGCCAGATGCGGCCGTTCACGACGCGCAAGGAGGTCATCAAGGTCGCCGGCGGCGATCCGGTGACGATCACCGTGCGCTCGACGGTGCACGGACCGGTCGTCAGCGACGTCACCGACGACCTCAAGACGAGCAAGGGCGGCGGCTCCGGCCTGGCCGGTGACGGGAGCATCGCTTACGCCCTCGAATGGACCTCCACGGCCGTCGTCGACACGACCGTCGAGGCGGTCCTCAAGCTGGATGCGGCGACCGACTTCACCTCGTTCCGCGCCGCCCTCAAGCTGTACGTGGGCCCGTCCCAGAACGTGGTCTACGCGGACACGGACGGCCATATCGGTTACCAGATGCCCGGCCTCGTCCCGATCCGTGCAGCCGGCACGGGCAACGGGCCGGTGCCCGGTTGGGACGGCTCGCATGACTGGACCGGCTACATCCCGTACGACGACCTGCCGCGCATCTACGACCCGCCGGGTGGCGTGATCGTGACCGCCAACAACGCCGTCGTCGACGCTGCGTACCCGCACTTCCTGGGCGACGAATGGGACCCCGGATACCGCGCCGCCCGCATCACGGCCCTCATCGGCACCGACCGCAAGCTGACCACCGATGACGTGACCAAGATCCAGCTCGACGGCCAGACCGGCATCGCCACGGACGTGGTACCACACCTGGGGTCGCCGGCCCCATCGACGGACGACGGCCGGACCGTCCTGGCCGACATCCAGGCATGGGCCTCGGCCGCCACGCCGTACGACTGCAGCGAGACGGACGCGTCGGTGGCCGGCACCGGCTGCACCGCCTTCAACGCCTTCGCGTACCACCTGCTGCGCGACGTCTTCGACCCGCGACTTGGCGCGGGCACGGCCAAGACGGACATCGCGCGCCTGTTCGTAGGCAGCGACCGCTCGGCGGAGACGCTGGTGGACCTGCTGGGCGACCCCGGCAGCCGCTGGTGGGATGACCCCTCCACGCCGGCGCACGAGACGGAGGCCCAGGTCATCGGCAAGGCGCTCGACCAGGCCGGGACGGACCTGCGAGCGACGCTGGGCGACCCGGCCGGCTGGTCGTGGGGCGGGCTGCACACCGTGGCCTTCCAGGAGCAGACGCTTGGCACGTCCGGCATCGGTCCGCTGGAGTGGCTCTTCGACAAGGGGCCCTACCCGGACGGCGGCTCGGTCTACGCGGTCAACCAGCAGTTCTTCGACCTCTCGGCCGCCTACCCGGATCCCTACGCCGACGATCCGGCCGGCAGCGGAGGCACGTTCGCCGACGTCTTCGCCGTCAAGGGCGGCCCGTCCTACCGCCTGGTGGCGGAGCCGGCCCAGTTCGACGGGGCGACCATCATCGACACGACTGGCCAGTCAGGCGTCCCCTTCGACGGGCACTACGGCGACCTCATCGACAGCTACCTGACCGGCAAGACGATCCCCCTGCCGTTCACCAAGGCGGCCGTCGACGCGGCCACGGCCCAGATCCTGACCCTGACGCCGTGACCGGGACCAGGTCTCCGATGCCCGTGCCGGACCCGCGTCCCGAGGCCGTCGGTGAGCTGCCGGCCACGAGCGACCTGCTGGTCGTCGGCGCCGGCGCGATGGGCTCGTGGACGGCCCACCACGCCCGTGAGGGCGGCGGCCGGTCGGTGACCCTGCTCGATGCGTTCGGGGCGGGGCACTCGCGGGCCACGAGCGGCGACGAGACGCGCATCATCCGCGCCTCGCACGGCACGGATCGCTTCTACACGCGCTGGTCGCGACGGGCCCGCGAGGCCTGGCTGGCCTACGGTGAGGCGTGGGGCGTGCCGCTCATGCTGCCGACCGGCACGCTCTGGTTCGCCGCCCAGGAGGACGGCTACGAGGCACGCTCGGCGGAGGCGCTGGCGGCGGAGGGCGTGCCGTTCGAGCGCGTCTCGCCCCAGGAACTTGAGGCACGCTGGCCGCAGATCTCCGGCAAGGGCCTGGCCTGGGCCCTCTACGAACCCGAGGGCGGGACGCTCATGGCGCGCCTCGGCTGCCAGGCCGTGGTCCAGGCGTTCAAGGATCTGGGCGGGCGCTATGGCGTGGCGGCCGTGCGACCCGGGCGATCGACGGGCGGGCGGTTGCTCGACGTGGTGGACGGGTCAGGTCGGCGCTGGTCGGCCGAGTCGTTCGTCTTCGCCTGCGGCCCGTGGCTCCGCTGGCTCTTCCCCGAGCAGCTGGAGCCGATCCTGCGGGTCACCAAGCAGGACGTGCTGTACATGGGGCCCGCTCGCGGCGACGTGCGATTCCGGCCCGAGTCGATGCCCTCGTGGGTCGAATACGCCCGCGCCTACTACGGCATCGGCGCGGTGAGCGACCGCGGCTTCAAGCTCGCCCCGGACCGCTACGGGCCGGTCTTTGACCCGACCGACGGCGAGCGCGTGGTGGACCCCGACGCGATCCGGCTGGCCCGCCTCTACCTGGCCGAGCGGTTTCCGTCGCTTGCGTCAGCGCCCGTGGTGGAGACCCGCGTCTGCCAGTACGAGACCACCCCTGACTCGAACTTCATCATCGACCGCCTGCCCGGCTTCGCGAACGTCTGGATCGCCGGTGGCGGCTCTGGCCACGGCTACAAGCACGGCCCACGCATCGGCGAATACCTCGTCGCGCGGCTGGACGGGGCCGAGCTGGGGGCCCAGGACGGGCCGGCCGAGGCGCGCTTCACGCTGGGCCCGCGCGTCGCCGATCCTGGCGCCCGCACCTCCGGCGACGAGATGGCCCGCGACTGGTCGCCGATCTAGGTACCGCGCGGCCGACTTGGCCGGGTTCCCACGTCCTACCAGCGCGGATGGTGATGAGTGCCTTCTCCTGGCAACCACCGCCCCTGACCCGGCTTCCTTGAGCACGGACGCCCCGCCCACGACCGCCCGGCCGCGGCCGGAAGGCACATTGCACCAACTGGACTGGTGGCTGAGAGCGCCGAACCCACGCGCGCCCTCGTGGAAGCCGCCGTGTCGGGCCGCCGGCTCACTGTTTGCATCGGATGACGGATCAGGCCGCTGAAGTCGCGGCCAAGGGAACGTCTGCCGCGTTTCGGTTCAAGGGATGCAACGATCGGCGTCCGAGCTCCGGCTCAGACGTCGGATGCGTCGTGCCATGCAACGGGCGCGGCCATCACGGGCTCGGGAGGTCGTCGCACGACGATGAGAGCTCACTCTGCAGGGCGGTATCGGCCGAATACGCGTCGGACGACTCACCGATGATCGAGGTGGTCGCGATCGGGCCTGGCGCCTGGGACGGCGGCGGGAATCCGATCAGGGCGTAGGCGCGACCGGACCCGATCACCGGCTCGAACGCAAGCGCCGCGATACTCCCGTTCGCCGAACACGATGCGCTCACGAACCGGAATGGCACCAGTCCGGCCAAGCTGGCCTTGCTTCGCGCGGCCTCGCGGGCAGTGTCCAGGAACCGCGCGAGCCCCGGCGGCACGGGGGCGTCATGGGGAGTCTGCAGGTCGATCATCCAGAGCGCGATGACGCCCGCGGCGATCAGGGCGACCGCCGCGGTGAGGACGACGGAGCGGACGCGCATCGTCAGTGCGACTCGCCCGGCCCCCGCGCACGCCGACGGTCAGACCGGGTAGCCGCCGGCGGCCACGATCGAGGCGGCGATGCGGCGGCCGATCGCCACCTGGTCGAGCGGCTCGGCGCGCAGGAGGCGCCGGATGCCCGACTGCAGCAGCCGGGCATCGTCACCGTCGGCAACGGAGGGGGCGATGGCACGCGCGATGCTCTCCACCTGGGCGACCCGCTCGGCCACGAAGAGCGTGGCCAGGTCCTCGTGGATCGCGGCGGCCCTGCCCCCGGCCACGACGGCCTGGCGCGCTCGGGCGACGGCGCTGTCCATGGCCGCGGTCTGGATGACCAGGTCCGCCACGGCCGCCAGCACCTCCTGCTGCTCCTCGAGCGCCGTGCCGAACCGCTGGACGGCGGCGCCGGCGACCAGGAGCGTGACCTGGCGGGCCGCATCCACCTGGGCCGCCTGTGCCGCGAGCGGGCCGTCGCCGGCCTCGTCGGCCGACGGCGCGAGCAGCGCCTCCTGTGCCCGGCGGGCGGCGCCGAGCAGGTCCAGCCGGCCCTTCATCGCGCGTCGCAGGAGCGTGCCGGGGATGAGCAGCCGGTTGATCTCGTTGGTGCCTTCCCAGATACGGTTGATGCGCGCGTCGCGGTACCCCTTGGCCGCGGGGTAATCCTCGATGTAGCCGTAGCCGCCATGCAGCTGGACCAGCTCGTCGACCACCCAGTCCAGCTCCTCGCTGGCCAGGACCTTGGCGATCGAGCATTCGACGGCGTACTCCTCCAGGGCGGCCCGGGCGGCCTCGCTGGACCCACCATCCTCGACGGCGTGCAGGCGTGCATCGAGCATCCCGGCCAGGCGGTAGACGAACGACTCGACCGCGTATGTGCGCACGGCCATGCCCACCAGCTTGGCCGCCACGAGCGGGAACTCCACGATCGGCCGGCCGAAGGCGACGCGACCCTTGGCGTACTCCAGCCCGACCTTGATCTGGGGCCGCATGCCACCGGCGGCCGCAGCGGCCAGCTTGAAGCGCCCCACGTTGAGGACGTTGAAGGCGATCTTGTGGCCCTGGCCGATCTCGCCAAGCAGCGCATCTGGGCCAACGAGCACCCCGTCGAACAGCACCGGACGGGTCGACGTGCCATGGATGCCCATCTTGTGTTCCTCGGCCCCCAACGAGAGGCCGGGCGCGGTGCCCTCCACGAGGAACGCGGCGATGCCCTCGTCCCCCACCTGGGCGTAGACCGTGAAGAGGTCGGCGAAGCCGGCGTTGGTGATGAACTGCTTGGCGCCGTCGAGACGGAACGAACCGTCGTGCAGGCGCGTGGCGCGCGTCTTGATGGCCTGCGCGTCGGAACCCGTGCCGGGCTCCGTCAGGCAATAGGCCGCCACGGTCGTGCCCGCGGCGAGCCCCGGGAGGTAGCGGGTCTTCTGGGCATCGGTGCCGAAGAAGACCGTCGGCAACGTCCCGATACCCGTGTGGGCGGCGTACGTGACCGAGAAGTCCTCGCTCGCCGACAACGCGTCGGTGACCACGATGGAGGTGACGTGGTCCAGGCCCAGGCCGCCGTACGCCTCGGGTACGTCGATGCCGACGTAGCCGTCGCGGCCGAGGATCTCCAGCAGCTCGCGGTGCGCGGCGTAGTCCTTGGCGGCGAGGCGCTCGGCGCGCGGCCCGACCTCGCGCGTCACGAACGTGGCGATCGCATCGCGCGCGGCAAGCTGCTCCGGCGTGAAGCGCTCGGGGGTGAAGACGTCGGCCGGATCGGTGGGGCCGAGCAGGAAGGCGCCACCCGCCGGCGGGGCCTTGAGGGTCGTGGTCATGCCGCTGCCTCCATGCGATCGGGCTGGCGCCCGCCGAGCCATTCGATGATCCCGGCGGCACCCTGGCCGCCGCCCACGCACATCGTCACCAGGCCGTAACGAGCCTCGCGGCGGCCCAGTTCGGCGAGGATCTGGACGCTCAGCTTGGCGCCGGTCGCGCCGAGGGGGTGGCCGAGCGCGATGGCCCCGCCGTTGACGTTGGTGCGCGACTCGTCAAGCGCGAGCCGCCGCACCACGGCGACCACCTGGGCGGCGAACGCCTCGTTGAGCTCGATCACCTCGATGTCGGCGAGGGTCAGGCCTGCCTTGGCCAGCGCCTTCGGCACGGCCTCCACGGGGCCCATGCCCATGATCTCCGGCGCCACGCCCGCCGTGGCGAACGACACCAGGCGCCCGAGGGGCTGCAGCCCCAGGGCGGCGGCGCGCTCGCCGGTCATGACCACCAGCGCGGCCGCACCGTCGCTGGTCTGCGAGCTATTGCCGGCCGTGACCGTGCCGGTCGGGTCAAAGACCGGCTTGAGCTTGCCAAGGGCCGCCGCGTCGGTGTCGAGCCGGATGCCCTCGTCAGCCTCGAACAGGTCCATCACGACGCTGGGCCGACCGGCAGCGACCCGCGTCTGGCGCGCCGCGACCGGCACGATCTCGTCGTGGAAGTGGCCGGCCGCCTGGGCCGCCGCCGCTCGTGCGTGGCTGCGCAGCGCCCACACGTCCTGGTCGTCGCGGGTGACGCCCTCACGTCGGGCGACCTCTTCCGCGGTCAGGCCCATGTTGAGGAAGACCTGCGGCCAGCGCTCGGCGAGACCGGGGTTGGGGGCGAAATGCCAGCCGATCATGGGCACGAAGCTCATCGATTCGAGGCCGCCGGCGATGGCCACCTCCGTGGTGCCGCTGGCGACCGATTGGGTGGCCAGCGCCAACGCCTGCAGGCCCGAGGCACAGAAGCGGTTGACGGTCATGGCGCTGGTGGCCACGGGCAGGCCGGCCCCGAGCGCCACGTGGCGGGCGATGTTCAGGCCCTGGGCACCCTCCGGCATGGCGCAGCCCAGGATGAGGTCCTCCACCTCCGCCGGGTCAAGGCCCGGGGCCCGCGCGATCGCCTCGCGGACGGCGGTCATGGCCAGCTCCTCGGGCGGCGTCTCCCGCAGGCCGCCACGAGGCGCCTTGCCGACCGCGGTCCGGGCGGCGGAGACGATGACGGCGTCACGCATGGGGGCGGCTCCTGGTCGGCTCAGTTGCGGAGGGGTTTGCCGGTCTTGAGGGTGTGGCGGATGCGGGCGCGCGTGAGCGGCTCGCCGAGGAGGCGCAGGAAGGCCGCGCGTTCGAGCTCGAGGAGGTAGGCCTCGGCCAGTTCGGTGCCCTCGGCCACGTCGCCGCCGCTCAGCACGCCGGCCAGCTCCAGGACCACCTTGCGGTCGTGGTCGCTGAGCTGGTGGCCGCTCAACTGGTTGTAGGTGAGGGCCTCCGCGGCGGCGAGGCCCCGCCGGCCGACGACGGTGATCGGCAGCGCGGCAGAGGGCCTGTAGCCCACCTCCGCAAGCGTCGCTGCCACGCGCGCGGCGTCCGACCACTGGCGCTCGGGGCTGGCGCTGACGAGGTCGCCGTCGGCGAGGTACCCCAGGCTCCGAGCCTCTTCGGCCGAGGTCGACACCCGGGCGAAGGCGATCGTCTCCACCGCCGCCTGGAAGAACGCGAACCTGTCGGCGTGGGTGCCCGCCGCACGCTCGGCGATGCGGCGTGCCGTGGCCGTGCTTCCGCCACCGGCCGGGATCAGGCCGACCCCGGTCTCGACGAGGCCCAGGTACGTTTCAGCCAGCGGCTGGCGCCGCGCGGCGGCCTGGGCCATCTCGGCGCCGCCGCCAAGGGTCAGACCGCGCGGCGCGAGCACCACCGGCACCGCCGCGTAGCGGATGGCCTGGGTCGCGTCCTGGAAGGCGCGGATGCCGCGCTCGAGCTCATCCCAGTCACCCTCCTCCGCCGCGACCAGCATCAGCGCCAGGTTGGCGCCGGCCGAGAAGTCGCCGGCTTCCGTCCCGATGACGAGGCCGTCGTAGCGCGTCGCGGCCAGGTCCACGGCGCGACGGACCATGGCCAGGGTGTCCGCGCCGATGATGTTGAGCTTGCCGTGCAGCTCGAGCCCCAGGATGCCTTCGCCGAGCTCACGCATGGACGCCGCGGCATTGCCGGGCAACCCACCCGATGCGGTCGGGCTGGCGGCGGCCGTCGCCGCAGGCTCGGCTGGCGTGAACCGGCCGGCGCCAGCGACCGTTGCCTGGGCGATGGCGGGCACGGCGCGATCCTCCGCGCGCAGGCGCTGCATGGTCGCCGCCACGCCAAGGGCATCCCACGTCTCGAACGGCCCCAGCTGCCAGCCGAAACCGAGCCGCATGGCCCGGTCGATGGTCGGCAGGTCGCCGGCGATCTCGTCGGCCACGTCGGCGGCATAGGTGATGCCGTCGGACAGGGCCCCCCACAGGAAACGGCTCGCGGCGTCGTCCCCGGCGACCAGGAGGCGCAGCCGGGCGCCAAGGTCCCGTTCGTTGCGGGCCGCTTCCACGGTCGGCGAGCTGATGCGCCGGCGCGGCCGGTAGTCGCCGGTGGTCAGATCCAGGGCCAGGATCTCGCCGCCCTCGCGCTTGAAGAACCCAGCGCCGGCCTTCTCCCCCAGCGAACCCCGCTCGATGAGCCGGCGGAGGATGGGGGCGACGACGAACACGTCCCGCTGCGGGTCGTCGGGCAGGTCGGCGTGGCAGTGATCGGCAACCGCGACGGCCACGTCGAGGCCGACCACGTCAAGGGTGCGGAACGTGGCGCTCTTGGGGCGGCCGATGAGGGGGCCGGTCAGCTCGTCGACCTCATCGACGCCCAGGCCGAGCTCCTGGGCGAGGGCGAGCGCGCGCTGCAGGCCATAGACGCCGAGTCGGTTGGCGATGAACGCGGGGGTGTCCTTGGCCCGCACCGTGCCCTTGCCAAGGTGGCGCGGCGCGTAGTCCTCCAGGGTCTCGATCACGTGTGGCGCGGTCGTGGTGATCGGGATGAGCTCCAGCAGGCGCGTGTAGCGAGGCGGGTTGAAGAAGTGGGTGCCCAGGAACGCGCGGCGGAAGTCGTCGCTGCGGCCGGCCGCGAGGGCCGCGATGGAGATCCCGCTGGTGTTGGTGCTGACGATGGGCCACGGTCGCCGCGCGGCCGCCGAGAGCGCCTCATCCACACGCGCGAACAGGGCGCGCTTGGGCTCGAGTCGCTCGACCACGGCCTCCAGGATCCAGTCGGCGTCGGCGACGGCCGCGGGCAGGTCGTCGAAACCGCCGCTGCGGATGCGGGCCACGTCCTGCGGCCGATAGGTCGGCGAGGGGCGAAGCTTGAGGGCCCGCGCCAGGCCATCGGCGGCGGTCGCCTCATCCAGGTCGAGCAGATGCACCTGGGCGCCGGCAGCGGCGAGCAGGCAGGCGATCTGGGCGCCCATCGTGCCCGCTCCCAGGACGACGGCGGAGCGGAGGCGGGCGATCACCGGGACGAGCCCCGCAGGCCGTCCAGGAACAGGTCCGCGAACTCCTGCCCGATGGCCGGGACCTCGAGGGGGCCGTCGGGCCGGTACCACTGGGTGAACCAGTTGCAGACCGAAAGGATGGCGATGCTCGCCAGGGGCACATCGACCGCGCGGATGGACCCATCAGCGACGCCCTGGCGGATCGCCTCGCGCCAGCCCGCCTCGTAGGCGTCGCGCTGCCCGATGAGCGTCTCTCGCCGCTCCGGGGCCAGGGCCCGCAGCTCGATCTGGATGAGGGCGAGTTCATCGCCATGCTCGGCCGCGAAGGCCAGGTGGGCGGCGATGGCTCGCGTCAGCCGCTCGGGGATCGGGTCCGGGCCCTCCAGGATGGGCCGTACCGCGCCGTCGAGCCGTTCCATGGCCCCGTTGACGATGGCCCACAGGAGGTCGTCCTTGGCCTCGATGTAGTGGTACAGGCTGCCCCGGTTCATGCCCAGGTCCTCAGCGAGGTCCTGCATCGACGTGGCGTGGAAGCCACGCTGACGGAAGAGACGCGTGGCGGCCTCGTGGAGGGCCGCTTCCCGGGGACGGGCCAGGGTCAACGCAGTGATTCCTCAAACGAACGTTTGGTGGAAGATAGGCCTTGGAGTTCAGGGCGTCAAGGTGTACACTGTGGGAGTCGCACCGATGTGATGCGATCCCCCGCTGGTCGACCTCCTTCTCGGATAGACCGCGCGACGGCTATCCCACACGAGAAGACGAAAGGGTCACCATGACCACCGGTACCATCAAGAAGGTCGTGTCCGACCGCGGCTTCGGTTTCATCACCGCCGAGGACGGCAAGGACTACTTCTTCCATCGCAACGAGCTCCAGGCTCCCCTCGACTTCGACCGCCTCAACGGCGGCGAGCGAGTCGCCTTCGAGGTCCAGTCGAGCCCCAAGGGCCCGCGCGCCGCACAGGTGCGCGCCGCCTAAGGTCGTTCTCCGGGCCGGCAAGGCCCCACGATCCAAGCCCCCGGTCAGCCGGGGGCTTTTTCGTGTCCGCCTAGCGGGCGTGGGCGGCCAAGAAGTCCCACACGATGCGGCTCGTATCGATCGTCTGGCTGGTGCGGCCGAACAGCAGGCGGGGCAGCTCCGGCTGGCTGCCCGGCCAGGTGTGGCCCGTGCCCTCGAGGCGGTAGAAGACGACGTCGGACATGGGCGTCGGACCGCGCCAGGTCCTGATCGTGGTGTCGGGCGGGATGTGGGTGACGGCCGGCTCGGCCGAGGCACCGTTCGCCGCTACCCAGAACCGGGCCCAGGCGTCCACGCCGATACTTGGCCCAGCGGCGCCCCGCCCCACGAGGAGGACTCGGGCGATCGGGCCCCTCCGCCGACCGCCCTCATACGGCGCGAGATGGTCGGCGGCGCCATGGATCTGCAGGATCGGCATCGGTCTCGCGGGCCGGCAGTCGACCGCCACCACGTGGGCCGCGGTACCCGCCACCTGCGCGACCGCCGCGAACCGGTCGGCCCGTTCACAGGCCAGGCGGCCGGCCATCGCCGCGCCGTTGGACATGCCGAAGACGTAGACCCGCTGCGGATCGATCGGCGTGCGGGCCATAGCGTCGTCCACGACCGCGGTGAGGTACCCGACGTCGTCCGCCATGCCGCGCCGGTCGGCGAGGGCAAAGCGGCCGTCGTTCCACACCCCATCGATGGCATCGGGGACGGCGAGCACGAAGCCCTGCGGTCCGGCGAGGTCGATGAAGCCGGCCATGCGGTCGAACCAAGGCCCGCCGCCGCCCCGACCGTGCAACTGAAGCACCAGCGGCCGCGCGGACGGGGACCCGCCGGTAGGGGCATATAGGCGGTAGGGCCGTTCGCGACCCTGGAACGTCAGGGGGGCGAGATCGATCCCCGGTGGCGGCGAGGTCGTGGCCACGTCAGCCCCGCAGGAGGGGCCGGCTCAGGCAGGTCGGGCCGCCGCCACCGTTGAGGCCGATCTCCCCGGCCTCAAAGGCGTGGACCTCGCATCCCGCGGCCTCGAGGGCCCGCCGTGTCTGCGGGTTGCCCCCGGCCACGACCAGGACGCCGGGCCGGACCGCCAGGATGTTGCAGCCGAGGGTCGCGAACTCCACCTCGGGGACCGCCACGAGGCGGACCCGCAGGTCGCCCAGCAGCTCCCACAGGCCAGCCGGCAGGAGCGGCTCGAAGACCACGGCAAGGTCGTCGGCGACCGGCGAGATGACCGACAGGAGGTGCAGCAGCTCGTCGGGCCCGTGCCAGTAGGGCAGGTCGAAGATGCGGGCCTCCCCGCCGGCGGCGGTGGCCAGCGCCGCCAGCTGCCGCGCGCCGGCATCGTTCGTGCGGAGGCCGCGGCCGATGCAAAGGAGGTCCGGCCGCAGCCAGAACGTGTCGCCGCCGTCGACCGTGCCCGGTGCCTCGATCGTGCCCAGGGTCGGGATGCCGTGGCCGGTCATCCAGGCGGCGAGGATCGGCGTCTCCGTGCGCCGGCTCGCCCGGCCGCTGCGGAGGGCGATGGCACCCTGGTCGGCCACCAGCAGCGGGTCGAACGTATAGATGTCGTCGGCGCTGCCCGACTCCGTCTCCAGCACGTCAACCCGGACGCCGAGGCGGACCAGCAGGTCCACGAACGCGTCGTGCTCATGCTGGGCGCGGGCGAGGTCGACAGGGTGCAGGAAGCCCAGCGCGGGATCCTGGAACGCCCGCCCGAACGCCGCTCCAGGCCGCTTGACGACGACGCGTCGCAGCGGCGCCACCATGCTCTGCGCCCCGAACGCCCGTGCCGGGGTCATGGCTGTTCCCGTGTGGCGAGGCTGGCCGTCCGGGCGATGCGCGCGGCGCATGTCCTGACCACCGATCGGTCTCCGGGGCCGTCGGAGCGGCTGCTCGTTCGCTGGTCAAACCGCTCTGCGCATAGGGCAGCCGCTGGAGCAGGTCCCCGGGCGCCGCCGACGGCCCGGGCAGTCGCGGGACGCATAGGCACCCGGGGCCCAGCGGTCGCGAAGGCCCGGGGGTGTTCGATGGTCACGATGCCCCGCCGCTACAGCTCGCGACGGCGGAAGCTCAGCCAGCCGAGGCCCAGCACGATGACGGTCCAGGCGACGCACCAGGCAAGGAAGGTCGGCGCGAGGGGCTGCGTCGCGGCGAAGGGGAAGATCGCCGCCACGTTGCGGCCCGCCTGCTCGTAGGCCAGGAGGACGGCGGCCGGTTCGAGGTGGAAGACGGCGCCGCGCCAGAGGGCGTCAGTGGGCAGCAGGGTCCGGCCGACGGCGCCCACGAACGACAGCTGCGGCGTATCGAACGCGTCGCCGATGCCGCCCACGATGCCCAGGATCCAGGTCACGCCGAAGAGGACCACGGCGATGATGCCCGACGCGATGGCCGAGATGCGCGTGGAGAGGGCCACGGTCAGGGTCAGCAGCACGGTCGCCTCGCCCACCAGCAGCACGACGGCCTGGATCGGCTCGGGCGGCAGGTAGCCGGTGGTCAGGTCCACGACCAGCAGCTCGACGACACCGGAGAGGACGGCGTAGCCGGCGATCAGGATCAGCACGCCGAGCCACTTGCCCATGAGCAGCTCCGCACGCCGCACGGGCCGCGCGAGGACGGCCAGGATCACGCCCGACTCCAGGTCCTCCGCCATGACGGGGGCCGAGATGAAGGCCGCGCCGAGGGCCAGCACGAAGCTGAACATGAAGGTGACCAGGATCAGGACCTGCGACACCACCAGAGAGCGGGCCGCCTCCGGGGTCACGTCGCCGCCCGTCGGGATGTCCACGCTTGAGAGCTGGGCGAAACCCCAACCGGTCAGCACCACGGCGATGCCGGTGAGGATGATCAGCACCAGGAACAGCCGACGGCGGGCCGCCTCGGCCAGGGTCAGGCGGGCGATGGTCAGGACGATCATGCGGCGGTCCGCGAGACGAGCGCGCTGAAGCGCTCCTCGAGGCTCTCGTGGCGGGGCTCGACGGCGTAGACGCGGACGCCGGCCGCGACCAGCGCATCCACCAGGGCCGGGACGCGATCCTCCACGAGGCCGCGCACGAAGAGCCACTCCCCGTCCTCGCGAACCTCGCCGTAGCCGGCCACGATGGCCCGGCTGGCCGCGTCCAGACCGCCCAGGCGCAGGGCGACCTCCTTGGCCGCGAGCAGATCGTCGAGCGTGCCCATGGCCACGACCTTGCCGCGGTCGACGATGGCCACCCGGTCGCACACCTGCTCGACCTCCGTGAGCAGGTGGGAGTTGAGGAAGACGGTCGTGCCCCGGTCACGCAGGCCGCGGATGAGCGGCCGCATCTCCATGCGCCCGACCGGGTCCAGGGCCGATGTGGGCTCGTCGAGGAAGACCAGGTCCGGCCGTCCGAGGAGGGCCGCCCCGACCCCCAGCCGCTGCTGCATGCCCTTGGAGTAGCCGCCCACGCGGTCGTTGCCGCGGTCGGAGAGCCCGACGAGGGCCAGGGCCTCGGCGACGGCGGCCGCATGGCTCGCCCGGGGCATGCGGGCCAGGCGGCAATGGAGCAGCAGCAGCTCGCGGCCAGAGAGCCAGGGCTGGTAACGGAACAGCTCGGGCAGGTAGCCGATGTGGCGCCGGGCAGTCAGGTCACCCAGTGGCCGACCCAGGATCTCGCCGTCGCCGGCGGTCGGCCGGGTCAGGCCGAGCATGACCTTGACGGCCGTCGTCTTGCCCGCGCCGTTGGGCCCCAGGAAGCCGAAGACCTCGCCGCGAGGCACGGCCATGGTGAGGCCGTCGAGCGCGGTGGTCGAACCGAACCGCTTGACGAGGGTGTCGGTGCGGATCGCCGGGCCGGCGTCCCCGGACACGGCCGGTCGTTACTCCTCGGCCGGTTCGGCTTCGCCCTCGGCGGGCGCCTCGGGCGCCTCGACCTCTTCGGTCGGTGCGACCTCCGGTGCCTCCTCGATGCGCGGCGGCTGGACCCGGGCGAGCGCCTCGTGGAGGTCGGTGAGGATCGTCACGCGCTCCGGCACGCGCAGGTCGCTGACGTGGAGCAGGACGTCGAAGGTCTCGAGCGGGGAGATGTCCACCTCGATGGAGGCGGGCACGTCACTCGGGAGGGTTCGCACGCGGACCGTGTCGAGCAGGCGCAGCAGCGTGCCGCCGGCCTTCTCCACGGCCACCGACTCCCCGACGTACGCCACGGGCACCTCGATGATCATCTCCTCGGTCATCTTCACGAGGTAGAAGTCGACGTGCAGCGGCCGCCGCGTGACGGGGTGCTCCTGCAGGGCGTGGATCATCACCGGCTGCGCGGTGCCGCCGTCCACCTTGAGGTCGAGCAGGGCGTTGCGCCCGGTCCGCCGGCGCAGGTCGTCCAGGGCGCGCGCGTCGATCTGGAGCGATTCGGAGGGGTGACCGTGGCCGTAGAGGACGGCGGGCACCTGGCCGGCGCGCCGCAGGCCGGCGACGGCCTTGCCGGTGATCTCGCGGCGCTGCGCGGTGAGTTCGGGGCGGGTGCTCACGTGGTCGGTCCTCTCGGAAGGGCGCTGCGGCCGGCTGGCGCGCGCATCGGATGCGGGCGGGACGCGTGCATCGTACCAGAGCGCCCTGATGTGCCATCCTCTGGCGCGATGTCGGCCACCATCCTGATCGTGGAGGACGAGCACGCCGTGGCGCGTGGCGTCCAGTACGCCCTCCAGCAGGAGGGCTATGAGGTCGCGCTGGCGCGCAGCGGCGAAGAGGGCCTGGAACACGCCCTGTCGCTGGCGCCCGACCTGATCCTCCTCGACGTCCGGCTACCGGGCATCGACGGCTTCGAGATGCTGCGCCGGCTGCGGGCCCATGGCTCCAAAGCGCCGGTCCTCTTCCTGACCGCGCGCGGCGACGAGGTCGACAAGGTCATCGGGCTCGAGCTTGGCGCGGACGACTACCTGACCAAGCCGTTCGGCCTGCGCGAGCTGATGAGCCGCATCAAGGCCCTGCTGCGACGAGCCTACGGCGACCTCGCCGACGCGCAGGGTGGTCGCATCATCCGCCACCGCGACCTGGTCATCGACCTCGAACGCCGCCGTGTCCAGCGCGGCCAGCGCCGCATCAACCTGACGGCCACCGAGTTCGACATCCTGCGCCATTTGGCCTCCCGGCCAGGCCGCGTCTACTCGCGCTCCGAGCTGCTCGAGCTGATCCGTGACTACGACGCGCTGGACCAGGACGAGAAGACCATCAACGTGCACGTGAGCCACCTGCGCGAGAAGCTCGAGGACGACCCCGGGGCGCCGGCCTTCATCCTCACCGTGCGGGGGGCCGGCTACGCCTTCGCCGAGCGCTGAAGGCCCGGCGGCCACCGATCAGGCATGAGCTCCCTGCGCCACCTCGGTCCGTTCAGCCTGCGCGGCCGGCTCATCTTCGCCTTCACCGGGGTCGTCATCTTCGCCCTTGCGCTCGTGGTGGTGGCCCTGCCGAACCTGCTCGATGGCTACTTCCTGCAGCAGGAGCAGAAGAACCTGGACATCCGGGCGGTGGCCGTCCAGGCGCTGCTGGAGTTCCAGCTGGAGTCGTCCTTGGGCCTCAGCACGGACGATCCGCAGGCGATCGTGCAGGCGACCCAGCCGGCCACCATCGCCCCCGGCGTTGCCAAGGCGATGGGCGAGCCGACCGATCCGCAGAGCCTCATCAGCAGCGTCACGACCCTCGTGGCCCAGGCCAACCTGGATCTCTCGATCTCGACCGACCCGGCCCATCCCGACCAGGTCCTCTACCGGGTCACGGTGGCGTACGCGCCCGACGTGCCGACGCCGGGCCAGGAACGCGACTCGATCAGCCAGACCTCCGCCTTCACCATCGCCGACCCCTGGTGGTCGCAGTTCCCGGGCACCGTGCCGGTGCGCCTCGTCACGCTGCGCCTCTCGAGCCCCTATGACTTCCGCGCCGACACGCTGCGCAGCGTGATCGGCGTCCTGCTCACGGCGGCGGCCGTGGCCCTCCTCGTGGCCCTCCTGGCGTCGATCCTGCTGGCCGACCGGCTGACCAACCCCATCCGCCGGCTCACGCGCGCGTCACGGGCCCTCGGCGAGGGCGACCTGGCCTCGCGTGTCGCCGTGGAGGCCGGCGGCGGATCGCCCGAGATGGGCGAGCTGGCCACGACCTTCAACCGCATGGCCGACCGCCTGACCGAGTCGATCGACCTCATCCGGCGCGACCGTGACCGGAGCCGCGACTTCCTGGCCGACGTGAGCCACGAGCTGCGCACCCCCATCGCCGCGCTGCGCACGTTCAATGAACTGCTCCAGGAGGGCGCCGCCGAGGATCCCGCGGCGCGGCGCGAGTTCCTGCAGGCGAGCGGGCAGCAGATCGAGCGCCTGGACTGGCTGGCGACCAACCTGCTGGAGCTCTCCAAGCTGGACTCGGGGCTCGTCGCGCTGGACCTGCGGCCCGACGATCTGCGGGCCGCCGTGGAGGCGGCCGTCCAGCAGGCCGAGCCCGCGGCCCGCCGCAAGGGGGTGAGCCTCGTCACGCGGCTGCCCGCCGAACCGGTGCGCCAGCGGCACGATCCGCAGCGCATCGGCCAGGTCCTCAGCAACCTCATCGGCAATGCCATCAAGTTCACGCCGCGGGGCGGCACGGCCACGGTCAGCCTGGAAGCGACCGGGGACGGCGCTCGGCTGTCGGTGGCCGACACCGGCGTGGGCATCACCGCGGAGGAGCTGCCGCACGTCTTCGAGCGCTTCTACCGCGGCACGCAGGTCAGCGAGGAACGCGGCAGCGGCTCGGGCCTGGGCCTCTCCATCGTGCACTCCATCGTCGACATGCACGGCGGCCGCGTGACGGTGGAGAGCCAGCCCGGGCAAGGGACCACGGTGGCGGTGGATCTGCCGCGCGAGGTGGCGCAATCTTCACCGAGCTGATGGCCGAGGCTGAACCCGCTGCGGCCACACTGGTCGAACGTCGGCGAGCCTCTCCCGTCTCGCCGACGACCTCGCCCCGCCGGCATGTCCCGCCCCGGGGCCGTACATCAGGAGTCACCACCTCATGACCGACCCGCAGCTCACCGGGCAGCCGCGCCCCGGCGCCGCCGAGCCCGACACGGCAGCGGATGCCCTCGACCCCAGCGTCTTCACGCCGCCGAACGCCGCCCGGCCGACCTGGACCCAGGAGGTCATCGGCCCGCCGGCCAGCACGACGCCCAGCCGCTGGCTCGAACCGACGCCCGTGTCACCCGTGCCCCTCACGCCGGCCCCGCGGCGGAGCGGCGCGCCCGCCTGGGGCGCCCTCGTCCTGGTGGCCTTCCTGGCCGCCCTCCTCGCCTCGGGTGGCACGTACTTCCTCGTGCGCGGCACGGCCGCCCCGACGCAGCCCGTCGCGGCGGCCGCCTCGAACGGCACCGGTGGCAGCCAGACGACCGTCAACGTGTCCGAGGAGTCGGCCATCACGCAGGCCGCGGCGGCCGTCGACAAGGCCGTCGTGACCATCACCAGCAGCCAGGGCAACCCGGCCGACGTGCTGAGCGGCCAGAGCGTCACCGGCGTCGGCTCGGGGATCCTGTATGACGCGGCCGGCTGGATCATCACCAACCGCCACGTCGTGTGCGGGGCGACGGACCTCAAGGTGACCCTCCTCGACGGTCGCTCGTTCCAGGGCACGACCTACGGCACCGACACGCTGACCGACCTGGCCATCGTCAAGATCGACGGCACGGGCCTGCCCACCGCGCCGCTGGGCGACTCGTCGAACCTCCAGCCCGGCCAGCTCGCGGTGGCCATCGGCAGCCCACTCGGCGACTACACCAACAGCGTCACCGCCGGCGTGGTGAGCGGCAGCGGGCGCGACATCCAGGTCAGCGACGACTGCTCCAATGGGCAGGCGCTGACCATCCACCACCTCATCCAGACGGACGCCGCCATCAACCCCGGCAACTCCGGCGGCGCGCTCGTCGACTCATCGGGTGAGGTCATCGGCATCAACACCGCGGTGGCCGGCCAGGCCCAGGGCATCGGTTTCGCCATCCCGGTCGACATCGCCAAGCCGATCATGCAGCAGGCGGTCGCCGGCAAGGAGCTGGCCCGGCCGTACCTCGGCGTGATCTACCAGCAGGTGACGCCCGCCCTGGAGCAGGCGCAGAAGCTGCCCATCGACTACGGCGCGTGGCTCTCGACGACCGGCGTGACGTCCGGCACCGGCCCGCAGGCCAGTGGCTCGACCGACGCGACCGGCGCGATCGTCGCCGGCAGCCCGGCCGACAAGGCCGGCCTCAAGGACGGCGACATCATCACCGCCGTCGACGGCCAGCGGGTGGACGCCGCCCACAGCCTCGACGACGTGCTGATCACCCACCAGCCGGGCACGACCGTGACCATCACCGTGTTGCGGGCAGGGCAGACCGTCAACCTGCAGCTGACGCTGGGCACGAGACCGACCGGCCTGCAGTAGCCCGGCCAGACGGGCGGGTGACGGGGGGTCAGCCGCCGCGCTTGCCGACCGACCGGCGGCGGATCTCCACCCCGGCGTAGGCCAGGTCGCCGTCGATCGGGACGTGCAGCTTGCGGACCCGCACCACGACCTCGCTGAGGCGCGGGAAGGCCCGCAGCAGCTCATGGGCCAGGCCCTCGGCGATGGCCTCGAGGAGGCGGAAGTTGGTGGCCTCGACGAGTTCGCGGCAGATCTCGAACGCCGCGCCGTAATCGATCGTCTGCGCCAGGTCGTCTTCCACGCCCGCCGGCTGGAGGTCGGTCACCAGCTCCACGTCCACCTCGAACGGCTGGGGCGTCGAGCGCTCCGCGGCCGTCACGCCGTGGCGGCCCTGGAAGCGCATGGTCGACAGGACGATGCGGTCGCTCACGGGTGCGTCGCCTCCTCGTCCTCCAGGGCGCTTCCGCGCACGATCGCGTCGGCCATCCGGGCGGCGCGGACGTTGGCCCGCACATCATGCACCCGCACGATGTCCACGCCGGCGGCGATACCCAGGGCTGTGGTGGCCAGCGTCCCCTCCAGGCGCTCCTCCGCCGGCAGATCAAGGACGCGGCCGATGGTCGACTTGCGACTCGTGCCGAGCAGGATCGGCCGCTCCAGGGCCTGCAGGGCCGCCAGTTCGCGCAGCAGCCGCAGGTTGTGGCCGGCCGTCTTGCCGAAGCCGAAGCCGGGGTCGACGATGAGGTGCGTCGCGGGCACGCCGAGGTCCATCGCGCGGGCCAGCGCGGCCCGCAGGTCGGCCACCACCTCGGCCACGACATCGGCGTAGCGCGGCGCGGCTCGACCGTGCATCACGATGAGCGGCACACCACGCTCGCCGGCGAGCCGTGCGAGGGGCGCCCCACCCGGCGCCACGGCCCCCACGTCGTTGAGCAGGTCGGCCCCCTCGTCGAGGGCGACGCGCGCGACGGCGAGCTTCGTCGTGTCGATGCTGAGGGGCATGGCCGGCAGGGCCGCTCGGACGGCCCGCATGGCGGGGACGACCCGGCCCAGCTCCTGTGCGTCGTCGACGGGGGCGTGGCCCGGACGGGTGGATTCGCCGCCCAGGTCCAGCAGGTCGGCCCCTTCATCGGCCATGCGCCGCGCCTGAGCCACGATGGCCGGCAAGGGATCGGTGACCGCATCGGCCAGCAGTCCGTCACCGCTGAACGAGTCGGGCGTGAGGTTGAGGATGCCCATGACGTATGTCCGGGCGCCCCAGACGAACGTCGTGCCCCGCACGGTCAGCGTGCCGTGAGCCATCCGCGCACCGCTCCCACCAGGTACAACGAGCCGGCCACGATCAGCGGGCCGCCAGCCTCGCGCGCGAGCGTCCGGGCCTCCTCGAGCGCGTCCCGGGTCACGGTGATCGACCGCACATCCACACCCGACCCGGCCAGGCGCCGCCAGGTGGCGGCCAGCGCCTGAGCCGGCATGGCCCGCGAGCCACTCACCTCGGTCGTCACGACCCGCAGGTCGCGCAGCGCGGGAGCGGCCGCCAGCCGCCCCAGCATGTGCTCCACGGCCTTGTCGGCCATGACGCCGAACAGGAGCGTCGGGCGACCCGGCGCCAGCCGCGGCCGGAGTTCGTCGAGCGCGGCGACCAGGGCCGCGATCCCGGCCTCGTTGTGGGCACCGTCGAGCAGGACCTGCGGATCCCCGGGCAGGAGCTCCAGGCGGCCCGGCCAGCGGACGGCGGCCAGGCCGCCACGGACGGCCGCCTCGCTGACCGAGACGATGCCGGCCCCGTCGAGGGCGCGGAGGGTCGCCAGCGCCACCGCCGCGTTGGCGGCCTGGTGGCGGCCCAGCAGGCCCACGTGCAGGTCCGGCAGCCCGGGCGCCTGCACGACCAGCCCGTCCAGGTCCATGCCCGTCACGGGGAGCGTCATGACCTCCTCGAGCGGCACGGCGAAGCGCGCGGCGCGCCGCCTGATGGCAGTCAGACCCGCGCCGCTCGCGCCGGTCACGGCGCGGTCGCCGCGCTTGATGATGGCCGCCTTCTCGAAGCCGATGCGCGCCAGGGTGCTACCCAGGCGGTCCATGTGGTCGAGCTCCACGTTGGTGACCACCGCCACGCCGCCGTCCCACGTGTTGGTCGCATCCAGGCGTCCGCCAAGGCCCACCTCCACGACCGCGACATCGACCGCCTCGCGCGCGAACCAGGCGAAGGCCGCCGCGGTCAGCAGTTCGAACTCGGTCGGCGGGCCCAGTGACGCCGGGACCTGATCGGCAGCACGGATCACCTCGCCGAGCAGCTCGGCCAGGTCCTCTGGCGCGATGGCCTGACCGCCGACCACGATGCGTTCACGGTAGTCGACCAGGTGCGGCTTGGGCGTCTGGCCGGCGCGTACCCCGGCCGCCCCCAGGACCGCCCCGACCATGGCCTGGACGCTGCCCTTGCCATTGGTCCCCCCGATGAGCGCACCGCGCAGGCGTCGCTCCGGATGACCGAGCAGGCGCAGGAGGGCCCGCGTGCGACCCAGGCCCAGCTGGATGCCGAAGCGCCCCCGTGCCTGGAGCTCGGCGATCGCCGCCGCGGCAGGGTCGGGCACGGTCACGGGCGTCAAGGCCGCGCCAGATCGTCCTCGTAGAAGACGCACTGGTTGAAGCGTGACGACAGGCAGATGTCGGCCACGTAGCCCTGCTCCAGGTGGACGCCCCCGCGCAGCTGGCAGCGCGAGACGTTGGCATCCTGCCGCATCAGGGCCTTGAGCAGGTGCGGCGCCTGGATGGGGATCGCGCCGCGGCCTCCGGTCATGTAGAAGTGGGGGCAGACGTTCCGACGCAGGTTGGGCATGCCAAGGGGCATCCGCATCGGCATGATGGGCATGCCGGTCCGCGGCGGCGCCACCGGCAGGCGGTTCAGGGCAGTCGGCGTGGCCCGCGCGATGGGCCCGGGCGGCGGAGGTGGCGGCAGGCGTCGGCCGACGGGAGCCGGGGAGTTGCCGCGCGCGAGCGGACTGGGCCGGCGCGCCGTCGATTCCATCAATCCTCCCTCGATCGCACCAGAAGGGGCCGATCCGGCGCACAGGGTACACCGCAGGTCGGACGGGGCGGGACTTCGTGGGAGAATGGCCGGGCATGGCCGCCTCGAACCGCCCCGTTCGCCGCCGGTCCACCGAGATCGCGCCGCGGCGGCCCCAGCCCCTGCCCCGGCCGCGCAAGGCACGCCCCCACCAGCCCCCGGACCTGGCCGTTCGCAGCCGCCACAAGACGCCCGCCACCGGTCTCGTGGCGCTCCCCTGGCCGGTCCGAGCGCTGCTGCTGGCCGCCCTCCTCGGGCTGGGTGCGCTGGCCATCCTGCTTGGTGGCGGCACGCTGGGGCGAGTGACGGCCGGCATCGGCGGCGCTATCTCCAGCGCCTTCGGCGGCATCATCCCGGCCGGTGGGCCGAGCGCATCGGCGAGCCAGCCGGGCATCCCCACGCCACGGCTGGACCCGCCTGTGTCGGCGTACACCCAGATCTCGAGCGCCGACATCGCCGGCCTGCTGCCCGGCGACGTGGCCGGCACGACCGATGAGATCAAGATCTACGTGGGTGGCGAGCTCCAGAAGTCACAGCAAGTCCCCACCACCAATGACTTCGTGGTCACGGGCGTGGGGCTCGCTGAGGGGCCCAACGTCATCACCGCCACGCTCGTGACGGCCGACGGCGAGAGCGGCCCGTCGGCGCCCATCACCATCACGTTCGACGATGTGCCTCCGCCCCTTGCCTTCAGCAGCCCCAAGGACGGGGCGTCCGTGGCCACGGCGACCGTCGCGGTCAAGGGCACGACCCAGCCCGGCGCCACGGTCACCATCCACGACGCCAGCACGGGCGGCAGCTACTCGGTGGTCGCCGCGGCGAGCGGAGCATTCGCCGCCAACGTCACCCTGGCCGAGGGGCCCAACGTGATGACCATCACGTCCGTGGATCAGGCCGGCAACCGCACCACCAAGACCTTGACCGTGGTCCACGGCTCGGGGGCGCTGAAGGCCAAGGTGACCCTCTCCTGGGTGACCATCTCCAACAAGAAGATCGGGTCGTCACCGCTGACCATCACCGTGGTCGTCGACGACGCGGCGGGCAAGCCCATCAATGTGGCGGCCACGGCCGTCTTCACCATCTCGCCGCCGGGTCAGTCGACGATCGTCTCCGGCGCGCCGGTGATCACCCTGAACCACGGCGCTGCCAGTTGGACGCGGACGCTCGCCCCGGTCGATACGGCCCATGTGGCCCTGCCGCAGGCCGGCTTCGTCACCGTCACCGTGACCCTCGGCGACGGCCGCAAGGTCACCGCCAACGGGTCGTTCACGATCACGAAGTAGCGCGCTTCACCCCGGCCAGCTCAGGCACCGGCCAGCCGGCCTCGAACAGTCCGACCGGCGCGGCCCCGACCGCCATGGGGTCCTTCCAGCAGGGCTGGATCTCGTCGCCCCGGAGCGGACCCTTACGCCGGTCCAGCCCGCACGTGCCGCCGACGTCCGTCACCCCGCGGCGGAAGTGGAGGCAGGTCGCGCAGGTCGTGGATGAGCGCGTGCAGACCCAGCAGCGGGCCGCCTCCGCTTGTCGCGTGCCGCAATGGGGGCACCGCCAGGTCAGCACGCCGCGAGTGTAGCTGCGCGCCGCGCAGTGCGTGCGCCGACGCGCGCCCGGATCAGGTCGGGGCTGGTGTCGGCGAAGGGGTGGGCGTCGGCGTGGGCGTCGGCGGCGGCGTGGGTGTCGGGGTCGGCGGCGGCGTGGGCGTCGGGGTGGGGGCCGGGGTGACCGTCGGTGACGGCGTGGGTTGCGGCCCCTGCGAGACGGAGTAGTCGATGGTCGTGCCCGGGCTGACGAGGACGCCCGTCTGGGGGTTCGTGCCGATGCAGTCACCGGCCGGCACCGTCGGGTCAAAGGTCTGCGTGGCGGTGCCGGGCTTCAGATTGCTGGTGACGAGCGTCACGATGCAGTCCTGCTGCGCCTGGTTGCGCACATCGGGCACCGGCACGCTGCCGGCCTGGACGTTGACTACGACGGTCACCGTGCTGCCGGGGGCCACGGACGTGCCTGCCGCCGGGTCCTGCGAGGCGACGGTGTCGACGGCCGCGCTGGGGTCGACGGTCGCGGGTCCCAGGGCGAACAGCAGGCCCGCCGACGTCAGCTGCTGCTGCGCCACGGTCTGGCTGAGACCCACCAGGTTGGGCACGGTGACGTTGCCCGACGCGCCCGGCGTCGTGCCGTTGCCGCGCAGCAGGATGAAGAGGACCGCGCCGGCCGCGATGAGCACCAGCAGGCCCAGGATGCCGGCCGCCCAGGCCCACAGGTTGGCTCCGCCCCCGCCCTCGTCGTCTTCCGGCTGCTCCCCTGGTCGCGGAGGTGGCGCACCCCGCCCGCCGCGGGTGACGCCGGCATTCGTCCCGCCGTAGGTGGAGACGACCGCCGTGGGACCTTCTGGGGGCAGGCTGCCGCGACCAGCGGCCGCGCCGACGGCCGCAGCTCCCGCGGCGGCCGCGGCCCCTCCGGCCGCCGCCCCGGCCACCCCGGTGCTGCCCAGGTTGGCGAGGCTGGCGCCGGACAGGAAGCGGCCGATGGCGTCCGACATGGCGGCCGCCGACCCGAAGCGCTGGGCCGGGTCGCGCGCCGTCGCCTTGCGGACGATGGCATCCATGCCTGGGGGCACGTCCGCGCGCAGCGATGACGGCAGGGGCACGTCGGTGGTCAGGCGAGCCATCGCGACCGCCGCGGCCGAGTCACCACCGAACGGCCGCATGCCGGTCAGCATCTCGTACATCACGAGGCCCAGGGAGTAGATGTCGGACGCGGTCGTGACCTCGTTGCCGCGCGCCTGCTCGGGGCTCATGTACTGGACGCTGCCCAGTGTCGTCCCGGGCAGGGTCAGCTGTGCCTCGGACAGGGCCCGGGCGATCCCGAAGTCGACGACCTTCACCTGGCCGGAGAGCGTCAGCAGGATGTTGCCGGGCTTGATGTCGCGATGGACGATGCCGCGCGCGTGGGCCGCCGCCAGGGCGTCGGCGACCTGCATCGCGATGCGGGCGCAGGCGGTCACGGGGATCGCCCCGCGGTCGTGCAGGATCGTCGCCAGGTCCTGCCCGTCGACGAGCTCCATGACGATGTAGGGGCCGGCTTCATCCGTGCCCAGGTCGAAGACGCTGACGATGTTGGGGTGGCTCAGCCCGGCGACCGCGGTCGCTTCCTGGCGGAACCGTGCCACGAACGCCGCGTCGCGTCCGTACTCGGGATGGAGGATCTTGATCGCCACTTCGCGGCCGAGCTGCTCGTCGCGAGCGCGCCAGATGGTGGCCATGCCACCGGCGGCGATCTCTTCTTCGAGCTGGTAGCGATGGCCAAGCACCTGGCCGATCTGCGGCACCGATCCTCCCTCGCCTAGCGCAGGTCGAGCCCGGCGAGGTACCGACGCAACTCCGGACCCATGTCCGGCCGCTGCAACGCGAGCTCGACGGAGGCCTTCAACCAGCCCATGGTGGTCCCAGCATCGTACCGCACGCCCTCGAACGCGTAGCCGTAGATGTCCTGCTCCTCCATGAGCGCCTCGAGCGCATCGGTCAGCTGGATCTCCCCGCCGGCGCCATGCGGCGTCTGCTCTAGCTTCTCGAAGATCTTGGGCGTCAGCACGTAGCGGCCGATGATGGCGAGGTTGCTCGGCGCGGTCCCGGCGGGCGGCTTCTCCACCAGGCCCTTGACCCGGTGGAGGCGCGGGTCGCGGCCGGCCTCGCCGTCGGGCGGGGCCGGATCGATGATGCCGTAGCGGTCCGTCTCATCCGGCGGCACCTCCATCACGGCCACCACCGTGGAGTGCGTCTCACCGTAGGCGTGGATGAGCTGGCCGATGCAGGGCCGTTCGGACGCCACCACGTCGTCGGAGAGGATCACGGCGAACGGCTCGTGGCCCACCAGCTCGCGGGCCATGAGCACCGCGTGGCCCAGGCCGAGCTGCTCCTTCTGGCGGACGTAGCTGATCTGCGCCAGGTCGCTGATGTGGCGCACGCGGCGCAGCATCTCGATGTCGCCGCGTTCCTCGAGCAGGTGCTCGAGCTCGTACGACGAGTCGAAATGGTCCTCGATGGCCCGCTTCTGCGAGCTGGTCACGATGATGACCTGCTCGATGCCGGCGGCCACCGCCTCTTCCACGGCGTACTGGATGACCGGCTTGTCGACCAGGGGCAGCATCTCTTTGGGCTGCGCCTTGGTGGCGGGCAGGAACCGGGTGCCCCAGCCAGCGGCCGGGAAGACGGCTTTGCGGACGCGCAAGCGGACCTCGGGTTTCGGGTGGTGGGCGCCGGCCAGTATAGCCGCGGGCCGACCGCGGTCAGGGCAGGCTGGTCGGCTCCCGCCGGCTGCCCCGCAGGACGACGTGGGTGAAGGGGATGCGGACCTCCTGGAAGACTTCCACGGAAACGAGGAAGCCCAGGAACAGGAGGACGACGCCGAGGAACTTGAAGAGGTCGAACCAGGCCGTGTCGCCGAAGCGGTTGAGCGTATCGCCCAGGCTCGGGATGAACGCCCCGATGGCGATCAAGACGGTCGCCGGGACCCGGCTGTGGAGCCGGCCGGAGGCGAAGGCGCGGAGCGCCCCGGGCACGGACGCGACGAAGTTGACGGGGATAGCCACGACCGAGATCAGCATGTTGAAGAGGAAGTGGTCGAACGGCTGTTCTGGATCCAGGGAGTAGGCCAGGACCCGCTTCTTGGGCATGAAGACGTAGACGGAGAAGACGGCCCCCAGGACGAGGGCGAAGGCGCCGGTGATGTTCATGAACGGTGTCAGCAGGCGGAGGGTGGGCGGGAAGAGGTCGGCCACCGGCAGGTGCGTCGTCGGGTCAAGGGCATACCCCGGGGCGGGGATGACGGCGACGATCGTGAGGACGAGCCCGAGGATGCTGGCCCCGACGACGGCGACCGCGGCCAGGCGCGGCCATCGCTCGTCGGAGAAGTACGTGGCGATGGCGACCGAGAGGGCGAGCACGCCCGCGGCCAGGAAGTAGAGCACAGGCGCCGCGCCAGCGCCGCCGTAGATGGCGGGGAACTTCTGCCACGTCAGGAAGGTGAACAGCCCGGCCAGGAAGAGGCAGACGGCGAACGAGTAGCCGAAGCGGGTGCGGCCCAGCAGGAACGCCGTGCCCAGACCCAGCCAGCCGGCCGTGTAGACGGCACCGGTGAGGTACCACGCCTTGTAGAGCACGTCGTTCCAGCCGCCGGTCGCGGCGATGGCCTCACAGGCCGCGGCGATGGCGAAGAAGAGCATGCCGCCGGCCCACACCAGCTGGAAGGCGTGGTGCCGCTCGCGCCACTGGTCAAGCAGGGCGAGGCAGAAGACGAACGCCAGGAGGGCGGTCGCGGCGGGCAGGATGAAGTTGACGCTCATGCGAAGACGAATTCGTGGGCCTGTCGATGGTTGCCATCGCACACGCCCCAGCGGGCCGCGGGGCCCGGGATGACCACCGGCCGCATGATCTCGCGCACCTGGGAGAGGCGGCAGAAGAAGAGATCACGGCCGCGCGCCCAGGTGCGGAAGCAGGCCGGGTCGGCGTGGAACTGGTGCGGACCGGGGTTCAGGCGGGCGTGGCGGGCCCAGCTGTCGGGAACCTCGGCGGACACCGTGTCGAGCAGGGAGATGCGGAACGGCGTCCCGTCGATGGGCTGCCCACAGCCGTCACAGACCTTGCCGTCGTTCTCGTCGAAGACGGTCGGGATGCGGATGCCCAGGATCTCGCCGCCGCGGAACGTCGTGGGAGGCACGGGCGCGATTGTAGCAAGCACCGGTCCCCGCCCGGGGCTGCCCCATCAGGTTCCCAGGGGGAACAACCACTGGTACAGCAGGATGCCGAAACAGGTGGCGCCCATGACCGTCCCCAGGGCGCCCACCGACATGAGCCCGCGTCGTCCCAGATGGGCCTCCCAGTCCCGCGGCCGGGAGTACCCGTACAGCACGACCGCGCCGGCGTAGGCGGTGAAGAACAGGGCCACGCTGAGGCCGATCGAGACCGCCGTGATGCTGTCCACCCGACCAGCCTATCGGGCCGGCTGCGGCGCGACAGGACCGGACAGGGTGCGACGGGCCGGGACTATCGGGTCACGCCGAAGCCAGCATCGCGGCCGCGACGGGGGCCATCCGGGCGGCCCAGAGGGCGTACTGCGCCCCGGAGGGATGGAGCCCGTCGCTGGCGACGAGCGATCGGTCGAGCGCCGCTCGCGCCGAGATGTCGAGGATGTCCACGAGCGTGAGGCCGCGGGCGGCAGTCTCGTCGGCCAGGATCGAGTTGACTCGTTCGATGCCCGCCCGCTGGACATCCGGGTCGCCGTAGCTCGCCCCGGCTGGCGTCACGGTGTAGTCCGGCGTCGTGACGGCGAGGATCCGATGCCGCGGCAACCGGCTCACGAGATCATCCAGGATCCGCGCCAGGTTGACCCGGTAGGTCTGCGGCGGGACGTGCTGGACGACGTCATTGACGCCGATCAGCAGGGTGGCGAACTCCGGGGCGAGGCGGCCCAGCCGCGGCAGCTGGCCGCGGATGACATCGGCGGACGTCCAGCCGTTGCGCCCCAGGTTGGCCACGAGGTGCAGCCGCGGCTGTCCATCCGCGAGGGCCGCCACCAGCTGATCGGGCCACCGGTCGGAGCCCGCCACGGAGGTGCCGATGGTGTACGAGTCGCCCAGCGCGACGTAGCGCAGCGCCATCGAGCGCTACCGGATCGGCGCGGGCGACGCGGCGGGCGCGGGCGACAGCGCCATGCCGACGCGGTTCCGCCCGTCGGCCTTGGCCTGGTACAGGGCCGCGTCGACACCGGCGAACCACTCGTCGTTGGTGCGCGCCGCATCGGAGGGTCCGATGACGGCTGCTCCGACGCTGACGGTCACGAGGCCGAACGGCGGGTTCCCGGGGTGGGCGATCTGGAGCGCCTCGACGGCATGGCGGAGCCGCTCCCCCGCCTCGAGGACGCCGCCCTTCACCGTGCCGAGCAGGATGATGAACTCCTCACCCCCATAGCGGTAGACCGCATCGTCGGTTCGCAGGGAGTCGCGCATCGCCGCTGCGGTCAGACGCAGCACCTCGTCCCCGGCGAGGTGGCCGAACGCATCGTTGACGGCCTTGAAGTGGTCCAGGTCCACCTCCAGCATGCCGAAGCTGACCCCCGTGCGGTTCAGGTGGGCCCGGGCGGTGCGGAGATCCTCTTGCAGCTTGATACGGTTGCCGGTGCCCGTGAGTTCATCGAGGCGGGCGGTGATCTCGAGCGAGTGATGGACCCGCTCGAGCTCCGCCCGCTGGCGCGTCTCGCGCCGCTGCAGGCGCCCGAGAGCACGCACCTGGGCGAACGTCCGGACGCGCTGACGGAAGGCGAGCACATGGCCAGTGAAGGCACTCGACAGGGCCACCAGCAGGGCGAAGATGACGTCGCGCCGGTCATCCGCCGCAAGCAGGGACGACGGCAGGAGGCTGGCGACGAAGACGATCGCCAGGATGCCGTACACCGTGAGCCAGCGGGCCTCGGTCCAGGCGCGCCAGGGCACGAGCAGGGCCACGAGGATCGGCAGGAACAGCAGGTAGCCGACGGTGAGCTCGACCACCTCCGGTCCGCTGACGGCAAGGAGCATGGCGACCGCCGCCACCCCCAGGGTCACGATGAAGACGACCGCTTCCGGCCGATGACGCAGGCGCCGCCCAAGGCTCCACCACGCCACCAAGGCGGCCACTCCGAGCGCGCTGTCAAGCAGGGTGATGTACGGCGCATCGGCAGGATGGAGCAGGGACAACGCCACGATGTGGATCGGCGCGGCCACCACGACGACGAGCATCGCGGCCCGGCTGGCGTGCCAGGTCTGGCGCCGCTCGACCGCCCGGAACCGCAGGTTCGCGGCCACGTGGTAGTAGTCCTCGGCCCTCAGCAGGACCAGGAACTCGCGTAACCGAGAGAGCACGTCTTCCAGGTGCATCGTCCGGCGCCTCGGCGGGACATGGTCAACCGCCTCCAGTGTCGCCAGCGGAGAGCCGCGGCGATACGGACCGATAGGGCCACCTGGTCGGGGGGACTGCCGCGCGTGGATGGGCCGCGCCGATGCCCTCAGGGGAGCCGCAGGCCGGATCCCCGAGCGGGCCGCGGGCCCTGCCGATCAGAGCGAGCCCCCAT
The DNA here is from genome assembly GCA_964518505.1 of uncultured Anaerolineaceae bacterium. GTDB lineage: Bacteria > Chloroflexota > Limnocylindria > Limnocylindrales > CSP1-4 > DASPUH01. The sequence continues at coordinate 20,891 of CAZFGT010000007.1, read as the reverse complement.
CGGTGACCTGGAGGTCAGGGGGCGATGAGGCGCACGGGCTGGCCCAGGTACGCGCCGTAGGCCTCGACGGCGTCCCGCAGCCTGGCCTGGATCGGCCGGGGCAGCGGCACGAACGGCGCTGGCTCCACGACGACCTCGCGCGCCTTGACCGTGCGGCGCCACGTGCCGGCGACCGCCCCGTCGACGATGATGGTCGGCCTGAAGACCCCGTTGCCACCTGGCACGATGGCTTGGCTGTGCCCGGGCGCCAGGAACGCCGTGCGGTCCTGGTAGCCCAGGACGTACTCGTCGAAGCCGGGCAGCAGGTGGACCCGGGCGGCGGGAGCGGCGACGTCGAGCGCTTCGGGTGCCAGGAAGTGGGGCACCCCGTCCAGGTCGAGCGTCGTAAGCGCGGCGCCGGCGACGCTGATCCCCGCGCGCACCTGGGCCATGGTGACGCCGGACCAGCGGGCGAGATCCTTCGCCGTGGCCGGGCCGTGACTGGCGAAGAAACGCCGGGCGAGCTCACCAAGGGCCTCGTCGCGCTCGAGGCGGCGGGGATGGGGCACCCACTCGTCGAGCAGCGCGAAGGTCTGTTGCCGGGCGTCCACGGGCCCCAGGACGAGCGAGCCCGTCTGAGCCAGGTACCACAGCAGGTGGTAGCCACGCTGCCCCTGCGTACTCACGCCGCCGGCGGCGATGCTGGCCAGGAGGGCCTCCCGCGACATGACCCGGCCACCGGTCAGCGCGGCCAGGGCGAGGTCACGCGCCCGCTCCACGTCCAGGTCGCCGATACCCAGGTAGGCGCGCCGATCGCCGGCCGAGGCGACCGAGCGCGGCGTGGTGAGCTCGAGCATCCACTTGAGATCCTCTGCCGCGACGAGGTGGAGCGTGCCGCGCATGGGCCAGGAGCGGACGATCTCACCGGCATCGCACGCGGCCTCGACTGCGGCCTGGGTGCCACTACGTTGACGCAGCCCGACCGACCACTTCACGCCAGGGAAGTCCTGCGCCTGGAGGGCCAGCATCCAGCGCACCGTCTCCACCGGCGTGGTGGCAGCCGGCGTGACGATACGCTGGGCGATCAGGCGAAGCTCGCGGACCCGGCGCTGGCCGACGGAGAAGGTCATGCGCCAGTATCGGCCGGATGGCCCGCCACGTGACCTCGCTGCGCGACGAGCCAGCCCGTCGCATCATCCGACCGTGACCGCTGGCCTGCCGCTGCCGGCCCTGCTCTCGCAGGCGCTCGTGGCGTTCACCATCGAATTCGACAACGAGTTCGAGCATCGGCTGCCGCATCGCACGAAGGATCGACTGGTCCGCGGCGGCGGACCATGGCTCGTGTCGCAGGCGATGTGGGCCAACTTCATGCGGTTCGTCCCCCCGGACGGGCTGCCCCTGCATGAGCTGGCTGCCCAGGCGCAGCTGACCAACCTGGCCGGCCTCGAGCGGTGGGGCTACGTCACGGTCGAGCCCGATCCGGCCGACCGCCGACCTCGGCCACGCAAGGGGGACATGCTCGTTCGCCCGACCCCCAGGGGCCGCGGGGCGCAGGAGGTGTGGCGACCGCTTGGGGCGCTCATCGAGGGGCGTTGGGCGGAGCGCTTCGGGAGGGAGGCCGTCGACGGCCTGCGCGGCTCGCTCGACCCCATCCTGGAACGCGCCGCGCTGGCGCTGCCGGCCTACCTGCCGGTCCTGGGTTACGGCCTCTGGACCCACCTGCCACCCGCCCCGCGGCAAGCGGCCGCCGTCTCCGCCGCGGCTGACCCGGACATGCCGGGCGGGCCGGACATCTCGACGCCCCTGGCGCGCGTGCTGCTGCGCTTTGCTCTCGACGCAGAGCCTGAGGCGAAGCTCTCCATGGCCATCGGCTCGAACCTCCTGCGCGTGGTCGACGACACCGGCGTGCCCCTGCGCGACCTGCCTCGCCTGACCGGCGTGTCGAAGGAGTCCATCGCCGTGGCCGCGTCCTTCCTAGGGAAGCGGGGCCTGGTGCAGGTCGGGCCGGATCCGGCGGCGGGTCGGGTGAAAGTGATCCGCCTGACGGGCGACGGCGCCAGGCTGCGTGGGCGCTTCGAAGCCGCGGTGGGCGCCACCGAGGAGCGGTGGCGGACGCGCTTCGGGGCGGACCGGGTGGGCGCGCTCAGGGCCTCGCTCGAGCCGTTGGTCGTGGGCGCGGCCGGCGGACGATCGCCGCTCTGGCAGGGCCTGGAGCCGTATCCGGATGGCTGGCGCGCGGGCGTCCGCCGGCCCGAGGCGCTGCCGCACTACCCGATGGTGCTGCACCGCGGCGGCTTCCCCGACGGGGCGTGATAGCCGCACCGCGAGTTCCTCGCGGGCACCAGCCAGCGTGGTGATAAGCGGGTCCGAGGGCAGTGCGCGTCGACCCCGCCACCGTCATCCACGTTCAGCGGCGTCCTCCTGACGGCTCGTAGAGCGGCCCAGGCCGCCGCCAACGCTCATCGCACCACGTGGGCTGGTGAGACGGGGACGCGAAGGTCGCGACGAGTTGGTCAGACACGGGACGGCGGTCCGGATCCGCCGCAGCTAGCCATGAAGCCTCCGCTTGGGCTTCACAGTGGAACCACATTCGCACGCCAGCATCTGGGGCATCAGAGCGTCGCCCGGATCTGGAGGCGACGACCAAGATCGAATGGAGATCCTTGATGCGAAGTTCATCCGGAGGGCGCCTGCTGGCGGCCCTCATCGTGGCCGTCCTGGCCATCGCCGTGGCGGTCGGGGCGTACAGCCTTGGCGTCTCGGCCGGTGCGGCGTCGAGCGGGACCGCGGCTGCCGCCCCGGCCTTCGTGGGCTGGCATGTGATGGGCTGGTTCCTGTTCTTCCCCTTCGGCTTCCTGTTCTTCCTCCTGTTCATCGGCCTGATCCTGCGGGTCCTGTTCTGGGGTGGGCGGGGTGGTCACTACGGTCCCCGGCACTGGGGCGACGGCTCGGGCTCGCGCCTCGACGAGTGGCACCGGCGTGCTCACGCCCAGGGGCCGGCCGACCCGACCAGCCGGTCCAGCAGCTCGGGCGGCGATCCGACGACGCCCCGCTGACCCACCGAAGGCCGGCGAGCCCGGGATAGCATCAGCGCCGTGCAGACGATCCTCGTCGTCGATGACGAACCGCGGATCGCGCAGCTGGCGCGGGACTACCTGGAGCACGCCGGCTTCGCGGTCCTCGCGGCGGGCGACGGGCACGGGGCGCTTGCCACGGCCCATGCCCGCCGGCCGGATCTCGTCGTCCTGGACCTTGGCCTGCCGGGCATGGATGGCCTCGACGTGGCCCGCGCGCTGCGCCGCGAGTCCGACGTGCCGATCATCATGCTCACCGCCCGCGACGACGAACTCGACCGGGTCCTGGGCCTCGAGCTCGGGGCCGACGACTATGTGACCAAGCCATTCAGCCCGCGCGAGCTGGTGGCCAGGGTGCGGGCCGTCCTGCGGCGCGCCGAACGGGCGCAGATCCCGACGGATGTCATCCGGGTCGGTGACCTCGAGATGGACGTGGCGCGAATGCGCGTGGAGGTCGCCGGGCGGCCGGTGGACCTGACCGCCACCGAGTTCCAGCTTCTGACCGCCCTGGCGCGGCAGCCCGGCCGCATCTTCACCCGGGCTCAGCTGCTCGATGCCGTGCACGGCGTCGCCTTCGAGTCATACGAGCGGGCCATCGACACCCACATCAAGAACCTGCGCCGCAAGGTCGAGCCGGAACCGCGGCAGCCGCGCTACATCCTGACCGTATACGGCGTGGGATACCGCCTGGCCGACGAGCCCGCATGAGCGAGGCACCGCAACGGGGAGGGTGGCGCCGCGGCTCGCCTCCGCCCTGGTGGCCGGCCGACGAGCCATGGCCACCCGCACGCGGTCGCCGGGCCAGGATGCGGCGCGGCTTCCTCTGGCGGGCGAGCTGCCTGGCGACGCTGATCCTGCTCACGGGAGCCGTTGGACTCATCGTCCTGCTGTGGCACCTCGCCACGGCGATCGGCTTCTCCGCCGGGGGAGCGGGAGGACTTGCCGTCCTCACCGTCCTGGCCCTGGCGGCGCTGATCGGCGTTGCGGTGGGGGGACGGGCGGTGCGCCGCATGGCCATGCCGTTCGGCGACCTGATCGACGCCGCCGGGCGCATCGAGGACGGCGACTACACCGCCCGGGTCCCCGAGCGCCCCGCCGGTCCGCCACCGGTACGGGCGCTGGTCCGCTCCTTCAACGGCATGACGTCGCGCCTCGAGGCGAACGAGGCCCAGCGGCGAACGCTGCTGGCCGAGATCGGGCACGAGCTGCGCACGCCGCTCGCCGTCCTCCAAGGCGAGCTCGAGGCGATGCTCGACGGCGTCCACCCGACCGATGCCGAGCACCTCGCGGCGGCCCTAGACGAGACCCACGTGCTGGCCCGCCTCGTCGACGACCTGCGGACACTGGCGCTGGCCGACGCCGGCACGCTGGCGCTGCATCGTGAGCCGACCGACCTCGACATCCTGATCCAGGAGGTCGCCCGGTCGATGCGCCCGGCCGGCGACGCCACGGGGCCGACCATCACCACCGACGTGGAGGACGACATGCCGCTCGCCGACGTGGATCCGGTGCGCATCCGCGAGGTCCTGACCAACCTGGTCGGCAACGCCCTCCGCTACGCTCGCCCCGGCAGCGCCGTGACCATCGCGGCCCGGCGCGAGGCGGTCCGCCCGACGGTGCTGCTGTCGGTGGCGGACACCGGGCCGGGGATCCCGCTCGACCTGCTGCCGCACGTCTTCGACCGCTTCGTCAAGGGGGCCGACTCCCGAGGCTCCGGCCTTGGCCTGGCCATCGCCCGCCAGCTGGTGGAGGCGCACGGCGGCCACCTCGGCGTGGGGAGTTCGCCGGCGGGCACGCGCTTCTGGTTCGACCTGCCGCTCGCACCGGGGCCCGAGTAGAGTCGGCCCCACGGACCGCCCGGGGCCGGCGGCGTGCCAGGAGGGCGTGGAGATGCAGACGGTGTCGGTCATCCTGAGCGTCGGACAGGCGTCCGTGGAAGCCTTCGAGCGGGGCTTCCGCGAGCATGAGCTGCCGGTGTGGAGGGACCTCCTGAGGCGCGGCGTCATGCTGCGGGCCTCGCTGACCCGCCTCGACATCAGCACCCGATCGGTCGAGGGTGCGGTCCAGTACATGGTCACCGTGGACTTCGCCACGGACGAGGGCCACCACGAGCACGACCATCACCCCGGCTTCGAGGCGTGGAACAAGATCGCCGATCAATACCAGATCGCGGAGGCGGAAGCCTTCGGCGGCGACACGCTGCTCCACGAGGTCCCGTGACGGCAGGTGCAAGGATCCTGTAACCCGGAGCGTGGACCGGGCGACCTGGGACGCGGGTGACGGAGCCCACGATGGCGCCCGGCGTGAAGGAGGGGACCCCCGCAGGAGGTGACCATGACGAAGGCCGAGGGCACATTCGACATCCTTTCAGGCGACGAGACCACCTACGAGGAACGGGGCGGAGGAGCCAAGCTCACGCACGCGTGGGGCGCCCAGCGCTTCAGCGGCGACCTCGCCGGTGAGGGCAGCGTCCACTGGCTCATGGCCTATGGCAGCGATCGGACCGCCCGCTACGTGGGCCTGCAGCGCATCACGGGGTCGCTCGCGGGACGCGAAGGCTCCTTCATCATGGCGGCCCACGGTGACTTCGATGGCAAGTCGTCCCGCGGGACCTGGTCGGTCGTCGAGGGCAGCGGGACGGCCGGACTCGCGGGCATCACGGGAACGGGGTCGTTCGAGGCCCCGAGTGGTCCGCGGGCCACCTACCAGCTCGACTACCGCCTCGCCTAGGGCAACGGTTTGCGATACACCGTCTCGCGGGAGACCGGGCTGAAGCCCATGCTCTCGTAGACCCGCAGCGCGCCGGACAGGTTCTCCGTGTCCACGCCGAGCGCGCCTTCGGTCATGCCGCGCGCCCGGAGCAACGGGAAGCTGGCCGCCATGAGCGCCCGGGCCACACCACGGTGACGCCACGGGCGGCGCACGCTGATGTGCTCGACCCAGCCGCGGCGCCGGCCGTAGCGGCGGTTCTCCTCGGCGTTGATGAAGCTGCGCACCTGCCCGGCGACCTGGTCACCGTCCCACGCCACCCGCCAGAGCGAGGGATCCAGGTGGGGGTTGCTGCTGAATTCGAACCAGTCCTCTTCGCTCCGCTGGCTGGCGCCCCAGTGGTCCTCGAACGCCTCCTGGTCGGCGTCCCAGATGGCCCGCAGGTGCTCGGGGCGGACCCCCCTGATCTCCAGGCCGGGCGGCAGCGGGGCGTCGTCCTGGTTCTCCAGGTCGGGCCGCACCATGAGGTAGGCGTAGCGGATCGGCGCGTAGCCGGCCTGTTCCAGCAGCGCGGCCTGCCCGACGTTGCCTCCATCGGCGTCCGTCTGGACGAACGCGGACGCGACCGGATCGGCGGCGGCGACCTGGTCGATCCGAGCCTCCAGCGTGCGCAGCATCGCGGTGCCGATGCCCCGTCGCTGCCAGGCCGGGGCCACGAAGCAGATGGGCTGGTAGACGCGGCCGCCGGCCAGCAGGTCCCACCAGGTACATCGGCCGTAGCCGACGAGCTCCTCGCCGACCCACACCGTGAACACGTCACGGGCGGTGTCGCAGTTGGTGAGGTGGCTATAGAAGTTGGCCATCTCCTCGACCGTGGTGATGAAGGTGCCACCGGCGGCGATCCGGGCGGCGTTGGCGATCTCGGTCATGGCCGCGAAGTCGTCGGGGACGCGCAGGTGCCGGAGCGCGAGGCCGGGGATGGGTGGCAGGTCGGCGGCCGGCTCGTAGGGCTCACCCGGTGCAGTGTGTGGCTGCGTCACGTCCCACCTCCGTCCGCTGCTGCCTGGGCTCGCTCGGCGAAGACGTCCAGGTCCGCCTCCTGGCCTCGCACGTCGACCGTCCGCTGCAGCAGGGTCCCCGGGTCGAGGTGCGCGTGCTGCGCTGCCGCCGCGGAGATCAGCAGCTCACCGGGGCGCGCCAGGGACGCCGCCTGCCCTATTCTGCGCCCGCCCCGGGCCTGCAGATGGGGTCGATCAGGACTGCCGCCGATACCACACGAGCCCGCCCAGGTAGGCCGCCGCGAACGCTGCCCCGAGCCACGCATACGGGGTCGAGTCGAGCCCCCCGAACTGGGTGACGAGGAAGGCCGTCACCAACAGGACGGCGACGAGCTGCGCGGCGAGCGAGAGGGCGTGCAGGTTGATCGACTCCCAACGCTCGTCCCGCGGCAGGCCCGACAGGAGGCTGGCGACGTCCGACCGTGACTGGAGGAAGCGCAGGGCGAGGGCGTAGGCAGCCACGATGGCGAAGGCCACGACGGCCTGGGGCACGGTCGCCTGGTGCCCCAGCATGGCCGCCGCCATCAGGATGCCGATGACGAACCCGACCAGCGGCACGAACCACTTAGACAGCTGGGTCGACATGGAAGATCTCCTCGAGGCGCTGGCCGAAGAACCGGCCGATGGCGAAGGCGAGCGGCAGAGACGGGAGGTAGCGGCCGGTCTCGATCGCGTTGATCGTCTGGCGCGAGACGCGCAGCTCCTGCGCGAGCTGGCCCTGGCTCATGCCCCGGCCCTCACGCAGTCTCCGCACGTCGTTCGTCATGCTGTAAAGCTACCTTGTCAGCCTTAGCCTGTCAAGGACCTTTGTCACATGCGGAAGCGGTCCACGACCTGGCGCGCCAGCACCGCGCCGAATCCGCTGACGCTGATCGCGGCCAGCACAGGCACGGCGGCCTTGGCCGCGCGCGGTGGCAGCACCAGCTCGAAGAACGGCACCGGATCGCCCCATTCGGCCTGCCGCGGTCCCATGGGGCAGTCACCATGCCCCACGACCAGGGCGCCGCCCTCCACGGCCAGGAACGCCATCGTGCCGGCCAGGTAGCGGTCGCGGCGACCGGTGATGGCGCAGCACCAGACGTAGGCGAGGCTGGCCAGCTGCGCCACGGACCACAGCCCGTGGGCGACCCGGAAGGCACGGGCGCGCCCGCCAAGATCGGCCCACGTGACAGCGGATCGTGAGGCGTCGGGGGCCCGTGGGATGGCGGCCATGACGCGGCCATCGTCGCCCTTGGCCACGGGGCCGGGACAGGGCCGCTCGGCACGAACACGGCGGCCGTCCGACCCGCCGGTCAGGACGCGAACGGCGCCAGCGCCTCGCTCGAGGGCACGAAGTAGTACGCCCCGCTCCGGGCGTGGGTGAACTCGGTCAGCCGATCGCGCTCGGGACCGGTCGCGCCGATCATGCTCTCCAGCATCGCCTCCAGGCGCCCTCGGTCCTGGCTGAAGCCCACGAAGATCGTGCCGTGGCTGGTCAGCGTGCCGTAGCCGATGTTGCGGCGGAAGATGCGGCCGAAGCGATCCTGATCCGTGCGCGCCACGTGTGAGGTCTCGGGCCGCGGATCCAGCTCCTCGCTGGTGAGCTTGCGGCGGCCGATGACCTGCTCCTGCTCGGGGACCGGGAGGCCCTCCCACTGGGCCGCGTCGTGCTCCCAGCGCTGCAGGAGCAGCACGCTGCCACCCTCACCAGGGGCACCCGCCGGGATCACCGCGGCGGCGGCCGCGTCGGCGAGCGACGGGTTCTCCGTGCCGTCGATGAAGCCGGTCAGGTCCAGGTCGCGGTGGTAGGGCCAGCCGACCGTCTCGTCCGCCAGGGTGGCCAGGGACGCCAGCGACGCGACGATGCCCCTGGCCAGGTCGAAGACGACGTCGTACGCCGCCCCGGCGAGCCACACGACGACATCCCGCTGGGTGGCGGCGAGCGTGTAGCCGTCGCGACCCACCATCGGCGCGTCGAACCCAGTCAGCCCTTTTGGCATCATGCCCGGCGCGACCGCGGCCCACAGCTGGGGTCGGAAGCCGGTGACCAGGTTGACCCCGCCGATCGTCGTCCGCGGCTCGCGCAGACCGGCCACGCAGCTGACGAGGGCCGCCGCCTCGGCACCGGGTCGGATGTCGAATTCCAGGTAGGCATGCGACATCGTGCCGAGGGCGAAGATGCCGGTCTGAGGCGTCGCCACGAACGCAGCATACGCGGCGGCGTGCTCCGCTACCGTGGCCCTCGACGAGCCACCGAGGAGCCCGACCATGCCGCTGAGCATCAGCCTGATCCGCCACGCGGAGAAGCAGTACGACGAGGGGCCGCCCTACGGCGTACTCGCCGACGGGTCGCGCGATCCGTACTCGCTCACGCCGCGCGGCTGGCAGCGGGCCGGCGCGCTCGTGTCCCTCGTCGTGCCACGCCCCGGGCAGGCCGGGGCACCCCTGCTTCCGACGCCGACCCACCTGTTCGCCTCCGAGATCGGGCCGCACAGTCACAGCCGGCGCCCCTCGGAGACCCTGCAGCCCATCAGCGAACGGCTCGGGGTGCGGATCGCCGAACCCGTCCTGCAGGATGCCCTCGACGAGCTCGTGACGGCCATCCAGGCGTGCGATGGCCACGTCCTGGTCGCCTGGGAGCACAAGCGCATCCCGCTGATCGTGGACCGACTCCTGGGCGGTGCATCCGGGACGCCGCAGACATGGCCGGATGACCGGTTCGACCTGGTCTGGCTGGTCGAGCACGAAGGGGCGGGCCCTCTGCGCCTCCGGCAGGTGCCGCAGCTCCTGCTCGCCGGCGACCGGGCCGATCCCATCACCTAGCGTGGAACAATGGCCGGCATGAACGTCCTGGTGGCGGCCCTGCCCGCGTTCCTGGCCTCGGCAGTGGAATTCGTGGAAGCCCTCACGATCGTGCTCGCCGTGGGCGTCACGCGGCAATGGCGGTCCACGCTCATCGGGGTGGCGGCGGCAGTGGTGGCGCTGGCGGCCATCGTGGGCGTCTTCGGGTCGGCCATCGTGCTGCTCGTGCCGATCTCGGTCCTGCGGCTGGTCGTCGGCGGCTTCCTGGTGATCTACGGGCTGCAGTGGCTGGTCAAGGCGATCCTGCGCGCCGCCGGGGCGAAGGCCAAGCACGACGAGGACGCGATCTACGCGGCGAGGGTCGCAGCGATGCGCCAGGAACCCCCGGTGGCGGCCAGTGGGATGGACTGGATCAGCTTCACCGTCGCCTTCAAGGGCGTCCTCCTGGAGGGCATGGAGGTGGCCTTCATCGTCGTGACCTTCGGCGCGTCGGCGGGCCAGCTGGGCCCGGCCATCCTTGGGGCGACCCTGGCCGGGATCCTGGTCGTGGCCGTCGGCATCGCCGTCCACCGACCGCTGGCGCGCGTGCCGGAGAACGGCTTGAAGTTCATGGTCGGCCTCATGCTGACCACGTTCGGCACGTTCTGGGCCGGGGAGGGCCTGGGCGTGGAGTGGCCGTGGAGCGACGCCACCCTGATCGTCCTGCTGGGCGTGTTCCTGGTCGGCTCGCTGGCCGCCGTGCGCCTCGTCCAGGCCCGCCTTGATGGTGCCGCGACGGCCCATCTGGCAGCGGTCCCGTGAGCGGCACCATGGGTCGCTACCTCCACGCCTTCGGCGCCTTCTGGTACGACTTCCTGGTGGGCGACCGGCCCGAGCTCTTCGTCGGCTCGATCGCCATCCTGGCCGCCATCTGGGCCGCCATCCAGGTGGGCCTCGAGCCGGGTCTCGCCGGCCTGATCCTGGCCGCGCTCGTGTTCAGCCTGGCCGGCTGGAGCCTGTGGCGAGCGTCGCGGCCGGCGCCGGGGCACTGACCAAGAGGATCGGAGGACGACCATGACCACCTGGGGTGCATTCGCCACCGCTGTGCCGGCGATCGCCGCGAAGGGCCGCGAACTGCTGTACCGCGCCGGGCACGGCGCCGGCCTGCTCATCACCGTGCGCGGCGACGAGCCGCCGCGAGCCCACCCTATCTCGGTCGGTATCGTCGACGATGGGCTCTACGCCTTCATCCTGCCCTCGCCCAAGCTCCAGGACCTGGAAGCCGACGGACGCTATGCGCTGCACGCCCATTTCGACCCGCACGCGCCCGACGAGTTCCTCACCCGGGGTCGCGTTCGCGACGTGCCGGAGGCACGCCGCAAGGTCCTCGCCGCCGACTGGTCGTGGAGCGTGGGCCAGGCCCGGTGCTTCGAGTTCCTCATCGAGGATGCGCTGTACGGCGAGCGCCCGACCTCCGATGACTGGCCGCCGAAGTACACGACGTGGACCAGCCCCGGGAGATCGGGGCACAGCTGAGGCGCGCCACCGCGCCCTAGAATGGCCACGACTCGCTGGGCCACAGCGACGGCGCCATGTGGAGGGCAGGATGGCTGAACCCAGCGGTCGAACGGTCGTGGAGCGCTACACGCGCGCTCTGCAGGACAAGGACTTCACCGCCCAGGAGGCGCTGCTCGCCGACGATTTCATCGACGAGATGCCCCAGTCGGGGGAACGCGTGCGGGGCAAGGCGAATTGGCTCGCCATCTCGCGCAGCTACCCCGGTGGCGTCGGGACCATCGATCCAAGCGGCACGCGGCTCCACGGCGCAGAGGACCACTGGGTCCTCACGCCGACCTTCGCGCCGCTGCGGATCGAGGGATCGGGCGACGTCTACACGTACGTCGGGACCGTCACCTATACGAATGGCGAGACGTGGCAGATGGTCCAGATCGTCGAACTCCGCCACGGCAAGATCGCCAAAACGACGACCTGGTACGCCGCACCGTTCAAGGCACCGGAATGGCGGGCGTCGTTCGTGGAGCGCTTCCCCGCCCTGGGCGCCTAGGACACTCAGGTCGTCAACCGAACCTGAAGACGATGCCGTACCCGCCCTGCGGGTTGCGCCAGTCGAGGCCGCGGTTGCCGGTCGCGTCGCAGACGAGCTGGCAGGTGCCGCACTCGAGGCAGTTCTCGTAGCGGACCGCCATGTGTCCGTCCACCCAGCGGTAGACGGACGCGGGGCACGCCGTGAGACACGGCCGGGCGACGCAGGCGGCGCACAGGTCCGCGTCGACCCGGATGTGGTCCAGCTCGTGATCGGTCTCGTAGCGGTCCAGCCCGAGTCGTTGGTCAAGGGTGAGCACGGCGTTCGCGGCGCTCATACGCCGAGCCCCCGGGCGATGCCCACGAGGTCACTGGCCAGGGCGATCGGCGAGACCCGCCCGCGCATCTCCTGGCGCAATGCCCCCAGCGCCTTCTTCGACGGACGCGCGCCGGGCGCCAGCATCCGCTCCAGCACGTGCGCCGCCAGCTCGGGGTACGCGCCGAACAGCCGATCGTTGTCCATGAGGTCGTAGGCGCCCCGGAAGGTCCGCCAGTCGTGCCACACCGCCGTGCTGCGGAGGAGGCGGGGGTACGCGGCCAGTGATGCGGCGGTGAAGTCCTGGCGTGCTCGCGCCGCGATGATGGCCCGTGCCGCCATCACGCCCGACACGATGGCGAAGTCCATGCCGCGCAGCGTCAGGAGGTTGTTGATGAGCAGGCGCCCGGCGCTGCCCACGACCACGTACCCGTCGCCGTGCAGGCGGGTCTCCGGTTCGTAGCGCCCGCGCGGCGTCGTCTGGGCGGAGAACTCGACCACCGTGCCGCCCTCGATGAGGCGCCGCACGTGGGGCTGCGACTTCAGATCGTCCAGCACCTGATGGGGCTGGAGCCGGCTGCTCGCCAGCGAGTCGACCTTGACCACGACCCCCAGCGACACGGTGTCGCGGTTGGTATAGAGGAACCCGCCGCCACCGACCCCGGCGGTGTGGCCCACGAACGTGCATGCCGCGCCGGTCTCCGGGTCGCACTGGAAGCGCTCCTCGATGGCCGCCGCCGGCAGGGCGATGACTTCCTTGACGCCGAGCGCCACGTCGTGTGCGTCGAGCGGTCCGCGGAGCCCGGCCTCGTCCAGGAGGAGGGCTCGTGACCCTTCCGCCACCACGACGACGTCGGCGCCGATCTCGTCGGACCCGGCCCGCACCCCGACGACGCGGCCGGCCTCCACGATGAGGGCGTCGGCGGTCACCCCGGTGATGAGGGCGGCTCCGGCGTCCTCGGCCCGCTTGGCCAGCCAGGGGTCGAAACGGGCGCGCAGGACGCTGTAGGCATCGGGCAGATCGGGCTGGGACGCCCCGTCATCCCGCAGCTCGACCGTGGTGGACTTGGCGCCGGCGAGCATGACCAGGCGATGCGTGGTGATGGCCCGCTCGACGGGGGCACCGGTCCAGAAGTCGGGCCACACGGCGGCGATCGGTCGCGCGTAGATGAGGCCCCCGGAAACGTTCTTGGCCCCCGGCGCGGACCCTCGCTCGAGGAGCAGGACGTTCGCGCCCGAGGCGGCCAGCACGCATGCCGTGGCCGAACCGGCGGGGCCGGCTCCGACGACGACGACGTCGAAATGCTCCATCGGCCGATCGTCCGCTCGCCCTGCAAGCACGGCTAGGGCCGAACGGCCCGGGTCAGGCGTGGTCATCCGGATCGGTTCCGTGTGACCACCGTCATTGACGGTTCCGGATGCGACTGTCAGCATCGTCCCAGGTCTGCCGCCGGTCCTCCGAGACGCCGGGCCCCGTGGAATGGCTCCGGTGACACGTGAAGATCCTGGCCCTCTGCAAGTACTCGCTCGACCTGGCCGAGGTCAAGGTCGATCCGTCGACGCATGACCTCCTGACGCAGGCCGCGCCGCGGCGCATCGGGGGCATCGACCGCAACGTGGTCGAGGCGGCAGTGCAGGTGCGGGGCGCCGCCGGGGGCACCGCGGAGGCCTTGTGCGTCGGCCCTGACGCCGCCCGCGACGCCTTCAAGGACATCCTGGCCATCGGCCTCGACGAGGCGACCCTGGTGCAGGATCCGTACGACGGAACGGCCGAGGCGGGCGTCATCGTCCGGATCCTGGAGGCGGCCATCCGGGCCCGCGGCCCGTTCGACCTCATCGTCTGCGGCTTCGCCAGCGACGACGGCTACACCCACCAGGTCGGCCCGCGGTTGGCCGAGCGCTTTGGTCTGCCGCTCGTCTCATACGTCCGACGTGTGGCCCTCGACGGCGCCCTCCTCGAAGCCGACCGGGACATGGATGACCGCCTCGAGACGGTCTCGGTGCGCCTGCCGGCCATCGTCAGCATCGCCGAGGAGGCGTTCCCGGCCCGCCGCACGTCGCTGCTTGACGCGCTGAACGCCCGCAAGCGCCCGGTCAACGTGTGGACGACGCAGGAACACCTTGGCCTGACGCGCGACGCCCTCGACGCGGAGGCCCGTATCGTCAGCACCACCGAACAGGGCGTGTACGTCCAGCGGGACCACCAGGTGGTGACCGGCGGCAGCCCAACCGAGCTCGCCGACGCGTTCATCGACGCCCTCGTGGCGAAGGCCGTCCTGGCCGAGGTAGCAGCATGAGCGGCGAGCGTCGGGCGGTGCTCGTGTGGAGTGAGCGACCCGAGATCGCCGGAACGCTCGTGGAGGGCGCCCATGCCCTCGCGGCAGCCACCGGCGTCGAGGTCACGCGGCTGGACCTCGGCACGGACGGCGCGGCCGGCGACGTGGACGTCGTGTACCGCACGGCCGCGGTGCCGCCGGGTGCGACCGAGCAGCTGGTGGCCACGATCTGTGCCGCGGCCGAGGCCGCCGCGAGCGGGTTGCTCCTCATCGGCGCCACGAAGCTGGGGCTGGAGGTCGCGCCGCGCGTCGCGGAGCGGCTGGAGGCCGGCTACGCCGCGTGGGCCGTCGGCTTCGAGGTGGACGCGGCCGGGTCGGTCACGGCGCGCTGCCGGACGTATGCGGGCTCGGCCTTGAGCACCGTCGTCTTCAGGCCCGGGCCCGTCGTCGCCACGGTCGCCAAAGGGGAGACGCTGGGGGCAGCGGCCGGCCCGATCCGCCCCGCGGCGAACCGCGTGGTGGACCTGCCCGCCGTGGAGGCCGCGCCGTCCGTCACCGTGCTGCGGAGCCAGCCCAAGCCGGGCGGCGCGAGCGTGGACGACGCACGGGTCATCGTCGACGTGGGCCAGGGCGTCCGGGAGAAGGGCGACCTGGCCATGATCCAGGAGCTGGCCGCGGTCCTGGGGGCGGGCGTCGCATGCTCCCGCCCGGTGGCCGCCGACCGCGACTGGTTCCCCGAGTGGCTGGGCCTGTCGGGGGCCAAGGTCAAGCCGGACCTGTGCCTCACCGTCGGCGTCTCCGGCGCCGTCCAGCATGTGGTGGGCATCCGCGGTTCACGGGTCATCGCGGCGGTCGACAACGACACCGGCGCGGCGATCTTCACCCAGGCCGACGTCGGCGTGGTGGCCGACCTGTACGAATTCGTACCCGCCCTCATCGACCGCCTGCGGGTACGGCGCATCACGGCCGCGAGCCGGTGAGACGGCCACGACCCGCGTCCAGGCAGATCGTCTCAGCGAAGGATCGGTGACATGGCCAAGAAGATCGGCATCATCGGCGGCGGCATCATCGGCGCCTCGCTGGCCTACTTCCTGAGTGACTATCCGGATGCCGAGGTCACCGTCTTCGAGAAGAACACCATCGGTTCCGGCACGACGGCCAAGTCGGCGGGCACGCACTGCCTCATCGACGACTCGCTGAAGCACGAGTTCTGGTCGGTCCGCCTGTTCGGCTTCCGCTTCTACACCGGCCTGGAGGCCGAGGAGCCGGGCTCGACCGGCTTCGAGCGCACGGGCACGCTGGTCGTGGCGCCCGAGCGCGACTACGAGATGTATGTGCTCCAGGCGATCGACCTGGCCATCGCGTCCGGGTACCACGCCGAGTACCTGCGCGATCCGGCGCGCATCCACGCCGTCATCCCCGACCTGGAGCTGGAGGGTGTCCTCGGCGCGGGCTGGTGCCCGGACGACGGCTTCTTCGACGCGACCATGATCTCCAACACGCTCATCCGACGGGCCCGCGCCCACGGCGCCACGGTGCGGACCGGCACGCAGGTCACAGACGTCGTCGTGGAGGACGGCCGCGTCGCGGGCGTCGTCACCGCCGACGGGCGGACGGACGTGGACGTGGTCGTGGATGCCACCGGGCCGTGGGCTCGCTACACCGCCCGCATGGTCGGCTTGGAGCTGCCCATCTGGCATACCAAGGCGGAGGTCTTCATCCTCGCCTCGGCGGAGGGGCTGGGCTACCCGTTCCCCATCCTCAAGTATCCCCGCTTCTACGCCCGCAAGGACAAGGACAACGTCTTCATCTGCAAGGCCCACCTGACGATGGACCTCCATGACCCGCAGCACGCGGGGATCTGGGATCCAGACCAGCTGCCCATGACCGGCGGCACCGATGCCTACTTCTGGGACTTCCTGACCGACCAGCTGCTGGAGCACTACCCACGCTTGCTGGAGTCCTCCATCGTCAACGAGTGGGTCGGCTACCGTGCCGAACCGCCGGACTTCCTGCCCATCCTGGGCGAGACGCCGGTGCCCGGCTACCTCGTGGCCGCGGGGGCCGGCGGCAATGGCGTCATCGAGGCCCCCACGATCGGGCGCGACCTGGCCCGCTTCATCATGACCGGGGACAAGTCGTGGTACCTGGAGCGACTGCCTCTGTCGCGCTTCGCGCTGGAGCCGGTCGCCGCGGGCGTCTAGCCGCTCAGGCCAAGCACCTCGCCGGCCATCCCGGCGAGGCCGAGCAGCAGCAGGCCGCCCGTCACCGCCCACAGGACGGCCGCGCGGCGGCGCGAGTTCGCCAACGGCCCCAGGACCTCGCGGTCGCTCGACAGCCGTACCAGGAAGGTGAGCGGGATGGCCAGCACGACCACGTTCAGGATCATCGCGCCGAGCACCACCGCCCCGAGGCTGGGCGCCAGGAGCGCGATGAGCGCGGCGGGGACTACCTCCAGCAGGTAGACCAGGTAGAAGCCCGGCGCTCGGCGCACGGAGTGGTTGAGGCTGTGGCGCCACCCGAGCAGCTCGGACCAGGCCCACGCGGCCGACAGGGAGATCACGACCAGCGCCAGGACGCCGGCCCCGATGAGGCCCAGGGCGAGGACGACGCCCGTCGGGCCGACGGCGAGCCGGGCCAGCCCGGCGGGGAGGTCAGGCAGGAGGATCGACGGCAGCGGCAGCGCGCGGGCGGTCGCCGCAGCCGCGGCGACGAGGATAGCCACCATCAGCAGCTGGCTCGCCCCGGCGCCCAGGAGTGTCTCGCGGCGGGCCGTCGGCAGATCCTGACGGCGGAGCCCCTTGTCGACGCTGGCGGCCTGCTGGTAGAAGAGCATCCACGGCATGACGCTGGCCCCGGTCAGGCCGACGGCCAGGGCGAGGTACCCCGGCTGCCCCAACGCCGCGCCAGGCCACAGGCCGGCCGCCACCGCGCGCAGGTCGGGCTGCTGCCCGATGGCCAGGATGATGAAGGCGAAGAGCAGGACCGAGAAGGCCAGGGCGATCCGCTCGAACGTGCTGTAGCTGCGGGTCAGGATGACCAGCGAGTGGACCACGAGCGTGGCGACGATGGCCGGGGCGACCGGGATGCCCAGGATGGCCGCCCCCAGGGCGATGCCGGCGAACTCGGCGACGTAGGCCACCAGGTCGATGGCGACCATCGTGACCACGGCCACACCGGCCCATCGCATGCCATACCGCTCGCGGATCAGCTCTGCGTGGCCGCGGCCCGTCACGATGCCCAGCCGCGCCGTCATCTCCTGCACGAGGTACAGCACCGGGATCAGGGCCAGCAGCGGCAGGATCAGGCCGTAGCCAAAGACGGTGCCCGCGCGTCCCGCGGTCACCACCGAGGGGGCATCGACGTCCGCCAGCATGACGATCCACGCGGGGCCTACGACGGCCACCCAACGAGCCAGGCGCTCCCGCAGGCGGGCGGGTGCCGGGGCGAGCGCGTCGTCGATCGTCGTCACCTTTGGACCCTATCGGCTGCGACGTGCCGCCAGGAGGTGCCGAACGTCCCCATCTCCCCGGGCCGGTCGCACCCGAGGCCCTCAGGCCGCATCGAGCTCCGCCGGGTCGCTCAGCTCAGGGCTCCCCCGGCCGTCAGGTCGGATCCGACTCGAGCGGCGCCTGTGATGGGCCAAGGCCGGCGGGCATCCGCCGGCGCGGCAGGCGCGACAGGGCCGCCGCGCCGGCCAGCATGGCGATCACCAGGAAGTAGTAGTTGGCGAACGCCTGCTTGTTGAAGGCGAAGAACACCAGGAAGACGAGGCCCGCGCCGGCCGCGAAGCCGGCCGGCGTTCGGGGCGCGCGAGTCAGCGCCAGCAGGTAGGCGGCCCCCACCACAAGCGGGACCAACCAGACGGGTGCGGCGCCGTCGGGGCCGGTCAGGGGAACCAGGTAGCTCAGGGCGTCGCCGCGAAAGGGTTGCTCGAACTGCAGGAGGACGACCGAGCGCATGAATGCATCGAGGTCCCAGATCGCGAACGGCACGGTGACGGCCGCGGCGACCACCAGGCCGGCCGCCACGATCCGCAGGCGCACTCGTCGGTCGCCCCGCGGCGCCCCCAGGTGGCGCCAGCTCAGCGGCAGCAGCAGGAAGCCGTACTGCTTGACGGCGAGGACGGCACCCAACGCCACGGCCAGCCAGCGTGGTGCTCGTGCGACGGCGAACAGGAGGAGCGCGAAGGCAAGCACGACCAGTGGCTCGGTCCAGCCCTGCCGCAGGACGAGCACCACCGGCGGCGTGAACAGGAACAGCAGCGCGGCCGGTGGTCCGATGGCGTCGCGCACGGCGTAGGCGAACAGGACCGCAGCCACCGCGAGGGCGAGGACGTCGGCGTAGCGGAAGTCGCCGGCGAGCGCCTGGGCAGGCAGGACGAGCACCAGACCGAGGGGTGGGTAGGGGAACCCGAAGGTCAGCACGCCATCCCGCACCAGGCCCGGCCCGTAGAACGAGGTCCCCGGGTAAAGGTCGGGGTAGCTCAGGGAATAGGGGTTCTGGCCCTGCAGGAGCCCCAGGGACGCGTCGTGCTGGAACATCCAGACATCGAGCTGCCTGTTCGGGCCACTGGCCACGATGGCCACGCCGAGTCCGACGAAGATCAGGACCGCCAGGGCGAAGCAGGCGGCCCGGGCACGGCCGCTGGTGACAAGCGTGGCCAACGAGGCCACGCCGGCGACCGCGAGGGCCGCCCGCAGCAACGGTTCGAGCTGCGGTTGCGGGACGGCGAAGTACGCGTCATCCGGGCTCCTCAGCAGTACCTGGAACTCGTACACGAGAGCCAGCCCGACCACCGCCAGCACCCAGCGGTGCACCGGGATCGCGGCCAGTGAAGAGAGGTCACCTGCCACCCCCCGACCGAGGGTCACCCCGAGCGTCGCCGCAACGAGCGCGACGGTGAGGGCTACCAGCGCCGCGGGGCTGAAGGCGCCGGCGCTGATGTCGATGGCGGCCGCCAGGCAGGCCGCCCCGCCGACCGCACAGACGGCGAGCGGCCAGGGGGCGTCAGCCGGGTCCACCGCTGAGGTGCCGACCACGATCTGTGACATCTCCGTGAGTTTGCCAGTCTGTCCGAGTGAACCAACGGCCGCCTGCCATCAACGTGACATCATCACGCCCAGCCATGCGGGCACGGGGCGATCTGAGGTGAGCGGAACGGATCAACGGCAGCTTGAGATCGACGGGGTCTCGAAGCGTTACGGGCAGACCGTCGCGGTGCACGACCTCACCTTCCAGATCCGCGCGGGCGAGCTGTTCGGCTTCGTGGGGCGCAACGGCGCGGGCAAGACCACGACGATGCGGATCGTGCTGGGCGTCCTCGCGCCCGATTCGGGCGTCGTACGTTGGCTCGGCATGCCGCTGACCCTGGAGACCCGACGACGCATCGGCTACATGCCCGAGGAGCGCGGCCTCTACCCCAAGATGCGGGTGGCGGAGCAGCTGGCCTATCTCGGCGAATTGCACGGCATGACGGGCACCGAAGCTCGGCAGGCCGCCTTCGACTGGCTCGACCGGTTCGGTCTCGCCGACCGGCGCGACGCGGACCTCCAGGCCCTCAGCCTGGGCAACCAGCAGCGGGTCCAGCTGGCCGCGGCGCTCGTCTTCGGGCCAGACGTCCTCGTGCTCGATGAACCATTCGCCGGGCTCGATCCGGTTGCCGTCGACGTGATGGCGGCCGTGCTCCGCGAGCGGGCGGAGGCGGGCGTCCCCGTCATCTTCTCCAGCCACGAGCTCGAACTCGTCGAGCGCATCTGCGACCGGGTGGGCATCATCGACCACGGCCAGATGCTGGCGTGTGGCACGGTCGCGGAGTTGCGGGTCGGGGGGCGCGAGCGCCGCTGGATCGATATGCCCGGGGCGCCCGATCCGTGGGAGCCTGGGATCCCGGGCGTCCAGCTCGTGCAGGCCGACGGCGCCCGGCGGCTGTTCGAGCTGGATCCGGGCGTCGACGACCAGGCCCTGCTCCGGGCGGCGCTGGTGACCGGGCCTGTGCGTGGATTCGAGCGCGTCGAGCCCAGCCTCGGCGAGCTCTTTCGGACCGTCATCGGGGAGGCCGCGGCATGAACGCCCGATGGCGGAGTCCGGGCGGGACGCGCCACCTGCCGATCGTCGTCCTCGTCGCCCGCCGCGAGATCCGCATGCGCCTGCGCTCACGGGTCTTCGTGGGCGGCACCATCGTCATGGCGGTCCTCGTCGTGGTCGGCATCGTGGCCGCGTCGCTGCTCGCCGGCAAGACCACCCCGGCACGGGTGGGTTTCAGCGGTGGATCGCAGGCGCTCGAGCGTTCGTTCAGCACGACTGCCGCGGCCCTGGGTGCGAACGTGACGGTCAGCGACGTCGCCGACGTCACTGCCGCGGAGGCCCAGGTCACGGCGGGCACCCTCGACGTACTCGTGACGGGATCGGAGACCGCACCGACGGCCGTGGTGAAGGCTGCCATCCCACCCAACGTCGAGTCCGCCCTATCCCTGGCCGCGGAGGCGGCACGCCTCTCCGCCGCCGGCCTCTCACCGGCCGCCATCGATTCGGCCATGGCCCTGGTCCCGGTCCAGCTGCTGCAGCCCCCCAACTCCAAGGACAACGAGAACCTGTTCGCCAGCCTGGCCCTCGGCATCCTGCTCTGGATCGCGCTCGGCCAGTACGGGAACATGGTGGCCCAGGGCGTGGTCGA
>CAZFGT010000006.1:71787-87949 GCA_964518505.1 uncultured Anaerolineaceae bacterium | reverse complement strand
CGTGGCGCCAGCCACCCCGCGTGTCATGACGGCTCGTCATCCAAGGGGGCGTAGGATGCACGCGATCGGTGATGGACCCAGCCCCGCACGACGCCCGCCGCGCTCTCGTGCTCCACGATCGTCAGCTGGTCGTGGATCTGATCGAGTTGACCCTCAACCATGGCGTCTTCGTCGTCCACGCAGCGAGCAGCCTGACGCAGGCGGAGGCGATCCTCGCGGCCTGGCACCCCCACCTGGCCGTCGTGGACATGGACCACGAGGACAGCACGGCCCTCATGGAACGGCTGGGCGCCTCGAACACCCTGACGGCCAGCGTGACGCCCGTGCTGGGCCTGACGCGCCGCGGCGATCTGCGCACCAAGCTGCGGGCGTTCGACCTGGGGGTGGACGACATCCTGACCACGCCCTTCTCGCCCGAGGAGCTGCTGGCGCGCTCGATCGTCATCACCCGGCGCGCGTCGGGGACGGATCGCCCCATCATCCCCACGATCACGCTCGGGGAGATGGAGCTCGACATCCTGAGGCGCGAGGTCCGGACCGCGGATTCGGTCGTCCCGCTGAGCGTCATCGAGCAGAGCCTGCTGTACCTGCTGGCCAGTCGCGGTGGACGGGTCGTCACGCGCGACGAGATCCTGGACGCCATCTGGGGCACCGACTTCGTGGCCGAGAGCAACATCGTCGATCGGCACGTGGGCAGCCTGCGCACCAAGCTCCACGACGACTACCGCCGGCCCCGCTTCATCGGCACGGTCCCCGGTCATGGCTATCGCTTCATCCCCACCTTCTCCAACGCTGGCTGGAAGAGCGAACCGTAGCGGGCGCCTGGCGTGCGACACGGACGCAACGCCTGAGCTGGCGCCTGCAAGGCGCCGCAGGAGCCTGAGCCCTGTAGCCTGCGCGCATGCTGTCTCACCGCTCCCGTGACTGATCGGCCGCGGGCGCCTTCCCGCAAGCGCGCGGCAGAGCGCGGCCCGCAGGTCGACCCGCAGCGACCGGTCGATCCCAACCTCCGCCGGATCGAGCGCACGACCAACCCGCTTGCCCGGATCCTGCAGATCCTGGGGCCTGGGCTCGTGACGGGAGCCTCCGACGACGACCCGTCGGGCATCGGGACGTACGCGCAGGCGGGTGCCCGCTACGGCTACGGCACGCTGTGGGCGACCCTCCTGATGCTGCCGATGATGACGGCCATCCAGTACATCTGCGGCAAGATCGGCCTGGTCAACGGGCGGGGCCTGGCCGGCGTCCTCCGTGAGCACTATCCCCGCTGGGTGCTCTACCCGGCGGTCGGCGCCGTCCTGGTGGCCAACACCGTCAACGCCGGAGCCGACATCGGCGCGGTCGCCGCGGCCATCAACCTGCTCCTGCCGGTGCCCATCCTGATCCTCGTCGTACCCGTCAGCCTCGGCATCCTGGCCCTCCAGGTCTTTGGCTCGTACCGGCTCATCGAGCGTGTCTTCAAGTGGCTCTGCCTGGCGCTCCTGGCCTACGTGGCGGCGGCGCTGCTCTCCCGCCCGAACGTGGGCGACGTGCTGCGGGGAACGTTCATCCCGACCCTCCAGCTGGACCCGGCGTACATCGGCATCCTCGTGGCGCTATTGGGGACGACCATCTCGCCCTACCTCTTCTTCTGGCAGGCCGGCCAGGAGGTGGAGGAGCAGGTCAGCATCGGCCGCCGGAGGCTCTGGCAACGGCAGGGAGCGTCAAAGAAGGAGCTCCGGTTCGCCCTCTGGGACACGCTGGCGGGCATGACCCTTTCCGAGATCGTGGCCTACTTCATCATCCTGGCCACGGGCGCGACCCTCTTCACGACGGGCAAGACCACGATCTCGTCGGCGACCGAGGCGGCCCAGGCCCTGCGTCCCATCGCCGGCGACGCGGCGACCCTGTTGCTGGCGGTGGCGCTCATCGGAGCGGGCGTATTGGCGATCCCGGTCCTGACCGGCTCGGCCGCCTACGCCCTCGCCGAGGCGTTCCGCTGGCGGGCCGGCCTCGATGAGAAACCCTCTCGCGCCCGCCCGTTCTACGCCGTGATCGTGGTGGCCACGCTCATCGGGATGCTCATGAACTTCGCCGGTATCGATCCCATCGACGCGCTCGTCCTGACGGCCGTCCTCAACGGCCTGCTGGCGCCCCCGCTGCTCGTGCTGGTGATGCTCGCCTCCAACGATCGCCGGATCATGGGCGAGCGCACCAACGGCCGCCTGCTCAATGTCCTGGGCTGGGCGACGACCGCCGTGATGGCGGTCGCCGCGGTGGCGCTGGTGGTGACGACCGTGCTGGGGTAGCCGGGTGTACGGGGGCCGGGGGGACCATCGCCGTATGGGCGGCCGCCCGTGATGACGGATATTTCAGGCAGCGGCGCCTTGATGGATCACCAGCGTGGGCGGCCGACGCATGGAGGTGCGCTTCGCGTGCTCTCGACCATCCTGGCGGACCGCCCAGACCGCCGCTCCGACGCCGGCCAGGGCCTGGCCGAATACGCGCTCATCCTGACCCTCATCGCGATCATCGCGATCCTGGCCCTCATCTTCCTGGGCAGTGACATCCAGCGGCTGCTCTCCCAGGTGGGCTCGTCCGTCTGACCCGCATGGCGCCATAAGAACGGTCCATCCGGCCCTTGTCCGGCCGTCGGCTCCAGCCGACGCTGGGACCAGTAGCGGTCATCCGGTCCGCGTCATCGCGAGGCAAGCCATGGTCGGACACGTCGTCACTCAACCACGCGTCGCGCCGCTCGCGCGCCCCGCGCTGACGCGGGCCGGCAAGATCACGCTGATCCTGCTGACCCTGCTGGGCGTCGGTGCCCTCGCCGGCGGCATCGCCCTCGTCGCCAAGCCCGACGGCAGCGTCATGCACTTCGATCCGGCCTTGCTCGCCGGGAGCCCCTTCACCGACTTCCTCGTGCCGGGGCTGATCCTGGGCGGCCTGTTCGGCATCGGTTCCTTCGTGGTCATCGCGCTGGGCCTGCGGCATGCGCCCGTCGCCCCGTTCCTCGCCTTCGCCATCGGATGCGGTCAGATGATCTGGATCACGGTCGAGCTTGCCGTCATCCACGAGCTGAGCTTCCTCCACCCGACGTTCTTCGCCGTGGGGCTGGCGATCGCCCTGGCCTCCGCCCGGTGGGGCTGGCCCGTCCTGGAGGGCTGGCGAGCCCGCCGCTGACACGGACGGTCCCGGCAGCCATCGACCCGTATCCTTCGCCGATGAAGATCCACTGGCCGCAGTGAGCCGTTCGCGACGCCCTGGGATGGGCGCCGTGCCATATCCCGGCGGGACCACCTTCCGCGTCTGGGCTCCGCACGCGCTGGGCGTCTCGGTCACCGGGTCGTTCACCGGCTGGTCGCCCGGACACGCCCTGGCTCGCGACGGCGACGGCTCCAGCGGCACGTGGTCCACGGACGTGCCGGACGTGCAGCCCGGTGCGGAGTACCGCTTCACGATCCACACGTCGGATGGCGATGTCTCGCGCCTGGATCCCTACGCCCGCCAGGTCACCAACTCGGTGGGCAACGGGGTGGTCTACGACCCGGCTGCCTTCGACTGGGGTGGCATCGGCTACGCCGCGCCCCACTGGAACGACCTGGTCATCTACGAGATGCACATCGGCACCTTCGGGACCCGCGGGACCAGGCCGGGTGACTTCGACGGCGCGATCCGCCGGCTGGGGTACCTGCGCGAGCTGGGCGTCAGCGCCATCCAGGTGATGCCGCCGTTCGAGCACGCCGGTGATGTCTCATGGGGCTACAACCCGGCCCATGTCTTCGCCATCGAGTCCAGCTACGGCGGCCCCGACGCGTTCAAGCGGTTCGTCCGGGCGGCCCACGAACACGGGATCGCGGTCCTCGTGGACGTCGTCTACAACCACCTGGGCCCCGGCGACCTTGACCTGTGGCGTTTCGACGGGTGGTCCGAGGGCGAGTGGGGCGGCATCTATTTCTACAACGACGACCGGGCGATCACCCCATGGGGCGCGACGCGACCCGACTACGGCCGGGGCGAGGTGCGTACCTTCCTGCGCGACAGCGCGCTCACGTGGCTGGAGGAGTTCCGCGCGGACGGGCTGCGATTCGACGCCACGGTCCACATCCGCACCGTCGACGGAACGCCGGAGACGGCCCTGCCGGATGGCTGGTCGTTCATGGCCTGGCTCAACGACGAGATCGCCACGCGCCAGCCGTGGAAGCTGACGATCGCCGAGGACATGCGCGGTGAGGCCCGCATCACGGCCCCCACGGCGGACGGCGGGGCCGGCTTCGGGGCGCAGTGGGAGTTGTCGTTCCTGGACACCATCCGGCACGCCCTGACGGTGGCCGACGATCGCGACCGAGACGTCGCGGCGGTGGCCGCCGCTATCACCGGCGGTGGAGAGCGGCCTTTCGAGCGGGTCGTCTACACCGAGTCACACGACGAGGTCGCCAACGGCCGCGTCCGCCTGCCCGAGGAGATCGCGCCGGGCGACGCCGCCAACTGGTTCGCCAAGAAACGGGCCACGTTGGGCTCGGCGTTGACGCTGACCGCGCCCGGCATCCCCATGCTCTTCCAGGGCCAGGAGCTGCTGGAGGATCGCTGGTTCGACGACACGCAGCCCATCGACTGGTCCAAGCAGCACCGCCACGCCGGCATCCTGCACCTGCACCAGGACCTGGTCGCCCTGCGGCGCGATGCCGACGGCGTATCGGCCGGGCTGCGGGGTTCGCACGTGAAGGTCCTGCGGGCAAGCCGGCGGACCAAGCTGCTGGCCTACCATCGGTGGGCGGAGGGCGGCCCAGGTGACGACGTGGTGGTCGCCGCCAACTTCAGCGCCAAGCCGATCTCGAACGCGGCAGTAGGGCTCCCCCGTCGCGGCCGTTGGCGCGTGCGCTTCAACAGTGATTCGCGCGACTACGACCCCGAGTTCGGCAACTACCTCACGCTCGACCTCGACGCCGACGGCGGACCGCTGCACGGCCAGAGCCAGAGCGGCCTCCTCAACGTGGGCCCGTACAGCGTCGTGATCCTCTCCCAGGACGACTGATCCGGGACCGCTGCCCCCGCTCGTCGGCAA
This sequence comes from uncultured Anaerolineaceae bacterium, assembly GCA_964518505.1. Classification (GTDB taxonomy): domain Bacteria; phylum Chloroflexota; class Limnocylindria; order Limnocylindrales; family CSP1-4; genus DASPUH01. Next base: position 82,905 of record CAZFGT010000006.1, on the reverse strand, counting down.
GTGATTGCATACGCAACCATCCGTGTGCGATGATGGGGGTCGCCCCAGCCCCCAGGAGTCTCGCGTCCATGCCCGCCGTCACCGTCCCCGACATCACCGTCCTGCCGCGCATCCCGGAGCCGGCGCCACTGGCGCCGCAGCGCGCGGTGCGCAGCATCACCGTCGCGCCGCACGGCCTGGAGGGCGAGGGCTTCCCCGTCCGGCGCGCCTTCGCCGGCGTCGACCTGGCTGACCTGGACCCGTTCGTCCACCTCGACGAGATGGGCGAGGTCGACTACGCCCCGGGCGAGCCCAAGGGCACCCCGTGGCATCCGCATCGCGGCTTCGAGACCGTGACGTACATGATCGACGGCACGTTCGAGCACAGCGACTCGAACGGCGGTGGCGGCGTCATCACCAACGGCGACACGCAGTGGATGACCGCCGGCGCGGGCATCCTGCACATCGAGAAGCCGCCGGAGGCGCTCGTCGCCAGCGGCGGGCTCTTCCACGGGTTCCAGCTGTGGGTCAACCTGCCCGGCGCCCAGAAGTGGACCGCGCCGCGCTACCAGGACCTGCGCGCCAGCGAGGTGGCGCTCGCCTCGTCACCGGACGGCGGGGCGCTGCTGCGCGTCATCGCCGGCGATGTCGCCGGCCACAAGGGCCCCGGTTCCACCTACACGCCGATGACCCTGGTCCACGCGACCCTGGCCCCGAGCGCCCGCCTGGTCCTCCCCTGGCGGTCCGACTACAACGCGCTGCTGTACGTCCTGTCCGGCTACGGCACCGTGGGCGCCGAAGGGCGACCGATCGGGCCCGGCCAGCTGGCGGTCTTTGGGCCCGGCGACGGCCTCACCGTCGCGGCGACGCGGACGCAGGAGAGCCGCAGCCCGAACCTGGACGTGCTGCTGCTCGGCGGCCGCCCCATCCGCGAGCCGGTGGCCTGGATGGGCCCGTTCGTGATGAACACCCGCGAGGAGATCCTGCAGGCGGTGGCCGACTACCAGGCCGGCCGCCTGGGCTCGATCCCGGCCGTCCACGCCGCACCGACCACGCTGGTCGAATCCCCCGCGCGACCGCCCGACGGGGTCCGCCCCGACTGACCTACGGCGAGGCGGCCAGCACCCCGTCCTGCAGCTCCACGACCCGGTCGGCCACCTCGAGCATGATCCGGTCGTGGGTCGCCACCACGGCCGTCACGTGCTCCGCCCGCACGACCGTCCGCAGCAGGGCCATGATCTTGCGGCCCGTCTCGGAGTCCAGCTGACCGGTCGGCTCATCGGCCAGGAGCAGCCGCGGCCGGTTGGCCAGGGCTCGCGCCAGGGCCACCCGCTGCTGCTCACCGCCGGATAGCTCGTGCGGCCGGTGGCCCATCCGCCGGCCGAGGCCCACCAGATCCAGCAGCTCGCGGACTCGCGCGTCACGGGTACGCCCATCGGCCCCCACCAGGCGGAGCGGCACCTCCACGTTCTCCGCGGCGGTCAGGATCGGCACCAGCCCGAAGGCCTGGAACACGAAGGCCACCGTGCGGCGACGGACGTCGACGAGCTGCGCATCGGTCAGCGCGCTGATCTCGACGTCGTCCAGCATGACCCGTCCACTCGTGGGCCGGTCCAGCACACCCAGCAGGTTCAGGAGGGTCGTCTTGCCGCTCCCCGACCGGCCGCGGACGGCCAGCAGCTCGCCCTCGGCGACGTCCAGGTCCACCCCTCGCAGGGCGTGGACGACCGCGCCGCCCGAGTCGTAGTCGCGGGTCAGGCCGACGGCGCGCAGCATGGCCTGCGGACCGTGGGGCATGTAGCGGGCGAGATCGGTGGCCGGCTCGGTCATGGCCGCGCGGCGTCCTCGGGGGCGGGGTTCTCGCGGACGGCGGGCTCGCGGTCCGGGAAGATGCCCACGTGATCGGGCTCCAGGCGCAGGCGGACGCGATCGGCCAGGGCGAGGGCCTCGATATGGGCCCGCGGCAGCTGCAGGCGGCCCGCCTTGTCCAGCACGGCGAACTCCTCGGCGATGACCTGGTGGTCGCCGTCGTCCGACTGCTGCGTGCGCCGCACGGTCATGCTGCTGGTGCGGCCGTCGCGGATGGTGACCGTGCGCGCCACGTGATCGGACACCAGCGCGTCGTGGGTGACGATGACGATGGTCGTGCCAAGCTCGCGATTGACCTCGCGCAGGACGTCGAAGACCTCGCCGGAGGTCGTGCTGTCGAGCTCACCCGTCGGCTCGTCCGCGAGCAGGACGTGCGGCTTGTTGGCCAACGCCACCGCCACGGCCACCCGCTGCTGCTCCCCGCCGGAGAGGCGGTCGGGACGATGGCTGGCCCGATCGCCCAACCCCACGAGGTCCAGCAGCTCCTTCGCCCGCTGGCGCCGCCGGCGCCCCCCGGCGAACGCCATGGGCAGTTCCACGTTCTGGGCGGCGGTGAGGTACGGCAGGAGGTTGCGCGCCGTCTGCTGCCAGACCATGCCGACCACGAAGCGCCGGTAGTACGTCTGCTCGCGCCCGCTCATGCGGCCCAGGTCGTGGTCGGCCACGATGGCCTGGCCGGCCGTGGGTTCGTCGAGGGCGCCCAGGATGTTGAGGAGCGTCGACTTGCCGCTGCCCGACGCGCCCACGAGGGCCATCAGCTCGCCCTCCGTCACCACCAGGTCCAGGCCCTGGAGGGCGACCACCTCGAGGTCGGCCACCTTGAAGATCCGCACGAGGTTGTCGCAGACGATGACGGGTGCGGCCTGGTCGGTCATTCGATCCCCTGGCGGACGGCGGTGGCCGGCATCTGGCCCCGCTCGAGCTGCGCGGCCGTGCCGATGCCGACGGCCACGATACCGGCGAGGAGCGCCGCGAGCACGGCCAGGCCGGCCGGCGGCAGGCCGAAGGGCACGACGACCGGCGAACCGATGAGGTCGGCCAGGCCCAGGCTGTCCTCCAGGAAGAGGAAGAGGCCTGCACCCAGGAGGAGGCCGGCCACGAAGGCCACGAGGACCGTGGGGCCGAACTCGGTCGCCACGAGGGCCACCGCCTGGCGTCGCGTCAGGCCCAGGGTCAGCAGATGGGCGGTCTCGATGGCCCGGCTGGCGCCCGCCAGGGCCAGCGCGGCGGCCACTGCCAGGGCGGCGTAGGCGAACGACAGGATGGCCGCCGCGGCCACGCCCTCGGACACCGCCACAGTGGCCGGCATGGCCCGGTTCGCGGCGACCACCGTCGCGCGCTGGACGATCTCCACGTCGCTGCCGGCCGGCGCCGCCGAGACGACGGACTGGATGGCGGGCAGGGCCCCATCGGGCGCGTCAAGGAAGGCGAACGAGGGGCCCGGCAGGCCGGGTGGCGCGAGCGCCACCAGCTGCTGCCGGGAAAGCAGCACGAACGGCTGGCCCACCGACAACGTGGGGAAGTCCGTCCGGAAGGCCGCCACCTGGAGGTTGACGCGGATGCCGGCCACGGTCACCTGGAAGACGTCTCCCAGCTTGAGCGGATGATCCTCGGAGGCGAGGCTCGGCGAGACCGCGACCTGCAGCGGATCGGCCGCCGCCGCGAGCATCGAGGCCGGCAGCTGCGGATCCACAGGGGTGCCGCGGGTGATGGTCTCGTACTGAGGGGCATCGACGACCACCAGCTCGCGGAGGCTGCCGGTGCTGAGGGCGACCTGCGCCTCGAACCCGGTCGCCGCGGTCGTCACGCCGGGCAGGGTCGCCGGATCGACGCTGGGCGGCAGGAGGCCGCCGCGCGACACCAGCTCATAGGGAGCGCCCACGCTCTGCCAGGCGGCGATGTCGGCGCCCGCATCCAGGTGGACCAGCGTGGCCGCCGCGAACGCGGCGCTGGCGGTGCACGCGAGGAGGATGAGGAGCACGACGCCGCCGGTGCCCCCGCGTGTCGCCCGCCGCAGGGCGAGCACCGATACGACGCCCCGGCGCCTCGCGGCGAGGTAGGCCAGCGCTCGCATCGGCCAGGGGTACAGGCGCAGGGCCAGGACGCCGGCGGCGAGGCCGACCAGGGCCGGGACGGCGGCCACGACCGGGTCCGGTCCGCCAGGCGGGGGCGCCGTCGCGGTCGCGGTCGGCGCCACGAGCCCCCGCTGGCGCAGGACCAGGGCCGCCCCCGCGGCCCCCACCACCAGCAGGGTTTCCAGGACGAGCCGACGACCGCTGGCTCGACGCGACGGGGCCGGGCCCGCACCCTGCCCGCGAAGCGGCCCGACGAGCGCCGGCCGGACTGCCACCAGGAACAGCACGAGGGCGCTGACCGCGACCGCCACGGCCGCGGCCAGGGTCAGGTGGCCGATCGTGGTCGGCACGAGCACGCGCGCCAGGAGGGCGCCGGCGAGCGCCGGCGGACCGGTGAACAGGGCCCCCTCGAGGATGGTCGCGCAGAGCAACTGGCGGCGTGAGGCGCCGCGTTCGCGGGCCACGATGATGGTGCGCCGCCGCTGGCGTGCGGCGAGCAGGATCACCAGCCCCAGGGTGGCCACGGCGACAGCACCCGCCCCGATGGCGGACACGGCCAGGACCGCCTGAGCCGAGACCCACCGCGACTGGTGCTCCACGAGCAGCCGCAGGAGGCCGGTCTGGAGGTTCACCCGGTCGGAGTCGGGGCCGTTGATGGCCGGGACGCCGACGGGGAAGAGACTCTCCGTCCGCCGCATGGCCTGGATCAGCGCCCCCACCTGCGTCGACCGCATGCGCGCGGCATCGACGTAGAACCGCCACTCGTACTGCAGGGGCAGGATGGACTCCAGCGGGACCGCCTCGTCCGCCGTCGCGGGTAGCGGGAGGGCGGTCGCGAGGAGGGCCGGGTAGGCGTCCGGCGACAGGAGCAGCGAGGTGTCGACCTTGGGGTGATCCGGGTCGAGAGCCCGGATGGTGGACCCCTCCACGGTCGCGTCGTCGATCCAGTAGGGGTCGGCGCGGTCGGTCGGGCGGTAGATCCCTACGATCACGACCGTGGCGTGCATCGGGCGGCCGACCGCCAGCGGATCGGTGGGCTCGGGCGTCAGGTCCAGGTGCGTGCCCACGCTCACCTGCAGCGCTTTGGCCGCGTCGTCGGAGATGGCTACCTCGAACGTCGTCACTACCGCGTTCGCGAGGGCCCCCGGGGCGACGTCGGGCTCCGAGCTGGTGATCCCCGTCGGCCAGCGCCCGGCGGTGAGGGTCACGTGCGCCTGGACGTCCTGCTGGATGCGCAGGGCCAGGACGTTGTCGATGGGCGTGCCCGAGGTGGCGTGCCACAGGGGCGTCTGGATGACGTAGGAGGGCGAGCTCGTCGGCGGCCGCCCGGCGACGGCCTTCAGGACCGCCGGCAGCTGGGCCGCCAGCTCGTCGCCGTGCTCGACCACGTTCACGGCCGTGTCGCGCGTGCAGCACGGCCGCGTCAGCTGGTCGAGGCGGAGGTTGCGGTCGGCACTGCCGGCCGCCACCATCTCGTCTCGCAGGGCCTGATCGGCCACTGTGGCCAAGGCCCGCGGCGCCACGGCGAAGACGAAGGCCGTGACGAAGACCAGCGCGACCAGCCCCGCCGCCGCGGCCCGATCGCGTCGCAGCCGCCGGAAGGTCAGGCGGATCCAGGTCATTCGCCGGCCCGCAGGACGGTCGCCAGGCGGATGCGCGGCAGCGTCCGGCCGATGATCACGAGGGCCACGGCCAGCAGGGCCACGGCCAGCAGGGCGACCGCGCCGAGCACGATCCACGGCACTTCCACGACCGGAGGCGGCACCGGTGCGGCACCGCCCGGACCCAGGCTCGTGAAGGGCAGGACGAGCCACGCCATCAGCAGGCCCAGGAGCGACCCGCTGACGAGGCCCAACAGGAGCAGGGCCGCATGCTCCAGCGACAGCCACCCCCGCAGCTGCCGACCGGAGAGGCCCAGCGCGCGCAGCAGGGCCAGCTCATTCACTCGCTCGGCGGTCGAGACCACCGCGCTGACGATGAAGCCGATGGCGGCGAAGGCGATCGCCGCGAAGGCCCCGAGCAGCAGGGCGCCGACCGTGCCGAGGGCCACCGGGTCGGTCAGCAGGGCGTGCGCCAGGGCGTCACGGCTGATGATCCGCTGGGCCGCGAAGGGCTGTCCGGACAGCGTCACGGTCAGCGTCGCCGCCTGGTCCGGGTCCACCTGGAGCCACCACTCGGCGGTCGTGCCGATGTCCTGCGTCATCAGCAGGCGCTGCAGATCCATCGTCGGCTCGTCGACCACGACGAACGGGGTCGCCGGGTCGAGCGGCGCGAACAACGGGGCCACGCCGACGATGTCGAGCGACACCAGCATGCCGCCGTTGGTCGACACGGGGACGTGGTCACCGACGCGGGAACCGGTCAGGTCAAGGAAGGCCTGATCGACGATCGCGGCCATGGGCGCGCCGGCGGTCTCCGAGGCGAACCAGATCGCGGTGGTGACCTGACCCCCCTCCGGGTCGGCCACCACGGCGACCGTGGCCGGGGCCGGGTCGAGCGTCACGTCGGTCGGGGGAGACGCGGCATCGGCGAAGGCCTGGACCCCGGTGACGGTCGCCTTGCCGTCGTCGAAGAAGCCCGCCGACACGACCTGGAGCGCCTCGAGCGACAGCGGATAGACGGGTTTCAGCTGCGCGCCCGACAGCGACGCGACGAGCGGCACCTCCACGGTGGTCGTGCTGCCATCGAACGGGATGGTGGTAGCCGGCTCCAGGCGGTAGATCCGGCCGTCGGCGTCCTTCAGGATCACCTGCATCTGCAGCGGCTCGCCCTGGAAGTCCTGCGAGTCCGCCTGGCTGGCCTTGAGCGTGACGACGAGGCGGATCGGGCGGCCTGGGAGCGGCACGGCCTGACTTGCCGGGCGGGCCTTCGCCAGGGCGGCCAGGGCCGCGGCGGGATCGCCGCCGCCGGCCGGGGACAGCATCTGCGTCGCCGTCTCGGGCTCGACGGCCAGCATCGCGCCATCGCGGATGGTGCCGCTGGCGGAGAACGTCTGGCTCTCCACGGGCATCGCCCGGACCACACCCGGCAGGGTCCGGATCGCGTCCCCCGCCGCCCAGCCCGGCAGCGGGGCGGCCGGGGCGGCCACCATGCGCATGTCCGTCGCCGCCTGGTACGCCGCCTGGTCCTGCTGCGAACGCGTCCACGTGGCGGCGTAGACCGCAGCGAACACCACCAGCGCCGAGGCCAGGACGAGGAGCAGCGCGGCGCGCGTGTAGCGGAGCGGCCGTCGGGCCAGCTGGCGCGCGCCCATCGACGCCACGAGACCCCGGCGCCGCACCAGGAGCCGCTCGGCGAGTTCCGCCAGCCGCGGCACGAGGCGGGTGGCCAGGACGCCGCCGGCGATGAGGCCGAAGGCGGGCGCGGCCACCAGCAGGGGGTCGACGCCGAGCGTGCCACGGGCGTTCGCGGTCAGCGGCGCCCCGTACGTTCGGAGCTGCCACAGCGCGATCGCCGCCACCACGACGAGGGCCAGGTCCAACCCCAGCCGCTGGGCCAGTGTGCGCGCCAGCGGCCGGGCCATGGCGGCCCGGACCGAGGCGAGCTGCCGCCCACCGGCCAGCACCGGGGCGGCCAGCACGACCATGCCCGCCGCGGCCGCGGCCACGGCGGCCAACACCGGGGCGGCATCGAGCTGGACATCGTCGGTCAGGTGCGCCGCGGCAAGGGGTCCCACGCTGCCGAGGGCGAGGACGATGGCGACGCTCGCGGCACACGCGACGAGGACGGCCGGCACCGCCAGGAGGAGGGCCTCACCAAGGGCCAGCACCAGCAGGTCGAAGGTCGAGGCCCCGCGCGAGCGCAGCAGGGCCAACTCCGTCCGGCGACGGTCGCTCAGCATGGCCGCCACCAGCAGCACGGCGTAGGCGGCCAGCACGGCGTACTGGAGCACCAGCAGCAGGACGTTGGTCCCGTTGGCCACCCCGGCCGCGGCGATCGTGCCGAGCACAGCCGCCAGACCGGCGCTCACCTGGACGTAGCGGCCCTGGGGCACCGCCGCCAGCACGGCCGAGGGCAGCGTCGCGAGCCGGGCGCGCAGGCCCACGATCGTGTCCGGGTAGAGGGCCGCCGGGCCGGGGATCGCCCGCCAGCGCACGTCGAGGACGCTGGACGGGCTCCGCAGGAGGTCGTCGGGCGAGACGAAGAGCGGCCCGTGTAGCGGGGCCACGAGGTTGCTATCGGCGCCGGTGGAGTCGAGGGTGTCGCCCAGCCAGTAGGGGTCCTGCGGGTCGGTCTTCCAGATGCCCACGATCCGCGCCGACGCGATCGCGACGGTGGCACTCGCGCCCGGCGTGGAGGCATCGGCGAGGCCGACGCGGTCGCCGATCTGGAGGTGGAGCGCCGCCGCCGCACCCTGCGAGATCGTCGCCTCCAGGGGCTGCTGGCCGGGCTTGGGCCACGATCCATCCACGAGCTGGGCATGCGCGCCCAGGTCGGCATAGCCGCCCAGCACGACGAGCGGTTCCCCGACCGCCCCCACGATCGAGTACGACGCGGAGCGGAGCGTGAGGGCCACCTTGCCGCCGGCGCCGAGGGCGGTCGCGAGCAGCGGACGGACGGCGTCGTCGAGCCCGGCCACCGCGCCAGCGGGAGCGGAGGTCTCGACCTGGACACCCCGGTCGGCGGCGGGCACGGCCTCGAGCGATCGCCGGATCCCGCCGAGGGCCACCGTCTCGCCGTACAGGACGCTCGACGCGACGAGCGTGACGCCACTGGCCAGCAGCAGCCACACCGCCAGCATGAACGGCAGGTCGGCGCCGACGCGGCGCACGATCGTCCGGGCGAGGCCGGGGATGAGCCGCACGAGAGAGCCGCCAGGCATCGGCCGACACTACCATCAGCGGCCGGCCCGGCGCGGCCGCCCACGGGGCTCAGGGACCGGGCGGGGTCGGACTCGGCGAGGGCGACGGGCTGGGCGACGGCGACGGGCTTGGCGTGGGCGGGTTCTCGAAGGCATAGCCGGCCGCCGCCACCGCCGAGTCGCCGACCGCCCCGTTGCTCCCCAGGAGGACCAGCTGATGGCCCGCCAGCTGGCCGATCTCGTACAGGACGGCGAACGACACCGGCGCCGCATCGGGCAGGAACAGGATCGGGCCGCCCAGGGCCGCCCCAGCCAGGCCGTCGGGGAAGTTGAGCCCGGAGGCCAGGAAGAGGAAGGGCTGGCCGACCACGTAGGTGGCGGCCGCGAGGGCGGCGGCGGTCGCATAGCGGTCGGGTCCGGAGATGCGCGCCACATCGGGCACGAGCGGCTGGAGGTCCTGCTTGAGGTCCTGCAGGAAGGAGTCGGGCACGACCGACGGGCCACCGAGCACGCGGATCGAGGCCGGCTGGAGCCGCTGCAGCTCCGCCACCAGCGCCGGCTGGTCGGCCAGTGACCTGGTCGGGTCCTCCATCAGCACCGGCCCACCCAGGCGTGCCCCGGCCGAGGCGCCGGCCATGGCGTCGGGGAACTGCGAACCGTTGGCCAGGAAGACGACGGGCACGGCCGGCGGGACGGGCGGTGGCCCGGGCAGGGTCGGGAAGGCGAACTGGGAGACGGCGATCGCGGTGTCGTAGCGCGTCGGCCCAGCCAGGCGCACGACCTTGGTGGGGTCGTGGGCCGGGACGAACGCGGCCAGCGCACCGAACTGGACGGGGGAGATGACCCCTTCGCCGCCCAGGACGATGATCCGGGCGGGGGTCAGTCGCGTCAGTTCGGTGGCCACCCCGGCCGGGATGTCGTCACCCGGCGGCAGGAGCAGGATGGGGGCGCCCAGGCGGGCTGCGGCGGGGCCACCGGCGAGCGCGTCGGGGAAATTCGCGCCGCTGGCCAGGATGACGGCCGGCACGCCGGGCTGGAAGTGCCAGGCGGAGATGGCCACCGCCGTCGCGTAGCGGTCGCCGCCGGCGAGGTTCACCAGGTCGTCGATGCTCAGCGGCGGGGTCGGCGGATCCAGGTAGAGATGCAGGATGGCGTTGCGGGCCATGCCCTGGGAGATGCATGTCTGGACGGCCTGCTGCGGCAGCAGCGTGCCGGTCGAGAAGCCACCGTCGCCGCACGTCGTGTGGGTCGTGCCGTTGTAGTGGGGCAGGAAGAAGACGCCCGCCTTGCGCATGGAGATCTGCCATGTCGCCGTCACGGCGTCCTTGTCGGCCTGCGAGGGCGTGTGGTGCGCCGGGTCGTACAGCTGGTCGTAGGTGTCGCTGCGGACGTCGAAGCACTGGCCCTTGTACGTGTGGTTCAGGCGCCCGTGGATGGCGTAGTACCAGCCGTACTGCTTGACGGCGAGGGCCCCGATCTGGAGGTACTCGGAGGCGTTCGCGGTGCCCCATTCGGCGGCCAGGACCGTCTCGACGTAGGCCATGAGATCGACCGTCACGACGCTCGTGACGGAGCCCTTGGTCACCAGGCCGACGTTGATCGTCGGCGGCGGCACGTACGTGCTCGTCCACCCGGTACAGCTGGCCGCCGTCGACTCCGGGGCCACGGCCATATCGGGTGAGGTCGCCGAGGACGTGAGAGCGGGCGGCGGGACGAGGACGGCGATCAGCAGGACCGCCGACAGGACCGCGCCGCCCACGGCAAGCGGAAGGCGCCGCATAGGCGCCGGACGATACGCGGCGGCGGGGGTGGGGTCAACCGGATACCACGAAACGAGCACGGCCCATGGGGCCCGCTCGTCGTCCGGGTCTGCGCCGCCTCGCGGCGGCGCGTGTTCAGCTGGTCAGGGGCGCGACGTCGCGCCCGCTGGGGCTAGTTCCAGCGCCAGGAGGCGGCGAGGTTCCAGCGCCATGACGCGGCGATGTCCCACCGCCATGAAGCCGCCACGTCCCAGCGCCATGACGCCAGGCGCCACCGCCAGGAAGCGAGCCGCCACCGCCATGAGCGGGCCAGCAGATCGGTGTTGTGCTTGACCTTGTCCATCGTGGGTCTCCGGTCGAACATCCCAGGGCGGACCGCGACCTGCGGTCCACGATCGGCACCCCCGGCGTCGATCGCAGGGCGATGCTCCCAAGCGTCCTCCCGCGCGTCGATGAGAAGGAGGTACTGCTCGGGCCGCCCTCGAACGTGTCACCGACGGCCGGCCACGGCGTCGGATCGGCCCGTCCGGCCACCATTCGTGCGCGGATCGGGCCTTGCGAGGCGCGCCAGCCGCGCTCAGCGACTAGTACGGAAGTACTAGTCGCCAGGACGCACCACAACAGCGGCGCCACA
>CAZFGT010000006.1:6655-71687 GCA_964518505.1 uncultured Anaerolineaceae bacterium | reverse complement strand
CTGAGCGTCAGGCCCCCCGCCAGGCCGTGAGGTCGACCGGCCGCAGCCGCGGTGACGGCGTCACGCCAGGGATGCGCCCCCGCTTGGCGATGGGCCGGCCGTCGATCTCCTTGAGGTCACCGGTGAAGTCGATGGGGCTGGCGCCGCTGATATAGGAGCCCACGGCATAGGAGTCGACGGGCGCCTCCTGCTCCTTGAAGCGCATGATCCTCTCGGGGTTCAGCCCGCCGCTGATGATGATGCGGACGTGGTTGAAGCCCTCCATGTCCAGGCGGGCGCGGACCTCCTTGACGAGGTCCACCGTCACGCGGCCCCGCTCGGAGGGCGTATCAAGGCGGATGCCGTAGAGCCGGTCGCCCAGGGCGTGGGCCACCCGCAGGGCCTCCTCCGCCTCGTCCTTGAACGTGTCGACCAGCACGATGCGCGGCACGTCAGGCTCCAGGTCGCGGTCGAACGCCTCGGCGGCGCGGACGGTGTCGCCAAAGATGAGGACCAGGGCATGCGGCATCGTGCCGGTGGGCCGGAGGCCGGCCAGCCGCGCCCCGGCCGGCGTGGAGGCCCCGACGCACCCGCCCACGATGGCCGCGTAGTCCAGGTTGTCGGTCACGTCAGGGTGCACATGGCGCGCGCCGAAGCTGATGACCGGCGCGGGTGCCGCCGCTTCCACCGTGGCGCGTGCCGCGGTGGCCCAGCCGGTCGACTGGGCCATCATGCCCAGGATGGCCGTCTCGTAGAGACCGAAGCGCCGGTAGCGCGCGCGGATGCGCAGCACGATCTCCTTGGGTGCGATCAGGTCGCCGTCATCGAGCGCCTCCACGACACCCTCGCCCTCAGGCGCGTCGGCCAGCGCATGGGCGAGCAGGATCTTGGCCTCATCGATACCGCACAGGACGGCCTCCAGCCGCGTGAAGACCTCCATGGTCACGAGCGGATCCAGGCCCTCGCGGTCGAGGACCTCGTTGGCGCGGGCGAAATAGACGTCGGCCGAGTCGCCCGACAGGATCTCGTGGGACGGAGGACGTCGTTGCATCAGGCCAGCGGCTGGGACAGCGCGACGAGGGGCATCACGGTGGTGGTTCCTCTGATCGGGGATCGGTCCATGGCGCGAGCGGGGCAGCCGACGCGGCGTCGCCCGGGAGTGTACCAGCGGGCCGAGCCATGACGACCGCGCCCCGTGGCTCGCGGCGCCGCCGCCGGCCCGCCAGCAGGGCCACCGCGAGGAGCAGCACGGCGAGCAGGGCCACGATGAGGGCGACCCGCTCCTGCCCCAGCGCAGCCGCCGCCGAGATGGTGGTCAGGGCCGTGCCCGCCGCCGCACGGGCCCCGGCGTCGTCGCCGGCGGCGAAGGCGCGTCCGGCCCCGTCCAGGGCAGCCTGGGGGGCTGAGCCGAGCAGGCCGATGCTCACGAACGGGTCATGGTCGGAGACCACGGCCAAGTGGGCGCTCTGGATGGCGGCGATGGTGGTCAGCTCATCCTCCGCCACGGCGAGCGTCGTCGCCAGGTCCCCGGTCGCCGCCTCGTAGCTCGCCTGGAGCGCCTGCGGCGCCGCCACGCCAAGCGAGCCGGCCTGGTCCTGGATCCGGTCGCGCAGCTGGAGGACGGCCTGGGCCTCCGCGACGCGGGTCGTGGCCTCCGCGAAGTCCCACGTCGCCAGCGGCAGGCGCACGCCGGCCCCGGGCAGCCAGCCCCGCCCGGCGGCGAGCAGCTGGGCGTACTGCTGGATGGCCGCCTCGTGCTGCGCCATGAGGCCGGCATCGGAGGGCGGCAGGACCCACGTGTCGAACAGGGTGTCGGCGTCACGCGCCCCGCCGACCTGCTCGAGCAGGTCCAGGAACTCGCGCCAATCCACGCCCCCGTCGGGCAGCGGCAGCGTCTCCGGGGCGGGCCGCCCGGCGTAGGCGATCTGGTGCGCCGCAGCGGCCTTGAACACCAGCCGCATGCGGTCGGCACCCACCTCCGTCACGAGCTGCCGGACCAGGGCCCAGGAGGCGTCGTAGCCGTAGGTCTCGGCCAGCTGCGTCGGCTTGTCGGTGATCGCGCCGGGGGCCGGCCAGGCTTCGAGCGGGAAGGCACCCGCCTGCTCGCGCTGTACCGGGTCCGGGGTGGCCGAAGGGTCGCCCAGCTGCGCGAGGACCAGCGAGCCATACGCGTTGGCCAGGCCCTCGTCGATCCAGCGCTCCTGGAACAGCTGGTCGTTGAACCAGGCGTGCGACGCCTCGTGGACGATGACGAGCGGGGCAGGGTCCTCCGAGATCTCGATGCGGGCCAGGTCGCCGCTGGCCCGGGGAGGCTCGTAGAAGCCGGCATAGCCGGCCAGGGAGGGCGTGTAGGCCTCGGTCACGTCGAGCGGCCCCACGACGGGCCAGCCAAGGCCCACCAGCTGGGTCAGGATGGGCAGGCCGCGTGTCAGGCGATCGGTCACGGTCGTGGCCCACGTCGGGTCGTCGGGGAACCCGTGGACCTCGACGGTCGCGGTGGTCCCGTCGACCTGCACCTTCGCCGCGAGGGTCGTCAGCTGGTCGGGGCAGGTGGCCGTGATCGACGCCAGCCACGTGGCGCGGTCGCGGATCGAGTCGGCGGCGAGTTGCACGAGCCCGCCCTGGCGGGTCACGACCAGCGGGTCACCTTGCGTCGCCGGCTCGCAGTCGCCGGGCAGGATGACGTGGACGCTGGCGCGGTCAGCGCCGTACGACCAGGCGTAGAAGGCGGCCACGCCCGGTGCGACGCGGACCCGGCCGCTCGTGCGCGGCCCGCCATCGGGCAGGTCGTACTGCACACGGAAGGCCTGCGTGTGGCCACGGAAGAGGCGTGCCGGGAACGTCACCTCCAGCGCGATGTACCCGTCGGCGACGCTCGTCTTGTCGGCCAGCGTGGTCGTGCCGTGGGTGACCCGCACGCCGGACGCCTCCGGCTGGATGGCGAGGCGGTAGCCCGTCAGGTAGTAGATGGTGCTCGACGTATCGGGTTTGACGTCCTCGACGGTCATATCGACCGCCACGTGCACGGCGTGGCCGGCCGGATCGACGGTGTACGTGGCCGCGCCGGTGACCAGCGCGTCGGGCGCGACCGCCGCCGCGGCGATCGGCGCAAGCGGCCCCGAGAGGCCCATCCCGAAGACGACTGCCAGGATGGCCGCGACCAGGACCGGCGCCCCGCGCAGCCGGCCGCGTCTCATGGATCGCCGTCCGGGGTCACGCTGAGATCACCGAGCTCGTCCGCATAGCGCTCCAGGATCGCCGACGGCGGCCCGGCCACCGCGGCCGGGGGCGCGCCCGGCCAGATCCATGACGCCGACTCGTCCAGCAGCAGATCGCAGATGGCGGTCAGGCGCGCCAGCGCGGTGCCCACGGCATCCCGGTCGAGGGACCTGGGAGCGAGCTCCGTGGCCAGCACGAGCCGCTCGTCGACGCCCAGGGCGAACTTGGCGAACGGCAGCTCGTCGTTCCAGTGGAGCAGCTGGCGGTACGACTTGCGGAAGCTGTCCCCCAGGGGCGGCGCGTAGTGCACCCACAGGACACAGGCCACCGCCGCCTGCAGGATGACCGTGGCGCGGATGTCACGCCTGCGCCGCCCGTGCAGCCGGATGTCCCAGCTGTGGACGCCGTCGCGTTCTCCGTGCTCCAGGACCTCGATGTCCAGCTCGGCCAGCCACCGGCCGACGGGTGGCTCCGCCGGGGCAGAGGGCCCCATGCGGGGCCTCAGACGGCGGCCGTCCGGCCCGACCGTCGGGCCGCCGCCGGCGCGACCTGCTCCACGCGCGCGACATCCCGGTGGGCCTCGACGGTCCCCCCGCTGCGAACCACCCGCGAGCGGAAGTCGGTGGCCCGGACGTTCTCGGCGACCTTGCAGTTGCGTCCGATGCGCGTGCCGCGGGGCACGATGGCCCGCTTGCCCACCAGGGTGATGCCGGTCGTCAGGCGCGTCGGTTCCTGGCGGTTGACCACGTCCATGTCCTCGCCGTGGCCCACCACGGCATTGGGGTAGATGGTCACGTTCTTGTCGATGATGGCGCGATCGACGACCGCCCCGGCCCGGATGTCGGTATCCAGGAAGACGATGCTGTCGCGCACGACGGCCCCGATGCCGACGCGCACGCCGGGCCCGAGCACCGACCGCTCGACGGTGCCGTTGATGACGCAGCCGTGGCTGATCATGCTGCGGTGGACGGCCGCGGTCGGCCCGATACGCGCCGGGGGCCGCTCCTCCGATCGCGTGTGGATGACCCAGGCGCGGTCGTCCAGATCCAGCTGAGGGCGCTCCAGGAGCAGGTCCATGTTGGCCTGCCAGTAGCTCTCGACCGTGCCCACGTCCTGCCAGTAGCCGTCGAAGGCATAGCCGAAGACGCGCGAGCGGGCCTCCAGCATGGCGGGGATGACGTGGCGGCCGAAGTCGACACGCGACTCGGAGAGCCACTGGACGAGGGCGCGCTTGCTGAAGACGTAGATGCCCATGCTGGCCAGGTCGCTGCGGGGGTGCTCGGGCTTCTCCTGCCACTCGACCACCGCGTCGCTGTCGTCCAGGGCCAGGATGCCGAAGCGGTGGGCGTCATGGAGGGGCACCGGGCGGACGGCGATGGTGACGTCCGCGCGATGGCGCCGGTGGGCCCGGATGAAGGGGTCGTAGTCCATCTTGTAGATGTGGTCGCCAGCCAGGACCAGCACGACGTCGGCCGGGGACTCCAGGATCGGGTTGAGGTTGCGCAGGACCGCATCGGCGGTGCCGCGGTACCACTCGAGCGCGCGCCCGCGGGCGATGTAGGGCTGCATCAGGCGGATACCGCCGCTGTTGCGGTCGAGGTCCCAGGCCCGGCCCAGGCCGATGTGGTCGTTCAGCGAGCGCGGGTTGTACTGCGTCAGGACCATCACGTCGGTGATGCCCGAGTTGATGCAGTTGCTGAGCGAGAAGTCGATGATGCGGTACTTGCCGCCGAACGGCACGGCCGGCTTGGCCCGGACGGATGACAGGAGCGAGAGCCGCTCACCTTCCCCACCGGCCAGGATGACCGCCAGTGCGCTCTTCACGGCCGGGATGCTACACCCCGCCGCGTGGCGCTCACAGGAACAAGCGCGGGTTCACCCAGGTGTCGTCGAGGAGCACCGCCCAATGCAGGTGCGGGCCGGTGCAATTGCCGGTGCAGCCCTCCCAGCCCACGACCTGGCCCTGGCTGACATGCGCCCCGGCGTAGATGCCGCCGGGGATGCGCGGCTGCATGTGGGCGTACCAGGTCTGCAGGTTGGAGGCGTGGGCGATGATGACGATCCAGGCGCGGTCGCCGGGCGGGTCATAGGGGTTGTAGCCCACGAATTCGACGATGCCGTCGCCGGCCGCCCGGATGGGGGCGCCGTAGGGACCCACGATGTCGATGCCACGGTGGAAGTGGGCGCAACTGCCAAGGGGGGGTTCGGCCGGGAAGCCGGTGCAGCCGAACTCCTGGCTGATCGTGCCGACGAGCGGCCAGGTGAACTTGCCGCTGTACTCGGACGGGATGCCCCCGCCCTGGGACTGGGCCGCGATCAACGCGTCGATCTGGCGCTGCAGGTCGCTCTCCGCCTGCTGCTCGCGGCGCAGCAGGGCGGCCGCCTGGGCCTGGTTCTTGGTCGCCGCGCGATAGGCCGCCAGCTGCTCCGCCTGGAGCCTCTTCGTCTGCGCCGCGAGGAGGTCGAGCTGGTGCTTGGCGACCTTGAGCGCCGCTTCCTGCGCCTGCATCTGGGTCGCCTGCTGGGCCACCGCCGCCCGCAGCTGGTCCGTCTGGAAGCGCGCCGACTGGGTCGTCGCCTGGAGGACCTGGAGGGCCTGCTGATCCTGCTGGATCTCCGCCGCCAGCGCCGCGTCCTGGTCGCCCTGGCTGAGGTAGTCGCTCACCTGGGACAGGACGGTGGTGAACGAATCGGCGCTCAGGAGCTGCTCGAGCAGGCTCGTCTGCTGCGTCTGGTACGCCTGCGCCAGGCGATCGGCCAGCAGCCGTCGCCGCGCGGCGAGGGCGTCCTCGCTCTGCTGTTGCTCGTCCTGCAGCAGGCCCAGGGTCCAGTCCAGGTGGGCGAGCTGGCCGACGAGGTCCTGGTAGTGCCCCTGCACGACGGCGAGGGCGGCCGTCGCCTGGTCGATCTGGCTCGTGAGCTGGGCCTGGTTGGTGTTGATGGCCGACAGCTGCTGGGCGGTCTGGCTGAGCGCCGCCTTCAGCTGCGCCTCGGCGGCCTTCAGCGAGGCCAGGGCCTGCTGCTGCTGCTTGATCCGCTGCTGCAGCTGCTGTTGCTGCTGCTGCGCGTCGCCCAGCTGGTCCGCCCTGGTGGGCGTTGCGGGCGCCGCGACACTGAAGACGAGCGGTACGGTGAAGAGCACAGCCAGCAGGGCCGCGCGGAGCCGGCGAGGCGAGGCGCGCCGCGTCCCCCTCATGAGACAGGCATCATCCGGCCGGCATCATAGTCGCGCCCGAGGCACTCGACAACCCGCCCTCCCTGTCCGTCACCCCACCAATGCGGCGCACATGCCCGCCACCAGCAGGATGGGGCCGAACGGGATGGCCGTCTTGAGGCCGATGCGCCGCGTCGCGAGCAGCGCCACGAGCACGAGCGCCCCCCCGATCGAGGCGACCAGGAAACCGGCGATCAGCTGCACGATGCCGGCCATCAGGCCCAGCGACACCGCCAGCTTCACGTCCCCCGCGCCGAGGCCACCCCCGAGGATGGCGCTGGAGCCCACGAGCAGGGCCGGTGCCCCCAGGCCGGCCACCCCGGCACTCAGGAGGGCCAGATCCTTGCTGGCCAACAGGGGATCCCAGCCCGCCACGACAAGGACCAGGGCGATGGGGATGAGCGGCAGCGTCAGGAGGTCGGGCAGCAGCTTCTGATCCAGGTCGGTCGCCGCGAGCAGCAGCAGGACGAGGAACCAGGCGCCCACGATGAGCAGGTCGCGTGGTTCCGTGTAGCGCAGGGGCACCGCGCCCAGGGCCACCGCCCCGCCGACCGCCAGCGCCACCGTGCGCCAGTCGGGGCGGCGCACACCTTCCTCGTCGTGCGACGGCCAGCGAGCGCTGATGCGATCGGCCACGACCCCCCACGCGCCACCCACGAGGGCGAAGAGGATGGCCGCCCCGGGCACCGGGTTCAGGCCCCGCGGATGGCCAGCTCGACCAGGGTGGCGTGCGTCACGCCGGTCGCCCCGCGGGCCGCCCACGGCGTGGGCTTGCGCAGGTAGCCGGAGCCGCCGATGTCGAGGTGGACCCACGGGCGGGTCACGAACTCGCGCAGGAAGAGCCCGCTCTTGACGAGTGAGCCGTCGGCGCTGCCGGAGTTCTGGAAGTCGGCGTACCAGCTGTCCATGTCGCGGCGGTAGTCGTCCACCAGCGGCACCTGCCAGTAGCGCTCGCCCTGTCGATCGCCGGCGGCCGCGACCTCATCCCACCAGGCCTGGGGTGTCCCGAAGCCGCCCGTCACGAGCTTGCCAAGGGCCCGCTCCACGGCGCCCGTGAGGGTCGCCACGTCGACCAGGTGGGTCGCCCCGGCGCGCTCCGCCCAGGTCAGGGCGTCGCCCAGGATCAATCGACCTTCCGCATCGGTGTTGGTGATCTCCACGATCTTGCCGTTGAGTGCCTTGACCACGTCGCCGGGTCGCGTGGCCCCGCCGCCGGGCATGTTCTCGACGGCCGGGGCGACGGCCAGCAGCGGCACGTCCGGCGCGAGCTGATGGGCCGTGGCGATGGCCACGATCACCGTGCACGCACCGGTCTTGTCCATCTTCATCTCGTCCATGCGGTCGGCCGGCTTGATGCTGATGCCGCCCGAGTCGAACGTCACGCCCTTGCCGACCATGGCCAGCAGGCGCCCGCGGGCATCCGTCTTGCCGGCCTCGCCCGCCCGCAGGACGATGAAGCGGGGCGGGTTGTGGGAGCCCTTGCCGACGGCCAGGAAGAGACCCAGGCCGGCCTTCTCGGCCTGCTTGGGATTCAGCACCTCGATGGTCAGGCCGGCCTCCTTGGCGATGGCCGTCGCTTCGTCAGCAAGGACCTCCGGGCTGACGTCGTTGCTGGCGCGCTGGGCCAGCGTGCGGGCCCGGTTGCTGCCTTCGCCGATGATCCGGCCGCGCTCGGCCGCGGCGGCCAGGTCGCCACGATCGAATTCCGGGGCGACCAGCACGACCTCCTTGAGCACCGGTGGGGTGTCCTTGCCCGGGCCGCGGTAGATGGCCGCCGGGTCGTAGCCGCCCTCGACCAGGCCACGCGTCAGCAGGAGAGCCACCTCATTGGGTTCCAGGCCGGGGCCGCCGGCGAGTCCCTGACGCAGCCAGACGGCCATGCTGCCGATGCTGCGACCGGCGAGGCGCCGCTGGATGGCCGCCCCCAGCCGCAGGATCCGCTGCCGGTCGACGCCGTCGACATCGCCGCTGCCGATGGCCAGGACCCACTCCGCCGCCAGGCCCTGGTCGGCAGGGCCGTCCGGGCGCCGCACGAGGGCGGTCTCATACGGCTCGCCCGACAGCTCACCGACGCGACGGTAGGCCGCGAGGGTCCCGCCGAGCCGTCGGTCCAGCTCGACGAACGCCTCGTCGGTGGGCCCGCCCTCGGGGAAGGGCACGACGAGCAGGTCGGCGGCGACCTCCCAGGGTTGACTGGTGACGACGCGGATCTGCATCGGGGCGGATCCTCCTTCGGGCAGGGACGGCGCCAGGGCGGCGCGGTGGTGTTCGCCGGCTAGTCTACCTGCGCCAGCTGCTCCAGCGACGTCTGGACCCGGTGGATGGCCGCCACGCCGTCGGTCAGGCCGGTCGCCTCCAGGTCGCCCAGGATCGCCACCAGGGCGGCGGTGGTGCTGGGCAGCCGTGCCGCGGCCGCCTTCTGGGCGTCGTAGAGGGGCGTCAGGATGCGCACGTCGTTGGTCGTGAGGTGGGCCTGGAGGTAGCGCCGAAGGGCGGCCTCGAACGACCGGTGGAGCGACACCCACTGGTCGTAGGTGGATACATCGGTCGTGGGCGCCAGCTGGTCCCGGATGGTGCCTGCCTGGGTCAGGAAGGACTCCGCCTGGTCCAGGGCCGCCAGGGCGCCCTTGAGGTCGGGCGTCTTGGCGTGGCCGGCGGCGTCGGTCACCGACGCATCAAGGACGGCCTGGCCCGCGGCCGCCACGTGCTGCGCCAGAAGAGACAGGAGCTTGGCCGTGACGGTGGCGTGGGTGGAGACGGCCTGCCAGTCGCCGGCGATCGGTGCAAGGAGGTCCAGGGCCTGCCGGACCGCCGCCAGGCGGCCCTTGGTGCGCCCGCTGATGAGGTCGGATGACGCGTCGTACGGCAGCTGCGCGTAGGTCGCCTGGAGGGCCTGCGCCTGCTCCTCGAGGGCCAGCAGCTGGTCATCACCCTGCTGCAGGTCGGCCGAGATCTGGGCCGCCGCGACCGTGTCGCTGGTCATCCCCGTCAGGTCCACGAGGACCTGTTCGCCCGTGCCCACCAGCTGGACCAGGCCGTCGTCGACCGTCTTGAGGCCGGCGTCCAGGGCCGTCAGACCGGGTGCCATCCGCGCGTCACCGCGCACCGTGAGCTCGGGACGCGCCGCGTCGGTCGGCGGGAGCGATGCGCCGGCCACGAGGCCGGCGCCGCCCAGGGCGATCACGGCGGCGACCATGACCCAGGCGATCCGGCGCAGCGTCCGGCCCAGTGACGGGGTGGCCATCGACCGGAGTCTAGCGGGCGGTCTCCTCGGCGGTCTCCCTGCTGGCTCGGGCGGCTACCATCGCTGGCCATGACCCTGCCAGCCGCGGCCCACGACCTGGTCGCGCGCCTGCCCAAGGTCGAGCTCCATCTGCACCTGGACGGCTCCCTCCGGCCTTTGACGGCCCTGGAGCTGGGGCTGGCGCGTGGCCTCTTCGCGTCGGGCACGACGGTGGAGGTCGTGGCGGACCGCCTCCGCGCGCCGATGCCGTGCCGCGACCAGGCGGAGCTCCTGGCCGCGTTCGAGCTGCCCCTCACGATCCTCCAGGACGCGGAGGCCCTGGAGCGCGCGGCGGCCGAGCTCGTGATGGACGTGGCGGGCGACGGCACGATCTACGCCGAGGTGCGCTGGGCCCCCGCGCTGCACACCCTGCGGCGCCTGACCGTCAGCCAGGTCATCGCGGCGGTGGCGGCCGGCACGCGTCGCGGCACGGCCCAGGTCCGCGCCGCAGGGGGCGGTATCCAGGTGCGGCTCATCGCCGTGGCGATGCGTTCCCACAGCCCGGCTCGGAACGAGGCCGTGGCCCGGGCGGCGGTCGCGGCCATGGCCGAGGGCCTCGTCGGCTTCGACCTGGCGGGTCCCGAGGCCGCGTACCCCGACCCCCTGGTGCACCGCCGGGCCTTCGGCATCGCACGGGCAGGCGGGCTGGGCATCACGGCCCACGCCGGTGAATGGGGCGGGCCCGCCCAGATCCGGCGGGCCCTGGCGCTGGATCCGACCCGCATCGCCCATGGCGCGCCCGCGGTCGATGATCCGGCCCTGATGGCCGAACTCACCCGCCGCGCCGTGACCCTGGACCTGTGTCCCACCAGCAACTGGCAGGCCGGCCTCTTCCCTCGCCTGGCCGACCATCCCCTCCCCCGGCTCTTGCGGGCCGGCGTGCCCGTGACCCTCAGCACCGACGATCGCACGGTCAGCGACCTGACCCTGGGGCGCGAATACGAGCGGGCCCTGGATCCGTTGGACCTCTCGGTCGGCGAGCTGTGGGCCATGGACCGCCATGCGCTCGAGGTGGCCTTCCTGGGCCATGAACCACAGGTTCGCGAGCGGCTGCGGGCGCAGATGACCGCGTTCGAGGCGAGAGAACCGTCGCTTGGCCCGCAGGCCACCGACTAGCCGCCGAGGCGGTCCAGGGCGGCGGCGAGCTCCTCCGCGTTGGCTGCCACGGCGGTCGGCGTGATAGGACCGCCTGAGGCCGCCGCGAGCTGGGCCGGGGTCGTCACGCCGGTCAGCATCAGGACCGACCGCGCCCCCACTCGCTGGGCCGCCAGGATGTCCGTGCCCAGGTTGTCGCCGATGACGACGGCGGTGCTGGCGTCCACGCCGGCCAGGCTGGCGGCCTCGCGGAGCAGCCCCGGCTCCGGCTTGCCGATGACGAGGTCGGGCTCGCGGCCGCCGGCCACGGCGAGGGCGGCGACGATGGATCCGGCGCCCGCGGCGAGGGTGTCGGCGGTCGGGTAGTTGGGGTCGCGATTGGTGGCCACGAACCAGGCCCCACCGCGCACGGCCTCCGCGGCGATGCTCAGGCGGCGGTACGAGAGGGCGAAGTCGACCCCCACGACGACGGTCCCGGGGTCGGCGGCCAGGCCGAACGGGCTTGGCGCGACCGTCCGCCGACCCACCTCCCGCACCTCGCGGGAGAGCCCGGGCCCGCCGAAGATCATCACCGGCCGGGTCGCGCTGGCCGCCGGTCCCCTGGCCAGCGCCAGCGCGGTGGCGCGAGCCGCGGTCACGATCAGCGCCTCGTCGTGCGGCGCGCCCATGGTCTGCAACCGGGCGGCGTAGTCGGCGCGGTGCCAGCGCGAGTTGTTGGTGACGTACACGACGGTGTCCCCGGCGGCCACGCGGCGCGTCAGGAGGGCCGGCATGCCGGGGACCGGGACCTCGCCGCGGTAGACGACGCCGTCCATGTCGACGATGAGGAGCACCAGCGGATGGTAGGGCAGGGTCGCCGTTAGAATGCCGCCGTGGATCAGATCGCCGCCGGCCTCAACGCGTTCTGGAACCAGATCCTCAGCATCCTCACGGTCGTCATCAGCCCCGACTGGTCGGCCGTCGTGGCGTGGGTCCCGCTCCTGCTCATCGTCGGTGTCCTGGGACCCATCCTGACCCTCGTCATGGTCGGCTGGACGCATCACCTGCTCATCTCGCGGCGCGCCCACGTGGTCTACCAGGAGCCCGAGGCCCGAGCGCCCGAGCACCTCGGCGACGGGACCTCCGTGGTGCTCCCCAACACGCCCTACTGCGGGCGCGATGACCTGCTCTTCCCGGCGCGCACCACGACCTGCTCGATCTGTCACGACGAATTGACCGTCCGCTGCCCGGTCGACGGCGCGGTACGCCCGGCCACCCAGCAAACCTGTCGCGCCTGCGGGACGAAGTACGTCCTGGGGGCGGGTCTCGATCCGCTCACCGTCCGCTCGTCGGCCCATCCCCCATCCGGAGGCGCCGCGATCGCCTGAGGCGGTCGCGAGCGCGCAGCAGAGGAGCCTGCCGCATGGCGCAGATGTCGCTCTACCTCTACGTCAGCGGCGGGCTGAGCCTGCTCTTCGCTCTCTTCTTCCACGTCGCCTACACGACGATGCTGGCCCAGCGCGGCGGGGTGGCCGCCCTGCGCCTGGCGCCCGCCCGGCTGGCCGGCGTCACGGCCGGTGGGTCGGCCACCGTCGCCCTGGGCGGTGGCCCGGCGCCAACGAGCCGCTGGGCCGAACAGACCGCGGCGGTCGGGTCGCTGGCGATCATCGGCACGTGGGTCGGCTGGGCCCTGCTCGCCCTGTCCCTCATCACCCGGGCCATCCTGGTGGGCCGGGGGCCGTGGGGTTCGATGTTCGAGTTCTCGGTGGCCTTCGCCTTCGGCATCACCACCGGCTACCTCTACCTCCAGCGGCGCTACCCCATCCGCGCCCTCGGTTTCATCCCCACCGCGGTGGCCTCGTTCCTGCTCCTGTACGCCTTCTCCCTGCTCCTCTTCCTGTCGGTCCCCGGCTCGTCCACGGTGGCCACCTTCGAGCCGCTCGTGCCGGCCCTCGACAACGCGCCCCTGCTGACCGTCCACGTGGCGATGGCCATGATCAGTTACGGCATCTTCTCCGTCTCCTTCGCCGCCGCCATCGGCTACCTCCTCCAGGGCAACGGCGACCGCTTCGCCTGGCTGCCGTCACGCAAGACCCTCGACGAGGTGGCCTACCGCTCGGTCATCATCGGCTTCCCCATCTTCGCCACGATGATCATCCTGGGCAGCTACTGGGCCTCCATCGCCTGGGGCGCCTACTGGAGCTGGGACCCCAAGGAGACGGCGGCCCTTGTGACGTGGCTCATCTACGCCGTCTACCTGCACGCCCGCAACGCGCGGGGCTGGGCCGGCCGCCCTGCCGCCCTCATCCTGGTGATCGGCTTCGGGGCCATCATGTTCACCTTCTTCGGCAACCTCTTCTTCAACGGCCTGCACGCCTACAGCGGGCTGAGCTGAGGTCCGCCGGCCGCCCATGACCTTTGATCCGAATGCCCGGCTCGACACCTCGGAGGTCGAGGACTACCGCGGCGGCGGCGGTACGGGGTTCGGCCGGGGCGGCCTGGTGGCCGGCGGCGGCACCGTCGGCATCGTGCTGACTCTGGTCTACGTCCTGCTGGGCGGCAACATCAACGACCTGACCGGCGGTGGCGGCTCGGCCAGCGTGGACAACGGGCCGCTGGCCAGCGCCTGCGTCACCGGCGCGGACGCCAACACGCTCGAGGAGTGCCGCATCGTGGGCGACGTCGACAGCGTCCAGGCCTTCTGGCAGAGCGAGTTCCAGGCTTCCGGGGAGACCTACACGATCGCCACCACGAGGCTCTTCAGCGGCTCGATGGACACCGCCTGCGGGCCCGCCACCACCGACGTCGGCCCCTTCTACTGCCCCGACGACGGCCACGTCTACCTGGACCTGGGCTTCTTCGATGAGCTCCAGTCGCAGTTCGGGGCGCAGGGCGGCCCGTTCGCCCAGGCCTACGTGGTGGCCCACGAGTACGGGCACCACGTCCAGGACTTGCTGGGCGTGCTGACCAGCCAGACCAGCCAGCAGGGAGCCCAGGGGGCCTCCGTCCGCACCGAGCTGCAGGCCGACTGCTACGCCGGCGTGTGGGCCCAGCACGCCGCCGGGACGGGCTTCCTGGAGCCGCTCACGGCGGCCAACATCGCCGATGCCCTGGACGCCGCCGCAGCCGTCGGTGACGACCGCATCCAGCAGGAGTTCCAGGGCCAGGTCAACCCCGAGTCGTGGACCCACGGCTCCTCCGCCCAGCGTCAGCACTGGTTCAGCGTCGGCTACCAGAGCGGCGACCCGGGCCAATGCGACACGTTCAGCGGCACGATCTGACCCACGGCCGCCGCTGAGCCTGGGGTCCCTGGCCACCATCAAGGGTGGCTAACGGCGAAGATGCGGGCCTTACCGGCCTCCCGGATCAGCGTTCTTCCTCCGCTCGTGCATCAGGTGTGCAGGACGACCACGTTGGCGCCCCAAGTCGGTCGTTAGCCACCTTTCAGGTGGATCGGGGGGCGGCCGCTCTGTCGCCGCACCGTCTTGCATCGGAGGACGCATCCGGCGGCGGGACTGCCCGCCGAGGAGGGCTCAGCCGGCCCTCGTTGCACGGCGTGACGGTCTCGGGGCGGGAGCACGTCCTCAGACGTCGGATCCGTCATGCGGTGCAAGGCGGCGACCGACGGGCCCGCTGACCGACGAATCGCACACCTGTTCTATGATCGCTTCGCCCACCGGGAATGCGGGCCCGTTCCGGAGGCTCCACCGTTCCGTCCACACGATCCCCACAAGCCATCCACCGGCCATCCCCAGCGGCCCCGCGATCGAGCGTGTGCTACCGGACGCTGGGATACCACGGCTTGTGGTACGAATGGCTCCACGACACCAGATATTGTGTTTTCGGCCCGGGATCGGCTTGACAGGCGGCCGGCCGAGGACTAGATTCGGTGGTCTACGGGCGACGCGAGCAACGGCCCTTCGAACCGCGCCAGGACCCCCATCCCGGGTCGGCGCAGGCGAAGGGGAACGGGCCCTCCGGCGTCCAGGCGGACCGAACTCGCAGCTACGGCGAGCGGCCCACAGGCGACACGGAGGATGAGAGACGATGGCCCGCACCGCGACCGCTCCGGCACGCACCCGTACCGACCCCCGCGACCCGGCCAGCTTCACCGGCCGCGGCGCCCGGGGGCTGAGCTTCGAGCGGCGCTGGACCCAGCCGGGCGTCCACCCGTACGACGAGCTGACCTGGGAGTTGCGCACGGCGGAGATCAAGAACGAGAGCGGCGGCACGGTCTTCGTGCAGCAGGACGTGGAGGTGCCGGCCACCTGGAGCCAGCTCGCCACCAACGTCGTGGTCAGCAAGTACTTCCGCGGCCACATCGGCACGCCACAGCGCGAGCACAGCGTCAAGCAGCTCATCGACCGGGTCGTGGACACGATCACCGCCTGGGCCGCCACGCAGCACTACTTCCACACGGATGCGGACCTGGAGACCTTCAAGGCCGAACTGACGCACCTGCTGGTGCATCAGAAGATGGCCTTCAACAGCCCCGTCTGGTTCAACGTGGGCGTCGAGCCGCGGCCGCAGTGCTCCGCCTGCTTCATCAACTCGGTGGAGGACACCATGCCCTCCATCATGGATCTGGCCAAGACGGAGGCCATGCTCTTCAAGTACGGCTCCGGGGCCGGCGTCAACCTGTCGCCCATCCGCGGCAGCAAGGAGAAGATGTCGGGCGGCGGCATCGCCTCCGGCCCGGTCAGCTTCATGAAGGGCTTCGACGCCTTCGCCGGCGTGGTCAAGTCGGGCGGCAAGACCCGGCGCGCGGCCAAGATGGTCATCCTCGACGCCGACCACCCCGACGTGCTCGACTTCATCGACTCCAAGGCCAACGAGGAGAAGAAGGCCTGGGCCCTCATCGAGGCCGGCTACGACCCGTCCTTCACCGGCGAGGCCTATGCCTCCGTCTTCTTCCAGAACGCCAAC
The DNA here is from genome assembly GCA_964518505.1 of uncultured Anaerolineaceae bacterium. Lineage (GTDB taxonomy): Bacteria > Chloroflexota > Limnocylindria > Limnocylindrales > CSP1-4 > DASPUH01. The sequence goes on along the minus strand of CAZFGT010000006.1, from coordinate 55,992 downwards.
CACTCGGTGCGCGTCACCGATGCGTTCATGAGCGAGGTCGAGCAGGACCGCCCGTGGCAGACGCACGAGGTCACGACCGGTGAGGTCGCCGGCACCTACAAGGCCCGCGCCATCTTTCGCCGCATGGCGGAGGCGGCCTGGATCTGCGGCGACCCGGGCATCCAGTACGACACGACCATCAACGACTGGCACACGTGCGCCAACACGGACCGCATCTACGCCTCCAACCCGTGCTCGGAATACATGTTCCTCAACGACACGGCCTGCAACCTGGCCTCGTTGAACCTCATGAAGTTCGTGCGCGAGGACGGCGAGTTCGACGTGGACGCCTATGCCTACGCCTGCCGCCTGACGATCACGGCGCAGGAGATCCTGGTCGACAACGCCAGCTACCCCACGCCGCAGATCGAGCAGAACTCCCACCGCTTCCGCCCGCTCGGGCTGGGCTACGCCAACCTGGGCGCCCTTCTCATGAGCCGCGGCCTGGCCTATGACTCCGACGAGGGACGGGCCGTGGCGGCCGCCTTGACGGCGATCATGACCGGCGAGGCCTACCGCCAGTCGGCCATGGTGGCGCGCGATCACGGCGGCCCGTTCATGGAGTACCCGCTCAACGAGCGGCCCATGTTGCGCGTCATCGGCAAGCACCGCGACGCGGCCTACCGCATCCCCGAGGCTGGGGCTCCGGCGGAGCTGTTCGACGCGGCCCGGCAGGCCTGGGACGGCGCCCTCGAGCTTGGCACGGCCCACGGCTACCGCAACTCGCAGGTGACCGTCCTGGCCCCCACCGGCACGATCGCCTTCATGATGGATTGCGACACGACCGGCATCGAGCCGGACATCGCCCTCATCAAGTACAAGAAGCTGGTCGGCGAGGGCTTCCTCAAGATCGTCAACAACACGGTCCCGGGCGCCCTGCGCAAGCTGGGCTACACGCCCGAGCAGGCCGATGAGATCGTCCAGTACGTCAACGACCGCGAGACGATCGAGGGCGCGCCGGGCCTCAAGCCGGAGCACCTGTCGGTCTTCGACTGCGCCTTCAAGCCGGTCAACGGCGAGCGGTCCATCCACTACATGGGCCACGTCCGCATGATGGGCGCCACCCAGCCGTTCCTGTCGGGCGCCATCAGCAAGACGGTCAACATGCCCGAGGCGGCGACGCCGGAGGACATCGAGTCGGTCTACGACGCGGGCTGGCGGCTGGGCCTCAAGGCCATCGCCATCTACCGCGACGGCTCCAAGCGCAGCCAGCCCCTCAGCACGGGCAAGAAGAAGGACGGCGACGCCGTCGAGTCGACCACCCTGGAGGACCTGCGCAAGCAGCTCACCAGCGCCCAGGCGGAGGCCAAGAAACCGCACCGGCGGCGCCTGCCGGCCGAGCGCACGGCGGTGACCCACAAGTTCGACATCGCCGGGCACGAGGGCTACATCACGGTCGGCCTCTACCCCGACGGCCAGCCCGGCGAGATCTTCCTCAAGATGGCCAAGGAGGGCTCGACGGTCAGCGGCCTGATGGACTCGTTCGCCACGACGGTCAGCGTCGCCCTGCAGTACGGCGTGCCGCTGCGCGACCTGGTCAACAAGTTCGCCCACGTCCGTTTCGAACCGGCCGGCTTCACCGGCAACCCCGAGATCCCCATCGCCAAGTCCACCATCGACTACATCTTCCGCTGGCTGGGGGCCCGCTTCCTGCCCATCGACGAGCGCCAGTCGCTCGGCCTCATCACCCGCGAGGAGCCCGACGCCCCGGCCGCCGGGTCCGGAGCCACATCACTGGGGGCGCCTTCGTTCTCGGCCCCGGCGCCGCGAGCATCCGACCCGGTAACGCCGCCGACGGCCACGGCCGTGGCGAAGGACGCCCCGGAGGCGCCGCGTGCGGAAGCGCGACGCGACGTGCTGATCCCGTTCGCCGAAGGGACCTCCAACGGCAACGGCCATACCAATGGCAACGGCAACGGGCACGCCACGCCGGTCATCCGGCCGCTCAACCTGGGGGCCACGCGGGTCAGCTTCGAGGTCAGCTCGGACTCCCCCAGCTGCGCCGACTGCGGCTCGATCATGGTCCGCAACGGCAGCTGCTACAAGTGCCTCAACTGCGGCAGCACGAGCGGCTGCAGCTAGGCTCACCGACCTCGAATCAGGCTCCTCTGACGCGGCCTATGCTTGCGCCGTGACGCTCTATCGCCTCCGTGAATCGGTCGAGCTGATCGCCCCGACGGTCGTCGTGGCGTTCGACGGGTGGGTCGATGCCGGCGGCGCCGCGACGGCCGTGGCCGAGCTGCTGGCCACCGACGAGGGGCACCTTCTGGCGACCTTCGACAGTGACGCGCTGTTCGACTACCGCGCCCGCCGGCCGACCCTGGAGATCCTTGACGGCCGCCCCGCGGAGCTGACCTGGCCGGCCGTGACCCTCCATCGGGCACGGCTGGAGGACCACGACACGCTGATCCTGAGCGGCCACGAGCCAGACTTCCGCTGGCAGGAGCTGGCTGGCGACCTCGTCGAGCTGGCTCATCGCTTCGGGGTCGCCGAGTGGATCAGCATGGGGGCTATCCCGGCCGCCGTGCCGCATACGCGGCCGGTGACCCTGATGGGCACCGAGTCGACCCACGGCCTGCTGCGCGGCGAAGTCCGGCCTGGGCCGACCGGCCTCCTGCGCGTGCCGTCGGCAGCCATCTCCGCGATCGACATCGCGGTGGCGCAGACCGGCATCCCGACCCTGGGCTACTTCGCCCAGGTGCCCCACTACGTGAGCGGCCCGTATCCCGCCGCCTCGCTGGCCCTGCTGCAGGCGCTGTCGCGCCACCTGGGTACCGAACCGGCGGCAGTTGCGCTGCGTCGTGAGGCACGTCAGCTGCGCGCCCGCCTGGACGCGGCCACGGCCGCCGATGACGACACCAAGGCATACGTGGAGAAGCTGGAGGCGATGGTCGATGAGTCGCGCCTGCCGTCGGGCGACGACCTGATCTCGGACATCGAGCGGTTCCTGCGCGATCGCGGCACCGAGGGCAGCCAGCGCGCGTGAACCCCAGCATCGGGGCCCCGCTGCGCCACGTCCGCCGGGAGGACCGCTAGGCCGTGGAGCTCGAGCTGGATGGCGCCGTGCGCATCGCATGGCTGGCCGACGGCATGACCTCCATCCACGTCGCCGCGCCCCAACGCCCTCGCGCCGAGCTCGACGCATTCGCCAGCGTCGTGGCTGACATCGCCCTTCTGGAACGCACCGTCCACGGCGTGCGCACCGCGCTCCGCGACCGCTTCCCCGGGGCACTCGAGTCACAGGTGCGCGACCACGGCCGTGACGCCCAGACGCCGTACCTGCTCATCACCCTGCGGCCGCCACGACACGAGCCGGATCCGCGCCAGGTGGAGTGAGTCGCGACACCTCGTTCTTGCTAACTCGCGCTAACATGTTATACTTCGGTAGCAAGATGCCCCAGATCCCCGACTCCCCCGCTGAGCCGCCGGCCCTCATCGTCCTGTACGACGCCGACTGCGGTTTCTGCACGGCCACCGTCCGCTGGCTTCAGCGCCGGGACCATGGCGGCCGATTGACCTTCGTGCCCCTCCAGGACGCGACGGCGGCGACCGAGCCATGGCGGGCCGCCATCGCCGGCCACGACCTGCGCGCGGCGTTGCACGTGGTCGATCCGGCCTCCGGGGCCGTGGCCGAGGGCGGTCCGGCCATGCTGCTCGTCCTCGGGGAACTGCCGCGCTGGCGCCTGGCGGCGCGACTGGCGAGCGCCGGGCCGGTCGTGCCACTCGTCGATGTCGCGTACCGCGTGGTGGCGGGTCATCGCCGCACCCTGGGCCGCCTTGTCGGCGCCGAGGGTCCCGCCTGCCGGCTGCCACGCGCCGGCCATGGGACCGTCCAATGAGGATCGTCGTGGCCGGTGGTTCAGGGCTGATCGGGCGGACCCTCGTGTCGGCCCTCCTCGCCGATGGCGCCGCGGTGGTCGTCCTCACGCGGGATGCGGCCGCAACGGCGCGCCGACTGCCGGCGGGCGCACGTGCCGTGGGCTGGGATGGGCGCGACCCCCATGGCACGTGGGCCACCGAACTGGCCGGCGCGGACGCCGTGATCAACCTCGCCGGGGCCACGATCGGCCACTGGCCGTGGACGGCGAGCCGCCGTCGCCTCATCGTCAGCAGCCGCGTGGAGGCAACGACCGCGCTCGTGGCCGCGATGGCGGCCCTGCCGCCGGCGGAGCGGCCCGCGGCCCTGTTGAATGCCTCCGGCACGGACGGCTACGAGGGCCTGGATCGCGAACCGGCGACCGAGGCGACGCCGTTCTCCGACACGTTCCTGGCGCGCCTCTGCACGGCCTGGGAGGCGGCCGCGGCGCCGGCCGAGGCGCTTGGCGTACGCGTCGTGTGCCTGCGGCAGGGCGTCGTCATCGCCCGTCAGGCGCCCGCGCTGCGGCTGCTCGCGTTGCCCGTCCGCCTGTTCGTGGGCGGTCCCATCGGTGGCGGGCGCCAGTGGTTCAGCTGGGTCGACCTGGTCGACCTGGTCGGCCTCTACCGCCTGGCTTTGGCCGAACCCTCGCTGCACGGGGCCCTGAATGTGACGGCTCCGCAACCGGTCCGCCAGGCCGACCTGGCGCGGGCCATGGGGCGCGTCCTGCACCGGCCCACTCTTGTCCCCACGCCCGGGCTACCCGTGCGCCTGCTCCTGGGGGGCATGGCCACCCTCGTCCTGGGCAGCCGCCGGGTCATCCCGGCGCGCGCGACGGCGGCCGGCTACGCGTTCCAGCGACCGGAGCTGGACGATGCCCTCAGGAGCGCTCTGACGTAGCCCCCGCCCGGAGCGCGGCCTTGTAGGCGCGCTTGCCCGCCTGGTAGCTGGCGAGCGCCTCGGCCGAGTCCACATCGCCCAGCGTCGGATGGTGCGGCAGGACCGCGTCCAGCCCGGGCAGCTGGAGGCCGAACCGCTTGGCGAGCACGGCCACGATCGTGGCCGCCTTCATGTCACCCACGCCCGGCAGGGCCAGGAGGCGTCGTTTCAGGTCGGCTCCGTCGCGGGCCTCCGTCCAGATGTGGCCTGCGTTGCCGCCGTAGTCGCGCACGATCGCGGCGCACAGGGCCTGCACACGGCCTGCCATCGCGCCGGGGAAGCGGTGCAGCGCCGGCCGCTCCTGGAAGATGGCCGCCACGCGATCCGGCTCGGCCGTGGCGATCGCCTCCGCGTCCAGGCGGCCGCCCATACGTCGCTGCAGCTCCAGGGGCCCGCTGAAGGCCTTCTGGACAGTGACCTGCTGGTCGAGCACGAAGCCGATCAGCAGGGCCAGCGGATCGGCGGCCAGGAACCGGTCGGCGGCCTCGTCACCGGCGTACCACAGGCGATCGGGAGCATGAAAGGCGACCACGGCCGGATGGTACCGCGAGGCTGACTACCGTACCAACCTCCACGCGGTGGGGCGCGCCTAGACTCCCGCCGATGAGCCGCCCGACACACACCTGGGACGAAGAGGTGGAACTGCTCATCGGCCGCTTCATCGGGGCGCCCCTGACGCCGGTCCAGAGCCTCCTGCTGCGGGCCGTGCTGGTGCTCGCCCTGGCCCTCCTGGCGCTCGTCATCCTGCGCCTCATCCTGCCCGCGCTGGCGGACGTCCTGGGAGCCGTGGCGGTGGCGGGTCCGCTAGAGTGACGACGATGGCAACGGTCGACGAGGTGGCCGGTGGCGGCCCCCCGCAACGGCCCGCGGCGGCGGTCGGGACGCGAGCCACGGCGGAGAACAGCGTGTGGTCGCCGGCGCGACGCGCCCTGACCGTGGGGATGGTGCTGACCGTGACCCTGGTGGCCTTCGAGGCGCTCGCCGTCTCCACGATCATGCCCGTGGTGGCCCGCCAGCTGGGTGACGTGGCGCTCTACGGCTGGGCCTTCAGCGCCTTCTTCCTTGGCACCCTCGTGGGCATCGTGGTGGCCGGCCAGCAGATCGATCGCGGCGGCCTCGTACGCCCCTTCGGTATCGGCCTCGTCCTCTTCGGCGTGGGGCTCGTGATCGGCGGAGCGGCCCCCTCCATGCCCGTGCTCATCGGCGCCCGCCTCATCCAGGGCCTGGGCGGCGGCGCCATCCCGACGGTGACGTATGTGGTCATCGGGCGGGCCTATCCCGATGCGATCCGGCCCCGCATGTTCGCCATCCTGTCCACGGCCTGGGTCGTGCCCGGCCTGGCCGGGCCGGCGGCGGCCGCCTTCGTGGCCCAGTTCCTCGACTGGCGGTTCGTCTTCTTCGGCCTGCTGCCGTTCCTGGTCATCTCCGCGGTCCTGACCGTGCCCGCCCTGCGGCGGGTGGCGGGGCCGCCGGCCGACCCCGACGCGGCCTCGGCCCGCGGGCGGCTGGCACCGGCGATCATCACGGCCCTGGCCGCCGGCGTGCTGCTGGCCGGCCTCACCTCGGTCACCTGGTGGGGCCTGCTGATCGCGCTGCCCGCCCTTGGCGTGGGCCTCGCGGCGCTGGTCCGCCTCGTGCCCCGCGGCACGCTCCGCGCGGGCCGGGGGTTGCCGGCGACGATCGCCCTGCGCGGGATCATGACCTTCGGGTTCTTCGGCGCCGAGGCCTTCCTGCCGCTGGCCATCGTCCTGATCCGCGGCGAGACACCGTTCTTCGCCGGGCTCGCACTCACCTCCGCCACCATCACCTGGACGGCGGGCTCATGGATCCAGTCGCACCTCGTCCACCAGTGGGGCGCACGCGCCCTGATGGCCCTGGGCCTGGCCTGCGTCGCGGTGGGGATCGCGGTCACGTCGGCGGTCCTCCTGGACGCCACGCCGATCTGGGTGGCCATCGCCGGCTGGTCGGTCTCCGGCCTGGGCATGGGCCTCTGCTACCCGGTCGTGACCCTGACGGTGCTGCGCGAGGCCGAGCCCGGCCAGGAAGGGGCCGCCACGGCCAGCCTGCAGCTGCTGGACGTCCTCGGCAACGCCCTGGGCAGTGGCATCGGCGGCGCGCTCGTGGCAGCCGGCCTCGCCCTCGCCTGGGATCCCCACGCCGCCCTGGCCATCGCCTTCAGCGGCGCCGTCGCCGCCGTGCTGCTGGGCCTGCTCGTGTCCCGCCGCACGGACGCGCCCACGATGGCTGCCTGACCGCCCTCACGATCCCAGGACGGCGTCGATGGCCCGGGCAAGCGCCGGCGCCAGCGCCATGGCGAAGGTCGCCGTGAGGTGGGAGTCATCGCGGAAGATGAGGATGTCGTCGACGATCGGCTGACACGGATCTCCCGGACAGACCAAGTCATTGAGGTCGAGCAGGCCCGCGCCGGTAGCGGTTGCGATGGCCTGCTCGCGGACGCCGATCGAGTTGCGATCGGCGATGGCCCGCGAGAAGGTGCAGGGCCGGATGTCCGAGGTGTGGGCGGCCAGGCAGGCGGGCACGTCCTGGGTGGATGATGGCGTGTCCACGATGAGCCCGACGCGGCCGGGCAGCTGGCTCACCAGGCGAGCCTCCGAGGCGGCCTCGGCGGCCGGCGTGTCATCGGCCGCGGCGACGGGGTCGATCCAGTTGCGGTCGGTCGAGATCAAGGTCAGGTCGGCCGGATGGGCCTGCAGGCGCGCCACCACCGCCCGATCCCACGCCTCGCATTCGGTGTACTCGCGTTTGAGCGCGATGTTGACCATGCGGACGTCCAGGAACGGGCAGCGGACCTTGGTGAACGTCTCCAGGCGCCAGTGGCGGGCCTTGGCGATGGCGTCGAGGGCGGTGAACCACTGGGCGGCGTGCGAGTCACCCACGAGGGCCAGCGTGAAGGTGCCCTGCGGGTCGCCGTACCAGCACGCCGGGGGCACGGCGGTGGCATCCAGGCCCATGCACCCGTCGGCGCGCAGTTCGGTCTCCGTCTGATCCGCGCGCGCCCCGGCCGGCGTGGGGTGGACCCCGGCCGGCAGCGCGTAGCTCACGGGGCCGCTCGGCGAGGGGCTGACGGACGGGCCACCGGGCGACGCAGTGGGCAGGCCTGGCATCGGGGTCGCGCCGGCGAGCAGCGAACTCGCGCCCAGATCCGTCGGACCGGGCGAACCGGCGGCGGCGGCCAGCGCCTGACCCTGCTGCCACGCCAGGCCGCTCGCCAGCAGGGCCAGGCCCAGCAGGCCGGTGAGGCCGACCGCCACCACCCGCCCCGGCCAGCGGGCGAGGCGTCCCCCGAAGCCGGCCCGGAAGGGCGTCTCCACGTAGCGCCACGAAAGCCACGCCACCACGACCGCCAGGCACATCAGGCCGGCGACCTGGTTGGGGGCGAGGGCGGCGCCGAGCGCGGCCGCGGGCAGGACCAGCAAGGGCCAGTGCCACAGGTACAGCGAGTAGCTGATCTGGCCGATGAAGCGCACCGGGGCCAGCGTCAGCAAGCGCGCCGGCCCGCGGCCGGCGGCGATGAGCACGGCCACCGCCCCCAGCGTCGGCACGGCCGCAGCGAGGCCCGGGTAGGGCACGGTCCCGTCGATGAACAGCGCGGCGACGACGATCGCGGCCAGCCCGGCGGTGCCGAGCGCGGCCTGGAGGGCACCCGGCAGCCGGCGCAACGGCAGGGCCAGCACGGCCACCAGGCCGCCCGCGGCGAGCTGCCACGCGCGCGTCGGCAGCGAGTAGAAGGCCCAGTCCACCGACACGTTGGTGACGACCAGGTTGACGGCGAACGAGACGACGATGACGAGGGCCATGGCCACGCCCACCGCGAGCCGCACGCGCCGACCCCTGGCCAGCAGGGCGACACCGGCCAGCAGGGCAGGCCAGAGCAGGTAGAACTGCTCCTCCACGGCCAGCGACCAGAAGTGCAGGAACGGTGAGGGCGTGGAGACCGTGGCGAAGTAATCCGACGCCTGCAAGGCGAAGCGCATGTTGCCCACCGACAGGGCGGCCGCAGCGCCATCCGCCAGGAGGTCCGGCCGATCCAGCGGATCGACCACCAGGAACGTGGCCAGCAGGGTGACGAGCAGCACGACCGCACCGGCCGGGGCCAGGCGGCGGACCCGCCGCGCGTAGAAGGCGCGGAAGCTGATGCGGCCGCGCCGCTCGAGCTCGCGCAGCAGGAGACCCGTGATCAGGAAGCCGGAGATGACGAAGAAGACATCGACCCCGACGAAGCCGCCGACGAACCCCAGCAGCGCGCCGTGGTATAGCACCACGAGGGTGACGGCGACCCCTCGCAGACCCTCGATATCCGGTCGAAAGCCGTCCTCCACGATGCCCGTGCCACGGGTCGTGGCAGCGGGCTGCGCCGTGCTCGCCATCGGGCGCAGTGTACGAGGGCGTGCGCCGGAGGGCCCACCGGACGTTCGGCTGGTTTGACAGGAAGCCGTCCCGGGGCGCACAATGGACCGGACCTCGAGCGCCGATACCGGTGTGAGCAGTTCAACCCGCTGTTCCCGGGTCACGGCCGAGGATCCTCACCAACGACTCGCTCCGGGCATGTGCCCGTCGAGCCCATCACATCCGGCTCGCGGCCGCGGACAAGGATCCGCCGGCGCAGCCACCCATCGAAGGACGTTCCTCATCATGATCTCGCGAAGCGCGAGCACCATCACCAGCATCAGCCAGCGCGGCGCCGCCATGCGACGTCAGCAGCGGGCCCGTCACGACGGCGATCGAGCCGCCGCTCCCACCCTGTACTGCCGCACCAACGGCTGCACCACGTTCATGCGTCTCGACCCCGAGACGGCCATCGCCACCTGCCCGGTCTGTGGCGCGAAGCGTCGCCTGCCGCACGGCGGACCGCTATCCTTGCCGCACTGATGCGGCCTTGATCGCCGCGGACATCGCCAGCCCGCCTAACAGCGCCGGAGTCTCCTTGTCGTTCGCCCAGCTCGGCCTGCCGGCCGAACTCCAGAGAGCCATCGACGACGAGGGCTACGTCGACCCTACGCCCATCCAGGCCCGCGGCATCCCGCTCGTGCGCGAGGGTCGCGACCTCCTGGCCGCGGCCCAGACGGGCACGGGCAAGACGGCCGCCTTCGCCCTGCCCATCCTGGAGCGGCTCATGGCGACCGGCAACGCCAGCTTCTCGCCCGCGCGGCATCCCGTCCGGGCGCTCGTCCTGCTGCCGACGCGCGAGCTGTGCATGCAGGTGGAGGAGAGCTTCCGCACCTACGCCCGCCACCTGCCGCAGCTCCGCTCGACCGCCGTGTACGGCGGCGTGGACATCGCTCCGCAGACGAAGGCGTTGCGCGGCGGCGTGGAGGTCCTGGTGGCCACGCCGGGCCGCCTGCTGGACCACGTCGAGCAGCGCAACGTGAACCTGGGCCAGGTGGAGGTCCTCGTCCTCGACGAGGCCGACCGCATGCTGGACATGGGCTTCCTGCCCGACATCCGCCGCATCCTCGCCCTCCTGCCGCCCAAGCGCCAGAACCTCCTGTTCTCGGCCACCTTCTCGGACGACATCCGCCGCCTTGCCGCGCAGTGGCTGCATGACCCCGCCACGGTGGAGGTCGCCGCGCGCAATACGACCGCCGAGTCGGTGCGCCAGCTGGTCATCCCGGTCGACCGCGATCGCAAGGAGGAGCTGCTCGCCCACCTCATCCGTCGCTACGACCTCCGCCAGGCGCTCATCTTCACGCGGACCAAGATCGCCGCGCGACGCCTGGCAAGCTGGCTGGAGCGGCAGGGCATCGCCGCCGAGGCCATCCATAGCGACCGCACGCAGGCCGAGCGCATCCGCGCCCTCGACGCGTTCAAGCGCGGCGAGGTCATCGCCCTGGTGGGGACGGACGTGGCGGCCCGCGGCCTGGACATCGAGGATCTGCCCCACGTCGTCAACTTCGAGCTGCCGTTCGACCCCCAGGACTACATCCACCGCATCGGCCGGACCGGGCGCGCCGGCCTGACCGGCGACGCCATCTCGCTCGTGTGCATGGACGAGGCCGACCTCCTGCGCGGGGTGCAGCGCCTCCTCAAGCGGGCCATCCCCTGGCGCGTCGAGGAGGGCTTCGTGCCCGAGCGCGACGAGGAGCCACGACCCCTGCGCGGCCCGGGCTCAGCCGGCGGTCGCTCCGGTGGCGGCTCCGCGCGTCGCCCCGCCCGTCCCACGTCGGGTGCTCGGCCACCAGTCGCGTCACGCACGCGGAATCGCCCGGGCTGACGCCCCGGGCGGTCGGTCGCCCGTTCCGCGCGCCTTCAGGACTCCTTCAGCGGACCCGTCGATAGTGAGTTCGGCGCGCGCGCTGGATCCCCCGCCGGCGCGACGCGCCTCCAACCCTAATCACGAGGTCCTCCATGCGCCTGAAGATCATCGCCGCCGTGCTTCTCCTGGTGGTCGGCGTGGGCGCCGTGGGCTTCGTGGTCATCGGACCCAGCTTCGGCTCCTCGTCGAGTAGCACGCTACTGACCGCGCAGGCAACCCGCACCAACGTGGTCGATCAGGTCGTGGCGACCGGCAGCCTCGCCCCGGCGACGGTGTACGACCTGGCCTTTGGCCAGCTTCCGACCCTCGCCAGCGGCTCCTCCAGTTCCAGCAGCTCGAGCAGTTCCAGCGGGTCGGGATCGGGCAGCACCGTGTGGCCGGTCAAGACCGTCAACGTGGTGGTCGGCCAAGTGGTGAAGCAGGGTGATGTGCTGGCGACGGCCGACGATGTCAATGCGACCCCGCAGCTGGCCGCGGCACAGGCCAACCTCGCCGCCGCCGAGGCCAAGCTGGCCACGGACCAGGCCGGCGCCACCGCCACCGACAAAGCCTCGGCCCAGCTGTCCATCACCCAGGCCGAGCAGCAGCTCAGCAACGCCCGCACGAACTACAACGATACGGTGGCCAAGAACAAGCTCTCGATCGCGGCGGCCCAGGCCAGTGTGACGAAGGCCAAGGCGCAGCTGACGGCCGACCAGGCCGCGAGTGCTCCGGCCTCCGTCATCGCCGCCGACCAGGCGGCCATCACCAATGCGCAGCAGCAGCTGGCGAGCACTCAGCAGCAGGCCACGCAGGCGACGCACCAGGCGTCGCAGAGCATCAGTTCGGCCGAACTGTCGGTGACCTCGGCCAAGGACGGCTACGCCTCCAAGGTCGCGCCCGCGTCGGCCGCCACGGTCGCCTCCGACCAGGCCGCCGTCGCCACGGCCCAGGTGAGCGTCGACTCGGCCAGGACGGTCGTCGACAACGCGACGCTCGTGGCGCCCGCCGACGGCACGGTGGCCACGGTCACCGTCGTGGCCGGTTTCAACGCCCCGTCGGGCACGGCCATCTCGCTCCAGACCGGGGGTATGGTCGCCTCCGGCTCGGTCCCCGAGGCCGACATCAACTCCCTCCAGGTGGGCCAGGCGGCGTCGGTGACCGTCACCGCCGTCGGCAAGACCCTGCCCGGTAAGGTCACCAGCATCTCGCCGTCCGCCGCTACCAGCGGCTCGTCGTCGGTCGTCACGTACGCCGTCCAGGTGACCCTCGACAACACCGACGCGACGCTGCGCTCGGGTATGTCAGCAAGCATCTCGGTGACCACCGCGTCGGCGAGCGGCGTGATCGCCATCCCGGCCATCGCCCTCAACGGTGCGGCCGGCGCATACACCGTCAACGTCGTAGCCACTGACGGGTCGGTATCGGCTGTGCCCGTGCAGGTCGGCCTCGTCACCACCTCGCTCGCGGAGATCACGAGCGGCCTCAACGTCGGCGACCGGGTGGAGACGGGCACGTCGGCGTCCCGCACCGGGACCACGACGACCACCGGCAGCGGCACCGGCGGCTTCGGCGGCGGCTTCCCCCGCGGCGGCGGCGGCACGGTCATCATCCCGTGATCACGCCGCTCCTTGACCTGCAGGGCGTGTCTCGGGTCTACGACACCGGCCGGATCGCCGTGACCGCCCTCCAGGACGTCAACCTGATGGTCGCCCATGGCGAGTTCCTGGCCATCGTGGGCCCGTCCGGTTCGGGCAAGTCGACGCTCATGAACATCCTGGGCTGCCTCGACCGCCCGACCACCGGCGCCTACCGCCTGGAGGGCCACCCGGTCGAGGAACTTTCCGACGACCAGCTGGCGGAGGTCCGCAGCCGGGCCATCGGCTTCGTCTTCCAGTCCTACAACCTCCTGCCGCGCACCTCCGCGCTGGAGAACGTGGCCACCCCCCTCCTCTACCAGGGCGTCGCCCGGCACGAGCGGCTGGCGCGCGCCCGCGCGGCCCTTGAGCGGCTCGGCCTGGGCGATCGCGTCGATCACGAGCCGAGCGAGTTGTCTGGCGGCCAGCAGCAGCGGGTGGCCATCGCCCGGGCCCTGGTCACCCAGCCCCGCCTCCTCCTGGCCGATGAACCGACAGGCAACCTCGACAGCGCCTCCGGCGCGGAAGTGATGGCGCTCCTGCACGACCTCCATGCAGGGGGCATGACGGTGATCCTCATCACCCATGATGCGGACGTCGCTACGGCGGCCTCGCGACAGGTGCACGTGCGCGATGGGAGGTTGCTGCATTGAACCTTCTCGAGCTCACCCGCCTCGCCCTCTCGCGGCTCGGCGCGAGCCGCCTCCGGGCGTTCTTGACGATGCTCGGCGTGATCATCGGCGTCGCCTCCGTGGTGGCCCTGGTCAGCGCCGGCCAGGGGGCCACGAGCGGCATCACCAGCCAACTCCAGGGCCTGGGCACCAACCTCCTCACGGTCTCTCCCGGCTCCAGCTTCACCGGCTTCACCCGCGGCGCCGCCGGCTCGGCGACGACCCTCACGGTCGCCGACGCCACCGCCATCGGCAGCCTCGACGGCGTGGCCGCCTACGCGCCACAGGTCAGCACGCAGGCCCTCGTCGTGGCCGGGACGAAGAACACGACCACGTCGATCGTGGGCACCACCTCCGCCTATGCGTCGGTCAACGCCTTCGACATCTGGCAGGGGCGGTTCCTGACCGACGCCAGCAACGACTACGACCTCCGGGAGGCGGTCCTGGGCGGCACGACGGCCGATGACCTGGGTCTTGGCGCGAGCTCGATCGGATCCACCATCACCATCGATGGCCTGCCCTTCCAGCTCGTGGGGATCCTCCAGACCAAGGGCAGCTCCGGTCCCACCAGCCAGGACGACCAGGTGCTGATCCCGTTGACGACCGCACAGCACCACTTCGTGAGCGGCACGAGCGTGCGGTCGATCAGCCTGAGCGTCGCCACCGCCGACCAGATCGACGCGGTCAAGGCGTCGATCACGACGACGCTGGACGAGCGCCATGGCATCAGCGCCAGCGGCACACCCGACTTCAGCATCACCGATCAGTCGCAGCTGCTGAGCACGGTCAGCTCCGTGAGCGGGCTGCTCACGGTACTGCTCGGCGGGATCGCCTCGATCTCGCTGATCGTCGGCGGCATCGGGATCATGAACATCATGCTGGTCTCGGTCCGCGAGCGGACGCGCGAGATCGGCATCCGCAAGGCCATCGGCGCGCGCAGCCGGGACATCCTGGCCCAGTTCCTCGTGGAAGCCCTGGTCATCTCGCTGCTGGGCGGCCTCATCGGCATCGTGGCGGGCGCCATCGCCTCCGCCGTCATCGGCCAGGTGGCCGGCTGGGGCTTCGCCTTCAACCCCCTGACCGTCGTCGTGGCCGTCGCCTTCAGCCTTGTGGTGGGCGTCGTCTTCGGCGTCTGGCCGGCCCGCCAGGCGGCTCGCCTGGACCCCATCGTCGCGCTTCGTTACGAGTAAGGAGACCGCACCGTGACCGACCCCCTCACCCCTCGACCGACCGACCCGACGCCGCCCGCCGCGCCGACGTGGCAGCCGCCGGCGCCCGCACCCACGGCCGCGCCTCTGATCCTACCGACGGTCAAGCCCAAAGCGGCGTCGAGCCGGCTCGGGACCTACCTGCTCGGGCTCGCCGTCCTGGTCGCCGCAGCCGGCGTCGCCTTCGCGGCCGGCCGCGTCACCGCCCCGGCGGCTGCCACCAACGGCAACTTCCCCCGTGGCAGCTTCGGCGCTGGCTTCGGCGCCGGGGCCTCGTTCGGCCCCGGCGGCTTCGGCGGCGGCGCGGCCCTGGGGGCCAACGGCGGCGGCGTCAGCCTCAGCGGCACGGTGACCGCCGTGGACGGCTCGACCATGACCCTCAAGCTGGCCAGCGGCCAGACGATCACGATCGACCTGCCAGGTACGACCACGTACCGCACGGCGACGACGGCCTCCTCCAGCGCGGTCACGACCGGCAGCTCGGTCGTGGTCGAGGTCACCGGCTTCGGCGGCCGCGGCCTCGGGGGCGGCGCGAGCGCGGCGTCCGGCGCGGCGTCCATCACGGCCAGCGCTGTGACCGTCGAGACCCCGTAGCGCGGGAGACAGCGCACACTCCCGCCATGCACCTCCTCGTCGTCGAGGACGACCCACGCCTGGGACGCCTCCTGCTGCGCCTCCTCCGCGAGGATCGGCACGTGGTCGAGTTGGCCACGACCGCCGAGGGCGCCCTCGACGTGGTCGCCGGCGGCTCCCTGCTGGAGGCCATCATCCTGGACGTCGGCCTGCCCGACCGCTCCGGCTTCGAGGTCGCACGCGAGCTGCGACGGGACGGCTCGAGCGTGCCCATCATCATGCTCACCGCGCGTGATGCCATCAACGACCGGGTGCGCGGCCTCGACGCCGGGGCCGACGACTACCTCGTCAAGCCCTTCGCCTACGAGGAGCTGTCGGCCCGCCTGCGCGCCCTCACCCGGCGGGCGGAAGGGGCGGCCCGTCCCGCCCCGGTCCTGCGCAGCGGGCCCATCGCCCTGGACGAGCACAAGCGCCTCGTGACCGTCGCCGAGCGGCCGGTGGCCCTGACGCCGCGCGCCTTCGCCCTGCTGGAGTGCTTCCTGCGCCATCCCGGCCAGGTGCTGACGCGCGACAACCTGCTCGACGCGGCGTGGCCGGCCGGCGTAGCCGTCACGCCCAACACGGTCGACGCCTACGTCCACCTGCTCCGTGAGCGTCTCGGCCCGCAGGCCGGCGCCCGCATCCAGACCGAACGCGGCGTGGGCTACCGCCTCCTGGAGGCCTGAGTGACCGCCGGCCACGACCAGGACGGTGATGCGCGCCTGCTCCGCCGCGTCCGGCTCCGCCTGGTCGCGTGGAGCGGGGCCATCACCCTGGCCATCGTGGTCATCCTGGGGATCGCCGTCTACCTCACCGTGGACCAGGCCCTCTCCGCGGCCGGGCACGATCAGCTCAGCGGCCGCACCAACGCCATCGCGCCGCTGATCCAGAGCGCCGGGCAGCGACCCGGTGATCTCAGCGCGCGATTCCTGGGCTTCGCCACGGGCGGCTCGAGTTCGGGCACGTACGCCATCGTCATCGCCCCTGACGACAACGTCATCGGGCCCGTCGGCGAGGCGGCGTTCCCCGGCCTGCCGGTCAGCACGGCCGTGGCGGCCGCGCGCACCGGCACGGCCGACTATGAGGAACTGACGCTGGGCGTACCGATCCGCATGCTCACCACGCCGGTCACCACGAGCGTGGGCCAGACCTACGTCGTGCAGGTCATCGCCGACCGCCGCGGCGACGTCAACACGATGCAGGTCCTGCTGATCGTGCTGGTCGGCGGCGGGCTGCTGGCCGTGGCCCTCTCGCTGGCCGGCGGCGCGCTGTACGCCCAGCGCGCGCTGGTGCCGATCCGCGAGTCGTTGCGCCGCCAGCGTGAGTTCGCGGCTGACGCCAGCCACGAGCTGCGGACGCCGTTGGCCGTGGTGCGCGGCAACCTGGAACACCTGCAGCGACACCCCGAGCAGACCGTCGCCACGCTCCACGAGTCGGTGGACGACGCGCGCGCCACCGTCGATCACATGACCGACCTCGTCGAGTCCCTCCTGCTGCTCGCGCGGGCCGACTCGGGCGTGGTCGAACTCGAACACATCCCGGTGGACCTGGCCGACGTGGCCGCGACTGCCCTCGACGGCCTGGGCACGCTGGCCCGCCAGCGCGAGGTGCACCTCGTGCTCGACGGCACGCCCGCCACGCTGGACGGCGACCCCGTGCGCCTGCGCCAGCTGGTGACGATCCTCACCGACAACGCCATCCGCCACAGCCCGCCGGGCACCGCGGTGCAGGTCGCGGTGGCGACGTCCGGGCGGCAGGCCGAGCTGACCGTCGACGACGCGGGGCCTGGCGTGCGGCCGGAGGATCGGGCCCACGTCTTCGAGCGCTTCTGGCGGGCCGCCGATGCCCCGCCGGGCGGGGTCGGCCTGGGGCTGGCCATCGCCGCGTGGATCGTGCGCCGCCATGGCGGCACGATCGCGGTCGAGAGCTCACCGGCGGAGGGCGCCCGCTTCCATGTCAGCCTGCCCCTTGGGGGTGGCGGTCGACCCGCTCGCGACGACACGCTCCAGGCCGAATCAGGCAAGCCGGGCTGAGATCAGCTTCGGCGGAAGGGGCCACCCCGCTTGCGCTCCGCGGGCGGCGGGCGGCGCAGGCTCATCTTGTGCAGGATCTCGTCGATCTCGGCGCGGTAGCGGGCCCCGTCCCGCCGGTCGTCCAGCCACGTGAGATAGCCGGGGTCGACGCGCGCGATCTCGCCAAGGGACCAGCCCTTGAAGCGGCCGAAGTCCAAGACGCTGCCACTGGGCCGGCCGGGCGGCGGTCCCGCGGTGCCCTCCCACGAGGCGCCCTGGCGGCTGCTGGTCCACGACGCGTCTGAGGTCGGTGGAGCGGCGGGGGGCGCGGGCGGCGCCGCCGGGTCGCCGTTCGGTCGGGGCGGGGTCCCGTAGCCGTGTTCCCGGTCGTACGCCGCCCGCCGGTCGGCGTCACGGATGAGGTCGAACGCGGCGTTGATGGCGGCCATCTGGCGGGCCATCTCGAGATCGGGCGCGACGTCGGGGTGGAAGCGGCGCGCGAGCGCCCGGTAGGCCGCCTGGATGACCTCATGGTCGGCCGTGGGATCCACCTGCAGGACGCGGTATGGATCGATCCCGTCGTCCGAGTCGGCCATGATCCTCCACCCTCCCGTCGCCCGTGATGGCGCCGGCAAAGTCTACCGTCCGGGAGAAGGGCCTCAAGCGCCCCATGGTCTCCCCCGCGGAAGGTCCCGTGCGGCACCGGTACGGCCGCGGGCTGCGATGCGGCCGGCCGACCTGCCAAAGTTGCGCCGATGCACCGAGTGCTCGTCCATCGGCGGTGGAGCGGCGGCCCGTCCCGTCGCCTGCTCGGCCATGCCCTCGCCGTCGTGGCCATCGTCTTCGTGGGCTACTACGACATCCTCGTGGCGGCGACCTCGGTGGGCCTGGACTCGCACGCGTACTGGGCGGCGTGGACGCATCCGCTCTACAGCATCCCGCCGGGGCACGTCGACGCCTTCCTCTACGCGCCGCTCATCGCCGAGATCCTGTGGCCGCTGGGCCACCTGCCGGCCGATCTCTTCATCGGCCTGTGGGCCGCCGCCATGCTCGCCGTGTTCGCCTGGTTGCTGCGCCCGCTGCCGCCGGTGTGGTACCTGGTCGGCCTGCTGCTCTGCGTGCCGGAGGTCCTGGAGGGCAACATCAACGCCCTTCTGGCGCTGATGGTGGTGATCGGCTTCCGCCACCCCGCGGCGTGGGCCCTCGCCCTGCTCACGAAGGTCAGCACGGGGGTCGGCCTGCTGTGGTTCGTGGTGCGCGGGCAGTGGCGCGCCTGGTTGGTGGCGGCCGCCCTGGCCGCGGCGCTGGCGGCCATCTCCTACCTGTGGTGGCCCGACCCGTGGCAGGCGTGGGTGGCCCTTCTGGTGTCCGGCTCGGGCGGCGGCGACTGGTTCTTCCCCGTGCGGCTCGTCGCCTCGGTGATCCTCGTCGTGTGGGGCGCGCGGACCGACCGCAGCTGGACGGTGCCGGCGTCGCTGGTCCTCGCCTCACCGATCCTCTTCCTCAACACCCTGACCATCCTCGCCGCCATCCCGCGCCTGGCAGCAGCCCCTGCCCGGGCCGCCCACGCCGCAGAGTAGGCTTGACGGGTGCACGCTCTTCGTCCCGGCATCCGGTCCGGCCTGGATGAATGGCGCGCCTTCGGCGGCGAACGATATCGGCGCTACCTGACCATCGGGCTGGGGGCGGCCGGGGTCACCTCGCTGGCCGATGCCGCCCTGACCATCCCCCTGCTGCTCGTCCTCGGTGCGCCGCCGGCCCTGGCGACCCTCATCGGGGTGCTGCCCATCGGCGGCTCGGCGGCCCAGCTGGCCGTGCCCCGCCTGCTGGAGCGGACCGATGGCAACCTGCGCGGCGTGACGCTGGCCATCACCGCGGCCGGCGAGACGCGCGGCATCTGGCTGGCGCTCGTGACGCTGGGCAGCGCCGTCGGCCTCCTCCCGACGGGCCTCGTCATCGGCCTCATCGCGGCGATCATGACCGTCGCCGGCGCCGCCACCACCATCGGCGGCGCGAACCAGCTGGCATGGTACGGCGCCATCCTGGCCGAGCCGGAGCGCCGCTTCGTGGCGCCACGGGTGATGGGCATCACGCTCGGCCTGGGGGCCGTGCTCCTGCTGCCGGCGGCGCTCCTGGTGCAGCTCCTGAGTCCCGTCACGGGCGTGCTGGTGTACGCCCTGCTGTTCCTGCTCGGCGGCTCGGCCGGCCTGCTGGAGCTGTGGGCCCTGGCTCGCCTGCCGCGGCCCGGCCGCGTGCGGGTCCCGGCGCCGCCGGCGCCACGAGCGGCCAACCCCGACCTGGGCCGTTTCGTGCGGGTCATCACCATCGCGGCCTTCGGCGCCGGCTTCGGCCCGTACCTCTCCATCTACGCCATCAGCGTGCTCCACCAGCCCCCCAGCTTCGCCATCATCCTCACCGCGCTGGGGGCCGGCGCGTCGCTGGTCACGTCCACCATCGTCGGCGGATGGCTGGGACACGGCTCATCGTCGCGCCTGCTGCGCGTCTCCTACCTCCTGCGCGGCGGCTCGATGCTGCTCGGCCTGCTGGCGTTCCCCGCCGACCCGTTGTCGGGCCTGGTCCTGTGTCTCGTGGCGATCGTCGTCTCGGCGGGCGCGGCGGCCGGCACGATCTCCGCCAACGAGCGGCTCCTGCGCCTGGTCGGCCGCGAGGAGTGGTTCGTGGCCCAAGGCCGCTACGTCGCCGGCACGGCGGCCGGCACGACCGGCGGGCAGCTCGTCAACGCTGGACTGCTGGCGGTCGCGCCGCTGGGCTACCTGCCGTTCGCGGCCCTGTTCCTCGCCTCGGGCGTGACGCGTTTCTTCGCCGCCTCGCGGGTGGACGTCTCGGCCTCCTGGTCGTCGACGACGGCCGTCTGGCGGACAGATGACCTCGAGCCGGGTAAGGTGGGCCGGTGAGTCCCCGCTTGCCGGCCCTTGAGCTGCTGCGCGGCCAGGGTCTGCTGCCCGACGGGCCGCTCCTGTTCGGCCAGCCGCTGCCCACGCCGCGGCCGGGTGTCTACGTCATCGAGTGGCCGACGAGCGAGCCGACGATCCCCGTCGACCACAACCTCCTGCGCGAGTGGCTGGCCCGCGTGCCGACGCTGCGGCTCGATGGCGCCGTGCCGACCCCGCACGACCTGGCGGCCCGCCTCGGAACCTACTGGCAGCCCGAGCAGACGGTGGTCTACATCGGCCGCAGCAAGTCGTTGCGCCGCCGCCTTGCCGAGTACGCGGCCACGCCCCTCGGCGACGACGGCCCGCATCACGGCGGCCACTGGCTCAAGACGCTGCACGGCTACGACCAGGCGCGGGTGTGGTGGGCCGTGACCGACGCGCCCGAGGAATACGAGGACGCCCTGCTGACGGCCTTCGGCGAGGCGGTCGGCCAGCCCGGGGCGCTGCCCTTCGCCAACCTCCGCTCGCTCAGCAGCGGCGCCCGTTCGCATGGCATCACCGGTGCCGCCAAGGCCGCCCCGGTCGTGCCGGCCCCAGCGACCGGCGTGCGCCGCTCGTCGGCGGGGTCGCCGGCCACGCGCCGCGCCTCGACCACGCCGACGCGCCAGGGCGTGAGCTCGCCACGGCGGGCGCCCGGCCCGCAACGCCACCACCAGCCCAACGAAGTGTTCCTTTCGGCCGAGGGCCACGAGCGCCTGCGATCCGAGCTGCACGACCTGCATGCGACGCGGCCCGACGTGATCGGCCGCGTCAAGGCGGCCCGCGAGCTGGGCGACCTGCGGGAGAACGCGGAGTACCAGGCCGCTCGCGAGGAGCAGTCGTTCCTGGAGGGCCGCATCCAGCAGCTGCAGGCGACCCTGGATCGCGCCGTCGTGTCAGAGGCATCGCCCGACGACGGCCTGGCCCGGGTGGGCTCCACGGTCGAGGTCATCGATGAGGCCGATGCGCCGCCGGAGCCGGTCGCCTACAAGCTGGTCGATCCGGCCGAGGCGCGCCTTTCGGAGGGCCGCCTGAGCTACCGCTCCCCCATCGGGGCGGCACTGCTCGGCCGGCGAGCCGGCGAGGTCGTGACCGTCACGACGCCGGCCGGTCCCCGCACCTACCGGGTCGTGGCGGTCCGCTGATCCGGCGCTGACCCCTCCGCCGCGGGAGCGGCATGGCGCGCCAGGCGCGCTTCCAGCCCGGCCCGCACGGCCGGCCACTCCTGGACCGTGATCGAGTAGTACGCCGAGTCGCGAAGCCGGCCGCGGCGCGTGATCATGTGGTTGCGGAAGATGCCCTCGAAGGCCGCCCCCAGGGCCAGGATGGCCGTGCGGGACTGCACGTTGAGGGCATCGGTCTTCAGCTCGACGCGGTTGGCCCGCAGGTGCTCGAAGGCGTGGCCCAGCATCAGCAGCTTGGCTTCCGAGTTCACCGCGCTGCGCTGCCACGGCGGCGCCACGAACGTGTAGCCGATCTCCAGGCGGTGGTTGAGCCGGTCGATGTTGAGGTAGCGACTGCCACCGACCACCTGCCCGGTGGCCCGCTCGAACGTCGTGAAGGGCAGCTCGGTGCCTCGCTCCGACGCCTCAACGGCCGCCTTCACGATGGCCGCCATGCCCTCCGGCGTGGACCCGTCGAGGGGCATGTAGGTCCACATGACCGGATCGGCGCAGGCGGCCGCGAGGGCCGCTACGTGTTCCGGCCGCATGGGCTCGAGGCGCACGTGCCGGCCCTCCAGGGTCACCGGCGCGACCGGCATGGGCTCCGGCGGGTAGCTCAGGTACGGGGCCGGATCGCTCACGGCGTGGCGCCCGACTGGAGCTGGGTCAACGCCGCCAGCAGTTGGGCGTCGCCCGAGGCGGCCAGCTGCGCCGCGGTCATGTCGGCCAGGGCATCGGGGGTCACGATCGACCCGCCGCTCGGCAGGTCCACCTTCACGTCCGGCGTGATGCCGTCGGGGAAGATGTGCCGCCCCTTGGGCGTGAGCCACTCCTCGACGGCCAGCCGGAGGGCCGAACCGTCCGGCAACATGAAGGTGTTGAGCACGGTGCCGGTGCCGAACGAGCGCACCCCCACGACCTTGGCCCGGCCCGCGTCCTGGAGCGCGCCGGCCACGATCTCGGCCGAACTGGCCGTGCCGTAGTCGATGAGCACGACCAGCGGGGCCTGGGTGGCGACGCCGCCGGAGCTCACGGGCACGTCGATCTGCTGCCCCTGGGCCGTCTGGCGGACGTAGACCGTGCCGCTGGCGAGGAACTGGCTGGCGGTCGTGACGGCCTCGTCGACGAGGCCCCCGGGGTCTTCGCGCAGGTCCAGGATGAAGCCCTTGGCGCCGGCGGCCTGGGCGGCCTGGAGGGCCGCCTTGACCTGCGCCCCGGACTTGTCGGAGAACTGGGTGATGCTCACCAGCGCGTCGGTCGTGCCCGGTACCAGATGCCAGGCGACGGCCGGCACCGTGACCACCGCACGCGTGATGGTGATGTCCTTGGGCGACCCCGAGCCGCTGGGCAGGATGGTGAGGGTCACCTTCGTGCCCGCCGCACCACGGATGAGGCTGGCCACGGAATCGACGCTCACGTTCTCCACGCTGTGGCCGTCCACGGCGATGATCTGGTCCTGCGCACGGAGGCCGGCGGCCTGTGCCGGCGAGCCCTGGATGACCGACTGGATGATGAGGCCGCCGCCACTGCCCGACGGCTGGCCCAGGAAGACGCCGATGCCCACGATCGTGCCGTTCAGGGCGTCCTGTTCGCTCTTGACGTCGTCGGGCGTCAGGAAGGTCGTGTGGCCCGGGTCGCCGAGGGCATCGACCAGGCCGGTGATCGCCCCATAGGTGATGGCCTGCTGGTCGACCTTGGTCTGGTCCACGTAGTGCTGGCGGATGAGGTCCACGGCCTGCCAGAAGAGGCCGAAGTTGGCCGGCAGGTCGGGCGGCAGGGTGACGCCGGGCCCGATCGTGGCCCCCGCGACGGCGGAGCCCGAGGGCGTGGGCGCCGGTGCGACGGCGGAGCCGCCACTGAAGGCGGTACGGTCGATGGCGATGCCCGAGACGAAGGCCACCAGGAGCAGCACGACGACGACCACGAACGTCCCGTCCGACCACGACGGCCGGGTGCCCCCGCGCCCCGATGGCTGCTGGGGCGGGATCTGGGGGCCCCACGGTCCCGCTGGCGCCCCCCAGCCGGGTCGCGCGGTCTCGGACGGCTGACGGTCCCAGTCAGGCGGGCGCCAGCCCGGCGGCGTCGGCGCTCCGGGGTCGGGAGCGGTCGGGGGCGGCGGGGTGGGTTCACCCGACATGCGGATCTCCTCGGTCGGCGACCGCCGGGGCGGTCAAGCAAGGGGCGGGGCCAGCGTTTCGCGGCATGATGGGCGGCGGAGGCGATTCGTGCTCGGTCCGGTCAGGCCGCCTGCTGCACCCTGGTCCGCGCCCCGCGCATGGTCGATGACAGGCTGAAGAGGACGGCCGCGGCGATGGTCAGGCTGCCCATCCCCACCAGCGTCACCGCGCCGCCCACGGTCTGCAGGGCGATCCCCCCGACGAGCAGGCCGACCGGCTGCAGGCCCAGCGTGACGATGCGAGCGGTACTGCCCACCCGGCCCAGGAGTTCGTGCGGCGTGAGCGACGCCCGCAGGGTGACGTACGACACGAGGACGAACGCCTGGGTGATGCCCGCCCCGAACGCGGTGGCCACCAGTACGGCCGGCACGCCCACCAGGGCCAGGACGATCATCAGGGTGCCCGTGGTGGCCGCCCCGCCGAGCAGGAGGGGGGCGAGGGAGCCGCGCATGAGGCGCGGGCCGGTGAGGGCGCCGATGACCGCGCCGACGCTGTAGGCGCTCAGGACCAACCCGAACAGCACGGCCCCCAGCCGGAGGTCACCCTCGATGTAGATGGTGAGGGCCGGGATGATGGCCGCCGTGCAGAGGGCGGTCGTGGCGTAGAAGAAGAGGACCACCCGCAGCGTGTGCTCGCGGGCCAGGAACCGCACGCCATCCAGCATCTCGCTGGCCAGGTGGCGTCGCGGCACCGTGCTGACCGAGCGCAGCGACCGCCGGACAAGCGTCAGGCTGCCGGCGGAGATGGCGAACGACAGGGCGTCGATGGCGATCGTGGGCCCCGGCCCCACGACGCCCACGGCGACGCCGGCCAGCGCCGGCCCCACGATGAAGCCCAGGTTGGCGACGGCCTCGATGGTCGACGCCCCCGCGGCGATGCGGGTGGGCCCGACCAGGATCGGCACGGATGCGGTCCAGCCGGCCATGAAGGCCACGCGCAACGCGTTGAGGGGGAACATCACGAGGTACACGACAGGCATGACCGGCAAGCCGAGCAGGAAGGCAAGCGGGATGCACGCCGTCAGGAGGGCCCGGCCGAGGTCGGCCAGGAGCATCAGCCGCCGCCGGTCCCACCGGTCGGCCAGCGCCCCGACGGGCAGTCCCAGCAGGAAGTCGGGCAGCGTCTGCAGGGCGCCGACGAAGCCCATCGCCAGCCCCGACCCGGTCAGGCCGAAGACCAGCAGCGGCACGGCCGTGAAGCTCACCGCGTCGCCCAGCGCCGAGGTGCCCTGGCCGCTGAGCACGACCAGGAAGTCGCGGTTGGCGCGCAGCGGCGGGTCGAGGGGCTCGGCGAGGGCGGTCACCGCCGAACGGTAGCGGAGACGCGGCTGTCACACTGGCCCCATGCGCGACACGACGAGCCGGTGCTGGTGGGCGCCGGGGGACGCGGCCGATCCGCTGATGGTCGAGTACCACGACCAGGAGTGGGGCGTGCCGGTCACCGACGAAGGGGAGCTCTTCGAGCGTCTCTCCCTGGAGTGCTTCCAGGCCGGTCTCAGCTGGTCGCTCATCCTGCACCGGCGCGACGGCTTCCGGGCCGCCTTCCGCGGCTTCGACCCCGCCCTCGTGGCTGGCTTCGACGAGGGCGACGTGGCGCGCCTCATGGCCGACCCGGGCATCGTGCGCAACCGGGCCAAGATCGTGGCCACCATCGGCAACGCGCGGGCCATCGAGCGGCTCGGAAGCGAGGGCGGTTCGCTGGGCGCATTCGTGGCGCCGTATGGCGAGCGGCCGCCGGCTCGGCTGCCCGCCACGGCCCGGGCGGGCGACATCCCGGCCACGACCGCGGCGTCCGATGCCCTGTCGGCGGCGCTGCGCGCCCGCGGCTTCCGCTTCGTGGGCTCGACCGTCGTCTACGCCTTCATGCAGAGCGTCGGCCTGGTCGACGACCACCTGCCGACGTGCTTCCGCTACGGCGCCTCGGCCATGGTCGCGGCGGACTAGAGGATCTTGGAGAGGAAGTTTCGCGTCCGCTCCTGGGTCGGGTTGGCGAAGAAGGTGGAGGGCGGGCCCTCCTCCACGATGACGCCGTCGTCCATCATCACGGCGCGATCGGCGACCTCCCGCGCGAAGCCCATCTCGTGGCTCACCACGATCATCGTCATGCCTTCGCGAGCGAGCTCCTTCATGACTTCCAGCACCTCGCCGATCATCTCGGGATCGAGCGCGCTGGTCGGCTCGTCGAAGAGCATCAGGGCCGGTTTCATGGCCAGCGCCCGGGCGATCGCCACGCGCTGCTGCTGCCCGCCCGACAGCTGAGCCGGATAAGCGTCGGCCTTATGGGCCAGGCCCACGCGGGCCAGCAGCGCCCGGCCCACCACCTTGGCCTCGTCCGGCTTCTGGCCGCGCACCTGGATGGGCGCCTCGGTGATGTTCTCCAAGGCCGTCTTGTGGGGGAAGAGGTTGAAGCGCTGGAAGACCATGCCGATGTCGCGCCGCTGGAGGGCGATGTTCTTCTCGCTGTCCTCGCGCAGCGGCGCCCCCGGCGGTCCCGGCCGGTAGCCGATGGAGTGGCCGTTGACCGTGATGCTGCCGCGCTGGATCTTCTCCAGGTGGTTGAGGCAGCGGATGAAGGTCGTCTTGCCCGAGCCCGATGGCCCCAGGATGACCACCACCTCCTGGCGCTTGACGGTCAGCGAGATGCCCTTGAGCACCTCGACGCGCCCGAACGACTTGTGCACATCCACGGCCTCCACGACCGTCTCGGCGACCGCGGTGGGCGCCCCGCCGATGACGTCGAGCAGGTCGTGGCCGATCTCAGCGTCCATCTCAGCGCCCGCCGCTCACGACGGCGACGTCCGGTTCCTGGTTGCGGAAGCCGAAGAGCCGCCGCCCCAGGCCGGGCCCCGAACTGGCCTCGCTGCCGGCCGTGCCGCGCGCCAGGCGGCGCTCCATCCAGCCCTGGAAGAAGCCCCAGATGGTCGTCAGCAGGAGGAACCAGAGGGCGCAGGCGAGGTACATCTCGAAGGGCAGGAAGTTGTTGCCCTGCTTGATGACGAACGTGTTGTAGAGCTCCTGCACCCCGAGCACGAACAGCAGGGCCGTCGTCTTGAGCATGTTGTTGAACTCGTTGCCCAGCGGCGGCACGATGATCCGCGCGGCCTGGGGCAGCACGATCCGCCGCATCGCCTGGCCGTAGGTCATGCCGACGCTCTTGGCGGCCTCCATCTGGCCCGGATCGATGGACAGGATGCCGGCCCGGATGATCTCGGTCATGTAGGCGCCTTCATTGAGGCCGAGCGCGAAGATGCCGGCCTGGATGGCGCCGGGGATGGTGATACCGGCCACGTCGATGGCGTTCCAATCGTACAGGTGGACGGCGCCGAGCCCGAAGTAGAAGAAGACGAGCTGGACGAGCAGCGGCGTGCCGCGAAAGACCCACAGGTAGGCCGCCGACAGCCATCGTGCGGGCCGCCGCCGGGAAAGCCGCCCGAGCGCCCCGAAGACGCCCAGGACGATACCGATGAACTGGCTGATGACGGAGATGCTGACGGTCAGGCCGATGCCGGCCAGGATGAACTGGTCGGGTTGGAAGATGGCGGTGGCGAAGGCCTGGGTGTCGAACTTGACCGGCTTGCCCGAGCTGCAGCCGGCCACCAGCAGGGCGCAGGCGACCGCCCCGACCAGGACGTACCTGAGCCGGGGCGATCGGTCGCGCATGGCCGGGGCGGAACTCGTCGCCCGCCTCGCTAGTTCGTCTTGTTCATCTGGTTGGCGACGTCCGCCGTGACCGCGCCGCTGTCGTCACCGTACTTCTTGAGGATCTGCAGGTAGGTCCCGTCGTTGATCATCGAGATGAGGGCCTGCTGGACCGCGTTGCGCAGGCCGGCGTGCCCGTCGTCATTGGCCACGCTGATGCCCTCGAGCGCGACGCCCAGGGTCAGCCCGGACAGGGCGAACTGATCCGCATGCTGGACGGTGTAGTAGCCGGCCACCGGGGAGTCGGCGAAGTACGCGTCGACCTTGTTCGTCTGGAGCGCCAGCAGCGCATCGCTGTCCTTGGCGAAGCTGGTCACCGTGATCTTGGCCTTGCCCTTGGCGACACAGGCCGCCGAGAGGCCCTGGCCCTTGTAATCACCCGTGCCGTTGAGGTAGTCGACCTCGGTCGTGCCGGTCTCGGCGCCGATGTTCTTGCCGCACAGGTCGTCCTGGACCTTGATGCCTTCCGGATTGCCGGCCGCCACGACGAACGACTGGCCGGCCTGGAAGTACGGGATCATGTCGACCTGCTTGACGCGGTCGGAGGTGATGTTCTGGGCGCTGATGATGATGTCGCACTTGCCGCCCTGGAGGGCCGCGATGATCGTGTCGAAGACCGAGTTCTGGATCTCGGGGGTAAGGCCCAGCCGCTGGGCGATCGTCTGGCCGATCTCGATGTCGGAGCCGATCGGGTTGCCCTGCGCGTCGAAGAACTCCTGCGGCGGATACGGGATGTCCGAGCACACCACGAGCTTGCCGGCGAAGATGGTCTGACCGTCCGCGAGGGACGCGACCGGCGTGGCGGAGGCGGCCGGCGTGGCCGTCGGCGCGGTGGAACCGGATGGCGTGCCCGTGGCGGCAGGCGTGCCGGTGGGGGCCGGGGTCGGGGTGGCGGTCGCGCCGGCGCTGCACGCGCCTACGACCAGGATCGCGCCGAGCGACAGGCCCAGCAACCTCAGGGATCGCGACATGACTCCTCCATCAACGTGTCATCAGCGTGCAGCCCGCGGCCTTGTCTGCGCTCTCCCGCGCCGCCTCCCGCGGGCCTGCTGGAGATGCGGAAGGTACGTCCCGCGGTGCCCGCCGTCAACTCGCCTGAGGCTCGTGATGATCCGGCCGGCGGCTAGACTACGGCCATGACGGTCCCTGCGAGCAGCCCGACCCCACCGGCCAGGGCCATGCCGCAGAACCCGGGACGCCGTGACCTGGGCCTCAAGGCGACGCTCCTCTTCCCCGACCGCGAGATCGTCGAGCGCTTCTACGTGCCGCTCATCTACACCGCGTGCCGGACCTGCTATTCGGAGCTCGAGCCGGAGGAGATCTTCCGCAAGGCGGTCGCCGGCGAGGTCGATCCGGTGCGCCAGCAGCGCCTCATCCAGGGCGTCATCGAGTCGGGCCACGGCAGCACCATCGAGCACGTCGTGTTCACCTTCGGCATCAGCGGCGTGAGCCGCACGCTCTCGCACCAGCTGGTGCGCCACCGGGCGGGCGTGGCCTTCGACCAGCAGAGCCAGCGGTACGTCAAGTTCAAGGGTGCCGCGACGCTCGAGCCGACGACCATCGCGGAGGGCGACGCGGACCTGCGCGAGCGGTACGAGGCGCAGATCGGCGGCGCGCTCGAGCTGTACGGCGACCTCCTGGCGGCTGGCGTCGCCGGCGAGGACGCGCGGTTCGTCTTCCCCAACGCGACGCGCACCAACCTGGTCATGACGACCAACCTGCGGGCCCTGATCCACATGTCGGGCCTGCGCCTGTGCACCATGGCCCAGTGGGAGATCCGGCGGCTCTTCCAGCTGATCCGCCACGAGATCTTCCAGGTCAGCCCCTTCCTTGGCTCGTTCCTGGCCCCCAAGTGCGTGCCGCTGGGCTACTGCGACGAGATGGGCAACCGCGACGGGCACTGCCCCATCCGGCCCCACAAGGACGTCGTGCTGGCCGCGTGGGCCGAGAAGCGGGAGGCCGCCAAGGCCGCCGGACGCGAGCTGCCGACGGTCTGACCGGAGGCCGCCGCCGCCCGGCGCCGCGCGCTCAGCGCCCCTCGGCCACGCGCTCGCCAACGGTGAGAGCCTAAGGCCGGGCGTGTCACTCACAGCGAACACTTGGCCCCCAAGGGCCGCTGAGGGTCGATCGCGGCCGCCCAGCGCCGCCAACCGTCGCTGACAGCGAACGATCCTGCCTCGAAACGGCGCATCCGACCCGCCGCACCTTCCTTCGGCCTGGTTCTGTTCACTGCCAGTGAACCATGCCGCTCGGAGCGGCCCGACCGGCGCGCCAGGCGTTCCGTCGACCTCGATCCGTTCACCCCCCGTGACCGACCGGGCCCCGTCTAGGCCGCGAGGTCCGCCACGAACCGTCGCAGCACGAGGGCCAGGCGCGGGCCCGCCTCGTTCGCCGCCGCCAGGACCTCCTCGTGGGTCAGCGGCGTGGCGGCGACATCGGCACCCGGGTTGGTGACGAGCGAGACCCCACACACGGCGAGGCCCGCCCAGGCCGCGGCGATGGCCTCCAGGACGGTCGACATGCCGACCGCACTCGCGCCCAGGGTCCGCAGCATGCCGACCTCGGCCGGCGTCTCGTAGTTGGGACCCAGGAGTCCGGCGTAGACGCCCTCGGCGAGGGGCACGCCGACCGCGCGGCCGGCCGCCAGGAGCCGCTCGCGAAGCCCGGGGTCCCACGCTCGGCTGAGATCGGGGAAACGGGGCCCGAGGGCGTCGGCGTTCGGCCCGATCAGAGGGTTCAGGCCGGTCAGATTGAGGTGGTCGCGGATGACCATCAAGGTGCCCGCGGCGAAGGACCGGTCCACGCCCCCGGCGGCGTTGGTCAGGACGATCGTGCGCGCCCCGAGGCGGCCCATCAGGAGCACCGGCTGGACGACGAGGCCGGGCGGGTTGCCCTCGTAGACGTGCAAGCGGCCCTGCAGGCAGGCGACCGGGACGCCCTCGAGGCGCCCAAGCAGCAGTCGGCCGGCATGGCCGGGCGCCGACGCCGCGGGCCAGCCGGGCAACTCGGCGAACGGGATGGCCGTCGTGTCGGTGAGGGCGTCGGCGAGGCCGCCCAGGCCCGAACCCAGGACCAACCCGATGCGGGGAGCGAGCGACGAGCGGGCCCGCACGGCATGTTCGAGTGCGTCGAGCGCAGCGGGCCAGGCGGCCGGGCCGGGGGCGTCCGTCATCAGGGATCAGGATAGGGGGTGAGGACTTCGTCCGGCCGATGAGGGTATCGACACCGGGATGCCGATCACGCCCCACCGGCCGGTCCCGACGAACCGCACAGCACCGGAGTGCCACGCGGATCCGCGGGCAAACGAAGCGCCCGAAAGAACCGGCTCAGGGGCGGGACTGCCTTGATGTGATCGCAGCGTCCTCGGCAGGTCCGGAGATCCTTGATGTGATCGCGGTTCCCCTGACCGTCGAGGGTGGCGGCCGAGTCGCCTCGGTCTCCGATCCCGTCTCCGACGGCCCCTTCGGGCAAGACCTACGTTAGCCGCCGCCCAGCAGGCGGGTCAACGTACTTATCCACCAAATGAACGGAAGCGCCGTCGAAGTCATCCACCAATCCACCGTCATTGTGGACAGCCTGTGGAGAGACGCCCGCTGCCGTGCTCCGGGGGGCGCTCTCTGAGGCCCAGCGCCGCCAACGACGTTAGCCGCCGATGTGCGACATCTCCACCTTGGGCAGGCCCACGGTCGCTATGGACCGCAGCTCGGAATAGCGGTCGGTGCGGTGGCTCCAGATGCCGCGGACTTGCTCGGTCAGCGCCTCATCCGTAGCCCCCGTCCGCAGCGGGGTGCGCAGGTCGTGGCCGCGGACGCCGAAGAGGCAGGTGTACAGCAGCCCTTCAGCCGACAGCCTGGCGCGCGTGCACGCGCCGCAGAAGGGCTGGGTCACCGAGGCGATGAGGCCGACCTCACCGGATCCGTCGCGGTAGCGCCACCGGTTGGCGACCTCGCCGGGGTAGTTGGGAGGTACCGCTTCCAGGGGCATCTCGGCGTCGATCGCGGCGATGATCTCGGCCGCCGGCACGACATCCTCCAGCCGCCAGCCGTTGGTATGGCCCACGTCCATGTACTCGATGAAGCGCAGGATGATGCCGCGCTCGCGGAAGTAGCGGGCCATGGGCACGACGCTCTGCTCGTTGAGGCCGCGCCGGACGACCATGTTGACCTTCAACGGCGCGAGGCCGGCCCGCTCCGCGGCCGCGATGCCGTCGAGGACGCGGTCGACCGGGAAATCGACGTCGTTCATGCGCCGGAAGACGGCGTCGTCGAGCGAATCCAGGCTGACCGTCACCCGGCCCAGGCCGGCCGCGGCGAGGTCCGCGGCCTGCCGCGCCAGCAGCGAGCCGTTCGTCGTCAGCGTCAGGTCCTCCAGGCCCGGGATGTCCGCCAGCAGGCGGACGAGGCGGGGCAGGTCCCGACGCACCAGCGGCTCACCGCCGGTCAGGC
This sequence comes from uncultured Anaerolineaceae bacterium, assembly GCA_964518505.1. Classification (GTDB taxonomy): domain Bacteria; phylum Chloroflexota; class Limnocylindria; order Limnocylindrales; family CSP1-4; genus DASPUH01. The sequence goes on along the minus strand of CAZFGT010000006.1, from coordinate 24,349 downwards.
GGATCTTGCGCACCCCCTCGGCGACGAAGACGCGGGCGAGGGTCGCGATCTCCTCGAAGGTCAGCAGCTCCGAGCGCTCGAGGAACTGGAAGTCCCGCCCGAAGACCTCACGCGGCATGCAGTAGACGCAGCGGAAGTTGCAGCGGTCGGTGACCGAGACCCGCAGGTCACGCAGCGAGCGACCGAGGCGATCGACGACCTCAGCGCGATCCGGCGAGCCAGCCGGGGATGCCGACCCGGTCGCCAGTGGTGACGGTGCGCTTCTCACGGCCCAATCGTACGCGCTCACCCGCCGGGGGAGCCACCGCCGGCCGGCGCGTGGCCAGGGTGAGCCACAGCAGGAGCGTGACCTGCAGCACCAGCGACAGGGCCTGGTCGGGGCCCGGGGCGAGGTGCCCGACGAACGGCACGGCGCCCGACCAGCCCACCAGCCAGCCCACGCCGATCGCGGCGGCGAGGCCGGCCAGCCGGTCGGCCAGCAGCAGCCGCGGCCGTGTCAGCCAGGCCGCCGCCAGCACCAGCTCCGGTGCGGCGGCTGCCAGGAGCATGACCGCCGCGACCGGTGCGCTGGCCAGCAGGCCGGCCCCGACGACCGCCGTCCAGGCACCGGCGCCGAGCGCCAGTGACCCGGTCGCCCGGATCAGGGCCCGACGACGGCCGGCGGCACGCGGCCAGCCACGAGGCAGACCCGTGCGCGAGACCAGGACGATGAACCCCGCCAGGAGCGCCGCCGCGGCGAGGGCCTCGGCGGCGTCGTGGCCGGCCACCCTCAGCGGGCGGGGACGAGCGAGGTGGTCGTCCGGCCCAGGTAGGCCACGGCCAGGCTCACCACGGCCAGGCCACCGTGGAGGACGTGGTCCATGGCGTTGGCCGGCGCATCGCCGAAGAGCCCGAAGAACGAGGGGCTCACCACGACCAGCACGAAGATCACGGCGTAGAGGGCCCCGAAGCCGACCAGCGCGCGCATCTGCTGCTCACGGGGCAGGGCGAAGGCGATGCCAAGGGCGAGCACACCGGTGAGCAGATGCACCAGGTTGTGCACCGCGTTGGTGGCGAAGAGGGCACCCGCCTGCTCCCCCACGATGGGGTTGGAGATGAAGCCCAGGAGGCCGGTGGCGATCAGGACGACGCCGATGAGCGCCGCGTACGACTTGATGATGTTCCCGTACATGGGACTCCTCACGAGGGGGGCGCGGGCTGCGCCCCGACGCCCTCTATGCGCGCGCGAGAGCCAGTCGGATGAATCGCCGGCGCCGTCGCGAGGGTGAGCGGTGGAGTGCGGAAGTGGTGCGTTCCGGTACCACCGGCGTGAAGAGTTGGTACCTCTAGCGGCCTCCGCATGCTCGGACCGCCGACCTAGCATGACCGAGTCGTCTGACCACACCGAACCACCCCTGCAACGAGGGTCGTGACCGATGGCTTCTACCGAACAGAAAGCCGGCTTCCGCCTCCCCTGGGGTGGCTCCGCGTCAACGGATGCCCCCGAGGCGGAGACGCAGCCCGAGGACGGCTCGCCGCAGGTCGACCAGGAAGGCGCCCAGATGAGCATCGCCACCGCCGACCCGACCCAGGCCCCCGCCGACGGCGGACAGGCCGAGCAGGTCGCCCCCGCCGAGGAGCACCCGGCCGCGGCCGCCGCGGCGCCGATGGCCGCTCCCGTCGTGCCGCACAAGGCCGGAGCGCGCTTCGTGACCGAGCTCGTGCGCGCCATGCGCGCCGAGCTGGAGAAGCACCGCGACAGCACGCTCGACGAGTTCCGCGTCGAGGCCAAGAACCACGTCGAGGGCGTCCACAAGCGCTCCGCCGAAGAGGTCACCGAACTCCGCCAGATCGCCGACGAGGACATCGCCGGCGTCCGCGAATGGTCCAAGGCCGAGATCGCGCGCATCCGCGCCGAGACCGAGGAGCGTATCGAGACGCGCAAGGGCGAGCTCGAGTCGCACCTCGAGGAACATGCCGCCCTGATCGAGCGGGAGATCGAGAAGGTCCAGGCTCGCGTCACCGCCTACGAGGCGGAGATCGACGCCTTCTTCGCCAGCCTGGCCCAGATCGAGGACCCGGCTGCCTTCGCCTCCGCTGCGCAGCAGGTCCCCGACCCGCCCTCCCTGGAGGCGGCCGGTGCCGAGGCCCGCTCCGAGGCACTTGCCGATCTCATCCGCGCCGGCAACGCCCAGGAGGAAGCGAACCCCGAGCAGCGCGCCGAGGCAGAGGCCCCCGTGGCCGAAGCCAGCGCCGTCGAGATGGTCGACGCGCAGGCGGCGACCGAGGAGCCGTCCGCGGCCGCGACGGTCGGCGAGAGCGCCCCCATGGATCCGCAGGACCCACGCACGGCTGCCCTCGCGGCGAGCGAGGACCTGGCGGCGGCCGAGTCCCAGGCCGCGGTGGACGCGGCCACCTCCGTGAGCGAGGAATCCGAAGAGATCCCCGAGAGCGAGGCCGACATCGTGGCCGCCCGCCTGAGCGGCCTGGTCCCGGAGCACGTGGGCGCCATCCAGCGCGCCGCGCCGCCGGACGACATGGTCTCCACGCAGGTCATCGTGACCGGCCTGGTGAGCGTCGCCTCGATCGCCTCGTTCAAGCGCCACCTGAGCCGCCTCACCGGCGTCAACTCGGTCGGCGTCAGCTCCGGCCCCGACGGGGAGTTCATCTTCAAGGCAAATCACGCCCCTGGCACGAACCTCAAGGACCTTCTGCCCACGATCTCCGGGTACAGCGTGCGCGTGACGTCCGCCGGCGACGGCGTGATCAACGTCTCCGCGCGCGACCCCGAGAACTAGACCTGGGCGAGGAGGCGTCGCGTCCGTGGCCCGACCCACGATCCTGTGCTGCCTGCCCATCGATGAGTGCACGCCCGTCGGCGTCGCGCTGACGGAGGCTGGCTTCTCCGTCCTCCACGCGGCGAACGCAACGGAGGCCGGCCCCATCCTGGCCAAGCGCCGTGACATCGGCGTCGCCATCATCGACGGCGAGACCGACTTCGACGACTCGCTTGAGCTCTACAGCCTGCTCCATGGCAATGGCGTCGAGGTGCCGACCCTCATGGTCGTCTCGCCCAAGGCCTTCGAGCGGTTGTCGGCCAGCACGCTGGACGCCGACTCGACCGAGTACTTCACCCGGCCCTACAGCGCTGAGTCGCTGCGCTGGCGGGTGGAGGCGATGCTCATCCGGTCCCAGACGTTCGATGACGGGAGCGGCCCCATCCTGGCCGCCGAGCTGCCGGGCGACGGCCTGGCCACGCGGGCCCTCGTGATCGGCATCTTCAATCCCAAGGGCGGCGTGGGCAAGACGAGCGTGGCCACCAACCTGGCGTCGGCGCTCCAGACGCAGCGCGGCCAGAGCGTGCTCCTCATCGACGCCGACACGACGAGCGGCCACATCGCCACCTCACTCGGCCTCGAGCACCTCAAGTCGGTGGCCGATGCGCTCGACGACGACGAGGGCGTGCCGCGCAACTTCGGCGGCATCGCCGCGGCCCACGCCAACGGGCTGCGCGTGGCCGCGCTGGTCAGCAACCCGCTCCAGGTGGAGCAGATCGACCCGGCGGCCATGGGCGAGGCCCTGGCCCGCTCGCGGTTCGGCTTCGACATCGTCATCATCGACATGCACCCGGACTACGGCGCCCTCAACCGGGCCATCTTCGAGCGGTGCGACCGCATCCTGGTCCCGGTCACGCCGGACGTGCCGGCCCTGCGCGCCGCGATGCAGTTCCTGGAGATCGCCGATCAGGCCGGCTTGCGGGACCGCCTCACGATGGTCGTCAACCGCGCCAACAGCGGCGTGAGCATCAGCGACATGGAGAAGACGACCGGCCTGCGCGCCTTCGCCGAGATCCGCTCCGCCGGGCCCCTCTTCGTCAAGGCGGCCAACGAGGGCACGACGGTCGTGGAGCGCTTCCCGCGCGAGAAGGTCACCGAGGACTTCCTGGTGCTGGCCGACCGCCTGCTCGACCGGGCCCCCCAGCCGCAGCTCGAACGCGGCTTCCTGGGCAACCTCCTCAGCCGCCCCCAGCCCGCGCGCGTCTGAGCGCGCGTCACTCCGGCGGGGCTTTGGCCTCCGGCGGGCGCCCGGCGCCCGGACCCACCGACCCCTCGTCGAGCTGCTCGACGCCCCGCAGATAGCTGCGGTTCACCAGCGCCACGTCGACGTTGGCGTCGCCCACCCGCTGGGTGCCGTGGAACGCCTGCGCGTTGGTGACAGGGATGAAGAGCTCCGTGGTGCGGTCCAGGAGGCGCGCCGGCTCGGTGCCGGGGAAGAGGTGCACCGTGCCCACGATGCGGAACGGCGGGCACTCCAGGGCGACCGCATAGTCCACCTTGTGGATGCGATGGGCCGAGCGCTCTTCCTCGGTCTGCGGCGGCAGGGAGTCCTTGCCGCCCAGGACCACGACGAGATCGTAGGGGTCCACCGCCTGGAGCCCGGGCGCCGGCGTGAACGCGGCGCTGCCGTCGGAGGGAGCCCAGCTGACGTCGGTGATGGGGATCGCCTCGCGCTTGTTGAGCGCGTCCGAGAGCCGGCCCTTGATGCGCATCATGCCCAGCAGCCGCCAGTCCTCCGTCAGGGCATCGAACGGCACGCCCGGGTCGGTGACACGCTCGGGGGCACGTGGCGGCGGCGGCGCCTCCTCCGCGGGCGGAGCCGGAGCCTCACTGCGACCGAAGAGCCTGAACGACGGCATCGAGGGCTCTCCTACTCCTCCGCTCGACCGGTGTTCGAGCGGATCGTCTCCACGACCCCGGCATCGGCGAGCGTGGTCGTGTCGCCAAGCGTGCGACCTTCCGCCAGATCGCGCAAGAGGCGACGCATGATCTTGCCCGAGCGGGTCTTGGGCAGGTCGGGCGTGAACAGCAGGTAGCGCGGCCGGGCGAGCGGCCCGATGACCTGGGCGACGTGCTCGCGCAGCTCGTGGCCGAGCGCGTCGGACGGCTCCCGGCCGGCCTTGAGGATGACGAAGGCGAAGATGGCCTGGCCGGTGATCGGGTCGGTCCGGCCGACCACGGCCGCCTCGGCCACCGCAGGGTGGTCGACCAGCGCCGACTCGACCTCGATGGTCGAGAGGCGGTGGCCGGACACGTTCATGACGTCGTCGACGCGGCCCAGCAGCCAGAGGTAGCCGTCCTCGTCGCGCTTCGCGCCATCGCCCGCGAAGTACATGCCGGGGAAGCGGCTCCAGTACGTCTGGCGGTACCGCTCCGGGTCGCCGTAGATGCCCCGCAGCATGGCCGGCCAGGGGCGCTTCAGGACGAGGTAGCCGCCCCCGCCGAAGGGCACCGACCGGCCCTTGGCGTCGACCACGTCGGCCTCCACGCCGGGGAAGGGGAAGGTCGCGCTGCCCGGCTTGGTGGTCGTCACGCCAGGCAGGGGCGTGATCATGATCATGCCCGTCTCGGTCTGCCACCACGTATCGACGATGGGCGCCCGGCCGCCCCCGATGGTGCGCTGGTACCACAGCCACGCCTCGGGGTTGATGGGCTCGCCGACCGACCCGAGCAGGCGCAGGCTCGACAGGTCGTGGCCGGCCGGCCACGCCTCGCCCTGCTTCATGAAGGCCCGGATGGCCGTCGGGGCGCAGTAGAGGATGGAGACCTTGTACTGCTCCACGATCTCCCACCAGCGGTCCCACGCCGGGGTGTCGGGCGTGCCCTCGTACATCACGCCGGTGGCGGCGTTGGCGAGCGGCCCGTAGACGATGTAGCTGTGGCCGGTGACCCAGCCCACGTCGGCGGCGCACCAGTACACGTCGTCGGGCTTGAGGTCGAAGATCGCCTGGTGGGTGTAGCTCGTGCCCACCAGGTACCCCCCGGTGGTGTGGACGATGCCCTTGGGCTTGGCCGTCGTGCCGCTCGTGTACAGCAGGTAGAGCATGTGCTCACTGTCGACCGCCACGGGCGGGCAGTCGGCGGGCTGGCTCGCCAGGAGGTCGTGCCACCAGACGTCGCGCCCGGGCGTCATGGTCACGCCCGTGGCCGCGTCGCCGAGGCGCCGCACGACCAGGACGTGCTGCACGCTGGGCGTCTCCAGCAGGGCCGCGTCGACGGCCGGCTTGAGCTCGCTGGGCTTGCCGCGCCGCCAGCCGCCGTCGGCCGTGATGACCACCTTGGCCTGCGCGTCGTTGATACGCCCGGCCAGGGCTTCGGCACTGAAGCCGCCGAAGACGACCGTGTGGGGCGCCCCAAGGCGGGCGCAGGCCAGCATCGCGATGGGCAGCTCGGGGATCATGGGCATGTAGATGGCGACCCGGTCGCCGGTCTCCACGCCAAGCGCCTTGAGGGCGTTGGCGGCCTTCTGGACCTCCGCCAGCAGGTCGGCGTAGGTGATCGTCCGCACGTCGCCCGGCTCACCGATCCAGTGGTAGGCCACCTTGGCCCCCAGGCCCGCCTCGACGTGCCGGTCGACGCAGTTATAGGCCACGTTGAGCTTGCCGCCGACGAACCACTTGGCGAAGGGCAGGTCCCACTCGAGGGTCGTCTCGAACGGCGTCGACCAGCTGATCCGTTCGCGCGCGATGCGCGCCCAGAAGGCCTCGGGGTCGCGCTCGGCCTCGGCGTAGAGGCCCCGCTTGGCATTGGCCTGCGCGGCGAAGGCGGGATCGGGCGGGAACGTCCGGCGCTCGGCCAGGAGGTTCTCGATCTCGGCGGGTTCGCTACTCATCCTGCGGCCCATTCTAGGCGGGCGGCGCGGGGGGTCGCGGGTCGAGGCCGCTGGCCGCCATGGCCGCCGCCAGGCGGCGCCGCAGCTCGCCGGCCACGGCCAGGTGGTCGGCGGCGCGGACCGTGCCCAGGATCTTGAGGGTCACGCCCTGGTCCCCCAGCCGGTCGACGCGATCGACACGCGGCACCTCCAGGATGCGGTCCCGCCAGGCCGGGTCGGCGGCCAGGCGCTGGCCCACGTCGTCCAGGACGGCGATGGCCTGCTCCACGTCGTGGCCGTAGGCGATGACCACGTCCTGGTTGATGCGGCGCCACACCCGGGTGCGGTTGGAGGCGACCACGATGGCCCCGTTGGGCACGTTGTGGACGATGCCGTCGGTGTCGCGCAGGACCGTCCGCCGCAGGGTGAACTCCTCCACGACGCCGGTGACCCCCACGAGCGTCACCACGTCGCCCTTGGCGTACTGGTTCTCCAGCAGGATGAGCGTGCCACCGAAGTAGTCGCGGACGATCTGCTGGGCTCCGAAGCCGATGGCGATGCCGGCGATGCCAAGGCCCGTGATCGCAGGGCCCACGTCCACCCCGAGCTGGCTCAGGACCGTCAGGGCCGCCACGACCGTGACGAAGACCAGCCACGCGTAGCGGGCAAGGGTCTCCACCGTGGCCAGGCGTTTGCGCCCTTCCTCGCGGGCATCGGCGGGTGCCTCGGCCTCCGCCCGGGCGGCCATGGCGGCGATGCTGCGGCGGATGGCGCCGCGGCCCACGCGCAGCGCCACGAGCGCCACGATGACCACGAGGATGGCCACCACGATGCGCTCGCCGAGAGCGATCAGCGAGGCGTTCAGCTCCTCCATGGCACTAGCCTACCGCCCGCGGGCATCCCCGCGGCGACGCGGCGATCAGGTCGGGGAGTCCGCGCGTGCCTCCAGCGCCGCGTCGAGGGCGGCCTCGAAGGCGGTCACGATCCGGTCGACGTCATCGCCCGTGGCGTGGGCCTCGCACATGAACCACGGCTCGCGCGAGTCGGGCTCGGGCATCGCCCCGCGCAGGATCATCTGCTTGGCCAGCTCGTCGTACAGCTCATGATCCGTGTCGGCCCAGCCGCGATAGTCGGTCGGCAGGACCTCCGTGAACATGATGCCGAACATCGAGGCGTGGCCGGTGAAGACGAACGGCAGGCCGCGGCGCTCCAGGATGGCGCGCAACTCGCCCTGGACGCGGCGCCCTGTGGCGGCCACCGTGGCCAGCGCCTCGGTCTCCTTGAGGATCGTCAGGGTGGCCACCGCGGCCGACGCGGCGACCCGGTTGCCGGCGTACGTCCCGCCGTGGCTGACGTGGTGGGGCAGCAACTCCAGGATCTCGCGGCGCCCGCCGAAGGCGGCCACCGGGTAGCCGTTGCCCATCGCCTTGGCATATGTGGCCAGGTCGGGCCGGATGCCGAAGTACTCGGCCGCGCCGCCCCGGGCGAAACGGAAGCCGGTCTTGACCTCGTCGAAGATCAGGACGGCCTTGAACTCCTCGGTCAGCGCCCGGACCCCGGCCAGGAAGCCCGCCTGGGGCAGGATGCCCTGGGCGTTGCCCAGCACCGGCTCGATGATGACCCCCGCGATCCGGTCGCCATCGCGCTCGAAGATGCGGCGCAGCCCGGCCAGGTCGTTGTAGCGGACCGGCACCATCGTGTCGGCCACCGCGCGCGGGATGCCGCGACCCCAGGCCAGGCGCACCGGTTCGTCCGCGTCACCGAGCTCACTGACATCGTTGGGCAGCACGCTGATCAGCGCGTAGTCGTGCATGCCGTGGTACTGGCCCTCGAACTTGACGATCAGGTCGCGCCCGGTGAACGCCCGCGCGAGGCGCATGGCGTGCATCGTCGCGTCGCTGCCCGAGGTGGCCAGGCGGGCCATGTCGCAGAAGGTCAGATCGGTCACCAGCTGGCAGGCGCGGACCTCGTCCTCGCTGGTCAGGCTGAAGCTGACGCCCAGCCGCATCCGCTCGGCCACCGCGTCGTCGATGCGCGGGTCGCCGTGGCCCAGGATGGCCGGCCCGTAGCCCATGCGGAGATCGATGTACTCGTTGTCGTCGATGTCCCAGACCCGGCCGCCCTTGCCGCGCGCGACATAGATGGTGTCGGCGCCCCAGTCCCGGAAGTTGCTGTCGACGCCGCCGGGCATGATCCGCTCGGCACGGCGGCGAAGCTCCATCTGACGCGCTCGGGCGAGGCGGGGCAGGGCGGGCTTGACGGCCATGGGAGCCTCCGGTGGCTAGGCGGCTCCGGGTCGGCCGGACCGCGATATTCGTGCGAGATACCACGTGCACGTGCGAATCACGTGCCTGAGGCCCACATCATAGCCGCTGAACGCATCCCGGCGCCACCTTGGCCGCCTAGGCCAGCGGGGCCTCCAGCCAGCGCGGCAGCTGTCGACGGAGGGTCGCCAGGGGCAGCGCCCCGTGCCCCAGGATCGCGTCGTGGAAGGCCATCAGATCGAAGGCGCTGCCGGCTCGCGCCATGAGCTCCGTTCGCAGGGCCAGCAGTTCTCGCTGGCCGATCATGTAAGCCAGCGCCTGGCCCGGCGCGGCGATGTAGCGATCGGTCTCCGTCTCGGCCTCCAGCCGCGGCAGCCCGGCCGCGCGCTCGAGGAAGGTGACGGCCCGCTCCCGGTCCCAGCGGAAGGCGTGGAGCCCGGTGTCGACGACGAGGCGGGCGGCGCGCCAGGCCTGCGCCTCCAGCATGCCGAAGCGCTCGCGCTCATCCTGGTACAGGCCGAGCTCATCGGCCAGGCCCTCGCTGTACAGGCCCCAGCCCTCGGTGTACGCCGCACCCGCCAGCCGGGAGCCCAGGGTCCGGAACGCGGGCAGGCCCTCCAACTCGGTCTCGATGGCCAGCTGGAAGTGGTGGCCCGGGACGGCCTCGTGGAAGGCCGTGGCGGCGAAGCGGTGCAGCGGGCGGGCGGTCGGCTGGTAGGTGTTGACGAAGAACGTGCCCGGCCGGGCGCCATCGGGTCGCGGCGGCAGGTAGAAGGCCGGCGGTGCCTCGGGCGCCGCGTACGGCTCGACCGGACGGACCACGCATGCCGCGCGCGGGAGCCGGCCGAAGACGCGCGGCGCCGCGGCGGAGGCCCGCTCGATGACGGCCTCGCAGAGGGCCACGATCTCGTCGCCGCTCGCGGCGTGGTTGGCCGGGTCGGCCAGCAGCCGCGCCCGGTAGGCCTCCACCGACACGTCGCCCGCGCCCTGGGCGATGGCCAGCCGCTCACCGTCCAGGACCTCCAGCCGTTCCAGGCCGTAGGCGTGGATGGCCGCGGCCGACTCCACGAGGGTCGTGTGGGCCTCGATGGCCGTCTCGTACAGGGCCCCGCCATCGGGCAGGGCCCACAGGCCGGGGTCGGTGCGGGCGTGCGGCGCGTAGGCGCGGACGGCCTCCAGGAACCGCCGCTGGGCCGGCCGCACGTCGCGCCCGATGGCCCGCTCCAGGCGGGCCCGGGTGGACGCGTCAAGGTCGGGATGGGCGGCCAGCAGCGGGTCCTCCCCGGCCGGCACGGCCGCCGCGCGCGCCGTCTGCTCGATGACCCGCGCGACCACGGGGGCGGCGGCGGTGCGACCCGCCCGGACCCCCTCGCGGAGCACCTCGCCGTGCGCTTCCATGTACGCCGGATAGGCGTGCAGGCGCTCCAGAAGGCGCTCCAGGCGTTCGGGCGTGTCGAAGCGTTGGACACGCGCCAGGTCACCGGTCAGCACCTGGGGTCCGCCGAGCTGGTCGATGGAGGCCAGCTGCCAGGTGGCTTGCTCGTGCGCCCGCACCGTCAGGCGGGCGACGACCTCCAGCATGTCCAGGGTGATGGACTCTTCCACCCCCAGCCCCGCGCGGTCGAGGCGGGCGGCCTCGCCCAGCAGGTCCTGCGCCGCAGCGAGGTCGGCGGCCCGGCCCGCCGGTCCGGGATCGTCCAGGCGGTCATCGAAGCGATCGTCGCCAAAGAACGTGGCCGCCAGCGGCTGGCGCTCCAGGAGGTCCTCCCAGAAGCGGTCGGCCAGGGCATCCACGGCCGAGGGGGCGGCGTGCTCGGTCATACGGGCTCCTTCGGGACGAGGCCGGCGTCAGCCGGCGAAGAGGGACAGCTGCTCACCGCCCGACTCGATCTCTGGATCGAGGCCGAGCAGCGGCGCGAGGCGGGCCAGGTCGGCCTCGCCCTCGACGAGCGTGCGCAGGTGGTCCATCTTGAGGATGTGCCAGTTATCGGCCTCCATCGTCCGCCGCAGCAGCGGTGAGTAGGCCAGCTTGTAGCGGAGCAGCTCCGTGCGTTCGGGCGCCAGGACCAGGAAGCGCACCACAGCGTCGTCGGTGGGGATCCGCGGCCCGCGGCGCAGGACGGGCTCGGCGAGCATGGCTGTCCACTCGACCTCGAACAGGAAGGTCGCCTTGTGGCGGATGTACCAGATGGCGTCGGTCGCCTCCAGGGCCTCCTGGGCGCCGCGCGAGATGAGCGGCAGGTAGGCCCGCCGTTCGGCTTCGGTGAGCCGTTCGCCGAGGGGCACACCATCGTAGAGATGACGCTGCTCCGCGGCGCCGATCCAGCAGCGCATGCCCAGGCGGTGCCCGAAGTCGGTGATGAGGCCGATGGCCTCGGCGTGCTCGCGCGAGCGGACGTGCAGGTCATCCGCTGGGCGCAGCGCCTCGGCCGTGGAGGTCGGGCTGCGGTAGCTCTCAAGGCAGGCTCGGACGAGCGCCTCGTCGGGCGCGTCATGGCCGCGGAACATGCTGGCGACGCGGTCGAAGAAGGCCGCCTCGGTGATCTGGCCGGAGGTCGACAGGAGCGAGAAGACGGCCCATTCGAGGCGGTCGGCGAGGGGCACGGCGGCTTCGGCGATGTCACGCTTGTCACGCAGCCACCAGCGCCCCGGCTCGAGCTCCTCCAGCCGGGGATGCTGCGGCCGGCGCAGCTCGCCCATGATCAGGTCCAGCAGCAGGCCCACCTGGTCACTGCCTCGCGGCGCGAGCGGCGAGTCGCCCGTGGGCCCGCGCCGCGGGCGGGCGGGCGGCGCATCAGCCACGTCCGGGGGCGCCGCGTCGGGCGCCTCGGTCAACGGCGGCGGCCCGGCCTCGCCGAACAGCCCCAGGGCCTCGGCCGCCCGTGCGCTGCGCGCCTCCGTCTCGCCGAACGTGCGGGTGCCGACGAGGCGTCGCAGGTGGCCGCGCCGGTCCAGGCCGACCATGACCTCGCCGAGCAGCCGCTCGAAGCGGGCCGGCTCGCCGCGCGCCTTGAGCACCTCGACGGCGACGTCGGCGGTGGCTGCCTCCACATCGGCCAGGCGGAAGGCGCCGCCCCCTTCCTCGACCGCCTCGTCGAGGGACGGCAGGGGCACGTTGGCCCGGGTCCGCGGCCCGCGGGCGAGGGCGGCGCCCGGCGGCGCGAATTCGAGGACCCCCGTGTAGCCGTCCTCGCTCTCCGCGAGCAGCGCCGCGGTCAGGGCATAGCCCGCCCCGACGCCGCCCAGCACGCCGGCCACGAGGCCCTCCGCCGGCCCGGCCTCCAGCAGCAGGATGGCGCGCGCGTCGGAGGCCAGCAGGGGCACCACGGCGGCCATGCCGCGGCGCAGGGCCGTCGCCTCCCAGCCCCACTCGGCCCGCGGCAGTGAGGTGAAGAGCGGCTCACTGGGCAGCTGCGAGGAGGCCTCGCGGCCCAGCACGATCGAGGTGGCGAGGTAGGCGAAGGAGAGCGTCTCTGTCGACCAGCGCACCGGCGGCTGGCTCAGCACGAGGCGTACCCGGTTGCGGCCCGGCGCGGTCCGGTCGGCGACCGTGACCTGGCCGGGCAGCGCCGCCGAGCCGCGGCGCAGGGCCACGTTCGCGGCGCCCTCGGCGAGGCCTTGCAAGTCGTCGCCCAGGCGCGCCTGCAGCGGCCCGCCGGGCGAGGCCTCCAGGCGCTGGATGAAGCCGCGCACGAGGCGGCAGCCGTCCTCGAACAGCAGCCACGGATTGCGCTCGCGCCACTGCCGGTCGCCCGGCAGGCGGACCGTGCCGTTGACGATGCGCAGCGCGCCGACGCGGCCGGGATAGCTGTGCAGCCGGCTGGCCGGCAGCAGGGCATGGGCCAGGCCCAGGCGCAGGCCGGCCTCGATCGGCGCGGCGCGCAGGTCCAGCTCGATGCGCTCGAGGATGGCCTGCAGGGCCACCAGGGAGCGGGCCGTATACAGGTCCAGGATGCGGTCGGCCAGGTCGTTCGCGCCTTCCGGCTCAGGGAAGCGCTCCCGCAGCGCCTCGCGCGCCCGGGTCGCCTCGGCCGAGCCGACCAGCGCGGTGGCGAGCGCGATGTCGGCGTCGTCGGTGGGGGCCGAACGCTGTTCACCCCCGCCCAGCTGGTCGCGGCAGGCGGTGCAGCGGTAGGTCTTGCGGAAGGGCGACGGGGCGTCGCCGTCCCACACGAACTCGTCGACCACGATGGGCCGGCCGCACGTGGGGCAGCGGGAGGCGAACGAGGCGTTGAGCGCCTGGCGCAGGCCGCTCTCGCCACGCGGCTGGGCCCCGAGCGACCCCACAGCCGCGTCGAAGTGGCGCAGATCCGGTGGGCGCAGGACGACCTCGGCGACCAGGCGGGTGAGGGCCATGGACTCGAAATCCAGCGTCCGGCGCAGGCGGCCGACGGCCGCCCGGGCGACCCAGCCGCCGCGCCCGAACAGGTCGATGACGACGTCCCCGGGACTCGACCGACCCTCGAGCTCCGCCGCCAGGAGGTTCGGCGCCGGAGGCGGCGCGAGCCGGGCGAGGAAGGGAAGGCTGGGACCGGTGTCCGGACGGATGAGCGAGGAGAGCGGCTCCGCCATCGACGGCAGTCTAGCCGCGCCGGGTGGCGCGGCGGCGACTACTCCTCCTCGAGATCCTCAGGCTCCTCGATGAAGGCCTCCTCCTCGGTCACCTCGACCGGCAGGACGCGCTCGATGTCGTCGATCTCCTCGTCCTCATCGTCGAGGTCGAGGTCCTCCTCGAAGTCCATCTCCTCGCGGATGAGGGTGCCCTTGGTGTACGGCCGCAGGTCCGAGGCCTTGGCCGCGGTGGGGAACGAGACCTTGCCGTAGTTGCGCGGGTCCTGGTAGATCTCGCGGATGATGATGCGCACGTCGCGGTCGCCCAGGCTCGTCACGCCGGCCGCGTACTGGTTGCCGTCGGCCATCAGCTTGAGCAGGCGTGCCGCCACCGAGCGCTCCACGGCCCCGATCTCGACGCCGTTGGACGTCGCGCGCAGCTCCGCCGCCCGCGGCACGAGCTCGACCGCGTCACCCGGGTTGACCTGCGCCAGCTGCTTGGGCCGGGCCAGGTCGTAGAGGCCGGCGAAGCCGGTCTTGCCGGTCTCCTCGACGAAGATCGAGACGGGCGCCTTGCTGCCCACCTTGGCCGGCGTGGTGCGGTCGCCGGCCTCGTTGAGAAGGACCCGCAGGCGGTCGATGTTACGCTCGGCGATGCGGTTGGTGGGGTCGAGCGCGAGGGCCGCCTGGTAGTGCACGCGGGCCTCGGCCAGCTCACCAAGCTCCCACAGGGACTTCGCCAGACGGTTCTCCGAGGGGCTGTCGGGGCCCAGCTCCAGGATGCGCCGATTGATCTCCGCGGCACCCGCCCAGTCGGCCTTGCGCGCGGCGTCGATGGCCTGGTCGACCAGCTGGCGCTTGAGGCGCACCGGGTTCGGGGCAGATTCGGCGGCAGGCGTAAGGCTCATGGGCTCCTTCGATCAGCTGGGTCGGGCGCGGCGGGACGCGGCGGGACAGGGCACGGGGATGACATCCGGTTGTACCACACCTTGCCCGAGTCGGCAACGGCCGACGCCGGACGAGCGGTCAGTGGTGGTCGGGCCCGGGTCCCTGGGCCGACCCGGCGTAGAGCCGCCGCACGTGGTCGCCGATGGCGAGGGCGTCCAGGTCCACGGTGTCGTGGTCGACGGCCTCTGCCGGGCGCCCCAGCAGGTACCCCTGGGCGGCCTCGATGCCCGCAGCGCGCACGACCTGCAGCTGGTGGGCCGTCTCCAGGCCCTCGGCGATGACCATCGCGCCACGCCGCGCGGAGATCTCCTGGAGCGTCTCCAGGACGTGCGCGGAAGTCTGGCGGGTGGCGGCATCCTGGACCAGCGAGAGGTCCACCTTGACCACGTCGAAGGCCACCAGGCTGAGCAGGCGCAGGCCGGCGTTGCCGGCCCCCACATCATCGGCCGCCACTCGCACGCCGAGGGCGCGCAGGCCTTCAAGGTTGTGGCGGAGGCGCTCGAGGTCCTCGATGGCCTCACGCTCCGTCAGCTCGAGCACGATGCGCTGGGAGGGCAGGCCCAGGCGGGCCAGCTGCCGGCACAGGGCCAGGGCGTTGAACTCGGGTGCCTCGAGCGTGCGCGGCGAGAGGTTCAGGCTGACCCACTTGTCGGCCGGGATCGCCGCCGCGGCGGCGGCTACCGTCTCCAGGCAGGCCCGGTCCAGCTCGAGGGTGCGGCCGCAGGCTTCGGCCGCCACGAACATGGCCCCTGGGTCGGGGAAGGCGCTCCGCGTGGGCCGGATGAGGCCCTCGTAGCCGATGATGCGGCCGGTCGCCAGGGCCACGATGGGCTGGAAGACGGCCCGCAGGAGGCGCTCGTCCAGCACGGTCTGGATCGCCGTCGCGTCGTCGACGGAGGCCAGTGGCGCCCCGAGGTCGTGGCGCCCCGCGTCAAAGATCGTGACGTCGGTCCGGCCGTGGCGCTTCGACCAGTAGAGGGCCGCGTCGGCCTGGCGATACAGCTCCACCTGGGTCGTCCCGAAATGCGGGGCGGCCGTGATGCCGGCCGAGAACGAGACGCCCCTGGGGGCCGCCGTGCTGCGGCCGGGGTCGCGTTCGCGGGGCGGCTCGAGCGCTGCCGCAAGGAGACGCCTGGCCACCACGGCCGCCCCGTCGGCGTCGGTCGCCGGCATGAGCACGCCGAACTCGTCGCCGCCCAGCCGGTAGGCACGGTCCGTCCGCCGGACCGTGCCCTCGACGAGGCGCGCGAAGCGGCGCAGGAGCGCGTCGCCGGCACTGTGACCGTCCGTGTCGTTGACCCGCTTGAAGTCGTCGAGATCGATCAGCAGCAGGGCCAGCGGGAGGTGGTCGCGCGACGCCGCCTGCAGGCCGTGCTCGAAGGCCTCGGCGAAGGCGCGCTGGTTGCCCAGGCCCGTCAGGCCGTCCAGGTAGGCGTTGGCCACCGCCTCCTGGTAGCGCTGCTCGAGGTCGGCGCGTGACTCGACCATCTCGCGTGCCGGCCGCAGGACTCGGCGCACGGCCCACGCCCCGGCCAGCAGGAGCACCACCAGGACCACGGCCCAGAACGGCGCCGCGGGGAGGCCGCTGGGTGGGGCGATCGCGGGTGCCGGTGGCGGCGCGGCGGCGCTGAGCGCATCGAGGGAGATCGTCAGGAGGACGGCGCCATTCACCGCGTGACCGGAGACCGTGCCGCTGACCCCGGTCGCCACCGTGAGCTGGTGGTCGCCATCGGGGGCCACGAACGGGGCCGACACGGTGGCGGTGCCCACGGCGGGCAGCGGCTGGGCCGGCTGGCTGGCCGGCACGGCGCCCGCGCCGGCGCCGGTCCAGACCAGGTGCGGCCGGCCGGTCGCGTCGCTGAGGATGAGGCGCACGGCGGCCGGTCCCGCCGCGGTGAAGGCTTGCTGCAGGGCGGTGACGGCGCCCTTGGAGGGGGCCGCGCCCGGCTTCGCGGCGATGACCTCGGCGGCACTGGGGTCGCCCGCCATGGCCAGGGCCGACGAGCGAGCCTCGTCCAGGCCGCCAGCCACCGTGCTCCCACTCGAGGCACTCTGAGTCCCGGCGCCGCCCCGCGAGGCACTCGAGCCAAGGGCCGGCAGGATGCCGATCGCCACCACGAGGGTCACCAGGACGGCGGTGAGCATGGCCAGGGCCAGGCCCGTGCCGAGGGCGCGCAGAGACGGCCCACCGGGGGGTGCTGCGGACGCGACGCGGGTGGTCGAAACGATCGCGGTGCACACCTGTCGGACGGCGGCCAGCCGTCAGGAGCGCCGGTGCTTCCGGGCGCCCCCAGTTGTCGCACGCCGGGGCCCGCGGACGAATAGCCCGATGGTCCCGCGGCCGCACCAGACTCGGCCGGAGGGACTCTCCGGACGGGTCAATGGAGTAACAGGTTCCACCCCACCACAAGTACCAGGGCGGCCGCCAGCAGCCCGTATTCCAGCAGCCACGCGGACGTCCGCCGCTGGGCCGCCGAGGCATCGCGGTACGCGCTCCAGAGATAGAAGACGCCGGCCAGCACGGCCGGGCCGAACAGCCGCGGCAGCTCCAGGACGCGCAGCAGCGCCGCCCCCAGCCCGGTGACCACGGCATAGGTGCCGGCGATGCGCAGCGCCTCGCTGAGGTTCGTCGTGCGCAGGGCCGCGAGCCGGTAGCCGAGGGCGGCCGCCACCGCCGCGTCGGCCAGGGCCAGCAGGAGGACGCCGGAGACCGTGAGTGCGCCGAGGGCCGTGTCGGTCGGCTGGCCCGCGACGTCGGCGAGACCACCGGTGATGGCCCCCGCCGCGGACAGGAAGGCCGCGAACGCGACGACGATGGCCAGGGGCACGACCTGGCGCTCCAGCCGCGCCCGCCGATCGTCCGCCGGGCCGGCCAGGCGCGCCTCGGCGAGCAGCGTCAGGGCCACCAGCGCTCCGCCGCAGGCGAGGGCGAGCAGCCACAGGGCACCGTCGCCGGCGAGGTGGGTCAGCCCGGCAGCGCTGAAGGCCGCCAGCATGGGCAGCGCCGCCGGGGCGAACGGCAGCCCGTGCCACGAGCGATCGGTCGACGCGCGTGTCGTCACCGCCGTCGCCGCCATCAGCGCCGCCACGCCCAGCCACCACGCGGGTCCGTCCAGCAGGCCCACCGGCACGCTGAGCGCGACCACGAGGGCCGTCAGGTTCAGCAGGCGCGTCCGACGGTCATGCATGGCGCGAGTCTACGGTCCCGCGCCCGCGGGCCGGGGACGGCCTCGGCCGGGGTCGGCCCACGCCTGGCCCACGCCGCGCATGGCGGCGCCTGGCCCACGCCGCGCATGGCGGCGCC
>CAZFGT010000006.1:0-6555 GCA_964518505.1 uncultured Anaerolineaceae bacterium | reverse complement strand
ATGTTCACAACGACGACGGAAGGATGGTTCCAGGCATCTCCATCCCCTTCCTGAACCTCGGACGTTCACAACGGCGACGGAGGGGCTGCTCCGCTGGCCTGACGGTCGGCTCCTTCGTCATTACGAACCTCGGATGTTCACCGCGGGGAAGGAGCGGTCGCTCCGCTGGCCTGGCGGTCGGCTCCTTCGTCGTTACGAACCCCGGATGTTCACGAGCGGGGGCCGCGGCCAGTCCGCCATGGGCCCGCCGACGGCGGCGCGGATGGCAGCCTCGCCCGGCTACGATGGCCGGGTGACTCCCCTGGCGGCGCGCATCGTCCTCGGGCACGGCGCCTCCGGCACCGCGGCATCCATGAAGCCGTACGTGGACGCGCTGGCCAAGCGAGGCGTGGACGGCCGTGCTGTGGACCTGCCGCGCGGCCGACCCGAGGCGGCGGTCGAGATCTTCCTCGCCGCCGCCGCGGCCGACCCGGGCCTTGCGCTGGGTGGCCACTCGTTCGGGGGCCGCATGGCGAGCCTGGCGGCCGGTCGTACGCACGTGCCGGCGCTGGTCTGCTTCAGCTACCCCGTCCACCGCCCCGGCCAGCCCGAGCTGGGCTCACGGGTCGCCCACTGGCCGGCCATCAGCTGCCCCGTCCTGTTGCTCTCGGGCGACCGCGACCCGTTCGCCCGTATCGACCTGCTCCGCACGGCGGCCGAGACGCTGCCGCACGGACGCCTGGTGGTCTTCCCGGGCGCCGTCCACGGCCTCCGCGGCCACCTGGACGCGGCGCTGGAGGTCGCGGCCGACTTCCTGCTGGGGGTCTGATCTTCACCATCGCTGAACGCCCCGACCGACCTCGCGGGCCAGCGGCCCCCATCGCGTCTCGGTGTCGTGTCGCGCCACCTGCCGTGCTCGATCGGGCGGCGCGAAACCCGTGCGTCAGTCGCGCGCGCGAACGGCCTCCAGGAAGGCCTCGCGGGGCAGCGTATTGATGATGTCGCCGGCCTCCAGCCAGGCGCGCCGGGCCATGGCCGTGCCCCAGGCCAGGTTGTCGAACTCGTGGAGGTAGTGGGCGTCCGAGTCGATCGTGAAGTGACAGCCCGCCGCCTGCGCGGCACGGGCGCGCTCGGGGGCCAGGTCAAGGCGCTCATCCGAGCCATTGATCTCGAGCCACGTGCCGCTCCGTGCGGCCTCGCCGTAGAAGGTCGTCCAGTCCAGGTCCAGGTCATCCCGTTCACCGAGCTTGCGGCCGGACGGGTGGCTGATGATGTCGACGTGCGGGTTGGCGAGCGCGACCGCGTACCGCGCCATCAGCTGCGCCGTGGGCTGCTTGCGCCCGACATGGAGGCTGGCGACGACGACGTCGAAGCTGGCCAGCAGGCGGTCCGGGTAGTCCAGGCGCCCGTCGGCGCGGATCTCCAGCTCGCAGCCATGGAGCAGGCGGAAACCGTCGGGGTGACTGCCGGCCGGGGCGCTCCCCTCCTCTTCCTCTCGCCGGTACCGCTCGTTGAGTTCGCCGATCACCGTGCGCTGCTGCTCGACGCGCTCCGGATCCAGGCCGTGGGCGATGCCCAGGCTCTGCGTGTGGTCCGTCAGCACGAGGTACGACAGCCCCCGGCCGCGGGCGATCTCCGCCATCGCTTCCGGCGAGGCATGGCCATCGGACCAATCGGAGTGGCTGTGGCAGTCCCCGCGCAGGTCGGCCAGCTCCACGAGGTGGGGCAGGGTGCCGGCCTCCGCCGCCTCGATCTCACCGGTGTCCTCGCGCAGCTCGGGCGGGACCCACGCCAGGCCAAGGAAGTCGTAGACCTCCGCCTCGGTCTCGAACGTCCGCCGCTCGGCCGCCGCGCCGGACAGCGGCTGGCCGTCGTCCCCCAGGCGCACGAAGCCCTGCTCCGAGAGGCTCCAGCCCCGGTCACGGGCCCGTCCCCGGAGGCGGATGTTGTGGGCGGCCGAACCGGTGAAGTGGACCAGGTAGGCCCCGCCCTCGCCGGAGGGCATGAGCATCAGGTCGACCTGCGGCCCGCGGCGCAGGCGCACGGCGGCCTTCCGCGAGCCCCGGCCGAGGATGTTCTCGACCTCGGGCAGCTCCACGAATCGCGTCACGAGCGCGTCGGGCTGTTCCGTCTCGGCCAGGACGTCGAGATCCCCGATCGTCTCGCGGCGTCGCCGGAACGACCCCGCCGGGATCAGGCCGAGCAGGCCGGGCGTACCCTCCAGGCCGCCGAAGACGTGGCCCAGGACCTCCGCCGCCTGGCCCAGCCGCAGCCGGCCGCCCGCCTCCGCCCGGTCGGCCAGCGAGCCCAGGATGCGCTCCTCCGTGCGCTGGCCGAGGCCCCGCACGGAGCGGATGCGGCCCGCCTTCGCGGCCGCGTCCAGCCCCGCCAGGTCGGTGATGCCGAGTTCGGTGTGCAGCAGGTGGACCGTCCGCGGCCCCAGGCCGGGCACGTCCAGCAGGTCGAGCAGGCCGGCCGGCACGTCGCGCCGCAGCCGTTCATAGAAGCGCAGCCGGCCGGTGTCGGCGAGCTCGGCGAGCTTGTCGGTGATGGCCGCGCCCACGCCAGGCAGGCGCGGCGGATCGCCCGCGCGGTAGGCCTGGGCGACGGCTACCGGACTGCGCTCGATGGCCTCGGCGGCGCGGCGGTAGGCGACGCCCTTGAACACCAACTCGCCCTTGAGATCCATCAGGTCGCCGGCCTCGGCGAATAGTCGCGCCAGCGTGCGGTTGGAGAGGAGCGGGATGTCGTCGCCTCGCGAGGCTCGCGGCCGCGTGTCGTAGGGCGGCGCCTCGGGGTCCGGGGGCAGGGGGTAGGGTGGGTCGGCCGGCATCGCCCCAGTGTGCCCGACGTGACGGTCGGGCGGGGCGTCGACCCGAGCGCCGCCCGCGGGCGGTTCAGACCGCGGCGCGGACCAGCGTGGGGGCCGGCGTGGGGACCTCCGGCTGCCCGGCCAGGGCCCAGGCGCCACCGGCGGCGCGCTTGACGCTGTACAGGGCGGCGTCGGCCGCGCCGACGAGGTCGCCGGCCGAGCGTGCATCCACGGGGTAGGCGGCGACGCCGATCGACACGGCGATGGGCACCTCGCCGCGAGCTTCGGTCTGGAAGGCCTTGGCGGCGAACGTCTCGATGATGCGCGCGGCGGCCTGCTGCGCATCGGCTGCTTCGGCCTCGGGCAGGATCACGGCGAACTCGTCGCCGCCGTAGCGCGCCGCCACGTCCGTCGACCGCAGGGTCGCGGCGATGCACTCGCTGGCCCAGCGGAGGACCTGGTCGCCGATCTGGTGGCCCAGCGTGTCGTTGACGAGTTTGAAGTCGTCCACGTCCAGCATCAGCAGGCCGACCGGGCGGCGGCTCCGGTGGCCGCGCAGGATCTCCTCGCCGAGGCGCTCGTGGAAGGCGCGGTGGTTCAGGAACCCCGTCAGCGGGTCGCGATCGGCGAGGCGCCGCGCGGCTTCGTACAGGCGAGCGTTCTCCAGGGCCATGGCGGCCTCATTGGCCATCGCCCGGGCCAGGTCGAGCTGCGCAGGGTCGAGGTGGATCGGCAAGCGCCCGTACAGCTCGATGAGGCCGATCGACTGGCCCTTGGCCACCAGCGGCAGCATGCACATGCCGTCGAAGCCCAGGAGCCCCAGCTCGTCGCGTTCGGCCTCATCCGCCGCCTCGTCGTGGCGGTCGATGGTGGCCGCCACCTGCTGCTCCAGCACGCGCCGCGTCTCGGGGAAGGCGCCCAGGTCGTAGATCTCCGTGCGGTCGGCCGCGGCGCGCGGCGGCCAGAAGCCCCACGACACGATGCGGTCGGTCTCGCGCTCCCAGAAGCTGATGGTGCACTCGTCGAGGCCGGTCGCCTCCGAGAGGTGCCGCGCCAGGATATCGGCCACGGTCGCCGGTTCCAGGCTGAGCGTCAGCTCGCTCGACATGTGCAGCAGGTTCTGCATCCGTTCGGCGGCCTGCCGCGTCTCGGCCAGGGCGCGCGCCGACTGGATGGCCGTGGCGGCGGCGTTGGCCAGGATCTGCATGAGCTGCAGGTCGCGCAGGTCGAACTGCCGCAGGCCGAGCTTGGAGAGGGTCACCACGCCGATGGCGAGGTCGTCGTACTTCATGGGCACCACGACCATCGACTCATCGACGTTGTCGGTGCCGGGGATCGTCGCGCCGCGCGGGTCGGCGTTGGCGTCATGGATGAGGAGCGGCTCGCCGTGCTCCGCCACCCAGCCGGTGAAGCCCTCGCCGATGCGCGTCCGCAGGACGTCGACCGGGATCGTGTCGTACGTGCCGACGTCGCCCTTGAAGGCGATGGGCACGACATCCGGCGGCTCGATGACGTAGACGCGGCAGTTGTGGTAGTCGACGACCCGACGGGTCTCCTCCACGACCGCCTGGCCGATCTCGGCGACCGAGGTGAGGCGGTTCATGCGGTTGACGGAGGCCTGGACCACCGACAGGAGCCCGGCCCAGCGGTGCGCCTCCTCGTACAGATCGGCGTTGTGGAGGGCGATGGCGGCCTGCCCTGCCACGGCCTCCAGGAAGGCCACCTCCTCGGGGGCCCAGTCGCGGGCGACGCGCCGGACCGCCGACAGCAGGCCGATGACCTGGCGCTCCTGGACCAGCGGCACGACAGCCGAGGCCTCGAAGCGCAGGTCCGGGTCGTAGGCGTCGTCGGAGGCGAGGCGGTGGCGGACCCACGGCCGCGGGCTCCGCCGCAGCCGGGCGAACCACGGTTCGTCGACCGCGAACGGGGGCAGGCGTCGGGCCTGGCGGGCAGGCAGGCCGGCCCAGGCCAGGACCGGCAGGCGGCCCTCGTCGTCGATGAGGCGAACGGTGACCGCGTCGACCTGGAGGGTCTCGGCCACCTCGCCGACGACGATGTGGAGGATCGCGGCACGCTCGAGGCTGCCCGACAGGCGCGCCGCGGCATGCGCCAGCGAACTGAAGAACCGCTCGTTGCCGGCGGGCGCCTCGGGGGGTGGCGTGCCGACCGGCCGGTGGCGGATCCCATGGGCGTGCCCCGACGACTGGCGCGGGGCATGGCGGGGCGGCATGGGCTCGTCCACGGCCCGATCGTAGGAGTGGCCGGTCGCCGGCGGAGAGGACCAGAGGTACCCCGGCGTGGCCCGGACGTACTGGCCGCTGCGGGTCGCGCCGGCGCGAGGTTGCCGCTCCCCACCGCGCCGACTTACACTGCCTGCGGTCCCCCCGGCATGCCCCGGCATCCCCGCCGACGAGGTTCCGCATGCAGTTCTACCTGAGCCAGGTCGTGGGCCGCCCCGTCCGCGACCCGCAGGGAGAGGCCATCGGCAAGGTGGCCGACCTGATCGTGGCCATCGGCGACCGCTACCCCCCGGTGACCGGCCTCGTCGTGCGGACCGACGGCCGGCGCATCTTCCTGCCCTGGTCCGACGTGGCCTCCTTCGACCTCGCCGGGGCGACGCTCAACACCGACCGCATCGACATCACGAAGTTCCGCCAGCGACCCAACGAGCTGCTGCTCAACGCGGACCTGCAGGACAAGCAGATCGTGGACCTGGACGGGCGCAAGGTCGTGCGGGTGAACGACCTGCGCCTCGATGAGCTCGAGGGGATGCTGCACCTCGTGGCGGTCGACGTGGGGGCCGCCGGCCTGCTGCGGCGGCTGGGCATCGAGGGACCGTATCGCACGATCGCTCGCAACCTGCGCCTGCCGTTGCCGGAGCGCTATATCGACTGGGAGGACGTGGACCCGGTCGAGACCTCCATCGCCTCCATCCGGCTGCGCGTGCCCCACGCCGGCCTGCGCGAGCTGCACCCGGCCGACCTGGCCTCGATCATCGACCAGCTGGCGCCGCGCGACCGGGCCGGTGTCCTGGCCAGCCTGGACGACGAGGCCGCCGCCGACGCCATCGAGGAGATGGAGCCCGACACGCAGGTCGAGGTGCTGGAGGACCTCCTCCCGGAGCGCGCCGCCGACATCCTCGAGGAGATGAGCCCCGACGACGCCGCCGACCTGATCGCCGACCTGTCAAGGACCGCGCGCGACGAGATCCTGCCGCTCATGGAACCCACCGAGGCCAAGGAGATGGCCGAGCTGCTGGGCTACCCCGAGGACTCGGCGGGCGGCATGATGACGACCGAGTTCGTGGCCGTGCGCGACGACCTGACGGCCGAGCAGACGATCCAGCGGCTGCGCGAACTGGAGCCCGACGCCGAGACCATCTACTACATCTACGTCGTCGACGACGCCGAACACCTGGTGGGGGTCGTCTCCCTGCGCGATCTGATCGTGTCGCCCCCGGACGCCCTCGTGCGCACGTTCATGTTCCCGGAGCCGGTGGCGGTGGGCGTGCTGGCGGACGAAGACGAGGTGGCCCAGGCGGTCGCGCGCTACAACCTGCTGGCCGTGCCGGTGGTCGACGATGAAGGCCGCCTCGAGGGCATCGTGACCATCGACGATGCCATCGACACCGTCCTGCCGAGCGGCTGGAAGCACCGTCTGCCGCGCCTCTTCTCGCGCCGCGGCTCCTGACGCGGGCTACGATGGACCGGTGAAGGGCCTCATCCTGGCCGGCGGCACGGCGACCCGGCTGTATCCCCTGACGA